>QBLS01000019.1 GCA_003249015.1 Pseudanabaena sp. | reverse complement strand
TATAGTCTGTTGTTGGTGCTGGTGATCCAGTTGCAAAACTGATCCCAGATTGATGCGCTTTCGCGTCTCTGTACTGCTGTGGTCATTGGTTTATGATTGCTGTTTGCATGTATTTATAATTAGCTTTCGCTATGCATTTAATATATCTTTACATATGCTGCTGTGTAAACCTTTTCTCTCATTTATATGCCTTTAGGGATATCCGAACCGTAGATTAACTGATTACCGCCATTGGTTTGTTTACTTGCCTACCCGTACAGTTTTTTGTGCCGATTGTTTGAACATGTGGCAATCAAAGCATTTGCTACGCTATTTTTTGTTTGATATGAGTTGATCGCGTATTTCATGGCGTAACAATTTACCAGAGGCACTCCTCGGCAGAGCATCAACAATCAGCAAAGATTTTGGGAGTTTGTAACGAGCTAGAGATTTCTGCTCACAAAACGATCTCAGTTCTGACAGAGTGACTAGCGATTTGGTAACAGCGATCGCCACAACTTGTTCGCCCCACTCAGGATCTGCCAACCCTATAACGCAAATATCATTAATTGCAGGATGTGTGACTAAAATAGCTTCTATTTCTGCTGGATAAATATTTTCACCACCACTAATAATCAAGTCAGAACGGCGACTGACCACATATAGATATCCATCTGCATCAAGATAACCCAAGTCTCCGGTATGTAGCCAACCCTGAGCATCGACGTTGACCTGTCTATGTAAATAACCTGACATTACGCTTTTGCCGCGCACCAAAACTTGTCCAATCTCACCAACGTTGACCTCTTGAATATGATCTTCTCCCTTAATAATTCGCAATTGATTTCCTGATAATGGTCGTCCTGAAGAACCTTGTTTAAGCTTCGCCTCATGAGGTAGGAGAGTCGCAAATTGAGAGGCTGTCTCTGTCATGCCATAGGTTGGCATAATAGGTAGACCTAATCTTAAACAACGATTAGTTAGTTCTGAATTTGCGTTTGCTCCACCTAGCAGAATTCCTCGTAAATTACAAAGATTTCGCCAAAGAGAATGTTCTAATAGGCGGGATAGCATAGTTGGTACAAGGGAGATCAATGTTACTTTTTCGGCAGCGATCGCTTCTAATACTTGCTGCTCGTCAAATCTTGGTAGTAACGTTAAAGTCATGCCACTAATCACGCTCCGCCAAATGATCGCCATTCCCCCCACATGAAACAACGGCAGGCACAGTAGCCAATTATCATTGAGGTTAGCTCCTATTCTTGAGTTTGAGGCAATCGCATTATGCCAATGATTACCATAGCTGAGAGGAACTCCCTTCGGCTTTCCCGTAGTTCCAGAAGTATAAAAGATTCCATGAATAGAATTTTCTTCTATGGGTAGATCAGCACATTTGTAGTCTTGAGCTAGAATTTGTTCCGTTCGATTAGCTTGCAGAACAACCTCTGGTTCTAGGTTACGTTGCTTGTTCTGATCCATACCAGAGAATCGATCTTGAGAGCGAGAAGTAACGTTCCCATTAAAATTTGAATCACTATTGATAGTTTGGACTATGGAATCTAGTACCTTGGCGATCGCAGTATGCTGATGATCGTGGAATAAGTATTGAGCTTGACTGTCTTGAATTTGGAACTTAATTTCAACGGCAGTGAGTCGCGTATTAAGAAAAACAGCGATCGCCTTGCATCGAGATAGCGCATGAACAAGCATGACGTATCGAGGATGATTTGCCATTAGCAGACCAACGCGATCGCCAGATTTAATTCCTAAATTTTGCAAAAAATCAACCCACTGGTTAACCTCTGCTTCTAACTGAGCAAAAGTCCAATAATGTGACTGACTGTAATTAACTAGTGTCTCTGTATCTTGATAGCGATCGCCATCCGCTTCTTTATATGGCGTTCTAAAAATTAAGGCAGTTAGATCTGGGTTTTGCTTTGCTTGCTGAGATAGCCAATTGGGAAATGTCATACATAACGCCCCTTCGTATCAGAAATTAATCAGAAGAGTTAACAGGCAAGCCATATTATAAAGACCTTGAAAATCCCAAACAGCGTAAAGCTGCGCTTAGATTAATCAACAATTAATCGGAATGTTGGGATTTGAACCCAAGACCCCCACTACCCCAAAGTGGTGCTTTTACTCTTGGTAGAAAGTCGTAAGCCCCAGAAGGTATACACAGCAAGCAGTCCAACGATAATAAGCTTAGTCCAGTGATAAGACTTACACCTATTTAAGCATACTTGAGATGATGATTTGCTTAAAAGGTACATAAAATCACTTTGTAATAAAAACTTTATTACAATCCCAAATAATGTAGCCAAGTACTTAATAAATGAGTATTTAGTGAAAATAAACCTTAATTTAAATACCTGTGTATATCGCTATAGTTTTCATTCTTCCTACGCTTTAGAAGCATTACGGCTAAGTCATCGTCTGAGGGTTTAGGTTTCTTAGGTACAGGTGAAAACTCAATACCACTATCAGGATCATCAGTAGGTTTGTTATTTCTAAAGACACGCCTAGAATTAATAATCCCTACTGCTATAGAGCTAGGTATCTGGAATAGCAAGTAAGCAAAGTTCAATCCCTCACCCTTAGACATACCTACAGCTATCAAAATTACCCCTATTCCTGACATAGCCCCTATGAATAGGTAAAAGAGTAAGTGATTAAATTTAAACCCATTCCTACTATGTTTTTTAAATTTATTTTTTTTGTTTTTAGGTTTAGATATAAAAATCAGGCTAACTAATAATCCAAACATAGCGCCTATAAAAGACCATGTATGGAGGGTAAAGGGTACAGGTAGTGATTTACTGACTACAGCACCTAAACTAAGCCCTAGTAATGATCCTAGGGATATACACAAAACAAAAATAACAAAGATTTTTATATCACTCTTAGTTATCCAAGATTTATTGTTCATTAAATTAATATCTAAACTTTCATGATTATTACTTAAAAAGCTTAGGTGAGGATATGACTGTGATTAGAGATTAAGAGTCGTTACATTTATTAGCTTTATGCTCATCTACCATTTCTTTAACAATAGGTGCTAGCGATATTGGTACACGCATTACTACAGTTTCTTCACCTGTACCCCTTCTAACACCTCCCCAGTTGGGGCTGTATTCTTTTTGATTATCTTTTTTGTTAGCCATAACAATTTAACTATGATTATTTAGTTAACCATTTAAATTAACTTATATTTATTGACATATTATAACTTGATTGTTACATTCAAGTACAAGCGTGTAAACCCAGTCAGCAAGCCATATCTAGGTAAATGAGCTTTTATTAGCTCCCTCTCATGGCAATACATGACGTTATACAAAACTGTATGGTTTCTGATTTTATAACAAAAACTTTATTACAAAGTTTAAAAATGTAGCCACCAAGCCTAAACGCAATCGCAACTTTAACGGGCTAGGAAATTGCTACCAACAATGTCTTAGCCCTAACTAACAGACTAACTTATCTAGTCATATTAGCTAACCTGCATGATACCTCACAAAATGACTTATCGGAGCTGTATACAAAGCTCTAGTTTTACTCGTATTATTTGTCTTTTAAACATCAACCTGCTTGCTAAAAACTCTGTAGAAATGCAGTTAACCTGCAAAGAAGAGTTATTTATTAACTCTCTGCGAGGCTTACACGGTCTAAAAGCCAAAAAAAGGGCTTTTGCTTTTGCGATTGAACACATGGGTTATTCCTACGATAGATTGATCGAGATTTTTCCTACCTATGCACCAAAAACAAAATGACAGAATTTTCTATTCAAACTATCAATGACGCTACTTTGGTTTGCGATTCCAGAGAGATTGCTACTCATTTAGGGATAGAGCATAAGAATCTACTTGAAACTATCCGTAATCATCAAGTATCTATTGAGTCTAGTTTTGGATCGATCACGTTTGAAACGGAATCGACACAAGGCAGGGTTAACAACCCTAAACCTCCTAAATTTGCACTCCTAACAGAAGATCAATTTATTTTTATTGCTACTCTCTCTCGTAACACAACCAAAGTAGTACAAGTTAAAGCCAAATTAGTTAAGGCTTTCATTAAAGCTAGAGAGATTCTAGCGTCAACTCGTCATCATTCATCACTGCAATTACAACTCGAAACCCCTATCACAAGCAATGATGACGAGTTGATACGGGGTTACATGAATAGCCATATAGAATCCGCTAAATTAGTTAAATCATTTGATGATGCTCTAAATCTTCAAATTAATTTAGTTAATTTTTTGGATGAATATAAAGCTATTCAAGATCAAGCAAAAGCTCTTGATGATAGAAGGGCTAAATTGAGTAAAAAAAATACTTTTAGTTCTTCTCCTGTCTCACCTGATCTTAAGCCTGCTTTACCATCTGTCAACAAAAATAGCCTTAGTCCAGAAGAGCTAGAAACCTTGTCTGAGTTTATTAGAGGCTATGCTTCGCTTCTAGCCTCTAATAAATCCATGCGGTTTACTACAAAAAAACCTAAAGGCAAAACCCCCTTTTCTGTTCTATTAAGCGAATTTGAGAATGAATGTAGATTAAAGGAGGTACAGTACACTAAAACCGCAATAGAAAATTGCCTTGAAGCAATAGGATGGACTCAAGACTTCAAGCAAGCTGACAGATGGGGCTACTTCTTTTAGTCAAAACCCAGAAATAAACACAAAATAATACCCTCTATGCTTATCACTTAGAGGGTATTTTATTAGCTATTTAAGCTTTAGGGTTTAATCCCTTTAAGTGCTGATTTAATCATTTCTAGTGACTCATTCATGTAGGCTAGATTATGCTTAACCACTAAGTCAGTGGCGGAACAAGTAGCACTAATAGCGTTTAACCTTTGTTCTGTAGCTTCATTATTAGCAAGGGCTAAAGCATGGTTAGCTAAGTTTATTTGATGAGTAGCTTTCAACTGCTCAGTGAGTACAGCTATACTCAATTCTACCTTATCTACTCTATCGTCAAAGTGATCAAATTTAGCCTGTATTTTATCTCTTTCAGAAGACAGTAAAGCAGACCTAAATATATTTAAAAAAGGGGTAAGAATAGACATTAATTAGCCTCTATGTATTCATGGATAACAATATCTACATCTACTAGCCAAGTAGGGAAACTAAGCTTTAATCTGTAGCCATCTGGGAATAGAAGCATATTTATAATTTCAGGTTTTCCCAAGTCTAAAGTATGCTCACTAATTACGTCCTCAAAACCTAATTGAGTAGTGATAGTTTGATAAACTCTAGCTCCAAAAGTCCAGTTAGTTTTCTTCTGGATAGAATCTACACTTAGCCTTACATATGGCTGAGTGAATAGGAAAGGGATTAAGACAGGTCTAATAGGAGCTACCCCAAAAGAGCCTACTCTATCCCCTTCGAAACCTACATGATACCTCTGTAACCATGTGCCTGTAAGGAAGTCAGGCAATTGATTAGACATACCCTACCCCTTGACATAGGCTGATATAACTTCCCAGTCCGTAGCCTGCGTTTTATAGCCTAGCTTAACAGTCTTACCTATCAATTGAGAGGGTGCTGTATCAGCATTATCTACATCACAGATTAGCTCTATCTGTCTAGTCTCTTGGTTTATTCCTTCGCCCTTTTGAACTGTGCATTTAAGTATTACACAATGACCATTTTTAGTAGCTACTTGGATAGTGGCATCTACCTGCTTCTGGTTAGCTAGCAAGGTATTACCCATACCTAAAAGGGGCGAAATTTGAGAGTTATAGATATCAGGATCTAAGTTAAGCTTGAAAGCTACATTAGGGTCTATCCCTATAAATCTGTTTTCTTTTTTTGATGTAGCCATAGTTTTACTTTAAATAGATAAAAAAAATAACTCATAACCACCATAGGATAGATAGATTATGAGTTATTAAGAACCAGAAGCAGACTAGGCTTGGATAGTCCAGTCAACAGCAGCAGCACCATAGCCTAGCTTAACAGTTTTGCCAGCTAAAGCAGCTTTAGCGGTATCAAGCTTAGAGGCTTCACACAGTAAACGGATTTGACGGGTTTCTTCTTCGGGAGTGCCAGCACCTTTAACGCAAGTTACACGAACTAAGCCAGCAAAAGAACTAGCTGCAAGAGTAGCAATAGGAACTCGTAGCACTTTAGCGTTAGCTGTCTTAGTGGCACTTAAGCCTAATTCAGTGAGTACAGCAGAGGTGTAGATATCAGGATCTAGTTGTACTTGTGCGTCAGCACCTGTACCTAAAGTAACGAAATAAGGAGACTTTTTGTTAGTAGCCATTTTGGTATATAAACCCCTAAATAATTAACAGAATGAGAGAGAAATTTAAGGGGCTTAACGAGTATTAAATACCCCTTAAATGATCGATAATTTAGCCTTGAGTAACCTTAGTTACATCCCAGTCAACTTTGGTAGATCCTCCAACTTTAATCTTTTGACCTACCAAGTCAGCAGCCAAGGTATCAGCCTTATCTTTGTCAGCAATAACCGTAATAGTTCGGGTTTTCTTGCCAAGCTTAACTTTGAGTTTTGCGCGAATAATAGCACCTGTAGCCAATGCAGCAGACTGGGACTTGTAGGGATACTTTTGCACGCCAGCAGCAGGGGCTGTGAACGACACACCGCAAGCAGCAGCAAGGGCTGTATCGTACTTATCTTGATCTAAAGCTAATTCAATGGCTTGCGAAGTGCCAGAGCTAATCCAAGCGGTTTTAATTGTCATGTATGTGTTTACTAACTCAATGGAGACGACCTTAACTCATTAGCTAATCTATTACAACTATTTTCTTTGTTAGTACTGTTAAAGGACTCTTAAGGGTTCCGATTTGATCTGCTGTTTAAGGTCTATATGAGTATAGGTTTTAAGGTATGATGCTTGTAATTAATAATTTAATAATGTAGGTTCTTTTCCATGCACAGATTTTTAGTGGCTTGTGATTTGACTTTATTACAAAGACTTTGTAATAAAGTCATTTTATAAGCCCTTCCCATTAATTTTATTTAGTACTTAAAATTTATGCCTATCCAGTTTGAGAGCTTGTATAACCAAGTACACCAATTTAATCAAGGGGTAGTTAATATCAATACTCCTTTTACTGGTAATGTCTTATCTCTAAATGTAAGTACTAAACCAGAATACTTAGTTAGTAGTCAGGTGATAGGTTATCTCTATCAGTACTATGGAGAAAATGGTAAGGGATACGCCATTAAATCAGGGGTAGACCTTATAGCCTTGGAGCTCCCTGAAACAGATAGTTTAAAGTTTGTCCCTACTGCTTTTTTGAGTGATTCTTACACTTTAAAAATTAGCTATACATCGGTAGGGCAGATTTTAAATGAATCTAATACAGTCCCTATCCCTTCCCAGATTTTAGCTTTACCCAATCAGTTCTCTCTTTTAGAGAATGATTTAAGCGAACTAGAGCTAGCAGTGCAAGGATTAGAAGCCCCTACAGTTAACTGGGACAGTATACAGAATAAGCCTTTAAGCTTTAATCCATCTACTCACAGCCACTCTATCACCGAGATAACAGGCTTATCTACGGAACTAACCATAATCACTGATAGATTGGATGACATAGAAGCCTTACCTCAAGCTGGTAGTGAGGCTTTAAGTTTCTTGACTCAAAACTCAGTTTTAGCGGATGGTAGCTATTTATCACTTGTTCCTAATTTGGTTTGCACTCTACCAAGTCAGCCAGATACAGGTGACAGGATCGCCCTTACCGCTGGTAATCACAACTTGCAAGTTAGACATGGCAATGGGACAAACCAGATTAGAAATGGTGCTAACTTAACCATGCTAGGTGCTGATGAGGGTATCATTTTACGTCCTTATTCTCGTATTGAATTAATCTATTTAGATGACAAATGGATATCTTTTGAGAGAGTAGGTACTGTAGATAACTTCATGTCCATTTACCAAGTTCCTTACACTGTGGCGACTGACAGCTTTGTTGATCCTTTTGGGACTCCTCTCAATAACATCTTTAATGGTGTAAAGGTTCCTACAGGGGCTTTTACTACCGATGGGGTAATGGCTAGACAAAATATCTTAAACCTTACCCTTAGCTTTGCTAGTCCTATTATCCCTAGACAGCTTAGGCTATGGGGTGGACAAGGTAATGATTCTTTTGGTGGTGCTGCACAGTATGGGCTGTCAGGAATTACCGTCTATGCTGGCACTTCCAGTAGTGGTCAGCTATTAGGAACCTTTACCTTTAGCAATCTAAATGGGATTGAACAGGTTAGAGACATAGTAACCAATACTTCTGTTTCTTCTCTGTTCCTAGTTTGTACTGGCAACGCTAACAACATAGGCATCCTAGAACTAGAGGTTTACGCAAAAACCGTTTAAGTTCTCTCTCTCATATTCTCTAATTTCACTATGTAATAAAAACTTTATTACATAGTTCAAAAATACATCCATCACTCACATTATCTAAAAAATATCTAAAACTATGGCTAACATTATTTTCCCCACCCCTGCACCTATTGAAAATGCTGTACCTACCTTGGGTAATAGTGTCCCTATCACTGGGCTTCATGGGCTTACCAATACCACAGAAGCCCTACTTTACTTTGCTCTCTTGGAAGAAAACAGACTATCAGGTGACACTATTAACTTTGGGAACGTGGTTTTACCTGTAATGGAAATTAACAAAGTCCCTGCACAGTCAGGTCTACTATTTTGGCGTATCAATGCCTTTATTCAAATGAAACCTAATTGGGCTGCTTATCCAGAAGGCAAGAAGCTATGGAAACAATGCTTTGATCGCTTGCCTAACAACCCTGCTGATGAGTCCTTTAACTTCTAATTCACCCTCTAATCGTTATCAGTAGGATTAAATAAATGATTCCTTTTCCTTATCACAAGTCAAAAGAAGCTAGGCGAAACTTAGCTATTATCGGCTCTCAATGTATCCCTTTCTTGGTTCCTATGCTTACGATGGGCTTCTCATGGGAGTATGCTTTAGCCCTGCTATTTAGTGGCATTATTGGCGGTTCCTGTATCGCAGATGGTGACATGAAGATTAAGAAAAATCTCTATACCCCTAAACGTGTACCAGTGGGAAGGAATAGAGACAAAGCTATCTCTAACGTAGCAATGGATATAGCCTTTAAAGAGGCTATTGCTGATGCACTACCAGAACCCTCTAAGGCTGTTGATAATGCTTTCTCTAGGCTTGTTAAATCAGGTGTAGACCAAATCATCACACATCAAAAGAGGGATAACCCTATTGTCAATATTTTAGATAAGTTCCTATAACCAGAATCAGCAAGGATTAAGACGAATGACACCTGAAGAAATTGCATTATTTAACGCTAGGCTACGCTTAGAGCAAAGCATTAGAGGCGGTGTTAATGGGTTTAATCCTGCTGATCCTATATTGCAATTAGAGAGTACTAGATCACTGCCAAGTGCGCTTAATGCTGCTGAACTAAGAGCGCAACAAGCAGCACAGCAATTGCAACAGCAACAGCAACTACTAAATAGAACCTTATCATTTAGCCCTAGCTCTAGCGGTGGCTTGCCAGACTTCCCTAGTACTTCCCTTAAAGTCTCTAATTATGGGACTTCTTTTGATGTGCCTACAGAATCACAACAATTACAGCAAACTACAGGCTCTAGAGTTTCTAGCGTAGGTTCCCAAGTAGGCTTAAATTTAGTTAATGCGGTAAGTGGCTTAGCTGGCATTTCTGCGGGTACTGCCGCTTCTACTGCTGCTTTTGGTGGTGGCAGTGGAATAGGCAACGGTGTAGGCGGAACTATTGGGGGTGTAGTAGGCGGCGCGGTAGGTACTGCCTTAGGTGCTGCTGGCAGCTTCGGTTTAGGTGCTGCTGGTGGGGGTATTGTAGGCAGTTTTGTAGGTAGTGCTTTAGGTGCTTTTATAGGTGGCGGATTAGAAAAGCTTGTAGGAGGGCTTTTTGGGGCTAAACCCAATAGGTCAGCTAGCGCACCTCCTAGTTCCGATTTAGGCAGTGGGTATGTACGCCCTAACCCTAATGTGGCTACAGGTGGTACAGGCGAAGGGCAAAATGCAGGTGTAGGCTACTGTATCCAATTAAGGGTAGATTATGAAAATTTTAGTCACCCTCCTACTTTCCATATCGTTGCTACTGATTCAGCTTTAAACTTCTTTGACTTAAAGACTAGAGAGGAAACTGCTCAGGTAGGTACAGCGTACGAAGGGGCTATTACTTCTGTGGGAATTAGCAGAAGAGTAGCTAATGGGGTATTTATTCAAGTAAACGGAGTTGACAGAAATTCATTTATCAATAATCAAAACTTTGGTGCTGCTGTAGTAGGACAAGTTTCTATTGTTCACATAGTAAGGAAAGATGGTCGATTTGATCCACCTCCCTTTATTACTTCACCCAACGCTGACACAGCTTTTAGCCCCAATAATGGTTCTAGCAGTAGTGAACCCATAGATGTACTGGGTGAGGGTGAATCATACATTTTAGGGACTGGCTACAGGCAAGGTAGCGATCGCTTTGATGGGATAGGAGTTGAACCCATTACAGCCCTTCCAGTTATTGCTAGAGCTAGTTCTGGCGCTTCTAGTGGCACTGCTGGCTCTAGCTCTAGCTCTAGCTCTAGCTCTAGTGGCAGTGAAGCTTTAGGAGGTTTAACAGGCGGTCAAACAGGAGGTCAAACAGGTACATCAGGCTCTACTTCTACTGGGACAAGCACTTCTAGTTCTGCTAGTGCTAACAGTGGTGCTATACCTGCTTTTGCTCAGCCTGCTTTTAGTGCTAAACCTTTTGTGTCAGGTGTATCTGATCCTAGAGATTATGGTAAAGAAATTGACAACGCTACTGGTAAAGAGAGGATTAAAGGTACAGGTCAAGAAATTGAGAGATTAGAAGAAATTAGGGTAGATCCTAACCAAGAGCGTAAGCCCACTCCTACCCCTATACCCAATCCTGCTCCTGCTATTAGAGATAATCCTGAACCTGTTACACCTAACGCAAGTTTAGCCCCTGTATTAACACAAATTGCTGCTGTACTGGCAGGCGTAACAGCACTTAAATTAGGTAGTGATTTGCTAGTAAATAACAGCTTGCAGAATACCCCTAAGATTAATCAAATTGCTAATAATACTACACCTCAAGCACAGCAAACTAATGCGGCTAATGGTGCGTGTACCGCTTTAAATAGCTCTAGTTGTACTGCTAACTTAGCTAATTCAATTACTGAACCTGTAATCAATAATTCTAATGCTAACCAAGCTGCTACTACTGGTAAGTTAGCTGAACTAGCTTTAAGCTTAGGGGCAATCTTAACCGCTATAACTACTAACTTTAGTAAGCTGTTTACCTTCCTAGATGTAAATGCAAAGGTAGAGGCTGTTAAGTCCACTATCGTGCTAGCTTTAACGCTTCATAATGCACTGATGTTAAGCCAGTCTTTAGGGGATACTTTAGGGTTAATTATCGACAATGTGCTTAATGTATTTGGCAATACTTTTAAATCTAGTGATGGTACTGCTATCAGTACTAGCGAGTTTTTAGGGGCTACTGTTAAGCAGTGGATTATCAACGTAATAGGGGTAGAAAACTATACACAATTAGCTGATACTTTGGCTAAAGCTAACAGGATTTATCAAACTGGTATGAACATACTAAGCACTGTTCAAGGGGTATTTGATGCTGCTGCTAGTGCTGCTCAAGCTAGTGGTATTAAGCTTAGTTTACTTATGAATGGCTTAAGAGATGAGAGCGTGGTTAGTCCTAGAGCTTACGGTCATCAAGATGAGTCACCCGCAGGGAATAGGGCTACTACACTGGCTAGATTTGAACAATTAACTACTACCATTAGTGACTTGGATAGTAAGGCTCAGAACCTAGTAACTATCACTTCAGCACCTATCCAAGTTAAAGAAGCTATCAAGCAAAGTAAGGAGGATATTAAGGCTTTTAATGATGCTAGAGATGCCTCTAGTGAAGTTAATGTACAGGCTAAAGAGGCTCGTATAGATGCCATTAAGCAGTTAAAACCTTTGACTGAGGTTACTATAGCTAAGCGTGATGATGACACATAAGCATTATGGGTGTTTTCTAGGTTTGTAATAAAGTCTTTATTACAAAGTCAAAAAACATACCTATGACTCTTTCCTTTGTAATAAAGATATAAAAAATAACTAAAACTATGTCAATTCAAACATTTACTGAAACTCAAACAGATGTATCTCAGTTTGCTAGTATTCACAATGCTAGAGTTAGGAGATACTTTAGACGTAATAATCAGGATCAATCTGAGATAGCTAAGCAAAGGGCTTTTTTACAATCTAGGCTAACTATTGATCCTTTAAAGGATTCAAAAATTGACTGTGTGTTTAAGTGCTTATGGTTTGATTTACAGATTGCTAATGCTTTTGAAAATGTAGGTAAGTTCTATGGTATGCCTATCAGACAGTTTCAGTCTGAAGTAGCTTTTAAGCCTCAGTTATGCTTTACGTTTAGAGAGAGAGAAATTAATAAACAGGACTTACCATTAAGAACTTATAAGCTAGAAAAGCAAATTAGTTTTAGATTAAATGATCAAAATATCCCTAAAACTAACCAACAATTAAAGCTATTAGCTCAAAAGATTAAAACTAAATTTTGGACTGCTAACAAGGCTTATAACTACACTTGTGGTTTAATTAGCTTTAGGTATAAGGATGATGACAACGGGTATAGATTATCAATTGACATGAATACTAAGGCTAGTGCTGCTAAGCTTATTGATTTACTACTTGATATACAGAATGTTAAGTACTTAGAAAGTAATTTAAGGAGTACTAAGTTTACTAAACCTACAGTACCTGAGAGGGAACTAATACTACAGAATAGGGTAACTAAACCTATTAGGGGTAGGACAGGTAAACTCTATTTGTATCGAGTAGAATATAAACATTCTGGTATTGTTGATAAGATACTCATAGATCAGATGGGAAACATATCTATTTAGGATTTATGAATAACATTGACTTAATTTCTTACTGTGCTTCTACTATGCCTAATGATAGTTCTGATGCTATTGGCTGGTTTATCACTTTTCTGGTGCTTATAGCTATGTATCTTTGCTACTTTATAGCCCTAAATCTACTACTACTTAAATAAGTAAAAACTGTGAAGAAATTAGATAATACCTACTATTTCACTATTGGCTTAAAGTTCAAAAACTATATACATCACTTATGGTTTAAGTGTGAGGATAATAAGTATTACTGTGATTGTGATTACCAGTTAATTAATGGTTATCAGCCTATTCCCTCTAATTTATTTCATGCAATACTTAACTTAAAGCAAAAAGGAGCTTATCAGTAATGGAGCTAACACTAACTCAAGGGCAAGCTGAAACTATTATCTATAACCTATGTTTTACCTATACTACTTTTGGTGATCCTGTAGGCTTAAATACCGCTAACTATGTAGCTATAGAGACAGGTAATTTACAGTACTTCAATGGCATTGTAAGAGGTTTAAACATCATCTTTCCTATACCTGTAGAGCCTACAGAACCTACTGATCCTTAATAGGTAGTTATTATTAGTTATATATTATTTATATATTTATAAATAAATACTAATAAACTATTGACAAGTAATAGGTAAATAAGTAATAGTTTGAAGTGATGCTTCGCAATTTCCCACTATATAAGATAAATATAAAGAAAGAAAGAAGCAAAAACTAATTATTTTTTCTTTGTAATAAAAAATAGGTCTATACCCTTGATTTTAGGAATATAGACCTATTTTTTTATGTATTATTCACTTTTAGATAAGGGTGACTACATTTTTTGACTTTATTACAAAGAGTTTATTACAAAGTCAAATTAGAACATATCAGGCATAGAGATATCAGATACCAAGTGTGCATAGTGCTTAATAAGTGTCTGCACACCCGATTTAGTTCCATGAGTAATGCTAGCAAGCTTAATAAAATCAGGTGTTTGATTAAGGAAGTGAGAGCAAAATGTGTGACGTATGTTGTATAAATCCCTATAGGGGACTTTAGCCTCATTGAGAGCTTTTACCCATACTCTAGCCCTAAAGTTACGGATATCAATCACTTTACCGTTAGGGGTGGCAAAGACTAACTCATCATAGAAGCTATACCCCATACCAGTTAAAACCTTGTTTAACAATTCAAAAACCTTGCTACTCATAGGAATAGTCCTAATTACCCCTGTTTTAGTCTCCTTAGACACTTTAGCCCCTACATTATTAAGGCTTATAGCTTCACTGATAGTAATAGTTTTAGCCTCAAAATCTACATTTTCCCATTTAAGTGCAGTAGCTTCATTAGGTCTAACACCAGTGGCAAAAAGAAAATGAACAAAGGGTAGATAGTCCTGATACTTAGTGCTGAATACATCAGAGATAGCCTTAATCTCTAGCTTGGTAAAGGGCTTATCAGCTTTAATAGCAGGTTCCTTTAGTTTAGGTATATCAGCAAAGTATGGGCATATAGGTTTCAAGGATGTTAGATGCCTATTGATAGTCCTGTTATTCCCTTTACTCTCACCTTGTAACCAGTTCCAAAACTTCACAGCATCATCCTTAGACTTGATGGGTTTACCATACCTCTCAAGAAAGTTTTTAGTTTGGTATAAGTTCCTATCCCTTAAAGCTTTACTTTCTAGTTTCTGGCTAACCATGATTAAGCAATCCTGATTATTAGAATTTGCCTCATGGTGACTAGATAGGCTAGCCAGTGGATGATAAGCAGTAAAGAGTTCGTCATTGTCCTTAGCTGCAAACCTACCTAGCTTCATATCTGTCTCTATGCCAGCACAAATATTTCTAGCTGTAGCCATAGCCCAGTTGTCATCATACCTACCCAAATCGGTTAATGAGTATTTATACCCAAATTTAGAAAATCTAATGATAATTGAACCATTGTTATTAGTAGGCTTCATGGTTTAGTCCTCACTAACTACGCTGCTAGGTATAGACCAATTACCCCAAATACTTATACAGGATTGCACGGTCACAGGGTGAATAAAAGCATCACTAAACCCAAATAGGTTAACAAGCCTCAAAAGCAGAAAATCAGCATCATCTTTATCGTCAAAAATCTTGATGTGATCCTGCTTTACTGTGGATGTGATTCTAGGCTTTTTAGATAGAAAGTGCCAAGTATTAGCAAATTGGTTAATGACCTCAATTTTGAGGACAATCACATATTTTTCTTGTTCAATGCAATCAGCAAAATCTAAGGGGTTTTTAGTTGTGGTATTAGGTAGCATAAAGTTAGTGTTAGTCACTTGGTTTAAGTGTCTAGTCACTGATTAAGCTTAATATCTGCTTAAAGTACGTACCTAGAAGCTGAACTGTATCGGAATGTTGGGATTTGAACCCAAGACCCCCACTACCCCAAAGTGGTGCGCTACCAAGCTGCGCTACATCCCGTTGCGTTTTAACGCTTTGCAAGCATAACATAGTTAGCAGCAATTTTTAAAATTATTATGATTTCTATTGTGTCTAAAGTTTAAGCCAGACTTTTAAAAAATTTCTTGTATGGACATCGCTAAATCTACTAGTCCATCAAAGCCAAGCATTGTTTAGAGGCGCGGAGCACCGCTAAACAATGCTTGGTTTTTGATTATGAGGGGTTGGTAGCCATGCCTGAGCGCATAATTGGATGGAACCAATGGGGACGCATTAGCATAACTGTATCGATGACATGGATAATGCCATTGTCTGCCTCAATATCCGCAGCGATCACGGTGGCGTTGTTTGCCTCAAACCCATTTTCAGAGATGTCCAGATCTATTTGCGAACCTTCCAGAGAGATTAAAGTCTTTACACCAACTAGATCTTCTTTTTTATATCTTCCTGCGACCACATGGTAAGTCAAAATCCGTGATAGTTGCGGAATATTCTGAACAAGCGTCGTGATTGTGCCAGCAGGCAATTTGGCAAAGGCGGCATCATTGGGGGCAAAGACAGTAAAAGGTCCTGGGCTTTGCAAAGCTTCGACTAAACTTGCAGCCGTAACTGCAGTGACAAGGGTAGAAAAGCCCTCATTATTAACGGCAATATCAACAATTGTAGTCATAGGATTTTTAGAAAATTAAAGTCTTTTTACTCCTTTTTATACCAATTCACGAAGGTGTAACAACACTTTTGGGAATTAAAAACCAAACCCAGTCAGGTTTTTTAAATAAAGAAATGGCTAAGCCATTTCTTTATTTGGTATTAGGCATTTACTGTAGCTGATGCGGGAGAGGGGGTTTCACGGAATATTATTCATCAACAAGGAGCTTAAGCTCCCTGTTTGTTTTAACGATAGTCTTGGCTTTGAATCATCGCTAACCTAGCAGCTTTGTCCATGCCATATTTAGGATTGCAGAAGCGATTGAGTTGACCCTCAAAATAGTGGCGATTGGCTAAGAGATGTTGAGGATTTGGGTCGTCAAGAGGATATAGAAAAGCAGCTCGTCCTGCCTGAATTACGGCGGAGGTGACATTAAACATCGATCGCTGAAAACTCACGGCTAGCTGAATCAGCGTGTCATCTTCACCACGACAAAACTGTTTGTAATAGTCCACTAGATATTGCGGTAAGAAGTGGTACATATCTTGGTGCAGCAAAGTCGGGGGGATACCTGCGGAACCAACAGGGAATTTATCCGCATACAAAATGCCATAGTGAAAGTCATTTTGATCGGTGGGAACTTCATGGGCTTGGGCATTATAGGACTTAGTGCCTCGGAATGGCGAAGTTCGATAAAAGACGGCTTCGACATAGGGAAATGCAGCTTCATAAAGCCAAGTAAAGCCTTTGGATTTTGGCACAATATCAATCCATTCATCGCCAACTTTGACGCGATGATAGATGGGACGACCCGCGATCGCAAAAATGCCATTCACCAAAAAATCCATAGCATCAGGAACGCCCTTAAAGCCGCCTTCGTCATAGATATCGGACATCTCAAAGAAAACGGGAGCCATAATTTCCCAGAATAGTCCTAGAACGGAGGTCATGGTTGCTTGCCGACATTGTTCTAAGAACATCTCAGGGAAGAGCTTATAAAGCCCTAACATAGCAGGGTTATTTTTGAAGAAAGCACGGATGGCGCGATCAGCATTCTGACGATATTCCTCAGAGTCCATATAAGGCTCTAACTCGCCGCCTAGTCCACGATGCCAGAGCATTGCCCGCATACATTCTTCGGCAAATTCCATATTGATGCGATCGTGATAGAGGTGATGGAATATTTTGGGCAGCTTAGTTTTAAGTTCGCCTTTTTCCATAAACTCTAATAATTCAGGGTGAGCTGTTGCCCGACCGCGCCAGATTCTTAGATCTGCGGTATCCCCTGCATAGTGGTTAGGTAAGTCGAGATATTCCTGTGGCAGAAAGTACTTAAAGGCAGGCAGGGGTTCCAAAAATATATGCTCGGCTATGTATAGTAAATCCCGCCAGTAGAAATCCATTGGCACAGCATAGGCTTTATACAGCCCAATTACCTGCATTAAATTTTCGGGTGTGTCAGGTAGCATAGAACCGCCTGCTTCTAGGCGATGAATCACATCAGCATAGGGATGAGTGGAAGGCGGTAATATGGTAGATGGTTCTGTTAACGTAGCGGTCATAGTTTATACCTCAGTTTCAAATTCAATATCTTCGTAAATAGAGCTAAGGGGAATCGTGAGATTAATAGTTTGTAATTCCAAATCTTCTCCTGCGATATAGGTTTGTAATATCCAAAATTTGCGATCGCTACGGCGAAAAACTTCTATCCTTGGTTCTATTTGACTGATTAGTACATATTCCTGTAAGGATTCAATGGTTTGATAGTTAGCAAACTTCACGCCGCGATCCTTGGCTTCGGTGGAATTTGATAGCACCTCAATAATTAGACAGGGATGGGATTTATAGCTTTTGGTGAGGCGATCGCGATCATCGCAAGTTACATGGAGATCAGGATAGTAATAGATCAGCTTCGCTGCAATGTTAACCCTCATGTCTGAGGAAAAGGCTTTGCAATGATTACCACGAAGATGCGATCGCAATATTGCAGTGAAATTGTCAGTAATCGCAACATGATTTTCCGTAGCACCAGCCATTGCATAGATAGTTCCATTTACATATTCATGCTTCTCTTCCTGCTGTTCTTCCCATTGCAAATAATCTTCAAAAGAGAGGTGGTTTGTGGTGAGAGCGGTCATGGGACATCTTGGGTAAATGCTAAAGATATTTTCTCATAGGTCAAGGGTTTTATGAGTGATGGCGCGGTACTAAGCGCCGCAACATCATTGCCTAGATTTTCATTAGCAATTACTTCAATCGGCAAGCGATCGCTGATTATCACAGTTGTCTTTTCGCTCCAACGGGTTAGCCAAGTGGGTTGTATACCCAGAAATACAATGATTGCTGTCAAAATAACCGCAGGGAGATGTTCCAGACCACTAACTTTGGGATAGTAGGCTGTTGCGTTGTCTAGTTTGCCAAAACAAGTACGATTGAGCAGAATCACAAAGTAAACAGCCGTTAAGCCTGTGCCAATAATCGAGAAAATTGTGGGAATAGGGAACTTGGCAAAACTACCTTGAAAGACAAGAAATTCAGCAATGAAGCCCACCATTCCTGGAATGCCAGCACTTGCCATACCTCCCAAGATTAATAAGGCACTGGTAGTTGGTAAGCCACGCAGAGGATTTAATAGTCCATTGAGAACATCAAGGTCTCTTGTGCCGACCTTCTCTTCGACCACACCGACTAGATAGAAGAGCAGGGCTAGCACTAACCCGTGACTAACCATTTGTCCAATTCCACCAATCAGGCTCAAAGGAGTAGCGGCGGCGGCGGCAAGCAGAATATAGCTCATGTGACCGATAGAACTATAGGCAACCATGCGTTTGATGTCGTGCTGAGCGAGCGCCACCATCGCACCGTACAAAACCCCTAAACCTGCCCAGAGCGCAATGTAGGGAGATAGCAGCGTCCAAGCTTCAGGAAATAAACCAATGCAAAAACGAAACAGTCCGTAAGTTCCCAATTTGGCAACAACACCACCGAGCATCATCACTGTGGGCGTGGTGGACTCTACATAGGTGTCAGGGAGCCAAGTATGAAAGGGAACAAAGGGAGCTTTGATGCTAAATCCCAATAAGATCAATAGTAGTAGGGTGATCTGAACTTCAATCGGTAAAGAGATAGTTTGTAGAGTGGTATAGTCAAAAACTGGCGTAGGATCGGCGGTCAACCATCCTAAAGCTAAGAAACCAGCTAAAACCAGAACCCCTGATACAGCGGTAAAGATGAGAAACTTAGTCGCGGCATAACTGCGCTGCGCTCCGCCCCATACAGCAATAATTAGGTAAAGGGGAATTAGTTCAATTTCGTAAAATAGAACAAATAGAAGTGTATTAGTCGATAAAATTGCGCCGCTTACGCCTGCATGAATCAAGAGCATCAACACTTGAAAGAGTTGGATCCGTTCCTTGATTTGGCGTTCACAAAAGCAAATAATCAGCCAAGTGATAAAGCCATTGAGAATCACCAGAGGCAGTGATAGTCCATCGACACCAAGGCTGTAGTTTAAGCCGATATTTTCCAACCAAGGCAGATTTTCCGATAGTTGGAAGGCAACGCTATCGGTATTAAATAGTCTTAACAGAACTGCATCTAGTATTAAGATCGCGCTGGCAACAACGATCGCTCCCTTTTTTGATTGATCTTTAGGTAATAGAGCGATCGCTAACGCCCCGATCACAGGCAGCCAAATTAAAGCACTGAGGATATTGGGCATAGATTTAAGAAGGTTAAAAGGAATATTAGAAAGTTGGTTTAAAAAGTAGTAGTAATAGAGCACCAATGCCGATCATGATCGTCAGGGCATAGAGTTGTAACTGTCCAAAGGTGCTGTATCGGAGATTTTGACCACTAAAAAGAGTAGCTAATCCGAAAAAGTTGCCAACCCCATCTACGAAAAAGCGATCAAACCAAAACATCCTCTCAGAGATGCCGCCAACTAAGCCGACAATTGTAACCTTGTAAAGTTTAGGTGTGTAGAAGTCGTAGGCAAAAAAGTTTTGCAGGCTAGTCAAGGGCAACTGAATCGGCTTGCTGACTTTTTGATTGAGATAGAGAGAGGCAGCCGTGCCTAATCCCACAGTGCTGGAACCTAAGAGCAACAGCGCGTCAGGACTTGTTAAAACTGACCAGTCCGCAATCATGCCCCAGCTAGTAAGTAATTGGGGCGTATGTAAGACCAGTCCTGCCAAGATCGTCATTGGTAAAACAATCAGCCAGAGTGGTTCTACGGATCTTTCAGTCATTTGTTTGGGTTTACCGCCCCAAATTAAACCGAAGACACGCATTAAACTGAAGGCGATTAATCCATTAATTAATAGTAATAATTCGGCTAGGTCAAAATTCTTTTCCCAAAGATGAGAAATCAGGTTTACCATTGCCCAGAATCCGCCAAAAGGAGGGAAGCCAATTAAACCCAAAGTCCCGATCAAAAAGCATAGACCAGAGATGGGGCGGCGTTTCCATAGACCACCAATCAGTGTCAAGTCTTGACTAATGTTATTTGAAATAATGCTACCAACGGACATCAGTAACAGGGCGATCGCCAAGGCATGAGCCAAGATCAAACTATAGGCACTAAAAATCTCACCAGTACCAACAGCGATGAAGATTAAGCCCATAAAAGCGCTAGTCAGATAGGATAGCGATCGCTTGACATCAATTTGGGCGATCGCAATTAAAACCGTACCAAGGGCAGTTGCCGCACCAATCGCAATTACTGCCTGTTGGGTGAAAGGTGACAGTGCAATTAGCGGCTGAAGCTTAATCAAGATCCAAGCCCCCGTTGCCACAACTACCGAATTCCGCAAAATCGTACTGGGCAAAGGACCTTCCATTGCTTCATCTAGCCAGAGATGTAATGGAAATTGAGCACATTTACCCATTGGTCCCACCATCAAAGCCAAAGTAACTAAGGTAATCGTGATGGGATTTACATCAGTGGTCTTTGCCCATACTGCTAGCTCCGTGAAGTTCCAAGTCCCCGTTAGTGGCAGTAGTCCGACAACACCTACCAACAGAAACAAGTCGCCAACTCGCTTGGTCAAGAAAGCGTCCCGCGCCCCTGTGACCACTAATGACTGGTTGTACCAAATACCAACTAGCAGATAGGTTCCTAAGGTCAGAATCTCCAAGATTACATAGCTAAAGAAGAGGGAATCACAAATAACTAAGGAAGTCATCCCTGCCTCAAACAAAGCTAAGAGGGCGAAGAATCTACCCCAGCCCCAATCCATTTCCATATAACCAACGGCATAGATCTGGGCAAGCAGATTCAGCCCTGCAATCAGGACGATCGCACCGATATTCACAGCAGAGATCTGGAGGTCAATGGTGAAGCTTAGCCCGCCCACATCCAACCAAGGAAAGGATAGTGCGTAGGCTGGCTGTCCCCAAGCAACGATCAAGGCGGCGATCGCATGAACAAAGGAGAGAAATGTCATCAGGATATTGACGTATCCCGCTGGTCTGGGCCCTGTCTTACGAGTAATTGCAGGGAACCAAGTGACTGACAACATTGCCCCAAGCAGGGAATAGCAGGGAATCAGCCAGATATTGTCTAGCCAGTTGCTTATCATATAAACTCTATTAATTTTTAAATAATCATAGCTAAATTTCTATGATTATTGCAAAGAATAGTCTAAATGAAAATACCTATACTCATAAGTATTTATCTATGAATACCATAGCTAATAACCATCATGTAATGGGACAGCAGTCTGTGGGGCTTTCTCAGAGTTTATGGACAGAAATATTTGGTACCAAATAATAGAAATGGCTATGCCATTTTTATTATTTTTTATTATTTATAGCTATAGGCACTTGTATTAAGACAAATTAAAACCCAAGGAGTAAGTAGCGGCGCAAAGCGCCGCCACTTACTCCTTGGGCAGATTACTTAGCTCAGATTTTCGACTAACTTTCGTGCAATTTTATTAGTCCTCTCGATCAGTATTGGCAAATCTAGGGTGGTTAGCTGACCCTGATCAACGACTTTGCGTCCATTAATAAAGCTGTAATCCACAGCAGGCGGTGGGCAGAAAATCAAAGCTGAAACCAGATCATGCTGTGCGCCAGCAAACTGTGACTGGTCAATATTAAAAGCAATAAAATCTGCCGCCATATTAGGGGCGATCGCGCCAATGTCATCCCGTCCCAACACCCTTGCGCCGCCGATGGTGGCGACTTCTAAAATTTCCCTTGCACTCATGGATGTCGGGTCGCATTCGTTTACTCGCGCCAATAAAAAAGCAGTTCTTGCCTCCTGCAATAGATTTCCTGTGTCATTGGATGCGGAGCCATCCACCCCTAGTCCCACAGGCACACCATGATTGAGCATTTTGCGGATCGGCGCGATGCCACTGCCAAGGCGCATATTGCTACAAGGACAATGTGCCACGCCTGTACCTGTACGCCCAAATTTCTGAATCGAGTCATCAGTAAGCTTGACGCAATGGGCGTGCCAGACATCATCACCGAGCCAGCCCACTGACTCGGCAAAGTCGGCGGGAATTTTGCCAAATTTAGCAAGACTGT
Organism: Pseudanabaena sp.; assembly: GCA_003249015.1. Lineage (GTDB taxonomy): Bacteria > Cyanobacteriota > Cyanobacteriia > Pseudanabaenales > Pseudanabaenaceae > Pseudanabaena. The sequence continues at coordinate 64,026 of QBLS01000019.1, read as the reverse complement.
AATCGACATCGGATTTATTTTCGGCAAGATGGGTATGTAAGCGCACACTGGTATAGGAACGCGCCATTTTTGCAGATTCGCGCATCAGGTCGGGGGTAACACTGAAGGGGGAGCAGGGGGCAAGGGTAATCCGCAACATCGAGAAGCGATCGGCATCATGATAAGTCTCAATTAACCTTTGCGAATCTTTGAGAATATCCGCTTCTTTTTCGACGAGGCGATCGGGCGGGAGTCCACCTTGGCTCTCACCAAGGCTCATACTGCCGCGACTAGCATGGAATCGCATTCCAATTTCTTTAATCCCTGCGATTTCATCATCGAGTTGGCAATCGTTGGGATATATGTACAGATGATCGCTGGCAGTAGTACAGCCCGACAAAATCAGTTCCGCCGCCGCCATTTGAGCGCTAATAGCGATCGCCTCAGAATTGAGATTGCCCCAAATCGGGTAGAGGGTTTGCAACCAATTAAAGAGACTACAATTTTGGGCGGCAGGAATCACCTTAGTAAGAACTTGATAAAAATGGTGATGGGTATTCACCATCCCAGGCATCACAACATGTTTACCGCCTAAATCCAAAACCTCATCGGCAGTATCGGGCAATTCTGATGTCAACCCCACCTGCTCAACCACCTGATCTCTGACAAAAATCGCCGCATTTTTCAACTCACGGCGATCGCGATCCATCGTAACGAGGGTATGAATATTTTTGACTAGGAGTGTGGGCATAGTTTTTTGGCTTTTAGCGGTTAGCTTTTTTTGTGATGGGTGGGATTTTGGCTGTTATTAGCTATTAGCCGTTAGCTTTTTTGATAATTGGTTACAAAAATGATTGGCAAGAAAAAAATAAATCAAAAGCTATTAGCTAACGACTAATCGCTAAAAGCTAATAACTCCTATCGATCGCCAAAATTGTCTGCAACAATACTTCAGCCCCTTGAGCGCATTGCTCTGGGGAGGTGTACTCCTCTTCAGAATGGCTGATGCCATCACGGCTAGGTACAAAAATCATTGCCATATCGGTAAAGCGTCCCATCTCCTGCGCGTCATGTCCTGCGCGGCTGGGCAAATAGTCGTAGCTAAGATCTAACTTTTTGCAAACATCAGCGATCGTTGCCATGAGTTCGGGTTTAGCGAGGGTGGGCAAGACATGAAGCTTTTGTTCAAAGGTGAACTCAGTGCCAGTATTTTCAGCGATCGCCACCGCTTCTTTTTCAATTTCTGTAATCAAATATTGCAGATTCTCCTCGGAGAGATCTCGTATATCGATACTTAAATTCACCAAGGCTGGGACAACATTTGTACCGTTCGGCGAGACCGTCATATGCCCGACAGTGGCAACTTGATCGCCGATGGTTTCCACACCGAGGCGATTAATCGCCAGCACTAACTGCGAAGCCGCAACGAGTGCATCCTTTCGCATATTCATCGGCGTTGTGCCTGCGTGGTTGGGACGACCGACAATCTGCACCATATAGCGGTATTGACCAACAATGCCCGTAACTACACCGATCTGTTTGTTATTAGCTTCTAGTACGCCTCCCTGCTCTACATGGAGTTCGATAAAGGCAGCTATTTCAGAACGATCGCGTTTGGCAGTATGTAACTTGTGCCAATTACCACCAACTCTCTGCAAACAGGTTTGAATATCTGTACCGTCCTTGCGACGATAGCGTTCGGGATCGGTGGGGGCATTACCCGCGATCGCCTTGCAACCAATTACACTATTTTCTTCGTCACTAAAGACAATTACCTCAAAGGGATGACGCAACCGCGTTTGATTTTCTTGAAGCACCCTTGCCACTTCAATTCCCGCCAGCACGCCCAAGCAACCATCGTAGCGTCCGCCGATTGGGACTGTATCAATGTGCGATCCCGTCGCCAAAGCTGCTTGTAGTTCTGTTCCTGCATATCTACCAATAATATTGCCAACCGCGTCAGTACTGACCGTCATCCCTGCTTCCTTCATCCAAATCTTTATTAGCTCGCGGGCTTGAATGTCCATTTCTGAAAAGGCAAGGCGGCAAACACCACCATTGGCAAGCTTACCGATTTCCGCTAGCTTAGCAATACTCAAATCGAGGCGATCGCGATTAACTTTCAACTTGGGCAATGTCGCTATCATAAAGTAGAAATTTTTCAGAACATATTAATTATTAAATAAATGGGCATAAAACCTGTAACGCAGGCTGCATGGGTGCAGTAATTTTTGCATACATTTATCTACTGAATACAATATACTGTATACATAAATTTAAGGTAATAATGCAATAATTCTATCCATACAGCAGTCTTGAATTACCTATAAGAAAAAAATAGGGTTTAGACTCTGTTAAACCAGCTTATATAGCAATTCTAAGTATTTAGAAGAGGCTTCGACGCTTCGACAAGCTCAGTGCATCGCTTCGCTCAGCCAACGTATACTGCTGGCTGAGCGAAGTCGAAGCCCTAACTCTTATTTGAAATAGCTATATTGATGGCTAAGCGCGTTGCCCTGAAATTGTCGAAGGGAAGTCGCAACGTCTGAATACTCGTTTAAAGTTGCTATAGTTATCCCAAAATCGCTAAAATTCATGACGAGCTAAGCGATTCTTACAACTTAAGAGTGCTTAGAATTAATAAAAACCCACAGATGCATTTCTTTAGGAGATTGGTTCATCTTGCTATCTTCACCACGACCTCTACAGCGATCGCAGTCTCTTCGAGAACAGACCTATCAGGTTTTACGTTCGGCTATTTTGTCTGGAGAACTTTTAGCAGGATCGCGTCTCATCGAAACGCAGATTGCAGAAAAACTACAGGTAAGTCGCACCCCAATTCGTGAAGCTTTACAACAGTTGCAGCAGGAGCAGCTAGTTGTCGTTGACGAAAATGGCAATCTTAGAGTAATCAGTTTTTCAACTGCTGATGCTAAATATTTATATCGGTGTCGTCTAGTTTTAGAACAAGAGTCGGTTGCAGAAGCCTGTAATAACCCTAATTTAGAACAATTGGCAAAAATTGAGATGGCTATTCAACAGGCGGAAAAGGCAACTGAGCAACAGCCAAACCAGTTAACAAGTTATCAATTGCTGCATATTGACTATCAGTTTCATCGTGCGATCGCGGAATGTTCGGGCAATCCTTGGTTAGCACTTTTGCTTGATCAGTTGTTTGACAAGATGGCTTTACTAAGAATGCAAACAGTGCAGCAAAACCTTAAAGTTTTAGATATTTGCTCAGAACATCGCTATATCTACGAGGCGATCGCGCAGTCTGATTCGGAGTATGCCCTAGCAGCTATCCGTAAGCACCTCTTATCTAGTCAAACTAGGGTGATCCGAGAAATAGAGCAGTTGCAAAGCCAACAAACTTAGTCAATAAAAAGAGTAATCGCTATCCAAACCCATACTGGGTTTAGTTTTTAATTCACAAAAGCGTATTTACACTTTTGTGAATTGGTATAAGATGTTGTGAATCGCGTCGAAATCGCGATTCACAACATCCTATCTAGACTACTCCTTGATAAATAAGTGATTGCAATGGATGAATTAAGCGATGTTTTGGAGTTAGCGACTAACGATGAGCTACACCAAATAGCAGATATCCTGTTTAGGCGCAAGTTTAATCCACTTGACTACGTTGCTAGTCCGCCAGTTCAAGAATTGCAAAGCTGGGATCGTGATGAATTAATAGGCGCGATCGCAAAGCGATTCAGATTTTTGGCTGCCGATGGATTTACGGTTTTACGTCGCCAGACTAGTAATGTAAGTTATCGCCAAGTTTTAGAGAGAGTTTGCCAACACCTCAACATTAAATATTCCAAAAACCAAAATATCGAGGACATTGAATCCGAGCTATTTCTTAACTTGATCAATAATTCTTGGAAAAAACTACCACCTAAAGAGCGTTCTCATCTTGATGAATCTCTGCAAACTGCTCTTACAGAATCAGATCTGCAAAAGTCCCTACCCCTTGACGCTCAGCGTAACCCCATGAGTCTTTTAGTTAAGGGAGGTAGTGCGATCGCCGTCAGTACGGTATTGCGTTCAGCAGTACTAAATACATTGGCAAAACAAATTGCTTGGCACTTTGCATCCTATCAAGTTGGTTATGAAGTTTTGAAGACAGGCGGCACAGCGATCGCCACGCGGATTAATGCCTATGTGGGTACATACATCGCTAAACGGGGAATGACCATTGCAGCAACTCAGTACACGGCGGCGCGGGCTGTTTTTTCGGTGGTTACGCCTGCTCTGTGGGGCTTGTTTTTTGCCGATCTGGGATGGAGGGCGATCGCTACTAATTACGGGCGAATCATTCCCGCCATTTTTATCATTGCCCAAATTAGGCTGTTAAGAATGCCCTAGTTGGAGCGCAAAGCACTCTAGACTCTAGCTTAAGCTTACAAAAAACATGGGAGCGCTGCTAAGCAACGCTCCCATGTTTTTTGTAGGCTTGAGTTGGAGAATTTAGAAGTGGCTTGCAACAGCCATATCTACATCATTACTAGCTGCCACTACATCTTCAAAACTAGGCAAAATAGCAAACAATTGATCAATTCTTGTAATTTCAAATACAAGACGTACAGAAGTATGCAGAGAGCAAAGTAAAAGGTTACTGCCTTGAGATTTCATAATTCTTAAAGATGCCAATAACTTGTTCAAACCTTGACTATCAATGAAATCAACATTTTCCATGTCAATGATTAGCAAAGGGAGGTCTTGCTTGCTCATCATCAGACTTGCAGAAACCCATGACTCGATTTTGGCTAACAATTCAGAACCTGCAAAGTTGTCAAACTTGCTGCCAGATAATTTGATTGTAAAGACTTGCTTTTGACCTAAGCTTGGGTGGAAAGATACTTGATTGACTTTAGTAATTGTGTCCATTGTTCTTCCTGTCAAATTCTTTGAGAAAATAATTAAACCACCGCTTTGATTACTTAAAATCGCAGTAAACTTGCTTGACTTTAGTAATACAACTTTTGTTTCTTGATGACCATTATTCACCCTTTCTAAAATTAATCTATCCCCAATAGATATACAAAGGTTAGTAAAAAGAAGATAAAAAGTTATATAAAAGTTACTTGATATATTGCATCAATAAGTTGCAATACTGTGTGTTCATAAATACATATAACTCTTAAAAAAAGCTTAGAAGTGGTGCAATGAGCTACTTCTAAGCTTTTTTTAAGAGTTATACGCCTCAAGAGTCATTTTTACAGAGTTTATCAGTTTGGTTCCCCGTCTTCGGCGGGAAACCAAACCTTTGTACATCGCTTGCTTGAAAAGCGCTTTAAAATTTGGGTTCTAATGCAATTAAACAATTTCTCCAAATAGGTCGTAATGATCTGCGGCGGTAATATTTACAGAAAAAATCGAGCCAAGACTAGCTTTGGATAAGGGATCGGAGACATAGACAACACCATCTACATCAGGGGCAAACCTTGCCGATCGCCCAATTAACTCACCAGTGTCAGGATTTTCTTGCTCGATCAACACATCAACGGTCTTTCCGACTTCTAGCTGATTTCTCTTGAGAGAGATTTCCTGTTGCGCGATCATGATGCGATCGCGGCGTTCCTGTTTCACCTCTTCAGGCAACTGATTGGGTAAATCAAAAGCGGGGGTTCCCTCTTCCGCCGAAAAGGTAAATACGCCTACATGATCAAATTCATGGCGCTTCACAAATTCGAGTAAATGCTCAAACTGTTCCTCCGTTTCCCCAGGGAAGCCCACGATAAATGTGGTACGTGTGACTGCATTGGGCAATGAACCCTTGATCTGTTCCATGATCTTGTCGTTGATCCGCCCCTGCCAAGGTCGATTCATCGCCCGCAAAACTTCGGGATGGGAATGTTGCAATGGCAAATCCAAGTAGGGCAGGATATTAGGGGTGGACTTCATGGCATTAATGACCTTGGGAGTCAATCCTGTGGGATAGGCATAATGCATTCTCACCCAAGGTACATTGACCTGTCCGAGAGCTGCTAATAGCTCAGCTAAACGAGGCTGACCATAGATATCTAGTCCGTAGTTAGTGGTAATTTGCGAAATAAGAATAATTTCTTTTACGCCTTCACTCGCAAGGCGATCGCATTCCGTGACAATTGACTCAATCGTGCGCGATCGCTGATCTCCGCGTAAGTGCGGAATAATGCAAAAAGCACATCGGTAGTCACAGCCTTCAGCGACACGCACATAGGCAACGGCTTCATTAGTAGTGCGATAGCGGGGTACTGTGTCATCAGCGATGAACGAAGGAGTTTGAGTGATTTCTGTGACGCGCTCACCTTTTTCGGCTCGTTCGATGACATCGACAATTTTTTGATAGTCGCCTGTGCCAACTAGAGCAACGGCTTCAGGGATTTCATCTAGCAGTTCTTGTTGAAAATGTTGCGCCATGCAACCAGCAATTACAATTCGCTTGCCCATGTCGGCAAGTTCCACTAAAGTTCGCACCGACTCACGGCGGGCATCTTCGATAAAACTACAGGTATTGACAATTACATAGTCAGCTAGTTCTTCGTTGCTATCGACTTGATAGCCAGCCTGCACTAATAGACCGAGCATATGTTCTGTATCGACACGGTTCTTTTCACAACCCAAGTGAGAGAAGGCGATTGTGGGTTTGACAGTTTGAACCAGATTGACCATATTTGTAATTAAATTTGTAGTTATAGTCTATTAATTTTTTGAGCATCGGCGCAAAGCACCGATGCTCAATTTTTAAGTTTTAAGTCAAGGCTTGACGCTGGCTTAAAATTTATTCAGCTTCTTCGGAGGCAGCATCAACAGTGATCACACTATCGGCATCGACTTCGGGGGCGATCGCTTCAGTAGTAGCAGATTCAGCCTTGAGCGAACCTTCTTCAACTAGTTCAATTTCCGAATGCTCAATCAGCCATTGCAAACCAGTTTCAGTCTTCATCTCTTCACGAATTAGCCCAGCCAATCTAGCTGCATCAATGTTGGGATCTTTAAGCATTTCCAAAGTATTGGCAACCCTTTCATTGAGAGCCGCTTCATCAATGGCAATATTTTCTTGATCGGCGATCTTGTCTAGAGCGACTTTACGGCGCAAGCGATTCACAGCTTCAGGGTAATTGAGGCGGCGCATTTCTGTGACTAATTCCTTAGTAAACAGTTGCTTGAGCATGGAAGGATCAATTTGTTCTTGTAAGTAGCTAGCTTGCTGCTTAACCAAAAACTCTAGCTCTTGCTCAATAAGGGTTGCGGGAAGCTCCACTTCAAGCTCAGCGGTGAGCGCATCAAGCACTGCACGTTCTTTGTTGGCTTTAGTCTTAGACTCAGCCGCATCGATTACCCGTTTTTCAAGCATTTCTCGCAGTTCGGCAATGGTCTGCTTGTCACTGATGGACTGAGCAAACTCATCGTCTAGGGCTGGTAGCTCACGACCCTTGATAGATTTGATCGTGACCACGTACTTGATTTCTTTGCCAATATATTCTTCAGGATAGTAATCGGCGGGGAAAATGGAATCCACTTCTACAACGCTATCAACTTCTGCGCCAATGATCGCATTTACTACTTCAGGGATAAACGCCTTTTCATCAACATCTAGTTGAAAATCATCTTCGCCTGCTTCCTCCAAGACTTCGCCTGTGGCACGATCAAGTACTTTTAAATCAACGATGACAACGTCTTCTAGCTGGATAGCACGATTTTCAACGGGTAAGAGGGTAGACTTACGGACTTGAAATTCGCGGAGGGTGCGATCAACTTCCGTTAGATCTGGCTTTACTTCTTCAGCTTTAACTTGGAACCCTTGATATTTGTTGAGGGTAGCCTCTGGTTCCACATCGATCGCGGCTTTGAAGGAAAGATCTTCTCCTGGAGTAAAGACTTGAACCAGTGATTCAATATCGGTGACTAACTGAAAACCGCCTAGAGCCTTATCTTTAACTTCTTTATTTTCGGCAAGAGCTTCGTTTAAGGTTTTTTCTAGCAACTCTTCGAGGACGTTCGCTTTGAGTCGCTGTGTACCGATTTGTCTCAATACAAGTTGAGTGGGCGCTTTGCCTTTGCGAAAACCAGGGACTTGCATCGTGCGTGTCAAGTCTTTGACGATGCGATCGTATATTGCTTGAGATTTAGCCCCTTCAACTTGAATGTCAAAACCAATTTGACTAGCGGGAAGTTTCTCTAGAGTGACCTTCATTATTAAATATGCCTAAATTGAATATGCAAGGGTTTTGAGTATGGCGGCGCTTTGTGCTGCCGAGCCTAGTCTTTAGAACCTATTTTCAGACTTTTTGCAGCAGTGCTGATACGTGTCAAATTAATGCTCACAGTAAAGCCAAGTTTATAATATTACGATACTTAAGGCGATCGCGGATATTTTATGAGCAATAATTTTGGTGTTTTCAGCAACGCAGGTGCTGAAAAGCCTACAAAATCTAACGCCTGCGTCAGCGATAAAGTCTTTGTGATTTTCAATCGCTAAACTCATGGAAATGAGTCATCAAAGATCAATTTCCTCCTTGACTGGCAATCCTTTAGGAGCGATCCGAACTGCGATCGCTGAGGCAATTAACAACAATTTTTCGTGTTTACCCAAAGAAATAATCAATAAAATTTCCTTTGAGATTGGCTATCCCAAATATAGAGCGCATTTCACGACGACGATCGCTTTGACTTTGGCGGGGTATTTGAAACTAGATGCTTTGCAAATTGCAAAGGCGATCGCCACCTCTGTAGAGAAAGCACTTTTTGATAATGCAGCGTCGCCGCCAATAACTCAGTGGCAAATTCAAGCTGTAGGTAAGGGTTGGCTCAATATTTCTTTGCAGGACGAATATTTAGCTAATGCTTTATTCGATTTATCACACCAGTCAACTTTTGAAAGTACAGCTTCGCCGCAGCCTCAAAAATTGGCTGATACAGAGAGTCCTGAACTAAGGTTGCAATATGTGTATGCGCGATGCTGTGCGTTGCTAAGGCTCGCTACAAGTTATCAAGATTTTAGTAAAGATAAGATTTGTCTGCCCCAATTTGAGGATTGTTTACAGCCTGAAATCAGTTTGCTGCTGCGTAATTTGGCGATCGCCGATTATTTAGGAAATAATGACGTTACTGGAAAAAAGCTCAGCAAAAATTTATTGCGATCGCTAACAACTGATTTTTTGAATTTTTACGATCACTGTCGAATTTTTAGCGTTAACGCTGATATTGCCTATCGACGCATATTAGTTATTGAGGTCACGCGAAAAATGATTTTGCGACTTTCTGATCCAGAGATTGTTTATGCAGAATACCTATGAATTTAGGACTTCGACATTTGGACAAGCTCAGTGCATTGCTTCGCTCAGTTAGAGCAAAACGCTATTTGAAAAGCAGCATGGCATCACCAAAGGAATAAAAGCGGTATTCCTTGGCGATCGCTTCTTGATAGGTGGACATCAAAAACTCGCGACCATTTTTACCCAAAAAAGACGACACCATCATTAGCAAAGTTGACTTAGGCAAATGAAAGTTAGTCACCATTGCATCCAATACTTTCCACTCGTATCCTGGATAAATCATTAGATTAGTTTTGCCGCGATAGGCTTGGTAATTAGCACTTTCCAGCGATCGCGCCACCGTACTACCCACCCCAATCACGCGGCCGCCATTTGCCTTGGTTTCTTTGATTTTAGCGATCGTTTCTGACGATACTTCGCACCACTCATTGTGCATGATGTGCTGAGTGATGTCCTCAGTTTCCACGGGTCTAAATGTACCGAGTCCAACGTGCAGCGTTATAAATGATTTGTCGATGCCTTTGTCTGCCAGGGTTTGAAATAGTGACTCTGTAAAGTGAAGCCCTGCCGTGGGCGCAGCGATCGCCCCAGATATTTCTGCATAGATGGTTTGATAACGTTCAGGTTCAGAGTTTGAAGTGGTGACGTAGGGCGGCAGAGGCACCTGCCCCAACTGCTCAATGATTTTGTCCAGATCCGCCCCCGCAGGAATATGAAACTGTAATTCTCTAGCTCTTGAAGCCGCATCAATGCCTTCTACCGTAGCCTTAACATCTTCACGGAAAATAATTGTGCTACCAATTGGCAACCGTTTCCCCGGTTTGACTAGAGCTAGCCACCGATCAATCCCCACAGGTTCCATCAGCAAGATTTCAACAGGAACTCCTGATAGCTTCTGCCCAAACATTCTGGCGGGAATGACTTTGGTGTTATTGAAAACTAACAAGTCACCCGCTTGTAAAAATTGTGGCAGATCATAAAAATGCTGATGGTGCAAACAGCGATCGCTATCAACTACCAGCATTCTGGAGGTATCTCTAGGTGTAACTGGATCTTGAGCAATGCGATCGCTTGGCAAGTCGTAATCGTAAGCACTCAGCGCAAAATCAGGCGCAAGTTCAGACGCAGGCGATGAAGTCATAGAAAAGCTACACTTTGAGACGTTGGCAATACTAAGTGTTTGTCAAAAAGGATCTAGTTTATAAAAAAATTTAAGAAATTTTATATACCAATCACGAAAACAGTGGTATACAGATGGCAGAAACGCTCGTATTCTGCAATCCATAGATACAGCAAGGTAAGTCAGGCTTATGTCCTCATAGCAAAAAGACAAAAATTGCGTTGCGGCTCTTTGAACCGTTACTCGCTTCTTGAATTTTGATTTGTCCTAAGGCAAGTGACTACAGCTATATAGCGCTTCTCAAGCAAGTGAAGTACAAAGTTTGGTTTATCCAACAAAACCGTACTTCCCTAGATTGATCAACGCTATAAGTTAGGAGATAGCGACGCTATATCTTAACTTGGTACAAGTGGGGAGATGCAGCGTTAGTAATTTATTTGAAATATTTGACGAGGAGTTTATGCAATATTTAATGACAGATCTTCACCAACGTTTTGTTGGATCTTTGCACTACAACAAGCCTCTAGCCGTTGGTGATGTATTTCGAGCCGATAATACTAAGACCTACACCGTTGTCAGCATCAACGATACGCGCAATCAGAGCAAGGACGTTAAGTCAGTTACGGTTATTCCTGTGCGTGAACCCGTAAGCGCTAGCTAATATATTTTGTGGGCGCTTTGCGCCCACAAAATATCCATCTGTAGAAAAATTGAAAATCCAAATAGATAGTTATCTTTTTGCCTATCAACTAGAGGGAAACTGTAGTAATCCAGCAATTTTGTTTTTGCATGGGTTTATGGGCGATCGCGATGAATTTAAGTCAGTAATTGCGGTTTTATCCAACTACTTCTATTGCGTTGCCATCGATCTATTGGGGCATGGAGAAACTAGGGCAGTTGGTGCGATCGCTCTAGACTCTGACTACACAATGGCATCTACAGCAAACCTCATAATTAAATTTTTAGACAAGCTGCACCTCAAGCCTTGTCACTTGGTTGGGTACTCGATGGGCGGGCGATTAGCTTTGTATTTAGCAATTTTTTACCCAGAGTATTTCCGCAAAGCCGCGATCGAGTCAGCCTCCGCAGGGCTAACCAGTGAATCAGCAAGATTGAGTCGTCAGGAACAAGATTTTTTATTAGCTCATAAGTTAGAAACTATGAAACCAAGTTTTGATGGCGTGGCTGCGCTGCATCATCAAAACTTGGAACAGACAAAATTCTTTGAGCTATTTCTAGAAAGTTGGTATCAGCAATCTATTTTTGGGAATCTGCGATCGCATCCAAATTTTCCGCAAATGTTAGCGCAAAGGCTCAATAACTCCCCATTAGAGTTAGCCAGATCTTTACGCAATTTGGGGCTGGGTATGCAGCGATCGCTATGCAAAAAGCTTGCAGAGATTGATATTCCGCTGCTGTTAGTTGTGGGAGAGCTAGATCAGAAGTTTATCGAAATAAATCAGCAAATAGCTGAGCAAGTTAGGTTTGCAAAATTAGAGATTATTGCTAATTGTGGACACAATACGCATTTTGAAAATCCAGAATTATTTGCTCAAAAAATAATTGATTTTTTGCAGCAATAGATTTTTGGCAACGCTTCTACTAAAAAAGGCTTCGACTTCGCTCAGCCAACAATTGTTGGCTGAGCGAAGTCGAAGCATTAAACCCAAAAAAGGAGTGGCGGCGCGAAGCGCCGCCACTCCTTTCTTCTAGGTAAATTATTAAAATGTCTCGAAGTGCCGCTTTAATAACTTATCTAGAAGCAATATTTCTTAAGTCAGGTCTTACCGCAGGTGTGAATAAGAGAGACTCAAAGGATGCGTCACGATTGCCAAGGGTTTCGTAAAAGAAAAATGAGAAACCGTCAAGGGACATCTCACGGGCAAGCCTAACTTGTCCCTTAATCTGTCTCATGTCTATGTTCTGCACTCTCAGTCCCGCTAGTATGCCCACCGCAACAGGTATTTTTTTGCGAATCTCCTGCAACTCAGGCTGTTCCAGCTCCCTCCTGAAGTTGTTAATATCATTTCGATAGACCTGAACAATCAGCTCATCGACAAATCCTGCATAAACCCATGTGTACCAGTCTTGTAGAAATCTACTATAGGAAAAATCCTTGGGATTGGGTGACAGAGAAACTAAACAATCGGGCTTAACTGCTTTAACTTCTCTATAAATTTTCGCCATGAGATTGGTGACATTTCTAGCTCGCCACTGAACCCATTCGGGATCGTTAATGTCTGCGGGAGGGCTTTGTCCAGCGTGCTGCCTTTGATATAAGGCGATCGTGTAGTCGTCATAACCAAGCTCTACAGGCATTCCAAAGTGATCGTCTAGTTGAATACCATCTACATCATATTTTTTGACTACTTCGACAATTAGATCTACCAGAAACTTTTGTACCTCTGGTCTAGCAGGGTTAAGCCAAACTAAGCGATGTTGGTCGTACTCACCATGCAAGAATACCTGTGATCCATCCTGTCTCTTGGTAATCCAGTCAGGATGCTTTTGCATAATTGCTGAGCCTTCTTCGGTCATTAAGCCATATTCAAACCAAGGAATGACGGCTAAATCCTGTTTATGCCCCAGTTTGATAGATTCAGCGAGCATATCGCGATTTTTAAGCTCAGGCAGGGGATCGACAGCAATACCATAGGTTTTTTCGGCAACTTTGCTGGGATATAGCGTAAATCCACCATTCCAAACCGTCGGATAGATCGTATTAAACTTGAGGCGCTTTAACCTTTTAATCGCCCTATCGAGGTTTTCCGTAGAAAATAAAACGTCACTGTCAACATTGGTTAACCAAATCCCCCGTAATTCATTACCGTTAGTTGGTCTGATAATGTTTGGAACTGGTGTTGGCTCTGCGGATTTATTGCTAGAGTTAGGCGCTTGAAAAACTACATTGCTTGTAGTAGCTGAGTTCTGAGCAACTACCCCCAAGGGAAAATTGAGAGTTAAAGCGATCGCAAATCCGAAAAAAATTAAAATTAACAGGCGAAGCCATTGCCAAGATTTAGAACTAACTTTTCCCATAACAACGAGCTAGTTAAGCTCTAACACCTCACATTCACGCTTTCAAACTGCTGAAAAATATTGGCTTGTATTTGAAGTCACTATTGTATATCAATGTATATCAATAGGTATATCAATCAAAACTCTTAGGGTGTACCTTACCGATTGATATCAAATCAAAAAATGGCTACTCCCCACCCCAAAATTAACGCTGCGGCGCTTCGTGCTACAACGTTAATTTTGGGGTAGGAAAATTTTTTAAAGCCGAAGATTGCTGGGGCGAGCTTTGCTCGCCAAGTGTACGAAGACGTAAACCCCAAGAATAATCTGGCGGTGCATCGCACCGCCAGATTATTCTTGGGGTTTTACTTGTCCTGAGGCAGACTAGATGGCTTTGACACTTTAGCCATTAGGAATTTTTGATCTGAGTTCCGAGGAAAGTGCGGTTCATTTCTAGGATGGGACAAAGTAAATTAGAAACATCTTTTGGCAAAGTTTCTCTGACTACATCCTGCATGAGTAAGTAAGTAACATTACAGGCTTCCTGAGCACCAAAAGCTTGCATGATTGTCTGGAACCAATACAAAAACTGCTGCCGCAATTGCTCAGGATCATCTAGTAAGACTGTCATTGCTGAATGGCGCAGCACTCGAAAGGTATCTTGTTTCCATTTGTTTTGCATATCTTCCCCCTTTGGCGCAAGTAGGTTGGGGTAAGCAGATTTCATTTTGGTCAACACTGACTCAACTATTTCTCTCTCAACCGCCTTAATTTGCCGATATGCGTCCACCCTCACATCAAAAGAACTGATGTATGTGTCCATAAATTGCAACTCGTCATCGCTGGCATAACGACCATCTAAGTTATTCCCAAGTTGTTGCAGCTTGCTTAACATGGTTAAATGTCACTCAATTTTATATTGATCCTATGCATTGATTCTATATGGCTGTGAGCATGAAACTATCCGCCACATCAAGCATTATCAAAACCCAAGTGAGTTAGAGCAGCGCTTAACTTACTTGCCGATCAAACCCAAACTAGGCAAGATTTCAAAATCTTGCCTAGTCTTGCCTAGTTTGAGTAAAGGCTCGCTACGACAGCTTTATCTCTAGTGATCGCTTTTTTTGTTACGATCCAGATCATTGGACACATATCTAAAACATCTATGCGATCGCTCGCCGCTTTATCCTGTCATGTTATCTGACCAAGATCATATCGAAGGGCTATTCCCAGAAGCGGCAATCAACTGGGACTTAGATCGGCTGTACGCTGATTTACAAACTGTTAGTGGCAAAGAAATCAAGGCTGTCGAAAAGGCTTGTTTACGGGGGTTATTGTGTCGCTATCGCCCAGGACAATTAGCCTTCAAATTGGCTTGGACTTCGGGAGCCTTGAGGGTTGAACTAAACAAGGGTTTGTATCGATCGCTAGAGGCGATCGCCAATCAGCCAACTAACACTTTGCGTTGGGAAAAAGTCCCTGAGTGGCTGGAAAATAAGGGCTACAAAGTGCAACGTCAGAATTTGCATAGCCCTCAAGTAAATTCAAATGCGAACGCCAGTTCTCCAGCAGACTCCAAACCAAATTCAGTGGATTGGGGTGAAGCTCCCAATATTCACGCTTTTTATGGGAGGACAGATGAGGTTGCCAAATTAGAGCAGTGGATTGTGGGCGATCGCTGTCACCTGTTGGCGGTATGCGGTATGGGCGGCATCGGCAAAACGGCGATGGTCGTCAAGCTAGCAGAAAATATCCATACTAAGTTTGACTATTTTATTTGGCGATCGCTGCGAGGCGCACAGCCCACTGCCCAATTGCTAGCAGATCTATTGCAATTTCTGGGTTTCTCGCAGACTGGCTGTGGCATTTCCGATTTGCTGGAAATCCTGCGTCAAAAGCGGTGCTTAATTGTCTTGGATGACTTTGAAGCGACCTTGCAGGATGGCGAACTAGTGGGAGCCTATCGTCAGGGGTGCGAGGGTTATGCGGAATTTTTACAACGGATTGGCTTTGAGCGACATCAGAGTTCTCTCATTTTGATTGGGAGAGAACAACCTAAAGAAATCTCCATGAACCAAGGGGAAGATCAATTAATTCGTCACTACAAAGTAAACGGATTGCAGCGACAAGGAGCTTTCGAGCTTTTGAGGGCGCGGGGATTTACGGGTTCTGAAAATGGATTAGAAGCTTTAGTACAGCAGTATCGTGGCAATCCTTCCGCCTTGAGAATTGTAGCAGGCACGATTCAGGAGTTATTTAACGGCAATGTTTCCGAATTTCTCAAACAGACTGCCCTTGCCCTCGGTGATGTGCTACGAACTCTTCTATATCAACAGTTTGAGCGACTTTCTAAACTCGAAAAAGATGTGCTGTACTGGCTGGCAATCAAGCATCGCCCTGTATCACTCTCAACTTTGCGATCGCAAATGAACCTACAAACTTCAGGCTCAGAGTTGATCGATGCCCTTGAGTCTTTACGCTGGCGATCGCTGATTGAGAAGCTGACTGAACAGGGTGAAGTGATGTTTTTGCTGGAACCTGTGGTTTTAAAATATGTAAATCGGAAATTTGTCGAAGAAGTCAGCAAGGAAGTGGTGGCGATCGCCACGCAGCAAGATTTAAAATCAGTTAACTTATTGCGAAGTCACACATTGGTCGAAGATCTTGCCCCTGACTCCATTCGCGCTGTTCAGATTCGTCTAATCCTGAAACCAATTAAGGACAAACTCGCCAAAGCGATCGCCCAAAACAATATTGAGTTAGATGTCTTAAGAGAAAAGTTAGCAAATACTCAACCTACACAAGTCCTCGAAGAGACCACTTACATTGAGTCAAATTTAGCCTTGATCGGCGTATGGTGGTAGATTTAATTCACATTTGTGAATTAAAGAATAAACCCCGTAAGTTTTTTAAATGAAGAAATGGCTGCGCCATTTCTTCATTTGTTATAAATCCAGCCACTCCTTGCAGCAATTAATGAAAAGGAGCCACAAGTATTACAAAGTACTAATTTTCAGTGGCACATCGGTTATCTTTTAAGTCGTTTCAAGATTGTTACTTTTGTCTTATTCGCAAAGAAAGCTCTGAGGCTTTTCAAATCCTAAATCAAGAAAGGCTTAATCTTTTCTTGATTTAGCTGTCGCCAGTCTTGTTAGGACATAAAACCAGAAGACGAGTAGCGGCGCTTCGCGCCGCCACTCGCTTCTTGGGTTTTATTTGTCCTAGTGCAAGTATCTACAGCTATAAGAAAACTGTTACTGGGTTTGGGATTCAATCTGCAGAAGTGTTGTCACATTTTCGTGGATCGGTATAACTCGCTAAGCATAACTTATGGTTAAAACTATGGGCTTGTGTCTGCTACTACAGGAGCAGCGCAAGTCCTAGCTTTGAAATTTAGATATGTTTAAGTAACTGGATCGAATACGACTAGAGACGATTGATGCAAATCCATGTTTTTTACTTAATTTAAGAGGCAAAGCTTAGTCATGGAAGATGATTTATTTGAGCTAGACGGGGTAGAAGCCGCAAATAAATACGAAGGTTGGCAGGGGGCGATCGCTGATTATTTTAAATTTGATGAATATCGAGCTAATTTCCGTACCGAAATTCTGGCGGGATTAACTACTTTCATGACTATGGCTTATATCCTCGTAGTCAATCCATTAATTCTCTCCAATGCGATTTTTTTACAAACTCCCAAAGACTTATTTGGGGAATTAGTTTTCTCAACAGCGCTAAGTGCTGCGATCGGAACTTTGGCAATGGCTGTACTCGCAAAATATCCCTTTGCGATGGCTCCTGGAATGGGAATGAATGCTTTTTTTGCCTTCTCTGTGGTATTAGGACTCAAGTTTGACTGGCAACTTGCCCTCGGTTGTGTGCTGATCGAAGGAGGTATCTTTTTTGTCCTAACGATAACGGATATTCGCCGTCATTTGATTACCGCTGTTCCCGATTGCATAAAAACAGGAACTACGGCTGGCATTGGTCTATTCCTTGCCTATATTGGGCTTTCAGGCAATATTGAAGAAGGCGGCGCAGGGCTGATTATTGCTGATGCAGTCACCAAAACTGCCTTTGGAAGTTTCCGACAGCCTGCAACCATTTTGGCTGCCTTTGGTATCCTGATGACCGTATTTTTTATGACAAGACGGATTCGTGGTGCTTTACTCTGGGGTATTTTAGGTACGGCTATCTTAGGTTGGATCTTTGGGATTGCCAAACCACCCACCAGTATTTTTGCCTTCCCTGCTCTACCGACTCACATATTTGGACAAGCATTTGTAGGCTTGAGCAAAGTTAACGGCAATAATTTTCTAGATTTTCTTTCGGTAATGTTAGTGTTTCTATTTGTAGATATTTTTGACACAATTGGAACTTTAGCAGGGGTCGGGAAGCAAGCAGGTTACATCAATGAGAGGGGAGAACTGCCAAGAGCTAATGATGCTTTGATGGCGGACGCTATTGGCACGGTCGCAGGTTCTGTACTAGGCGTATCTACTGTTACTACTTATGTAGAGTCTGCTGCTGGGGTGTCTGAAGGCGGAAAGACAGGATTCACGGCGGTGGTCGTATCAATATTGTTTTTAGTCGCCTTAGTATTTTCTCCAGTTTTTGCGGCAATTCCTGCCTTTGCCACAGCGCCAGCCCTAGTAGTAATCGGAGTCTTGATGATGACAGGGATTAGCAATATTCGCTGGGATGACTTTACAGAATCACTACCAGCGTTTATGACGATTTTCCTGATTCCCTTTGGCTTTTCGATCGCCGCAGGACTATCGGTAGGGATCATTCTATATGTCGCAATGAAGCTATTTCGTGGACGGACTAGCGAAGTGTCCCTAGTTACGTGGATTTTGGCTCTAATTTTTATTGCTAGATTTATATTCGTAACTCTGCGATTTGGTTAGGAGACTTCAGCGCAAGGCTATGCGTACAAAGCTTTGCACTGAATTAAAACCCCAGACATTTTTTAAAGGGCAGGCTAAGCCCGCCTTTTAAAAAATGTCTCGAACTACATCAAGCTATTGGCAATAGGGAACTAGAGATGAAAGCAATTGTCTATTTAATGCACAACAATGGCGAACAATTGAACCTATGGAAGCAGTATCTGCCTTCACCCGAAGTTGAATTGATCAGCATTCCTGCAGAACAAGACCTAGTGACGGTTTTGGAGAAAACTGCAAGTGCTAATTTGCCAAGTTTACTGCTTGTGGAAATGAGTATTCAATCCACGACCAATAAGTTACTGCAAGCCAGTAATGTCTGTCGATGGTGCAAAGAAAATCAGCCCTCGATAAAAATAATCTTCCTTACAACTCGTCAAGAGACAGAATTAAACAAGGTAGAACAAAAGTGGGCTTTACGTCAGGGAGCGTTATGCCTGCTACCCAAGCTTAATCACCAGAATTTACAATCTCAGATTGATCAGATCTATGGATTTTTAAGTCTTAATCCGCCCAAGGTTAAAATTATCGCTGATGTTCCAGAAATAACTACAGAAAATATCGTCCAATCTGCCCTTGGCGGTGCGCGGCTATTGATTAAAAAGAAAGATTTTGTTGCAGCGATGAATCAATTAAAAGAAGTAATTCGCCTTAATCGGGAAAATATTGAGGCTTACCTATTGTGTGGCGAAATCTACACGGAACTGAAAAATTTTGAGAAGGCAGTTCAAGCCTATAGCCAAGCGATCGCCATTGATTCTCAGAATTTACTTTCCTACTACAAAAGAGGTTTAGCTTACACCAGCTTGAAAAATTACCATGCCGCAATTACCGACTTTAATCATCTACTGGAGTTACAGTCAGATCAAGCAAAACCCTTCAATGCGAGAGGAATAGCCCGCATGGCGATCGGCGATATCGAAGGAGCAAGGCTTGATTACAATCAAGCGATCGCCCTTGACACAAATTATGCAGAGGCTTATCTAAATCGTGGGATGTTGCATTACAGCATCGGTGAACAGACTAAAGCACGTGAGGACTATGATCGGGCTGTAAAAATCGACCCTCAATACGAAGGTAGCTATTTTGCTTGGGCAAACAATTCAGAGATCAAGGGACTATCAGTATTTTGACAAAGTAACCAAATAAAGATAAGTGGCGGCGCTTCGTGCCGCCACTCTATTCTGTTTTGGAAAAATAGGGCTTCGACTTCGCTGATCCAACCTGTATTGCTGGCTGAGCGAAGTCGAAGCCTTATTTTGGTATTAGGCGATCGCTGATCCATCGATTACATCTTGCCAGCGTCCATTACCCACAGCGCGAATCGCTTCCTTGAGGTGAATGTCCCCTGTGTAAATTGCTTTACCAACGATTGCCCCTGAAACTCCTACTGATTCTAGGGATAGGAGGTTTAGTAAGTCGGTAATCGAGCTAACGCCCCCTGAAGCGATGACAGGCACATCAACATTTTCGGCAAGTTGCCTCAATGACTCAATGTTGGGACCCTGCATCGTACCATCACGATGAATGTCGGTATAAATAATGCCCGCAATGCCCACGGAAGTCATCCGCCTCGCTAGATCCACAGCCATTACTTCCGAAGTTGTGAGCCAGCCTCTCGTGGCAACCTTGCCATAACGGGCATCAATACCAATCATGATTTGTTCAGGAAATTCCGCGCAAATATCTGCGATTAGCTGAGAATTTTCCACTGCCGCTGTTCCTAAAATAACTCGACTTACACCAGAACTTAATACGGACAGAATACTTTCGCGATCGCGCAATCCGCCACCCATCTGCACTCGGATTGGAATGGAGCGGGCGATCGCCTCAATTACTTTCAAGTTTTGAGGCTTACCTTGCTTAGCTCCATCCAAATCAACAACGTGTAAGTATTTAGCGCCTTGGCTATACCAGCGTTGGGCAACCTCTACAGGGTCATCTCCAAATACCTCCGACTGTTGATAATCCCCTTGATAGAGCCTGACACAGCGTCCATCTAAAATATCAATTGCGGGAATTACATCCATATTTTTTACCTACGATCCCAGGATTCTAATTTTAACTAGAATTAGCGATCGCGGTATAGTACAAAACAATGAAATTATCCAAATCCTATGAAATCGTCAGATCAGTCAGTTTCTCAGAGGCTAATGTCGGTTGGCTACACCATCAGTGCCGTCTTTTTGCTAATGGCGATCGCTGCGCCGATCTTGCAAGCCATAGGATTATTGACTGATCCCAGTGAGTTTTTGAGCAATGCCATCCATGAACCACCTTCATCAAAACATTGGTTCGGTACAGATCTACAGGGACATGATGTATTTACAAGGACAATTGCAGGAGCAGGCGTGGCATGGCAAGTAACAATTATTTCTACTTTGATCAGCCTAGTGGTGGGCGTACCCTTGGGAATGCTAAGCGGCTATAAGGGCGGCTGGCTAGATCGTGGCTTAGTATTTCTGATGGATGCCATCTATACATTGCCTAGTTTGTTGCTGTCGTTGACGATCGCCTTTGTGGTCGGTGCTGGAGTCTGGAATGCGGCGATCGCTCTCAGCATTGCCTATATCCCTCAATATTTTCGAGTGATCCGCAATCAAACTGTGAGTACAAAAACTGAAGTTTATATTGAAGCGGCTCAAGCGATCGGTGCTGACACGAAGACAATCCTAATTAAATATCTCGCGCCCAACGTGATCCAAAGCTTACCCGCAATTTTCACTCTAAATGCCGCTGATGCAATTTTGACTCTGGCTGGTTTAGGCTTTTTGGGCTTAGGCATTCCCGAAAATGTCCCTGAATGGGGTCACGATCTCAAGCAAGCCCTAGACGCACTCTCCACTGGTGAAAATATCTGGTGGACAACCGTTTTCCCAGGAATGGCGATTACTTTTATGGCGATCGGTTTATCGCTAGTTGGGGAGGGTTTGACTCAGAGATTTAGTAGCAAGAAAACTGAAAGCTAACTATAACCTCCCGCAAAATGAACACCCCTGTTTTTCAATTAACTTATTACAAGCTACTTTCAAATTTAAGCAGATAAATATCAGCAAAAACTTTCCATCTACTAAACTAAATTTATGTTAGTCAGACAGTAACTATCTGTTTAATTGCTAGTTGAGCAAATTACATCTAAAACACCATTACTTAAGAAAGATATGTTTTATTCGAGAAGAATCAACAAAGATACTCAAAAAGTGGAGGTCTGGGAATGTGAGTGGTCAAATAAAGGCACTGGAATGGCGAAGAAGGAATACATTTGTAAAGTAGGGGAGGAAGAAGACATTGATTTTTCTCATGATGACTATAGCGCAGCCGATGCTGTTTGTTGGGCTCCTGGTCGAACGATCGGAAATATTGCGGTTAGCTCAGAGGAAGCCTTCGGTATGTTTGAAGGAACATCTGGTGACGATGCTATTCTTCCTTGTCAAATAATTCCTGCTGGTAAATTTCGGAATGGGGCAAAAAGGTGGTACTGCAAAACACATCAGATACACTGGGGGGTAAAAGCTGACTATGCCGCCGCCTCTGAATCAGGAGAAGTGAATTGTAGTAATCATCTCATTAAGATGAGCTATGTCATTAACCCATTAGAAATTGAGTTTAAGGACTTTGAAGAGATTGGCATTTGGTGCTCCCTTCCTCCAGCGTTATCTTCAGAAAGCATTGAAAAAAGGGCTCCAAAAATTCATGTACACAAGCGATTTGGCAATAAGGCAAACAAGGCAGTGGACAGTGATTTTGACGCTATTGTTTGTTCTTACAATGCAGAAATGAGCTTATTTGCCAATCCAGAGATTACAAAAATCCAAATAACACCTCCCGCTGCATTTGAGTTTGTCCGCTCAATTGAGGAGGGTCGAAATATGTCTTGCGTTACATGTAAAAAGTGTGGCTATCCCCATCTTGATTTAGGGGACTTCGCAGTTAGTCCACACAAAAAGCATTTTTGCGGTAACTGTGGGAATGACAGCATTTGGAGCTCAGAACCCATCGTTTCAACTCCGTTAAAACCATTGCATGATCAGTTTAGTAATAGTAATACGTATACTTTTCCTGACAGAACTTTATGCCTAGATGATTATGCTGGGCTAAAGTTTGAGTTATGGGCATCTACTCCAGCAGTTTTGTGGACGGCAAACCGCCCGCAAGAAAAGGGTATACATGTTCATGTATACAAAGATGGTAGGCGCATTGTGGATGATACATTTGGTACTGTAATTTCTCAAGGGAAGGAATTACAGCGAGAGACTATGTGGGAAAACATGGTGCAAAATACTTTGTATTAAAAGTGTGATCGCCGATCATATGGTGCGATTATTTGGAGGACTATTTATGAGTGTTGATTCTAAATTAGCTAAAAATGGTTTAGACACTAAAGTTTTAGAAACAAATAGATTGCAAGGAATTGCCGAAAAATATAGATTGCAAGGATTTGAAGTTGTGATCGAGCCTTCTAAATCCTTGATTCCTTTTGACTTGGGAAATTATTATCCAGATCTGATAGTGAGAAAGGGATCGGATGAAGGTTACATAATCGA
This sequence comes from Pseudanabaena sp., assembly GCA_003249015.1. GTDB lineage: Bacteria > Cyanobacteriota > Cyanobacteriia > Pseudanabaenales > Pseudanabaenaceae > Pseudanabaena. The sequence goes on along the minus strand of QBLS01000019.1, from coordinate 41,153 downwards.
ACTTAAAAACTCAATTGCTAAAATCTCAGTCGATCGCTATCGAGAAATTGCCGAAATAGTAGCTCAGCATCATGGTTGGAGATTTTTATTGATCACTGAAGAAGATATATCTTCGGGCGATCCTAAAGATGATAGTGAACTGCTGACTTGGGAACAGATGTTACAACGCCAAGAACAGGCTGAAAGATTTTTAGAGATTGGAGAAGTGGAAGTTGCATTTTTGTCTTTATGGGGAATTTTGGAAGCAGCCATGCGTCGTCAAGCTAGGCAAGTTGCAATTCCAATAGAACACTTTCCTGCTAACTCTTTAATTAATCATTTGTATTCTCAAGGTGAGCTTTCGATGGAGCAGTTTGATCAAGTGAGAGTAATTCAAACTGTACGCGATCGCCTTACCCACGGTTATCAAATATCTAATCTTGATGAACCGACAAAACAATTGCAGGTGCTTGTTAATGAGTTAATCGCAATGTGGCAGATATATAGCAAAAAAAGTTTTGCTTAGGACATAAACCCAGAAGGCGAGTGGCGGCGCTACGCGCCGCCACTCGCCTTCTGGGTTTTGATTTGTACTAACGAACTCTTACTTTGCTATAAATCGATAAATTTAGTGCGATCTCCAATCTTGCTTATAACAAGATCTCTGATCTCTCAGAAAGACTGATGGCGATATAATTGCAATATAGATTGTTCAGAAAAAAGAACAACCGTGAGCCAAGCAGGAATCAAAGAATCTTTGCTGACTAGCACAGCTTCTATTGAAGCAATTGGAACTTCTCAAACACTGTCTGAAATTCCAGATCTTGAGCCACTAAAAGGATTTTCGGGATAATATCGCATTAAAATTGCCGTACTACTCAGCAGTAATTGACAACCCGTTAACAACTATTGCGGGAGTGTATAACGAACCTTGCCACTGCTGCTCACTACTGACAGCCAAGACTTGATTGAGAGCAGTGTAAGCATTGCCTGATAGCATCGTATCCTTCACTCGCCCGACAATTTCTCCATTTTTGACCAAGTAGCCCAAATCGATATTCACCGAAAAATTACCTGCTAGATCGGGATCATCTCCTAAAACTTGATCGACAATTAAGCCGTTTTTTAGGGTGGCGGCTAGCTCTAAGATTTCGCCTTGAATGATTTTTTCAGACTGGTTAACAGCGATCGCCAAATTAAATAGCGCAGGGCTAGGATAGTTACCCAAACCGCCCCGAAAGCCGTTGCCAGTAGCCTTAATCCCTAGTTCTTGGCAAGTGCGAATATCTCCATAAAAGCCCTTTAAAACACCAGCATCAATCCAAGTAACTGCTTGGGTCGGCGTGCCTTCATCATCAAAGGGTGAACTATAAATGCCAAAATCAGGTTGCTGACTAACGGAAAACATACTCGAAATTACAGGCTGACCGAGCTTATCGAGCCAAGGTGTAGTCTTTTGCTGCACTTGTCGGCTACTCATCGCGATCGCCACAACTCCCCACAATAGCTCTGAGGCTTTGGCTGTGAAAATTACAGGTGTTTTTTGACTAGAACGGATAGGGACATTTTTATTTGCCCATTTAAGTCTTCGTAAAACCTGTTGGGCGATCGCATCGGGATCAATATTTCCCCGTTCTGACTGCCCATACCAAACATTAAGAAAGTCATCGCCCCTAGTTAACTCTGCACTCAGCGATCCATCCACAGTAATGTCTGTATAACCACAATCCAAGCCCTTGCTATTAATGATTCTCACCGTTTCGCGGCTACAATCCCACTCCGCGCCACAGATTGCGTCAGGATATAGAGATCGCACTTGAGCGATCGCTTGATTAGCCCCGTCAATCATCGTCTCTAGGCTGATCTCACTTCCTAGTTCGGTGGGATAGTTAGCCACTGTGGAATCACGCAACAAGATTTCTTCGGGTTCATTGAGAGCGCTCAAAGCGATCGCCTGTTCGACCAAATCGGCTGGCTCAACGTCACCATATGCCGAGACTAAGCCCACCTTGCCACCCTTCCAGATGCGTAGCCCGATCCCCTCAGAGTCGATACTTTCAATTTGTTTGAGGCGATTGGCTTCAAAAAACACAGGACGGGAAGCCATGCCCGATAAATATACTTCCGCTGCCTCCACACCAGATTTGAGGGCTAGTTCTAGCAATTGTTCGGGATTAGTAGACATAAAGATAAGAGTTAATGAAGAGATTTGCGAGATAGTCCTAAAGGAGTAGTGAAGTACCGCAAGGAGCGTAATACTTCACTACTTCTTTAGTTTAGTATTACAGAGGTTTTCCACAGTTTGCATAGTCTTCAGTAGAAAACCGCTATACTAGCTATCCTATGAATAATGTAATCCGCTACCAAAATGCTGCTCTTCAGTATTACCGAGATCTTACAGGGTCTTCCCATTTACACTATGGCTATTGGGAACCAATTCCCTCACCAACAGAAGAATTAACAATCACAAAACTTCGGGCTGCTCAAGATGCTTATGCTGAGCACCTTATATCTTTTCTACCTGACAATATTCAGACAGTATTAGATGTGGGCTGTGGCAATGGTGACAATGCGATCGCGATGATTGCGAAGGGTTTAAAAGTTGAAGGTTTAGCTCCTGATCCGCTGCAACAAGCTAACTTTCTAGAACGCACCAACGGAAAAGCTTTATTTCATGTAGATACTTTTCAAGAATTCGTTCTCAATCCTCAGAAATACTCCGCCCAGACTAATTATGATCTAGTTCTATTTAGTGAAAGTACGCAATATATGTCGCCAGAGGCGATCGCTGAAGGTTCCGCAGTATTAGCAACATCGGGAAGCTATGTGTTATTAGCAGATATGTTGCGGAAAGATGCAGCCTATAAGGAAGGAATGTTCTCTAATTGTTTGATTAACGAAGATCTGCATAAAGCAATGTTGAAGTCAGGGTTTAAGCTGATCAAGACTGATGATATTTCTCCACATATCGCGCCAACTCTAGATATCTGTGTGCAGAGTTTTCAGACTTTTGGAGTCTCTACGGGAAAATATGTGGCTAGTCTCATTAAGATCGCTGTTCCACCTATCTATGCGATTCTCCAATATTTTTTGGGCAAATTATTGAGCAAGCTGATGGAAGAAGGCTTACAGGCTTCCAATATTTTCCATAAGCATCTTTGTTATGAAATTCAACTGTGGCAAAAAGTGTAAGTTATGCTAAAACCAGAGTTTGTTCCGCCCGCAAAGCGGGCGGAACAAACTCTGGTTTTAGGTTTTAATCATGTTGAACTAATTAAATAGGGATCGGGTTCTTTGCCCCCGATCCCTATTTAATTAGTTCCGCTAAAAAGCTATTTCGCTTTTTGAGGAACTCATCAAGTAAATCGTAATAATTTTCGGCAACAGCTTGCTGAACCGATGGTCTTTGAAATAGAGCCTCACGCCAGTCATTAACCTTGGGAGTGCGATCGCTAAAGCCAAAATTTTGATAGCGATCAAAGGCAACGAAGTAGCGAAAGATTGGTGCATAGACGGCATCAATCAAAGAAAACTTTTCACCCGCAAAGAATGGTGATGTAGTGAGTTGTGCTTCTAGCAGTTCTAAATTTGCAATCAAATCTAAACGTTTTGCTTCAAAGGTTTCTTGATCCTTGGCGGCATAGAATCCCGCGATTTTTGCTAATAGATTAGAGCCAAACTCGATCCATGAGCGATGTTTAGCCTTCGTAAAAGAATCGAGTGGATGTAATGAATCTGGAGTAATTTCATCAAGATATTCACAAATTACGGCTGATTCAAATAGAACTTCATCATCAACAAGTAGAAGTGGAACTTTTCCCAGTGGCGAAATTTTGAGAAACCAGTCAGGCTTATTGGCTAGGTCAATATATTCGCGATCGCAAGGAATTTGTTTTTCAAGGACGGTAATCAGCGATCGCTGCACGTAGGGACAAAGGGTATGGCTGATTAGCTTGAGTTTAGGCAACATGGCAATTTGTAAGTGTGGCTAATATTTACATATAGTTGCATTTACATTAATTGCACTTGCAACTAAAATTAATTTAGCATATTTAATTGCACTTGCAACTAAAATCCCAAAAATAGAGGCAGCGCATAGCGCTGCCTCTATAGAGCCTATTTTTATAATTGCAACAATTTTTTTGGATACTGCAAGTATGTCAACCAATTCAGACTTAGATCCTTTGCGAAATTCAGCTTGGCGATCGCTTTTGACCGTTCATACTAGATTGCTTGATCGCATTGCCGAAAAACTTACTCAAGCCAATTTGCCACCTTTAGAGTGGTATGACGTGCTGTTCTCACTCAAGGAAGCTCCTGATTACTGCTTACGATTGAGTGAGTTAGCTGAAAAAGTTTTACTAAGCCGTAGTAACCTAACGCGACTTGTTGATCGCCTTGAAAAAGCAGATTTACTTTATCGAAAATCCTGTCCCAGCGATCGGCGCGGGACTTACGCAGTCTTAACGGAGGCAGGTTTAGCGATGCAACAAAAGATGTGGATAGTTTATGGGGAAGGGATTTCTGAATATTTTGCTAGTCATATCTCAGAGGATGAGGCAAGAACTTTACAGCAAATATGCGATCGCCTACTAAGTAACTCGGCGCAATAAAAAACCCTACCATTGGTAGGGTCGAAGAATCGTTTTTACTTTGTCTCGAACATTTTGATTAGGAACAATTAGTCCTTAGAAGTTACCGAGCCACCAAATCAAACCATGCCCAGTGGAAACTTCAAGAATCAGCAGAGATACAAAGCCAATCATCGCTAGTCTACCGTTGAGTAATTCTGCGTAGGGGGTAAATCCAGCTTGGTCAACATCATCAACATACATTGTTGGCTCGACTGCAAAGTTGTTGAGAATGCCGCGCTCGTTGACTGTGTATCCGTTTGCCATTTGCTTAATCCCTTCTTTGTAATTTCCTTATGTAAAGAAATATAACGAAATATTTCAAAGTGTGAATCTAGCGGAAGGTATGGAAAAGAGTCTTGGCATACCTACATAAAGAGGTATGCACTCGTATATAGCCGTAGCCACTCTTGTTAGGACACAAAACCAGAAGACTAGTGGCGGCAGCTATAAAAACATAAAACCAGAGGTTATTCCGCCCGCATAACGGGCGGAATAACCTCTGGTTGCTAGCCCTATATAGAATTGCCATAATTGAGACTTTACTGCTCAATTACTGCATCCATTAGGTTTGCCTCATTCAAGTCTGCCCCACGCAAGTCCGCTCCTTTTAGGTCGGCTCCCTGTAAATTGGCATACTGAAAATTAACCCCTCTCAAATCAGCACCTCTCAGATTAGAGAATTGCAAATTAGCGTGGCTACAGTCACTACCATTGAGAGCCGCGCCGCTAAAGTTGACCTCTTGTAAATCGGCTTCTGCAAAATCTGCTCCCCGTAAATCTTGCCCCGCAAAATTGCGTTGCCCAAATTTATATTGGTGTAGTAGGGTCTGAGCATGGTGATTGTTGAAGCTCACGATCGCGTCTAGGTCAGATGAAGTTTGCCGCATGGCTAACGTACTTGGTGAGGATGTCTCCAAATTGCTGGCACTAAGCGCATTTCTGCGGGCGCGATCGCCTAACTCATCGACAATTCTGAGGACACCCACGATTTTGCCATGGGTGTCATGGACTAGCACGGTCGATACACTGACATCGATCCAACTGCGATCGGGCAGTTGCAGAGTCATCGCTTGTCCCTCCAAAGGTTTACCTGCCAGAGTTTCCAAGATCGATACTTGTAACTCCGTGGCTTGAGACTCTAGCAAATTTGGCAAAGAAGAACCTAAAGCTGAGCTATTCCAAGCAAATAGTTTTTCTGCGGCTGCGTTCCACAATAAGACCTTACCTTCAGGACTAATGATATCGATCGCCACAGGTACAGCCTTAATAACTGCCCTGAGCAGTTCATTGGTGCGTTGGAGATTTGATTCTGCCTCGCCCCGCTCACTGATATCAATGCAAACCCCGTCAGCTAAAACGGTTCCCGTATCTAAACGGTAATAACGTGTGATATTTTGCACCCACTTCACTTCACCTGAGATCGCAATGATGCGAAACTCATGGCGAAAGGTGGCGAGTTTGTCAAATCCTGCCTTGATTAAGGCTTTAAACTGATCAAGGTCTTCTGGATGGATTAAATCCAATAATTGATAGGGATTAGAAGTAGCAAATCTTGGAGATACCCCCAACAAATCGATTAAACCGTCACTAATAAATGGCAAGGCAATGCGTTTCTCTCCGTCCATAGATAGGCGGTACAGAGTTGCTGGCATACTGGAAGCGATCGCGGCGAGACGTTGTTCACTTTCTTGGAGAGCCGACTCAGTAATTTTGCGTTCGGTGATATCACGGGAGTTAATCACTAGTCCCTGTACATTACTGTCTTGCAAGAGATTGCAGCAAACCGACTCAATATAAATCCAGTCACCGTTGATATGCTGATAGCGCATCACGATGGGCGAGGATACCGAGAGGTTATCCACAGAATTAGTGAGAAAATCTTGGAAAATCGGTAAATCATCGGGATGGATAAATCGAACAAACTTTTTGCCAACGACATCTTCGGGCATATAACCCAAAGTCCGAAAAATGGCGGGGCTACAGTAATGAATTGTTGTATCTATATCCAGAATATTTACAATATCCGAAGAGTGCTGCATCATGGCTCGCAGTTTGGCTTCATTGCGAGTTAAGTTTCGAGAAATACGCCGCTGCTCATCTCTTTCCACACGAATTTGGCGATCCATCAGGTTCAGTTTGGCATTCATCTCCGCAACTCTAATTTCTAGTCGCTGATGGGATTGCCTTAACTTTTCTAGTTCTTGTTTGCGCTGGGTAATGTCCTGAATCCACCAACGCATTCCAATTACTTTTCCGTCGGTTACGTCGCGGATACTAATAATCGTAAAGCTAGCATCAAAGGGTTGCCCCGTGGGAAATTGCATCCGAAAGTCGAGGCTCTTGATATTCTGTCCCCTTTGCAATTGCCCAATCAGTCTTTGAAATTGTTCTCGATAGGAAGGATAAACAAAATTTTCGAGGTTTTGGCTAATCGGATGGTATCCAAGCATCAGCATCACCGCCCGATTCGCTTCGGTAATAACTCCATTGGCATCAGTGACAAAGTATCCGTCAGGGGCAAAGTCAAATAGCTCTCGATAGCGTTCTAGTTCGACTAATTGCGATCGCTGATTAATTTGAAGTTCTATTAGGCTGTCTCGTAAAACGTTTATAGCATCTTCGAGATTAAGATTCTTAGTTTCGATCCCCAAAGAAGATGATACAGATGTGGCTGCAATATGTTCTAGTTCATGCAGTTGCTGAATCGAGGCTGCGATTAGTTCGAGACCGAGGTGCATTCCCATAAACAATCCATGTTTTAGTCAGTCTTCTAAGATTTAACCAGTATAGCTGTCGCTAGTCCTGTCATAGCAAATAAAGAAATGGCGTAGCTATTTCTTTATTTGCTATGACAGGATTCAGTTTTCAACTCGCGTCATGGGTTACTTTGCGCCAACAATCAAATAAAAATGAAGGGTGACGCTTCGCGTCACCCTTCATTTTTATTTGATTGTTGGTTTGGCAATACTCTTGCGGGGCTGAGCCGTTTGCGGCTTAGCCGATGGCTTACTAGACGAAGATGAAGCCCTTGGGGAGTTGTAATCTCGCCTTGGTTGGTGCTTTTGTTGTCGCCCCACTTGAATGGGTTCGGGTTTAGCGCGGGGATCTGGTTCAAAACCTGCAATTACTTCTTGAGGTAGCGATCGCTTAATCAATTTCTCGATATCGGCGAGAAACTTGCGCTCATCCACACAAACCAGTGAGAGAGCTTCACCAGCCGAGCCAGCCCTTCCTGTGCGTCCGATGCGATGTACGTAGTCCTCTGGCACATTGGGCAACTCGTAGTTGACCACATGGGGCAACTCACTGATATCCAGACCTCGCGCCGCGATGTCGGTGGCGACTAGCACCTGCAAGCTGCCATCTTTAAATTTGCCGAGCGCACGGGTACGCGCCGCTTGGCTCTTGTTGCCATGAATTGCCATCGCCACAATGTCATCTTGATGCAACTGCTTAACGAGGCGATCGGCTCCATGCTTGGTGCGGGTAAATACCAGCACTTGATACCAGTTGTGAGTCTTAATCAAATGGGTTAGCAAATCTCGCTTGCGATCGCGATCGACGGGCAGCACTCGCTGTGTGACCAGATCGGAAGTAGCATTTTGGCTAGCAACTTGCACCATCACGGGGCGATCGAGCAAAGTATTGGCAAAAGCTTTAATCTCATCGGAGAAGGTTGCCGAGAATAATAGATTTTGGCGAGTCTTAGGCAATAGAGACAGAATGCGGCGAATATCACGGATAAAGCCCATGTCTAACATGCGATCGGCTTCATCCAGCACCAAGATTTCCACCTGAGATAAATCTAAACGCCCCTGCTGTACATGGTCTAAAAGTCGTCCTGGGGTCGCCACCAAAATTTCTACACCACCACGCAGGCGATTAATTTGGGGATTAATATTCACACCACCAAAAATCACCATTGAGGTCAAGGGTAAATGTCTGCCATACATTTGCACACTCTCTTCGACTTGGGCAGCAAGCTCACGGGTAGGTGTGAGGATCAGGGCACGAATAGGGATTTTGCCCGTAGACGACCGCTTGACCACTTTATCCGACAACTTTTGTAAGATCGGTAAAGTAAAGCCAGCAGTTTTGCCAGTCCCAGTCTGAGCCGCCGCCAATAGATCGCGCCCCTCTAAAACCACGGGGATCGCCTGTGATTGGATCGGCGTAGGGTTGGTATATCCCCGCGCAGTCAAAGCGCGAACAATTTGAGCAGACAGACCAAGGGCTGCAAAATCAGTTACAGAAGAAGACATAAAGCTCCAGAATTTTCAATTTTTTAGGCAATTAATTCAGTCCGTCGCTGTTAGATCTGCGATTTTTAAACCGTACCAATCCTTAGAGTTTTACAAAACTTCTAAGAATCTAAAACCTTACCCAGTGGGATTTTAAAGCTTCAAAAATATCTTTTTGAAATTGGTGCCAGACAGGCTAGAGACAGAATTTTAGATGACGTGTCAAGGGTATCAAGAACTGGGAGAAGACACTAAACTTTGTGGACACTGGTGTGATTATACTCCAAGAATACATGGTTCGCGCTTCTCTTCTTGAGTTTGTGTTGTAACAAGACTGGTGACAGCTATAATTTTTTTGTTGCGATCGGCAAAAGCAAACCTGAAGAAAAGAAATAAATAAATGGTCAACATTGGTTATCACACCGCCAGAATTCAGGGTGGTTTTCTCAGGTCAGTTTATAAAGCAAGTATTTCTGTGATTGCTGGTTTACCAATTAAGCAATCTCGACAAGTCCCCATCAAGGTTTATGCCCTGTCTTGCGAACGTGATTTGCCTGAACAGGTGGCAAGTTTACGCTCCTTTTTAAAATATGTGGGCATCCCCAGTCAGTTCACAATCATGTCCGATGGAAGCTATACCCTAGATAGTATCAATCTACTTCAGAGCATTCATCCCTGCGTAGATGTGCAGCTTCTCACCAAATTTCAAAGGGAAGATTTACCTGACTCAGTGTATGCCTACGCTGCGAAGCAAGCAATGGGGAAAAAGCTTGCCGCCTTAATGTCAATTCCCATTGAAGGCGCGACTCTTTATACTGACTCTGACATTTTATTTTTTCAGGGAGGTTCCCATTTAGCCGATTTAGCTGAATCCACAGATTCGCATACCTACTATCTACCTGATTGCAAAAATTCTCTAGACTCAAGACTTATCTATGAAGATATAGAACAACAGGAACCGATCAATGCAGGATTTATCCTATTTAAAAGTGGATTAGATTGGCAAGAACCTGTGCAGAGACTGGCAAAGTTGAAGGAATCGCCCAATTATTTCTCTGAGCAAACGATTGTCAACTTGACGATTAAGCGCAATCAAGGAATTGCCCTCGATCGGCATAAGTACATTATGAATGTCGATGATCAATTTATTTATCCTGACCAATTCGCTAGCAAAAAAATTGCGATGCGCCACTATGTAAATGATGTCAGGCATAAGTTTTGGCTGTCAGTATTTTTTAAACCTTAGGTTGCCTTATCCCTTATGAGAAAAATAGGGCTTCGACTCCGCTCAGCCATTAGCATAAGTTGGCTGAGCGGAGTCGAAGCCTCTCTCAATTCATTTACGCTTTCTGTACCTACCTACAATTTACTAAATGTGATTAATCAGTATGACTCAGTTATTTAGTTTCGATATATTCGATACACTGCTGACCCGATTAGTGATTGAGCCGACTGATATTTTTGAAATTTGTGGCGATCGTGCGATGCGCTATGGCTGGATTAATTGCTCCGCCATTGCTTTTAAAGAAGTTAGAGTGAATGCGGAAAGGCGATCGCGTTTATTTTGCAAAGGTGGTGAAGCGAATCTGGATGAAATCTATCGAGAGGTTGCCAATACTTTAGAAGTGGAACAGGATGTCAGCGACAAGCTGCAACAGCTAGAACTAGAAGTGGAAACTGAATATTTAGTTGCCGTACCAAAAGCCTATCCGATGATTGAGAAGGCGCGAAAAGCTTCTAATTCGGCCAATGTGATATTTCTATCAGATATGTACTTACCTGAGACCTTTTTAATAGAAAGACTCAAGCAGCATGGATTTTGGCAAGATGGCGATCGCCTGTATGTTTCCTGTCAATATCGCAAATCAAAAGGACAGGGAGACTTATTTTTACAAGCATTAGCAGATCTAAAATTACGACCTCAAGACTTAGTTCACACAGGCAATAATGAACTTGCAGATGTAGCCAAGCCAAAGTCGTTAGGTATTTCCGCCATCTATTTTGATGAAGCAAATCCCAATCGTTACGAACAGATTAGTCAAAAATATGGGCGTACTACGGCAGGCATATCTTCTTTTTGGGCAGGGATCTCGCGTTACACCAGACTAGCTGCGCCAACGACAACCTCTAAGGAATTGGCGACAGCGAATATTGCCGCTTGTGTGGCTGCTCCAATTCTGACTGCCTATGTAATTTGGATCTTGCAACAGGCAAAAGTTAGGCAATTAGCCAGAATCTATTTTTTAGCAAGGGATGGTGAGATCCTATTGCAAATTGCGAAAGAACTTGCACCAAAGATTTATCCAGAAGTAGAACTTCGCTATATCTATGTCAGTCGCCAAGCCTTGAGAATGCCAGGATTAACCAAGATTAGTCAAGCCTTTTGGGAATGGATGTTTGATGATACGGATATCTTTACAGTTGAGAGTCTGCTGGCGCGGATGTGCTTTGAGTTTAGTGATGCCCAACCGATATTTGAGCCTTTGGGATATCCACGCGATCGCTGGCAGCAAAATCTCTCTGCCAAAGAAAGAAAAGAATTAAGGGCAAAATTGAAGCATCATCCTCTCTTACAAGAAAAGATTTTAGAGATTGCTGCAAAAAAGAGGGAAGTCCTGAAAGCCTATCTAACTCAAGAAAAGATGCTCGATGGTCAAGCCTTTGGTTTAGTTGATGTAGGTTGGAAAGGCAGTTTGCAGCTATCTTTGGAAAGTGCTTTTGAACGCTTCGGTACTAGAAATCCTGTCGGATTTTACTTTGCCTTAGAAAAGCCATCGGGTGGGCTGAAGCATCAAGGGGAAGTGCTTGCCTTCTTCTTTAATTTGAATAACTCTACGGGACTTCGCAACAATATTGATTATCGATATGTATCGGCGATGGAGGTCTTTTGTGCGGGTTGCGAAGGTACGACTCTCGATTATGCTTTACAGCCTGATGGTTCAGTGAAGCCTGTCCTCAAGCATATTCACAATCAGCCAGCCCTAGATTGGGGACTCAAATATTTTCAGACCATAGTAATTGCTTTTGTAAATCAACTGGTCACTAAGTCTCCACAGGACTTTAACTTAGATTACTCACCGAAAATATTACGTGAAGCTCTAGATCAAATATTTCTATCCTTTACCAGTTCACCTACAGTCGAGGAATCACAAGCCTTTACGGACTGTCCATTTTTTGATGATCCCAATGAGCTTTATCATTTCTATTGGGCGATGCCTTTTCGATTAAGGGATATTCTGTTGTACTCGATCTCGCAGCGTGAAAGTTTTAATGTACATCGCAACTCATGGAATGAGGCGAGTTTGCAAGTGAGTTCGCCGATGGTGAGAACGTTATTTCCATTGGCGATCGCCCAACGCAAATTTCTCAAAAAAATTAAAAAATTCATCAAAAAATAACAAAAGCGGCGCTTCGCGCCGCCTTTGTTAACACAGCGCAAAGCGCTGTAATTATCGTGAAGGACCAAGCCCCGCAGCGCCAGCATATACAGCTTGACTACCAAGTTCCGCCTCAATTCGCAACAAGCGATTGTACTTCGCAACACGCTCACTACGACAGAGAGAACCAGTTTTGATTTGTCCTGCGCGAGTTGCTACAGCTAAGTCAGCAATAGTGGTGTCTTCAGTTTCGCCAGAGCGATGGCTGATCACGGATCGATAACCATTCTTGTCAGCAGTTGCGATCGCTTCTAGAGTTTCCGTCAAGCTACCAATTTGATTGAGTTTAATCAAAATCGCACTAGCACAACCTTCGCGAATACCTCTCTCTAGGCGAGACTTGTTGGTTACAAAGAGATCGTCACCGACTAATTGCGTATTAGTCAGTTGATCGGTCATCGCTTTCCAGCTTGCCCATTGATCTTCTTCTAGTCCATCTTCGATGGATACAATCGGATACTTAGCAATCAAGCCTTCGTAGTAGTTTACAAATTCTTGAGGGGTGAGAGATTTACCATCAATGGTGTAGTTGCCATCTTTGAAAAGTTCATTGGAAGCTACATCCAGAGCCAGAGCCACCTGCTCCCCAGGTTTGTAACCTGCCTTAGTAATCGCATCAATTAGAAGTTCCAAAGCTGCTTGATTGGACTCAAGGTTAGGGGCAAAACCACCTTCATCGCCAACAGCCGTGGATAGCCCCTTATCATGAAGTACCGAGCTAAGGGCGGCAAACACTTCTGCGCCGCATCGCAGAGCTTCTTTAAAGGTTGGTGCGCCGACAGGGACGATCATAAATTCTTGAATATCGACATTATTGTCGGCATGAGCGCCACCATTGAGAACGTTCATCAAAGGAACTGGCAGGACATTGGAAAGAGGAGTTCCCAAATAGCGGTATAGGGGCTGCCCGATCGCAGCAGAGGCAGCCTTTGCTGCGGCTAGGGAAACTGCCAAGATCGCGTTAGCGCCGATTTCGGACTTATTGGGAGAGCCATCGCGCTTGATCATGGTGCGATCAACTAATTCTTGGTTGAGGGCATCAATTCCCTTCAATTCTGGTAAGAGTTTTTCGGTGATGTTGCGAACCGCAATTAAAACTCCTTTACCGCCATAACGGCTTTTGTCGCCATCTCGTAATTCGTGGGCTTCAAAACTACCTGTAGATGCGCCACTGGGAACTTGAGCAAGACCAATTGCACCATTTGCCAATTTGACTTCCGCCTCAACGGTTGGTTTGCCCCGTGAGTCAAGGATTTCCCGTGCTGCGATCGCAATTATTTCTGTGCCTTTAGTCACTTTAAGCTAGTCCTTTTCTGATTAAGTAGAGCTGTTCGACTTAATATTACAGTTTTGCGCCGCCCCATTTTTCAAATGTTAAGTTTCAAATGTTAGGCTTTCATCAAATTTACAGCGCTTGCCGCTGTCCGCCCATAAATTGAGCCGATCGCATAGCGGTCGGATCAATTTATGAGGTTGCTAAAAAGTTACGCAATCGACGCGCAATTAACTCGCGGCTGCCCATTCTGCGACCTAACTCTTTTTCTAAGGCTCCGACTGGGGTAAGGTTTTGCGGGGCGCGTGGGTCGCGGGTGGGATGGGAAGCGTACTGGGGAATTAGATATGTACTTTGATCGGCAATTTGTTTCGCACGGACAAGATCTAAACCGCCATCAAGATCAATGCGAATGATCCCATGCAAGTCGTGGTAGCCCAGCTTTTTATAATTCAAATCTTGGCTGCCCGATCGCAAGTACCAACTGAGATTAGAGCCATTAGAATTGGAAATTCTAAAAATTGGGGTGCGCTCCCCCACCTTTAGCGATCGCAAAACCTTAGCATTATCACCTTTGAGATATGCCTTACCCATTGTTTTGACATAGCCAATCGTATCGTAGGGAGTTTGATAAACCCGATAGAGCAGGGGTCCATCGCGCACAATTAGAGCATTGCTTGTAATTACATCCTTATCCAAAGAGAGAGCATTGGCAATCCGTAATTCTTCATCAAGCATCGCTGACTGCACGATTTGTGAAGGCGTATCAGGTTGATTGGTACTAGCGGTCAGGCAGCGATCGTACCTGAGATCGCCCCGCCCACTTACAGGACAAGGAATCTCAGTTACTGGCGGGGTAAGATTGCCGCCGAGGGCAATAATTCGCGTCACCTCCGTGGCGACACATTTGGCTCTATTGATAGCGCGATCGACTAAGACTGCACCGACCGAAATAGTGGCAAAGGCTCCATACAAAATTTCATCATCGCGGCGACCTAAAAAGTTGGCATCAATTCGCAACCTGCCATCGATAAATAAAATTTGACTGGGTATTTCAGGAGCGATCGCACTACGAATTGGCTGCCATTCCGAGTTACTAAATTCAAATTCTGTATTTACTTTATCGCTAGTGGGAATTTCTTCAGGATTGATACTGACAGGCGCGTCATAGCCGATATTCCAAGGCTCTAGGCGAATGTTGTATTCACTCCAAAAGTTTTCGTCCAACTTTTGAGCAAGGGTCGTCATCATTTAAGCTTTACTTCCGATGATTGGTGAAATGGTAACTGCGTAGTTACCGCACTGCCATCAGTATTAAACAAATCGCAGGAAATGGGCAGCCGACTAATATTTTTATTACTGCCGATAACCACGATCGCGGAGCCTTTAAGCAGTTTTTGACTGGGATCAGGATTAATCTCAAATTTCTGATCGTGACTGACTGCAATCACATTGACTCCGTAATGGGCGCGAAGTTTTAAGTCCAAAATAGTCTTGCCATCAAACTCTTCAGGAACCATTACCTCGACAATACTGTTGTCGGGATCAAGCTCAAATCTCTCTAAAATCCCTCGCTGAGTAAGCGATCGCGCCAAGGCTCGCCCCATCTCTGCTTCAGGATAAACCACCAGATCGGCTCCTACTTTTTTGAGCAAAGTGCCATGTATTTCTGAGGAAGCCTTAGCAATAACATGTTTGACACCAGCTTCCTTAACATTGAGAGTGGTAATAATGCTCTCTTCTAGAAAGTTGCCGATCGCCACAATCACCGTGTCAATTTCTAAAATTCCAGACTCTTTCAACGCTAGGGGATTAGTTGAGTCTAGCTGAATGCAATGCGCCGCCAGATTATGAGCGCGGACATAGCTAACACTATCTTCTTCTTTATCCGCCGCTAAGACTTCATGTCCTAAGCGATCGAGGGTTGAGCAAACTGAACGTCCAAACCTTCCTAAACCAATCACGGCAAACTGCTTATTATCATTACGCAGACTCCGAAAGAAACTCAAAGAAGATATATCCATATTGATTGTTTTCCTAAATACTGTTTTTTTATAGAAAGGCTTGGACTTGCTTAAGAGGGGCTTCGACTTCGCTCAGCTAACGCATACTGGATGGCTGAGCGAAGTCGAAGCTACTTCTGGCTTAGTTAAAATAGGCTTCGGCTCAGTCAGCGGTGTAAGGTAGCTGAGCGAAGTCGAAGCTATCCCACCAGCATTGATTCTTGAGGGTACTTAACCAAGCTAGGACGAGTATTAGTAAAAATAGCCGACATTAGTAACAACACCCCAACACGACCGATGTACATTGTGGCAATGATTACCAATTGCCCCGTTGCCGTTAGAGATGAGGTGATCCCAGTAGATAGCCCCACTGTCGCGAAGGCGGAAGTTGCTTCAAACAAGATATTGATAAAGCTGATCTTAGTCTCAGTTAAGGACAAAATCCCTGTGGAAAGAATCACGGTGAAAAGTGAACCAACCGCCACACCAACCGCCTTAATGATTAGCCCTTGAGGTACTTGCAACTCATATAGAGTAACCTCGTCATGTCCTCGCAAAGCCGTACCCGTACAACTGGCTAAGATCCGCGCCGTGGTGGTTTTGATGCCGCCACCAGTACCTCCAGGGCTAGCGCCAATAAACATCAAGGCGATCGTAATGAATATGCCTGTAACTGACATTTTGCCATTGTCAATTGAGTTGAACCCTGCGGTGCGGGTGGTAACGGATTGGAACCAAGCCGCCAAGACTTGATCAAAGAAAGACATTGATCCCAAAGTATCTTGGTTCTTGAATTCCGTAAACCAAAATAGAAGAGTACCACCCACAATCAAAGCGATAGTCGTTGTGGTCACTACGCAAAAAGTCAAACTAAAGGAAATATACTCACGATTGCGGGAAAACTTAGCCCTCAACCAGAGATAGCCTTCAAAAATCACCTGATAGCCGATGCCACCAAAGATAATCAGCAAGCCAATGGTAATGCTCACCACAGGGTTAGTTGCATAACTCATCAGATTATCCGAAAACAGGCTAAATCCTGCATTGTTGAAGGCACTGACGCTGTGAAAAAGTGCTTGCCACACACTTTCTTGAAAGCTCATTTTTTGGAGAAAAGTGGGAATTAAGGCGATCGCGCCTGTTAGCTCCAGCAACATCGTTACCGCAAAAATCGACTGCACTAGCTGCAATCCGCCACGAATCCCTTTAGTATCTAGCGACTGTTGCAAGGTAATCTTGTCGCGCAAGCTAAATTTGCGCCCGATTAATATCAATAAAAAAGATGTGGCTGTCATGTATCCCAAACCGCCAATCTGAAAGAGGAGCATCAAAAATACTTGCCCCCAGATTGAATAAAATTTACCCACATCAACTACCGACAGCCCAGTGACACAAACTGCTGAGGTGGATGTAAATAATGCGGTGATCGGATTTGACCAGACACCACTACTAGACGACAGCGGTAGCATTAGTAAAAATGCACCAAAGAAGATGACAGCAAGGAAGCCAAGACAAATTGTTCGAGCAGGGTTCACGTTTGTTTAGCAGGTTGATCCGCAATTTACAAAAATAATTTTATAGCCAATGTCTTGATTCTGCTTATTTACACTGATCTCTTGTAAGACTAATCCTGTAATTTTCAGCACCGAAGATACTGAAAATCGTTTTTTGAAAGCAAAACCAAGAGGCAATTGGCGGCGCGATGCGCCGCCAATTGCCTCTTGGTTTTATGAATTAAGAAATGGCGTAGCCAATTCTTAATTTGGTATAAAATAGCTAGATATCTTAGCTCAAAAATTCTTAGGCATTTTTTGTATAACTCTAGTTTCGGCGCTTCGGCAAGTTCATAGCGTTACCTGAGCGCAGTCGAAGTCATAGGTATTTCAATTAGTAGTGTTCTCATCCCTAAGCTTAATTTTTATTCGCAAAATTATTAGCTTGCTCCCGTGAATTTGTGTTGACCAATGTTTTGCAGCCTTTGCCAGCCTCGTAAAATTAACTGCTCCCATCTATGTCTACACAGTTCCAAATTCATAAAGACACCATAGATCAGGTAAGTCAGAGAGCCGATATCGTTGATATCGTCTCTGAGCGCGTTGTGCTGCGAAAAAGTGGGGCTAATTTTCGGGGAGCCTGTCCATTTCACAATGGGACAAATGCGACAGCCCTGACTGTCAATCCATCGCGTCAAATGTATCACTGCTTCAACTGTGGAGCCGCAGGTGGAGCAGTTAAGTTTTTGATGGAGATCGACAAGCGATCTTTTTCTGATGTAGTGGTGGATTTAGCGAAACGCTACAACGTTCCCATTCAGACTGTGGAACCTGAAAAAGCTAAGGAAATTCAGCGTCAAATTTCTCATCACGATCGCCTTTATGAGGTAATGGCTCTGACTACTAGTTTCTATCAGCACGCACTGTACGCCCACCAAGGAAAGGCAGCATTGGCTTATCTTTTGGAAAAGCGACGGATGAGCAAAGAAACAATCCAAAAATTTCAATTGGGTTATGCGCCTGCGGGTTGGGAGACTCTAATGGGCTATCTGGTTCAACAAAAACAGATCCCTGTAAGTCTTGTAGAACAAGCAGGATTAATCGTTCCACGCAAAACTGGGCATGGCTTTTATGATCGATTTCGCGATCGCCTCATGATTCCCATTCACGACTCAAGGGGGCGAGTGATTGCCTTTGGTGGGCGATCCCTAGGAGACGAAGAACCGAAATACTTAAATTCACCCGAAACCGAACTATTTAGTAAGGGTACAGTTTTGTTTGGGATGGATAAGGCGAGGGATTCCATTTCTAAGCAAGATCGGGCGATCGTAGTGGAAGGGTATTTTGATGCGATCGCTTTGCATCAAGCTGGTATCGAACAAGCGATCGCAACCATGGGCGTAGCGCTGAATGCTGATCAAATGAAGCAGTTATTACGTTACACCGATTCTAAAAATGTAATTTTAAACTTTGATGCTGATAAAGCAGGAATTTCTGCCGCAGAAAAGGCGATCGCAGGTTTTAAGGAATTAGTTTATAACGGCACTGTGCAGTTGCGAGTGCTGACCATTCCCGATGGTAAAGATGCGGATGAATACCTCAAACAGCATAGCGCCGATGCGTATAATCATTTAATTCAAGATGCGCCGCTATTTCTTGATTGGTTGCTCAAACAGACTCTGGCAGGACAAGATCTGAACAAAGCTGGCACATTACAAAAACTAAGCCAAGCCTTTGTGCAGTTGCTAGACCGTTTACCATCTGGCTCCACATTACGAGATCATTACATTCACACTTCAGCACAGAGCCTGTCTCAAGGTGATTCCTATCTATCTTTGCGACTAGAGGAAGATATCCGCAGACAATTACGCAACAATCGTTGGAATAGCACTAAAACCGCTCCCTCCATCACCACTACTACTAATACCTTGCACTGTGCGGAAACTCAACTATTGCAAATCTACCTACATTTCCCTGAGCATCGTGCATATATATACTCACTCATAGAGAGAGAAGATATCGACTTTAGCCTATCCAATCACCGCTATCTTTGGCAGACAATTCTGGAACTTATGGAAAACAAGAAAACTTCACTAGCCCCTGAGGAACCTTCGCCAAATCATCTTACCCAACAATTACAGATTTTATGTGCGGAGAAAGAAGAAGTTGCGCATCAGTTAAACCATCTATTATGGCTGGACGAAAACTCGCGTATTGGTATATTGCGTCCTCAAATGGTAATTAGAACAGCAATCGCTCAAATTCAATACATTATGTCTGACAAACGTGAAAAATATTGGTTAGAGTTATTTAAAAGTAAGGATGTAGTTGCTGATCCAGCTTTTGGATATCATTGTCAAGAAAAAATACAAGAAGAAAAGCGCCGTAAAATCGAAATCAAAAAATTAATTGAGGTAAACTATCTCGACCTATCAGGTACAGGGGATAGCTCAGGCGAAAACAATATCATTGAGTTTTAGATTCAACATATGACGTGATGAACAATTTCCAAGAACCGTCTTCCATATGCCTTGACTCGTTCTTGGTTGTCTTGTCGAGCCAAAGCTTCTAATTGGTGATTTACGCCTGCTTCTAAATTTGATAATGCTTGAACAATTAATTCAGCAAGTTCTTCAGGACTACTCCGCTCAAAGAAATAAGAATTAGGAGGATTTTGCTCAAGATGTACAGGAAAATCAGAGGCAATTACTGGCTTACCTAAACTCCGAGCATCCTCGATTACCGAACTCCATCCTTCAAACAAAGAAGGTTGAATTATAGCTAAACATTGCCGCATTAATTGAACTTGATCGTCACGCGGAATAACACCCAAAATTATAAACTGACTTTTAAGGTTCAATTGCTCAACCTTTACTAATAATTGATTGAAATAATCAGGATTTCGATAATCAGATAGCGAACCAGTACATACGATCGTGGGATAAAGATTACGCTGTTTAAGAATTGCTAAAGCATCAATAATTACACCATGATCTTTATGCTTCCAAAACTGATTACTGACTAAAAAAAAGCGATCTGGCAGTTGATATTTTGCTTGCGTAATTTGTGGGTCTGGCTCAAACCATTGAGGATCAGCAAAACTAGCAAAATGCATCACCATTGTGCGATCGCGTGCTTGAGGATAGCGATCGCCAAAATCAGCACCAGCCATCTCACTACTAACTACGATCACAGGCGCATTATTTGCCATCCTTTGTAACTCAGCATTACGAGCATCCAATTGCTTTTGCGAGAATAAATGTGGTAAGTGACAATGCTGGAGATCGGCGACCCATGCGCCCCATTTATAAGCTGACCTTGCACCTAATAAATCTGGATACACAAAATCACAGGAGCGTGGATTGAGTATCTCCAATGGTACAAATGGGGCATATTCTGCCAAGAGCTTGCAAGCTTTTAAATAAACATATTCCGTAGTAGAACCTGCATATACTTGAGACACCAAATCTTTGACTGGCTCTGCTAATCTTGCATTTCTTTTAAATAAAGCCAGACTTAATTGGATATGCTCAGTCTCTTCTGTTGGTAATTGTGCGATCGCCTTAATCAAATTTTGGATATATAAAACCCCACCTAACCAAGTCGGATCATGCACCATATTCAAACAAATATGTAATTTATCTGGCGATTTATTTAGTGACTTACTTACCATCCGATAATTTCTCCTCGACACCATTGCATAAAAGAATCTAAACCCTTCTCTAAATCAACCTTTGGCTCAAATCCAAGCCGTTGAATTTTGGTAATATCCGCTTGCCAATTACAAGGAACTCCTGATGGCAGATTCCCATCAAACTCAATCTCTATTTTAGGATTTAGTCTCGCGACAATCAATTTTACTAAATCTTCAATTTTAGTTTCCACACCAGTCGAAAGATTGAAAATATTTGCTTGCCCAATACTATGTTCCGCTAATACTAACATCGCCGTAGCCACATCGATACCATGAATAAAATCTCGGCTTTCCTGTCCCGTTCCATATAATTTAATCCTATTTTGGGTCAAGACTTTTTGGCAAATATCCCAAACTACTTGTCGTCGTAAACCCGCGCCATAGGCCGAAAAGATTCTTGCGATCGTGGTTGGCAATTGATAAACTCGAAAAAACTCTAGACAAAGTTGTTCTCCTATCAATTTATGAAATCCATAGGGAGAGATTGGCGCAGTAACTTGTGATTCAGAAATGGGAATGGTGTTGGGATTACCATATACAGCTGCGCTAGAGAGATAAATAAGATGACATTTAGGTACATATAGCCGCAGCGTATCTAAAAGATGAAATGTCATCGCCACACTAGCCTGAAAGTCGGAAGCAGGATCGCTAACCGAAAGCTCTACCGAAGCTCTACCCGCACAATGTACACAAACATCTGGCTGTAATTGCTGCGCGATCTCTACTAGATTTGGTGAAGGCAGTACAAGTTGGTAATAGTGAGACAAGTCTTGTCGAGGTGCATTTTCGGGAGGACGAGTGCCAATACCTGCTACTAACCATCCTGCTTGACTAAACTGGCGAGCAATATACCGACCAAGAAAACCTGTAACACCTGTAATTAAGGCTGTTTTCATAAATCCTTCACTTGGATTAATACACCCAGTTCTAGATCATATAAAGGCATTTCTGAAATTTGTGTTAATCGAGCATCAAAATCCAGATAGGATAAATTTCCACTTATGTCACGCGATTCTCTAAATTGCGGTTTTCTATAAGCTGTTTCAGGTGAATAGATAGAACGATCACCGACTAAGTCTTTCCTGAGAAAGAACAGATTATTCCCAGCACTATTAGAGCCAAGCAGCACATAACCTTTGGATGCTGCTAAATGGCTTAAAGCAGCTATAGAAGCCCCATAATAAAGACAAGAAAAATGAGCTTTGTCTCTAGAAAATGATTTGTCATAGGGAATTGTTACTTTTCTATAATTGCCAAATAAACCGTTGTATTCACATATCACAATTCTTGGAGTAATGCAGTTAATTGCTTCCCAAACCCAGTAGTCATTACCATCAATATCGACAGATAGCAAGCCAATATCACCTATTATGCCACTGTCAATTAGCAACTTATTGATATTATCTTTATCAAGAAAAGCACATTCTGCTTTGAGATTATATTTCCAATATATTTGATCTTGCTTGATATAACGAATATTATCTGGAGAGCTATCTATAACTAGCCCTGACCAATTATTATTAATCAATAAAAACCTAGTATTAGATTCGGTATAGTTCTGCACTCCAAATTCTACAAATACTTTATTTTCAATCTCTATTGAATTAATTAATGATTGAATAATGCCATCTTCTCCCCACTGAGAAAAGACTCTAAATTCGTTATATTGAAAATCAGTTTGATGGGAAATATCAAACAAACTATGATGTGTGCTATAGTTTTGTCTGCTCTCAATCCTTCCCAAAGATTCGCGTATTTTAATCAAATCAGATCGAATTTCTTTAATACTCTCAAAAAAATTCAATTTAAGCTTTAACTTACACCAAAGGGTAAAAATATAATCTGATATTTTTTTTAACATGCTATAAATCACTCATTTCTATCTATTAATTATTGCTAAATTAATTATGATTATATTTGATCAAGAGTTTATAGGAACAAAAAAATTCACTAAGTTTTTAAGTGATCGTCGGATTAATTTATAGAAATAATATTTACTGAATAAACATCTATACAATATTATATTCATATCACGAGGGGAAAGAAGAAAATCTTGTCCTAACTCACTAAGTGCAAATTGTTTTTGCTGTTGAGAATTACAACCGTAAAATCGAAAATGTTGAGATACACGCTCTTCCCATTCTCTTGAATTTTCTATATATTCTAATGTTTTTAGCTCAGGATCATCTACTTCTATTGCAAGTTGTGTTTCATAAAAAAAAGAAGTAAGTCCCATTGCAGAAGCAAATAACAAAGCCGATGTGACTTGATTTGACAAAGCGTATCTCTTACCATGAGCGTTTGCAACAAAATTTTTTAGAAAATTGTTGTCACATAAACTATTTCCATTATTAACAATTTCAAATCCTCTTTTCAGAAATGGAATTTCTTTTTTTAGATCCATATCTAAGTGATACATACATACAGTAATAGGTTTATACTCATCTGGAAGAGAGTCTAGCATAAGAGCATATTCTTCATAATCATACTCTACCCTGCATAATTTAGAGGAATGGGCTGGAAAAACAATAGAACCTTGTTTTTCAATTGGCTCAACATAGCGTAAATTCTTTAGTAAATATAGAAATGGTGATCCTACGGTACGAGTATTTAAGCCTTTAAATTTAATTTGATATTTTATCTCCAAATCTCGTGTCCAAAACCAGTTTTCCGCAGCATCATAACGAACATCATGAGTATGAATTAGGCTAGTCCATCCATGTTGAATACCTACAGGTAAGGGTAAAAACTTAGGAAAATTTGCATATTCTTTAATAATTTCTCCCAGACCATAATAATCTACGCCAGAATAAAGTTCTTTCATTTAATTCAATTAAAATATTGATAAAATTTGTGCCAGAAATCCATTTTAGTGGTAATTATGAATTTAGAACATCTTCAAACTTGATTCGCTCAAATCCAGATTCGTCTCCCTTTAAAGTGGCATTAAATATTTTGACATCATCTTTACTAAAAGTTCTAGTTATACAATCAATAGACTTTTCATAAAGTCCTACTCTAGAGGATTGATAGTTCTGATTGAGAAAATATTGATTATAAAAATCAATATGTTCCTCCATAGAAAAGAGTGGATCTAATCCATAAAAATTGTAATTTAAGTAGTCTTCTAAAGAATTAATAGTACCTCCGTCCATTCCCAAGAGATAAATTTCTTTAATACCCATATAGAAAGCTGACAAAAGTGCAATATCTATAAAAACAAGCCCGTGATTAGATAAAGGCTTACTTAGATCAGTTGGACAATACTTTAAACTAGATAGTGGCTTTAGAAATGGAACAGGAGTGTGAAGATAGTATACTGAATGATCCTGAAAAATTTTATTCTCACGATCGACAAGTTGTGCAGATTTTGAGAACAACTTAATAGTATTTTTTGTTTTGTCTTTCTGTAACTCATACCAATTTTTTCTGAAATCAATATTATTAGCTACTGGATCACAGTTGCATAAATAAGTAGGATTAATTTGTTCATATTGAGGATGATGAAAAAAACTATTTAGAACAAAAGTAACTTCATTTGAAAGCCTCGTCAAATCTTGCTTAAGAATAGAGGGGCCATTACCAATAATGAAAGCCCTCTTGCCTATGTGTTTATCTTTGAGTTCTAAGTTCTTAATCTCTTCTAAACCAAACTTTTTCCAGTAAAAGTAACGATTAGCCAGTCTGCGAAATGATTTAGGAGTAATAATCCTACAAACATCCTTTATGGATTTTACAAAGTTATATTTGTCTCTGGTATTCATATATTTATCTGTCTAAACTCTAAATTTTCTTGAATTAGCTCTTCATAAGTTCCTGAGTCAACAACTTTTCCTTCTTTCACCAAATAAAGCCGATCACAGTTCTTTACAGTACTTAAGCGATGAGCAATCATAATCATAGTTTTGTGTCCACTCATGGCTTCTAAAGCCTGCATAAACTCTCGTTCGGTGGTATTGTCTAGTGCGGCAGTTGCCTCGTCCATGATAATTATTTCAGGATTATGATACAAAGCCCGTGCAATACCAATGCGCTGACGCTGACCTCCTGATAGACGAATTCCATGCTCACCCACCAGAGTATTTAGCTGTTCTGGCAAGCTATTTACCAACTCTTCTAACTGAGCCGCTCTAATTGCATCCCATACTTGCTCTTCTTTGATTTCGTCAGCGACCAGACCAAAGGCGATATTATTGCGAATCGTGTCGTCAGAAAGATAGATGCTTTGAGGAATATACCCAATTTTTTGCTGCCAGCTTTCAAGATTAGATAGGATATTTTTACCGTCTACAAGTACTTCACCTTGGCTAGGGATTAGTAACCCTAAAAGAACATCAATAAGTGTAGTTTTACCAGATCCTGAGGCTCCCACAAAGGCGATCGATTGACCCTTAGTTATTGATAGAGAAATCCCTAGTAACGAAAGTTTAGAAGCATTGGGATACCTGTAATTGATATCTTTTAGCTCAATTGAGTTTTGGAATAGATGTGACGGTGCTTGAGTAGATTTAATTAATGATGTTTGAGTTGATGTGGTCTCTAAAGACACAAGATCATAATGAATCACATCAACGGAGTCTTTTGAATAACGAATAGTTGTAATTGTAGAAATAATACGCTTAGCAGACGGCATCAAACGTACAGCCGAGATCGCAAACAAAGACAGCATTGGTAAAATCGACTGAATTTGTCTACCTTGAATTAAGCTAAAAATGACAATTAATAATACAGATGCAATCAAAATTGTATCTATAAATAGGTTAGGTAATTGAGTTGCTAATCCTACAATTAGATTGGCTTTACTATAAGCTTGTGTACTTTTTGCAAAAGTATCAATAAAGAACATTTCCCTACCTAATACTTTAGTTTCTTTAATACCACCTAAGCCTTGATTGACCCATTTAATCATTTGACCGCTTTGCTCTTGGCGAATTAATCCCTGTCCATTCATTTGCTTGCGGATGATTTTATTGAGACAAAATATCGATACTCCTAGAAATATGGCAGCGATCGCAGATGATAATGGTTCTGCAATCAGAAGTAAAACTGTAATACAACCCATCACCATCATTTCAGTAGTTAAAATCAGCATTGGTATGAGCACACCCGCAAAAATCAATGGGACTTCAGAGGTAACATTGCGAACCAACTCTGCCGAATTTCGCTGAAGATGAAACGTGTAAGGACTATTTAAATATAATTTTAAAAGACGAGCAGAAAGAGACATCTGCTTTTGATATAAAAATCGATACTGCCAATAGGTGAGAATAGCAAGATATGCATTTTTAAAGAGGTAAACACTTAAAACAATGAGACTCATCAATAACAAAAATATCTGATGAGAACTTGCGCCTAATTGCGTATAAAGCCAACTTAATATTTCTTGCTGTTCAATAATTTCAGGATTTCCCAGTAGGGATACAAAAGGAGGAATCAATCCAACTCCTATTGTTTCTAATCCTGCACCCACTAGCATGAGCAAAAAAATTGTAGCAATCTGACACTTCTCTTGGTAATTAAATATGTAAAGTAACTTACGAAGCAATTTATTCATATTAAATCCCAAGTCATTGGCTGACCTGCTTTTGCATTCCGTATAATCTTCTTACCAAGGAAAATATTATAGTATTTAGTTGGCAAACCTAACCCTGGACGAACTGATCTTAAGTTCTCTTCCGTGAAGACATCACCAGCTTTCATATCTTTTGAAATATAAAGCGATCGCCTAAATATGAGCGATTTCTTTTCTGCCTCTGTTGCACCGTAACTAATCTTCCCTAGAGCTTGCCAAGCTCGTTTCGATTCAATTACTAACTGCCGCATTTCTTCTGGCTCCATAGAAAAAGCAGAATCTACGCCACCATCAGCACGGGTTAGGGTGAAGTGCTTCTCGATTACCGTTGCGCCTAATGCAACACTCGCCACAGCCACACCAATTCCCATTGTGTGATCTGACAGTCCCACCTGCACATCAAACAAGTCTCGCAAGTGGGGAATCGTCAAAATATTGGTATTTTCTGGTGTTGCTGGGTAAGTACTAGTACACTTGAGCAAAATTAGATCCTCACAACCTGCTTCCCGTGAGGTTCTGACTGTTTCATCTAATTCGGCGATCGTTGCCATCCCTGTCGATATGATTAATGGCTTTCCAGTACTTGCCACTTTTCGGATTAATGGTAAATCTGTATTCTCAAAGGAAGCGATTTTATAGCAAGGCACATTGAGGGATTCGAGGAAATCAACTGCGGTCACATCAAAGGGAGTACTAAAGCCAATAATCCCTAATTCTTTACAGCGCTCAAAAATTGGTTGGTGCCATTCCCAAGGCGTATAAGCTTGTTGATAAAGTTTGTAGAGCGAAGTACCTTGCCAAAGACTTTGAGGATCGCCAATAAAGAATTCTCCTTCACTAATATCTAGCGTCATAGTATCAGGAGTATAAGTTTGGATTTTTAGTCCATGCGCTCCAGCCTTAGCGGCTGACTCCACAATTTCTAACGCTATTTCTAAAGATTGATTATGATTGCCCGACATCTCCGCAATAATGAAAGGATGATTGTCTGAGCTAATCACAGAATTATGAATCAAGATATCTTGTAACTTTTTCATAAGTATAAACTAGGTTATTTTCCCATTTTGGATGTACTCTAATGCTCCTTGCCAACCAATATTAGCCACTACATCAATAATGGATAAATGACTAATAAAATTTGAACATTTTAGTTGTGGATATGGCTTAGGCTGATATTCTTGAAATGACAAATTAATTTTTGATTTCTCAAATACTTTATCTTCTTGTAAATATTCTTTTGAGCCAATAGGACTTAAGTATTCATGACAATTTAGATACTCACAAATCTTAAGTATATGTTCAGAACGTTTTCCATCAATATTTAATTCACTAGCACGCAAGAATTTTGTACTCAATCCTAAATGTTCAGCTAGTATCTGTATTAAGACAATATCTAGCTCAGATAAATTCTGAACTGATTTATCAAACAAACATTGAAGAACTATTAGTATTTCTTTTTGATAAGGATGCTTTGAGTATGTATGTTCTACAGTTTTAAAATGTTTAGCTCTCCAATTCTGACTATCATCTAACTTGATTGTATTTATAATTTGTGACTGTGATAGGCTATGAACTGGGACAGTCAAAAAATAAGGTTGATTATTTAATAAAATACGATTTCGACTTTGCCAAGATCTTCTCTCGTACTGTACATCATCTAAAAAAACAAAAATGTCTGCCTGAGAGATGAGGTTGAAATAACCTGCCCATGGCAAATATGTTGGTTGCATAATTACACATTTCATAACTATATCTCATCGATTAAATTATCTTATTAACAACTATTTTTTATACACATAAACAGCAAACTCAAATGGGATTACACCATCTTTAACTTGATAATCATTTCTAATAACAACATAAGGAGAAATACTTTTCTTTACAAATTCAAATACGGTTTCAGGCTTTTCATAAAATAAGCATGGATCATAAAAATCAACATAGTAGCTCATCATATTAAATGCCAACCCCTCTGAAACCATACAAAAACATTGTTCTACAGTTTTTTGATAAAAGCCACTATTGTCTTCTATTTTATTATTAAAAACGCCACTAATAAGAATGTAGTCAAACATCTGATCAGTGATATCAGAAAATTCACAAAAATGATGTTCAGGGTGCTTTTCTCTAGCAACTTCAAGCAATTCTTCAACGATATCAACACCTGTATATGTGACATTGAGTCCCTGTTGTTTGATATAAGTTGCCAGATGTCCCGTTCCACATCCAAAATCGAGGATTCTTTTACCTTCTAAATTTGCAATTTGGAGTAAGATTTCAAAGCGCTTTTCTTGAGTTTTGCGATCGCTGTATTGAGATGCTTCTGGAGAATCGCCATATTTTAGGAGTAGATCTCTGTAATGCTGAGCTAAATCCATACTTATTTCTCTACTGTAATCAAAAAGTCATTGGATTGAAGTAACTGATTTTGAAATGTTGTTATGTATCGATCAATAAAAAGTGTTGACCAATTATACTGATGAAATATCAGCTCTATTTCCTGATGTGAGTAACCATGCAAACCGAGAAGATTATCCTGCTCAATACGAAAATCAACATCACTGGCAAATAGAAAAAATCCCTTTCCTTTAGGTTTAAGTACATCTGCTATTTTAGTTATAGCATTTTTAGTAGTCTCAAACCCAGTACATTCAAATACACCACAGGAAATTACTAGATCAAAATATTCTTTTGGAAAACTGATTTCATCAATAGATTCAACCCTTAATTCCGCAGTTAATTCCATATTTGACAATTGTTTTTGAGTGTTATTAATCCCATCAATGGAAATATCAGATGCAAATACTTTAAAGCCTTCACTAGCAAGAAATACAGTATTTGCACCACTACCACATCCTAAATCTAGTACTTTTGTAGTTGCTCTGATTGAAGCGGGAAAATTGCGGAGTACAAATTGAATTACCTTATTGTGAGGATATTTAGGTGGATTTGACTGATTCCACTGATTCCATTTCTGCTGATGGCTTAAATCATTTGATTGCATAGTATTTATCTCATCTCTTTTAGTAGATTCTCAACCACTCGATTAACTCCATAGCCATCTATTTTAGCTTTACCCCTATGAGATAGCTCTATTCGTTTTTCAGAGTTGAAAATCATATCAGATAATGCGCTTACAGTAGATGACATTGAGATGTTGCCAAACTCGCCAATAAATTTAGTTATTCCTAATTGATGTAAAGCTATGGCAGCTTCTAGCTGAGTATCTGAAGCGCTGATAACTATGGTAGGAACGCCCATAAATGCTAGCTCATAGGTCGTAAAACCTCCTGCACAAATTGCTAAATCTGACCAGATCATCAACTCTGAAATATTAGTTACTGATTGCTGAACACTAATTTCATGAAAAGTAGCTTTGCTGGCTGCCAATTTTATTTTATTTATATGAGGACATCCAGCGCCTACAACAATTCTTATCGATAGGGGAATTCGCAAATATTCTAGGACTTCAATTAGCCAGCATGTAATATTTTGTGAGTCAGTCCCTCCCATTGTAATCAGTATATTTTGGGCGATTGCTGTTTTTCGTTTAGGAGAATTTGATTTGTTTGTGAACTCTGAACGAAGTAGTAAATAATCTAAGCCAAGTAATTGTAAACAAGAAGTCCTTACTAAACGTTGATAACGATTTTTATAGTTGTTATATGGATTTTGATCTAACAATAAGTCGCAATCATGAACTCTATTTGCCAAATCATCGATTACCATAATTTTACTTACAAACGGTCTGATTTTACTCTCCCATTTAACATCTAACTTGTAGTGATCAATAATTAGCCAGTCAATTGTGAGTTTGGATTGATTGATAATATTAGTAATCTGATTTAATTCTAATTGTAAAAGGCTCTCAGTTTTTTGATTGTCAATTGCTATTCGGCAAACTTGAAACTCTTTTTCTTCCAGAAAATCACAAAGATTTCCTAACAATTCTTGACACATAAAAATGACATCACAGCCATGATTGCGAAGTGAATCAGCAAGTGTCAGACATCGCATTATGTGTCCTACACCAATTTGAGTTGAGGCATCCGCCCGAATCAATATCATAATTTTCGAGAAATTTTTTCCAGTAAAAACCAGTTAACATCATCTTGAGGAAATTGGGTATCACGATGATATACAAATCCATAGTCTAATAACCTTAGATCTTGAAATTTATCTAACATCTCACCTGCAAAATCTCGCTTAAACATTTTGTTCTGATGCCCACGATAGGGAACTTCTACAGGAGTTGGATTGTAATATTCTGCTATGCAAATATATCGATGGCTAGATTGAAACATCAGTTCATAAACATGGGGCAAATTTTCAGGATCAAGGTGAATTAGTATTCCTGATGCCAAGACTAAATCCCTTGAATAATCTGGTTTAAAATCTAGAATTGATTGATTATAAATAGTAATGTCATCGCCTGATGCTTGTAATTGGTTAGCAGCTTTTTGATTAATTTCAATTGCAGAATTTTTCACATCACAAAGCAGCATACTTAATGCTTTTAAGTTGAGCCCAATATTAGACCCAAACTCAATTACAGATTTAATAGAATCAGTATGGGCAAGTACTCTAGCAAATAATGAGATTTTACACGCTAGTAGATGTCCCCCTTGATTTCTATCAACATAATCATTGCCAAAATCTCCAACCCAAAATTGTTCTTGTTCAGTTTTAAATGTACTCATTAGGTTCTTTTTTTAGTAAATGAATAAATATTTTGTTTTATGCCAGCATTAATTTGATGCCAATCAGGATGTTTATAAAGAAGATCTAAAGTGTCTTCTAGAGTAAACTGGTGATTTTGAGGGTAAAGCTCCTCAATAATTCTTTTAATTAATTCAAAATCTCGATCCGTATCGACTGTTAAGCGGAAGTGACCTTGATTACTTCTATACAAGAATACACCTAATTGATAACGATCAGGCTGAGTATAGATAAAAGGGGTAACATGCTCCCGTTCCATTTGAGT
This sequence comes from Pseudanabaena sp., assembly GCA_003249015.1. Classification (GTDB taxonomy): domain Bacteria; phylum Cyanobacteriota; class Cyanobacteriia; order Pseudanabaenales; family Pseudanabaenaceae; genus Pseudanabaena. The sequence goes on along the minus strand of QBLS01000019.1, from coordinate 9,843 downwards.
AATCGATTCTAAAAAGGCTTGATTGAGTACGTTCATAGAAAATACTTCCACATCCATCCCTCTAGGGTAATTAGATTCTGTCAAACTAGAATTTGCGACGTAGTCATATTGTGGCAAGTTTTCCAGATAAAATCGTATTGCGTAATCTATGATTGACGGATCTATAATTGGACAATCAGAAGTAACCCTAACTATAGCTTCAGCTTGATACTTGATCGCTGCTCCATGATAACGAGCTAAAACATCATCTTCAGAACCGCGATAGCTATTAATAGATAGGCGATCACAGAGATCAATAATTGGTTGATCAGTATCATTGATAGTAGTCGCTACAACAATTTGATCAGCTAATTTAACTCGTTTTAATCTCTCAATTTGGTACTCTAGCAAAGGTTTTCCCAGTACTTGCTTCATTACTTTGGCAGGTAGCCTAGTAGAAGTCATTCTTGCTTGGTTTATAATTACAACTTTCATTAAATTCACGGTATAAGATCACTAATTTTTAGGCTCGCCCCAAAAATCTGGATTCAATATTTCTTCTAAACTAAAAGGGCAAACATCAGGAAAGTTCTCATCAGGCAAATCTGTCTCCGCGATCGCTAAATCTCTTGCTTCAGACCAACTTTCCGATAAAGCTTCATCAAGACGAGACTTTAATCCAGAATTACGACGCAGCAGCTTATCAATTGATGTGCGCTGCACGCGGATTGTCGCTCGCCAACTGTTAGATCGCCGCCAGTGCTGCACTTGCCATTTGAGCAGATGTGCCACTAATTGCATCAACCGTGACTCCAACTGATCGTAATGACGATTGCCCAAATCTGTTAACTCCTCAATTACGTGAGATAGGTCTAATCGATCAAACTGACCCTGACGCAGTAAATCTGATTGTTGATGTGCCCAACTATAAAAGTCAACTTCATGTAGTGTGTCACTCATATTTGCTCTCCATTAGGTCAAAATCTTTCGTAAATTGTCAACCACACGATTTTGATTTTCTTTGCTCAATCCATAATACAAAGGAATACTGATAGCACTGTCATAGTATGTCTCTGATTTAGGAAAGTCTCCCCATTTAAAGCCAATGTTTTGATAGTAAGGTTGAGTATGCACAGGAATATAGTGCAAATTTACACCAATACCAACTTGGCGCAACCCTTCAAATACTTGTCGATGAGATTTACTGATTTTATCAAGATGTAAGCAAATTACATATAAATGCCAACTAGATTCGGTATCAGGATGTTGATAGGGTAAAGTAATTGGAAAGTCTTTTAGTAAATGATTGTATCGTTGTGCTAAAAACTGCCTTTTAGCAATAAATTCATCCAAACGGTTCATCTGACTTATGCCCAAAGCCGCTTGGATATCAGTCATGCGGTAATTAAAACCTAGCTCTAGCTGCTGGTAGTACCAAGCCCCATGAGATTCTCCTTGCATTAAATCAGAATTGCGGGTAATGCCATGCGATCGCAATCGGATCAACTTTTCATATAAATCTTGACGATTTGTTAAGACCATCCCTCCTTCACCTGTAGTAATTATTTTCACAGGATGAAAGCTAAATACAGCTAGATCTGAAAACTCACAACAGCCGATCGCTTTGCCTTGATATCTGCCACCGATCGCATGGGAAGCATCTTCGATTACCTGAAATCCATATTTCTGGGATAAAGCCGCGATTTTATCCATCTCGCAGGATTGCCCCGCAAATTGCACAGGTACTAAAACTTTGGGCAAACATCCTTGCTGATCAGCCCGATGTAACTTATGCGTCAGTTCGTCAATACTCAAGTTATAGGTATCTGGATCAATATCCACAAAATCGATTTTAGCGCCGCAATATAATCCACAATTTGCTGAAGCTACAAAAGTATTTGGTGAAGTCCAGAGATAGTCTTGCCTACCTAATCCAATGGATAAGCAAGCAATATGCAGAGCAGCAGTAGCACTAGAAACGGCGATCGCATACTTAACTCCGCAATAGTCAGCAACTGCTTGTTCAAATAGATCAATTGCTCTACCCTGAGTTAGCCACTCAGAATGCAATACCTCCACCACTGCATCAATATCCTGCTGATTGATATCCTGCCGACCATAAGGAATATAAGAGGTCATACTGCAAAATTGAGATCAACATGAATTTTAATCAGATCACGCAACTGATCAACAGTCAAAAATTGCTTGTTTTGACCAGAGTTATAGCTAAAGCCTGCCTCAACCATTTTTGCACCACTCGCACAATACCGCTCTATCAAATCACCTTGAACTGGCAAGATCGCGTAATATTCACCGCAATCAACTGTTGTAAAAGAATCTGAAGTCGTAATCATTTCTTCATGAACTTTTTCACCTGCACGAATCCCTACAATACGCTGTTCGCAATCAGGGGCAATCGCCGTGGCAACATCAGTAATACGGTAAGACGGAATACGCGGCACAAAGATTTCGCCTCCCAAACCATTCTCAATCGCCCAGATCACCATGTTTACACCTTCTTCTAGCGTGATATTAAAGCGAGTCATTTGTGGATCAGTAATTGGTAAAAACCCTTCATGGCGCTTTTGTAAGAAAAAGGGAATCACCGACCCGCGTGAACCCATCACATTGCCGTAACGCACCACACTGAAATGTAATTCCCGCAGACCTTTGATGTTATTCGCCGCAACAAATAACTTGTCAGCACATAGTTTTGTAGCCCCATACAAATTAATTGGAGCCGCTGCCTTATCAGTAGACAGAGCCACAACTCTTTTCACACCACTGTCTAAAGCAGCTTCAATGACATTTTCAGATCCTAAAACATTGGTACGAATAAACTCAATTGGATTGTATTCGGCAGCAGGTACTTGTTTGAGGGCTGCGGCATGAACTACAATATCGATCCCTTCACAGGCACGAGTTAACCGACGTACATCACGAATATCACCAATAAAATAACGTAGTCCTGAATGATTTGTGTCTGAAAACTGCTGCGACATTTCAAACTGTTTCAACTCATCTCGCGAATAAATAACTAGTCGCTGAATATTAGGGAACTTCTGGAGAATCATTTCTACAAACTTTTTCCCAAAAGAGCCAGTACCACCAGTAACTAGAATTGAGCTTTTTTCACTAATTCGCATAGAGCCTAATACTTATACCAATATCTGAATCCGACATTTTTGACTTAAACCTGATAGTTGACAACCTAAAGACTTAATCAATCCACAATATCAAAGCGTTCGTTCAACAACTCTAAGAAAATTTTAAGCCAGTCTCACCAAAAGCATCATCACAATCTACTCCATACATCTTATTTATCCATAAATCATTCAAATAACACTTTAAGTTGGGATTATCTTCAAAATACATAGCAATGTTCTTGAACTCCCGTTGAATTGTCCCCACCCAATTTATAGATCTTTTTTGTAGTTGATAAACCCAATTCAGTAAGTGATGCATGACTAGGCGCAGGCTGCTACTCAATAGGCGATCGCGCTCACGTTTAGAGAAGTTCTGCACTTCTTCAACTAAATTTTCGATATCTAGCTTTGCAAAGCGACCTACCTCGATCATATCTGCCATTTGCTTAGCCCAAAGTACTGTCCGTACAAAGTTTTGATCATGGCTTAACAACCTTCTATGAAAAAGGTGAATCTAGTCTTGTATCTTATACCAAATAAAGAAACGGCTACACCATTTCTTTATTCAAAAACCCAGTCTAAAAAAATAGACATTGAAGCCTTAGGGTTATTAATTAGCTCGCCTTACTCAATACCAAGCGATCGCATCTTTGCTTTTAATTCAGCCTTAGCCTGCGCGGCAACTTGACGCACCTATCTCACCTTCAGCATCTCCTGTTGAGCCACCTCTTGGGGAGATAGCCCCTAAGGCAAAATAACGTATTGGATATCTCAATTTATAGCTGTCGCCAGCCCAAGAAGTAAGTAGCAGCGCTAGTGATACTCGAAAATCTTTTTCAGTTAAAATCTGTGGCACACGCTGCGCCTGCGCCACAGATTCTAATTGTGCCTAGTTACTCAGACTCTATAAATTGGGTGTTTTAGGCAGATAGCTTTTGACTAAGTATGAAACTAATTTTGGGGTTTTCAGGGACTTCGGTGCTAAAAACCCCAAAATTAGTTTTTAGAAAGCTCTAACCTACACGCTCAAGCGCTAAGATATTGATTGGTTCTTAGATGCGGTTTCGGGGTATCCCAGATCAATGGCTGTTAAACTTACGCTGGATGATAAACAAGAGATACTTCGCTTATATCGTGAGTCTGAAGCGACTACAACCTATTTAGCGAAGCAGTTTGGCGTTAGTACAAGTACAGTCTTGAGACTGCTACAGGAGCTAATTCCAACTGATGAGTATCGACAACTCGTTAGCCAGAAAAAAGCTGACGGCAAGAGAGGCTCACGCAATATTGTGACTAGTGGTGGTTATCAGGCAAGTCAACTAGCATTGATACCTGACAGCTTGCCTCTGGATTTTGAGGATGAAAGCTTGAATCTCGACATAAATTTTGAGCAAAATTTTGATGAAGGTGACGAAGCCGCGATCGCCATGGACACAAATTTAGATAGTTTTGACAGGGAAGACTTAGTTGAGCAGCTTGATGAACTCGATACAAATGATCAAGAGCTTGATGATGAAGATTTAGATGATGAAGACGAAGACGACCTTGTCGATGAAGATAATCTGGATCTAGATCAAGATGAGCTAGATTTTAATGATGAAGATGGTGAGTCTAGTTTGGCTATGTTTGCGGATTTGCATAGTGGTCATGCCGCAGGCGATCGCCTTGAGATTCTACCCCTCGATAGAGCGGACTTGCCAATGATTTGCTACATCGTCGTTGATCGTATTGCCGAAATTATTACTCGTCCGCTAAAAGACTTTAAAGACCTCGGCACAATTCCTAACGAAGAGACATTATCAAAGACAATCCCTATATTTGATAACCACCGTGTCGCCAAGAGATTTTCCCATCACAACCAACGGGTCATCAAATTTCCTAGCGACTTAATCCACATCACCCGACCTCAACTCATTCAAAAAGGAATTACGCGCATCCTCTTTGATGGTCAAGTTTACGCGCTTAATCAATGAAGACTGTGTTGACTTTATCTCCTGCTCGGCAAAAATTTTGGCAAATCACCCATATTCCCAACCAAGAGTTAACAATTAATCATTTACTAGAAGGGGCTTTGGCGATCGCATGGGAAGAATACCCTCACATGGATCTAGGACATTACCGAGCCAAGCTTGATGCCATGGTTAACGATTTGCAGCCAAGGCTAGACAAGATCCATTACCCGCTTAAGGTGATCCAAGAAATCAATCGCTACTTATTTGTAGAACAGGGATTTTGTGGCAATGATCATGACTATTACGATCCGCGTAATAGCTTTATTAACGATGTCCTTGATCGCCGCCTCGGAATCCCCCTATCGCTATCCATTATTTATATGTTGCTGGGCGATCGCCTCGGGTTTGCGATGGATGGGATTAGTTTTCCTGGACACTTTATTATTCGTCCACAACATCCTGACTTAGAAATTTTTATTGACCCCTACAACAAAGGCGAAATCCTATTTCCAGAAGATTGTGCCGCTAAGTTGACACAGCTATATGGTCAAGAGATGCCCCTTGATCCTAAATATCTCCAGCCAGTGGGGATACGGCGCATACTTGATCGCCTGCTGACAAATCTGAAGCTGATCTATTTGCGCCGTCAGGAACCTGCTAAAGCCTTAGGCGCTATTGAGCGATCACTAATGTTGCATCCTGATGTGCCAACTCAATGGCGCGATCGCGGTTTAATTTGTTACCAACTTGAGCGCTACGTTGAGGCAAAAATCGACTTAGAGAATTATTTAAAGCATATTCCCTATGCAGGCGATCGCCTTATAATTTTGCAGCTAATCGAAGAGATGAGTGATTAATCTCAAAATAGCTTCAAAACTACTTTTCTGAAACTTATCCATAGCAAGGCTTTCAAAATACCCCTCCCAAGAATTATTGGTGTGGTAAAAAGCACTGCACCAATAATTCTTGGGAGAAGATAGTATCTATGACTAAGCATATTGAATCATAGTAAGTTGCAATTTCTTGCAGTAGGATTCTAATAGCAGGGTAGGAAATAGTACTGTCATGTCTTACCCTACTATTACTATTTTCTATAAAATGATGAATCAATTTTTGAGGGTGAAGCTTTCTTTGCAACACCCTCAAGAATCTAGTTATTGGTGAATCGTTAACAAAAGGTTTACAGAGCTTTACGCTTAATAAAAACCTAAGACGATTCATGTGTATCATGTCTATGCTCAGCCGCAATACACAAGACTTTCTTATAATGCTTTAAGCCTCAACAGGCTGTAATTTTAGTTAAATTTGAGTCCTAGAGAGATATTTATGCAAAAATTCTTTGGCAACTCATTGAAACAGCTTGTGCCATCTAAGATTCGCTCGTCGATAAAGAAGACTTCGCTGAGAGTCGCTAATTTTGGAACTAGACATAGGTGCTTACTTTGCAACTCAAACGTAAAAAGTTTTCTGCCTTTTGGATTTAGTTTTCCTGTGCTTACAGAAAAGCAAGTTGTGGGTGGTAGCTATCGCCAAGGGGTACTTTGTCCTGTTTGTACCTCCCTTGATCGAGAGAGACTATTGCATCTATATCTCATCCACAAAACGGATCTTTTTAATAGACCATACAAACTACTTCACGTTGCACCCGAACCAAGGCTAAAAGAAGTACTCCAATCCAGCCCAAACCTAGACTACCTAACAGCAGATTTTTATGTAGATACGGTCATGGTTAAAATGGATATTACAGATATCCAGTACCCCGACAATTCTTTCGACGCGATCATCTGCAATCATGTTTTAGAACACATTATTGATGACGGCAAGGCAATGTCTGAACTATATCGGACTCTAAAGCCAGAGGGGTGGGCGATCTTGCAAGTTCCGATTTCTCATGTTTTGGAAAGTACCTATGAAGACTCATCAATAGTGACTAAACAAGGGAGAGAGCTTGCCTTTGGGCAAGATGATCATGTCAGAATCTATGCTGACGATTATGTGGATAGACTCACACAGGTTGGATTTAAGGTGAAGGTTTTTAAATGGGTTGACGAAATCGAGGTATTCGGTGGGGAAAACAATCTTTTCGGGCTGAACAAAAAAGAAGCGATTTATTGTGTGAGTAAGTAATAAAAAAAGGGTCTGACGCGAAGCGTCAGACCCTTTTTTTGAAACAATTTATTTTATTTAGCTGCTTTTTTCTTAAGCTGTCTACGGACAAACCATGCGCCGCCTAAAATAACCACTCCAAGCTGAGGATTAAAATCAAAAGGCACTGCCACAACACCAACGTTTCCAGCAATCAAGTCCAGTCCACCACTACCGTCAGGCGTGGTAGTGGGAAAGAAGCTCGTATTAGTAACATCTACTAGTTGCGTGCCAGTACCAGTCGTGTCAGCAGCAAAAATAGAGAATCCAAAAATGGTAGCTCCAGAAGCAATACCTAAATCGGTTGTAGGACGAATCAAGAGACCTCTTAAGTCTTGAGAGCCATTAAAGGCAGAGGGTTGATCATCTTTAAAGCCCACCGAAGTAAATGTATCCAAGGCAGCACCATAGTCACCAGAACCAACGGTAAATAGTGTTCCGTAACCACTGGGAAGACCACCAGCAAGCGAAGTTATCGCGGCAATTTTAAATGAATCATTAGCACCAGCGTTACCACGCTCAATAATTGAGAAGGCTAGAAGATTAGATGCTGTAAAGCCTGCAGCTGCACTAATAAAATCTAAGCGCTCAATATTATTGTTGTTGATAACATTACCGCTATTGGTAAATAGATTGTCTGATCCTAGATTAATATCATTTCGACCGAGTACCTGTGCTTGGGTGAGCGAAAATGGATTTATCGAATTAACTGTGATTGTGTCAGTTGTATTGTTAGCAGTACCAGGGGAATAGAAAATATCTGAATTGGTATTGTTGACACCAGAAGCTGCCGCTGAATTGCGTCTGGTAAAAACAGTCAAGGGTATTGCCGAAGCAGCCGAATAAACTCCACTTGCAGTGGTAATTGTTGTAATTGCTCTGGTATCTTCAGAAAAATTTACAGTGTAGGGAACGCCTGGATCGAGACTTGGAGCAGGGTTGGTGGAAGTGGCAGAAGTTGAAGTGTTCGTTCCGTTTGTTGTAGTTGTGGTGATACTTGTAATTTGTAGACCGATCGCTATTGCTCCAGAGCTACTAAAGCCTAGAGCTACCGATGAAGCGATAACGTTTACCAAACTGTTGAAGATCAACTTTTTGGTAGTTAAGTTTTCAGTAGTTCTAAACTTCATATAGCTTTACATTATTAATTTTAAAATTTACTCTGACATTATACCCATTATTTCAAATTTGCTAAGGCGATCGCTACTTTATACTGAGATTGCCAGCTAGCATAGGCGCTGTAAAGGCATTTTTGTCCTGAGCTTACATACAGATGGGTGACTTGCAGTGGATTTTTCCAAGTCCATAGTTTTGTGCCATCACTATAGGTTTTATAAATTTGGGCATTTTTAAAGTTTTGATTATCGATTTCTGTAAGGTCTAGCGATCGCAATTTAGCAATTAATAGTGAGGCTGTATCTGTAGAGGTATCAGCAATTTGAGGATTTTGCCAAAACTGCTGGATCGCTTGAGCCACTTGAGGGTGATTTTTGAGAGTGGCGTGACGCAAATTATTTAATCTCACAAAATTGGCATGGACAAACTGAGAGCACCCTATAGGGACAGTGCCATCAGTATTGTTGCCAATGTCGCCCACAATGGAGAGGGTGGGGACTTGAGAGGCGATCGCTTCGGCGATCGGGCGGCGATTTTTACCAAGGTCGCGAGCGATGAGGGGAAACCAACCCCAAGGATCAAATAAACGACCTAAATCAGATCCCCCAACGGGCGATGCTACTAAAACTAAGCTATGAATTTTGTGTAGCCATTCGGGATGGCGATGTAAGACTTCTAGCCAAATTAATCCACCCATCGAATGTCCAACAATTCGCCAAGGCAAATCTGGATATGTGGCGATCGCAGTGGCGGCAATTTCTTCGACTTTAGTGATCAAGGGTGCGATCGTCAGCCAAGTATCGATTAAGCCCAAATCGGGAGCATGGGTAATCGTTTTGGCGTTGGCTAGCGATCGCGATAGGTAGCTAATATCGCGGGAAGTATCTGCCCAACCATGTTGCAAGAACAAAGTATAAGCTGCTGACAAATCATTTTCTGGGATTACAGACATGAGTATAAGTGTACCAAATCAAGAAATGGCGTAGCCATTTCTTGATTTGATATTACTTGGCTTTAGTCTCTTAGCTCATTCGACAAAACTGTCCTGAATGTAATTTCACTTCACCAAAGTCGGGAATCCAAGCTGCCCATTGTCCATCAGTATATTGGCACATTAGTAAAGCTTCATCGTAACAATGAAGAGTAGGCGGCTCTAAAAGGTTAACCCATGTGGATGGTAAGGGTGTGAGGCAGTGGGGTGCAGGTGCTTGGATAGATTTGCGAAAATTGCCCGCGTTTGCCTTGCTAGCGGTTCGAATAGAGAGTGTTGATTTTTTCATATGCCGACCCGTTAACATTAATGGTCACATTATGTCATGGGAATTACATATATTCGATTTAATGTAACAAAACATACAGAAGTTATTAAGGATTAACTATTTTTTGAAAAGCAAGATTTATAGCTGGTTCAAATAAGAGTTAGGGCTTCGACTTCGCTCAGCCAACGTGTAATGCTGGCTGAGCAAAGTCGAAGCCTCTTCTAAATATTTAAAACCCAGAAGACG
>QBLS01000018.1 GCA_003249015.1 Pseudanabaena sp. | reverse complement strand
TGTCTCTTTTTACTTACTCTACTTTATTACTTTTCAACAACTTTGTAACATTACCGAATTTTTCTTTTCAATTGCTTTAGTGATAAAGCGTCTGCTCTCAATTGGGTTAGGTGAAATCAATATTGTCGTAGAGATCGGCTATTTGGATTTGCAAATTCGCAAACTTTAGAGAGATTGTTACTGAAGGATCATCGTATTCAGAAAATAGCCATTGATTAACCGCAGTTTTAACATGATGCTCTACATGAACACGGTATTGATCAATTAATAAGTATTCTTGAAAAGTATCAATGGTGCGATAGGCTGCAAACTTTTCACTGCGATCATAATTTTGTGTAGATTTTGATAATACTTCCGCAATGAAGCAAGGATTGGTAATCGTATCTTTCCGCCCATCCTGCATTTCGATAGGTTTCAGTGCAACCATCACATCAGGATAAGTATTGATCTTGGCATGAGGTATCCAAAGTCTCTGATCAGCAGAAAATAGACGAAAAGGTTTTCCTCGCAAAGCAATTTTGATGATTGACAATAAATTTACGGCGATCTCTGTATGATTTGGGGTTCCGCCAGTCATCGGAATAATTTCTCCATTGCGGTATTCGTTGCGAATGTCTGAAACAACTTCTAATTCTAGATATTCGTCAACGGTGTAAGTTTTCTTGGCAAGCTGAGTAACCATAACGATTTACCTGCGATCGCATCTTGAAAAAATTTGCCTTAATACCAAATCAAGAAATGGCTATGCCATTTCTTGATTTAAAAACCTAAAAACTAATAATTATTGTGGTAGGCTTTGCCCGTCCCAATAATTATTAAACAGCAAGAGCAGGCTCTCTCGTTGCCACAACTGAAGACTCAAGTTCTGGGTAAAGAGGGAAGCGATCGCATAGAGCTTTAACTCTAGCAATGCAATCTGCTTGCACAGCGTCGCTGTCTGGACTTAACAAGCGATCGGCAATGATATTAGCAATCTCACTAAACTCTACTTCTTTAAAGCCACGGGAAGTCATCGCAGGAGTACCAAGGCGCAAGCCGCTAGTTACAAAGGGAGACTCAGGATCAAAGGGAACTGTATTTTTATTGGCAGTGATATTTACTCCACTTACTAATAGATCAGCCACCTTACCAGTCATGCCAATAGAACGCAGGTCAACCAGTACCAAGTGATTATCAGTTCCATTGGAAACCAACTTGAAACCACGAGCTTGTAATTGAGTCGCTAAGGCTTGAGCATTGGCGATTACTTGAGCCGAATACATTTTGAAGCTAGGGTCTAGGGCTTCACCGAAAGCCACAGCTTTAGCGGCAATAACATGTTCGAGGGGGCCACCTTGAGATCCAGGGAATACCGACTTATCGAACTTTTTGCCAAGAGCAGCATCGCGAGTCATGATCAGACCACCACGGGGTCCGCGCAGGGTTTTGTGAGTGGTAGTGGTGACAACATCACAGTAAGGAATTGGGTTAGGGTGATGTCCAGAAGCAACTAGCCCAGCGATATGGGCAATATCTGCCATCAAATATGCACCAACTTCATCAGCGATCGCCCTAAACTTAGCAAAATCAATGATGCGTGGATAGGCTGAATAACCACAAATAATTAGCTTGGGTTTATGTTGCAGAGCAAGGTCACGGATCAAGTCAAAGTCTAATTGCTCAGTTTCCTGATTCAAACCGTAATGTACTTTGTTAAACCAAAGTCCCGACACATTTACAGGGGAGCCATGGGTCAAGTGACCACCATGGGACAAGTCCATTCCCAAAAAAGTATCCCCAGGCTTAAGCAGAGTTAGAAATACCGCAAAGTTAGCTTGAGCACCAGAGTGAGGCTGCACGTTCGCATGAGCCGCACCAAATAATTCTTTAACACGATCAATTGCGATCGACTCAATCTCGTCTACAAACTCACAGCCGCCATAGTAGCGTTTTGAGGGCAGTCCCTCTGCGTATTTATTCGTCAATACTGATCCCTGAGCCGCCATGACCGCTAAGGATGTAAAGTTTTCACTAGCAATTAATTCAATATTATTGCGTTGTCTTTCTAGCTCTTTGCCGATAAAGCCTGAGACAAGAGGATCGGATGCGGCGAGGATAGGAAACAAATTGGTCATTTTTCTGAGCTTCTATGCTGAATGTCTAATAATTAGTATGAACTAAAACAAGGATGGGTTGGCGCTTTGCGCTAAATTAAAATCCCTAAAAGCTCAGGGAAGCAGCGCTTTCCAAAGTCTTTTTGTACTGGGTAGCTGAGCCTAGCTAAAAACTATGGCTTCACGCGCAACACAAGTTTGCTAGCCTACTAAGGCTGAAAATAGCATCTAATGAAAATTATGCTAACACGCGAGGACAGTAGATCTGAGTAGCAGCAAAGCTTAAATTAACGACTTTTTCTTGTTTCTTTAGCTCCCAATTAGTAGGAACATAAGCCATCTAAAAGCGATTTACTTCAAAGCAGTCTAATCGCAGTGATGGGAAGCCTGCCAAAAAAGGAAAAGTCATATGGGAAACTCCGAACATTTAACCATCCTGAAACAGGGCGTAGCGAGCTGGAATCACTGGCGATTGGGAAATCCAGACATTATCCCTAATTTGAGCGGCAGTAATCTATGCAGAGCGAATTTGCGCGAAGCAAACCTAAGTGGCGTTAATATGCGCTGGACAAACCTCGGTAGCGCCAATCTGCTGGGGGCAAATTTGAGTGGCTCGGATTTAGTTAAATCTAATTTGAGAGAAGCAGATCTGTACAAAGCAAATCTAACAGATGCTGAAGTTAGCGGCGCTTATCTTTGTAAAGCATATTTGAGAGAAGCCTGTTTACAAAGATGTGACTTGAGTCTCGCAAATCTCCATGGATCTGACTTAACAGAAGCATATTTTAACGGTGCAAATTTAAGTGGTGCAGATCTCAATGAGAGTGATTTAGGTAAAGCCGATCTCAGTGAAACTAATCTCAGCAATTCCATTTTGAGTAATGTCAATCTTGCGGCTGCGGATTTACGGCGCAGTGATTTGACTGGAGCTAATCTTGAACTTGCAAATTTGAGCAATGCCAATCTCTCTGACACAAAGTTGATAAACGCCAATTTAAGTAATGCTAACCTTCAAGAATGTGACTTGAGTAATGCGGCTCTCAGTCAAGTCAATTTAAGTAATGCTAACCTAGTCGATTCGCTTCTTAGTAATGCCAACTTAAGCAATGCTAATCTTAGTAGCGCCAACTTAAGGGGGGCAATTCTCAGTAATGCTATTTTGAGCCATGCAGACTTGAGAGACTGTAATTTGGAAGATGCAATTTTAAGTGATGCAATATTAAACAATGCTAATTTGAGTGCTGCGAGCCTAATAGGAGCACAGCTTATCTCTGCTAAGTTGGATTATGCTTTTCTAATTGGAACTAATCTAGTCAAAGCGAATTTAAGGCTAGCGAATCTTAATGAAGTAAGTTTAGCTGAAGCTAATCTCTTTGGAACCATAATGCCTGATGGGTCAGTGCAAAACCACTGAAAGGCAAGAAACTAGAAAGCTATCTTGCCCGCTTAGCGGACGAGATAGCTTTCTAGTTTTAGGTTTTGTTAGCTACTTACAATCAAATCCACATCCCAAAGATAACCCTAGGATTTGAGGATTTGTGCCACTATTTCTAAACTTTCAACTAAAATATCTGCAATATAGATTGAGGTAGTACTTATGTTGTTAGAAGAACTCAAAGAACAATCTTATAAACTAACGCCAAGCGATCGCCTTGAATTGATTAGTGCGATCGCCGAATCTTTGCGAAAATCACAGGAGACATTCATTGATTTGCAACCTCAAATTATCCAAACCCAACGATCTGCTTTTGGTGTCATGAGAGGCAGTGGCGAGATCTTAGGAGATATAGTTACCCCAGCGTTATCTGAAAGTGATTGGGAAGTTTTGCAATGAGGCTGTTACTGGATACGCATATTTGGTTATGGTACTTACTAGCAGATAATCGTCTATCTGGTGAATTAAAATCACTAATTGCAGATCCAACCACTGAGCTTTGGCTAAGTCCAATTAGTATTTGGGAGACGATTATTCTTGCTGAAAAAAGACGAATCTCTTTGCAGCCTAATACGAGTGAATGGATCAACTTATCGCTTCAGAATCTTGAAACTCGCGAAGCTTTGCTGAATTATGAAATCGCAATTTTGAGCCGCAAAATTGCCTTGTCTCATCAAGACCCTGCGGATCGATTTATTGCGGCTACGGCTGTCTTCTACAAACTTACGTTGGCAACTGTAGATCAAAATCTGACAGTTCTTCCTTGGTTACCAACTATTAGTTAAGTCAATCAAATTAATATCCCAACACACTTGTTGGGATGTTAATTTGTGCCACTATTTCTCAACTTCGCCTCAGAATACCAATCTTTGCCTCAATAAAAATAAAGGACAAAGCGACATTGCCACTTTGTCCTTTATTTTTATTGATTGTTAGCAATTTATAAGCATGTGATGTCACACTTGGAAAGTAATAATTACTTGCCGCCGACAGATCCATCGCCATCTAGGTCACGACCAGTGAGATTTTCCACAGCATCAACAGCTTTGCCAGCAGAGTCCTTCGCAACTGCACCAACGTCAGTGTTCAAAACATCGGTAACTTTCTTCAAGTTCTCTTCACCAACAACATCTTCAACTTTGTCGGAGATCCCTTGGGCAATTTCGCTAGCTTTTTGTTGTAAGCCACTTACAAAACCGCCTAGACCAGATTGTTGTTCTTCGCTCATCTTGGTTAAATCCTTAGAGTTCTTTGACTAATTAGCCCTTGAATTATAAACATATAGGGGCAGAAAATATGTTTCCCTTAACACTTCGAGATCATTGTATACAGTGCTTTGCGTTGACCCAATTTTATATTAAGAAATTGCATAGCAATTTCTTAATATAAAACTCCGCAAGATTTTGGCAGGTGGCGCTTCGCACCGATTTCCAAAATCTTGCGGCTGAGCAGAGTCAAAGCAACAATCACTTTGATCTGAAGAGAGCCACAAACTATTTAAAAGCGATTTTCGTACTCGATGGATATACCAGTACCACCATTAGAACTGTAATTGCCCCGCAGCAAAATATTCGGATCAACACGATAGCGAACTGAAAAGTTAGTGGGTTGGGTTGAATCGTTGATGATGCGTTGAAGAGCGACCGAAAAGCTATTGCTCACATCAATCGCCGCTTCTGCAGATAACCCTAACGTGCCAGATCGACTGCCCTCGGTTCCAGTTGTGACGGGACTGAGGTTAAACTCAGCGAGATTTAAGGCATCGCCGATCGCATCTTGTAAGAAGTTAAGCACCGTACCTCCCGCAAAGCTAGCCAGTGCCGAAGCAGGATCAGAACCGCCCTGCTGCTGTAAAACTCCACCGCCAATTAGCGCTACAATCTCGGCTTGACTGCGGGGAGGACTACTGGAAAGGCGAATGTCGGGAGTTAGGGCTGTCCCTGTAACGGTAGCCTGTACCCGCAAGGTTCGCTGTGCGCCCAGATTGCTGACAGGGACTTCGTTGGGGCTGAATAGATCATTAGGGCGATTGGAATTAATTGGTACGCGAGTAATTTCGGCAACGGCTCCCGATACGCGGACATTGAGCAGAGGATTTAACCCCTGCACAGGTCGAAACTCAACGAAGTTTTCATAGGAGCGATCGAGGCGAAACCTCGTAGAAATGGCATTGAACTGTCCACGCGAAATCTTAATTTTTCCTTCTGGTTCAGGGCTTTGGAGTGTCCCATTTACTATTAGGTCGCCTTCTCCCAAGAAGTTAAATAGTGGGAAACGGGTAACTTGCATATTCTGGAGCCTGACCGCAAGGCGATCAAATCTAAAGTCTACGGTGTCATCAGAATTGTTGTTGGCATTAGCTAAATTTGGATCTGCGTCGTTGCCGATCACAAATCTACCGTCACCCAGTGCCACTTCACCAGTGAGAATGGGCGCTAGCAGCGAACCTCGGACAATGACGCGAGTATTGAAGTTATCCGAACTGAGGTCACGCACGCTTAACTTTAATTTGTCAGCATTAATTGCTAGAGCCTGTTGGTATTCGGGGCTATCAACTTGCAACAAATTAGGGTTGCCAATTGGTAAGATTCCCATGAGCGCAAGTTTCCCTTCGCTGAAGTTGCTGGTGATCTTGCTAACTAGGCGATCGCTATTAAAATCAATTTCGCCATTGACTTCCGTAAAGTCGCCAGGTAGACCCGCAACTCTAACTAAGGCGTTATCGATCAGCATCTTGCCAGCAATTTGAGGATTTCTAAAAGTACCATTTGCCCTCAGATCGATACTGCCCTTACCATTCACCCAGCGCACAGGCTGATTAAAGATATTAATGAAGGCGATGCCTTCATCCTTAACATTGAGCTTGACATCAAATAGCCCTAAAACCCCGAAATTCCCAGAGGCAAGAACTGATTCTTTATCCTCAATATTCATGGTGGCATCGAAGTTAATATTGAGCTTCTCATAGACAAATTTAACTCCGATAAAGTCTATGGCTTGTCGATTCACTGAACCGTCAGTGAGACTCATTTTGCCATCTACCTTTAGATCCAGTAATGTCGTACCACTAATAGAGAGATTTCCATTAACTTTGCCAGTCAAGTCAAAGGGAATACTACTAAAAAATGGCAAGGGTCTTAATGACTCAATGGGAAAGTCTTTGAACTCGACTTCGCCGCTCTGTTCGCGAAATCTAAATAGAGGATTGGATGAAGGTGTGAGCCGTAGTCTGGCGTTGGTAATGCGCCCGTAGCTTTGGTCAGACTGTAAGTTAGCATTGGCGATCGCAATTACGCCGTTACCATAACGCCCTTCGACTTGAATATTATCAACTGCAAATTTACCATACTCAAACTTTTCGCCCACTAGATCAAAACCAAATCGTAAGCCTCGGCGCTGATTGAGATTGAAGGTAACTTTGCCTCTTACATCTCCTCGAAAGTCAGTAAGTGGTGGCAGATTGAAATTGCGATCGCTATCGACTATTTCTTGCTGTTCTTGGCGTAATTCAATTTGGGTGAGATATTGCAGTTGCTTGTATAGTGGTTCACCCATGAGCCTGATCGCTTCTAAGGGTTGCAATTGCGAAGCACTATTTTTAACAAAAGTAATACCTTGAGTGATGTCCGTAATATTTACCCATTGCAGAGTGGCGAAAAGATCCTGCATCCGCCCTTGAGTAATTTCGATCGCTCCCACAACTTGGTCTTCGATACTGGGGTTGTAGGTGAGATTAAATTTATATTCGTTGTTTGACTCATTCTGGCGAATCAGGAGATTACCGTCGCGAACTACAAAAATTCCATCGCCATAGGCTAGCTTTGCGGTCGCCCGATCAGCTACGACTCGCCCAAAACGAGGACGATCAACAGTTACGTCACCGATCGCTGAAGGATTTTTGCCAAAGTCTACGGTCAGATTGCTAGAAAGCGAGCCGCTTACATCATTCTGTCCAGATAACGAAGCAACAAGAGCCAAAGGTACATTGGCGATCGCCACTTGCAATCGATTGGGATTATTTTCTAGGCGTTTGCCTGTGGCGATCGCCTCGCCAAGGTTGACATTAAAGTCGATGGGGCGCAGTCCTGCATCTAGTCGGGCGGAGATGCGATCGCGCTGACCACGCAAATCCACATTCAGTCCCTGATTGCCATCAAAGTTAAGCTTTCCTTCTAGTCTGGGATCGAAGGCTAATTTATCAACGCGCAGTCCCGCTAGTAACAGATTGCCCGTAGCCTGTAAAACGCTGCCAATGCCATTAAAATCACCATTAAAAGTAAGGCTATCTAGTTCCAATTGATTTACTTTTAGTTCGGCGACGCGCAGACTTCCCGCTAGCCTTGGGGCTGTGAGTTCTCCTGAAACAGCACCATCAAAAGCTAAGGTTCCCCTCGATGGCGCGACTATACCGAGCTTGGCTAGACTAGACCCAAAGGAAGGTAAGCTAACGTTATCTAGCTGTAAATCCCCAGCAATTCTAAGTTTGTCAATTGCCCCTGATAGGTTGCCACGAAAGTTGAATAGCCCCGAAGCTTGACTGGGAATTAAATTGGATAGGGAAGCTAATCGATTAACATTAACATTGCGAGAAACTAGATCAAGGTTAATTCCTGCGATGCCTGTGGGCAGTTGATTAGGATTGTTATTGGGAAATAGAAGATCGACCTTGCCATTTGCGGTCAAATAATTTCCGACTGCTAGGGAAGGAATTAATAAATTTTTGCCATCCCAATTTAAGTCAGCCGCGATCGCATCGGGAACTTCGGCTAATCCCTGTGGTAAGCGCAAGTTGGCATTACCCGTGATGTCAGCCAAATTGAAACTACCGCGATCGCTACGTAAGTTGACGATGCCCTCAATTATTCCTTTTTGATTGAGCATGAAAGCTGACAAGGGAATTCCATTACTATTTAATTGGGAATTCCAAGCACCGCTGACAATATTGTAAGTACCAGCTAGCCCAATCTCGCCAATCGGGAACTTAATCAGAGTATTGCGAATCGTTGCTAGCCCATCTTCGAGAAATACTTCGCCACGGGTAGGGTAGAGGGCATTGGGCGCATCAATTTGAGCCAGAATTTGGGGATTAGTAAGTAAACCTGTGACTTGCAAAGAGCTATTGACCTGTCCGATCGCGATCGGCAATTTGGTGTCATAGAGTTTGGCAAAATTTTCCGCGACACCGACTAATCTGGAAGTAAAGGTGACTTCTGCGGGTTGATTTTTTTGCGGTAGACGAATCTGTCCTTCGCCCACAAGATTTGCACCTGCGGCGGTTGCCTGCACTTGCTTAATTTGTAGCGTGTTTAAATCATTCAGTTCAATCGTGGCTAAAAAGCGATCGACCACAACGCGATCAAAACTCACAGTTTTCGGTGTTGTGATCTGCAAATTGAGGGAAGGTTTTTGGAATGTGCCTCTAAGCTTACCCGCTAACTTAACTTCCCCTGCGATGGCCACAGGGGTTTTGATATCAAAACTCTCAATTCCCTTAGCAAGGTCGAGAATATTGCTGACAAAATTGAGATTAAATCCTTTCTGCTGATTAAAAGTACCGTCAACTCTAGTGGTTAACAAGCCATAGTTAGCCGTGAACTCTTTAAAAGTGGCATCGTTGCCATCAAAGTCGATCTGTCCTGAAACATCAGTGAGTGATTTGGTCAACTGCGGTAACTTAAACGTCCCTTCACTAAGTTGAGCATTAATCGATACCTTAGGATCTTCTTGCCCTGCGGTGATTACGACACTTGATTCAGCACTTAGTTTGCCGCCTTCGATACTTAGGGGTAGGTTGACCACAAAACCCTGCGCTGCGGCAATTTGCAGATCTTTGGATTGGATGTCTACCTGTCCTTGTCCCTTGGTGAGATCCCAGTCGATCGCAAAGTTAACATTCCCCTTGTTGCCGTCCTTCGCTGCCCTAGAGACTTCGATCGCTTTCTTAAGTTGAGCAGGATTAGGTGGAGTCGCGATCGCGGCAATATTGGGCAATGTTACCTGTCCCCGACCAGTCATTTTTACACTTTGATTTTGAATGTCGGTAATCTTCCAATTACTATCAATCTGCACTTGACTAAGGGAAACTAGTTCGCCTTTTGCCACAGTTTGAATCGTCAGTTGTGCGTCACTAAAAGTAACTGTTCGGAGATCAATAGGACTGTCTTCTCGATCTGGATCAGGTGGTGCAAGTTTGGGAAATTGGATCGAGCCTGATGCATCTTGCTTGAGAAATACTTGCGGCTGTTCGGCGATCGCATCTAATCCAATTTGGCGGCGCGTGAGGTAACTCCACAGATCAACCTTCACTTCAATGGCTTCTACCGCTAAGAAATTTGCCTCTTTGGAAGTCGGTGGAATAATCGAGCTACCAAACCTGACACTCGACCAGCCGACTCTCTCAACTTTGCCTAACTGCAAAGGGCGCTTCAGAGCCTTACTCAGTTCAGTTTGGAGGAGGGGAGATAGTTGCTCATTGATAAAATAACGTCCATACCAAAAAGCACCAAGGCTAGTTCCTGTCACTGCGATCGCCAGTCCAATCCCGACCCGCCGCAAATTTTTAGCGAATGATGACCTAGATGGTTCTTGCTGCGGTAATTGAGCCTGTCCCACAATATTCACTCCATAGATGCCCACACGTCATTATTTTTGCATATCTTCTCAAGATACTCACCATCGTTTGTGTTAATTCCGTCATTCTCTTGTTAATAATCTTCAGCCATCTGTATTAAGTAACTAGGCATAAGTAAACTAAAACCCAAAAAGGTTGTTCCGCCCGCTACGCTTGTGGAACAACCTTTTTGGGTTTCAGAATGGGGCGGCTCGAAACTGCCCCATTCTGAAACCCAAGAATAATTTTGAAATTGTGGTGATGCCACAATTTCAAAATTATTCTTGGGTTTTGTTTGATCGAATTGCTTGATTTAGCGATCGCAACTCTTGCAAGATCTCTTTCAGTAGCCGATTGGTTTCATTTTGAGCCGTCTCTTGCACCTGAATGGTTACCTGTTTAATTTTCAAAACATCTCGCGCAAACCTCGATACCTCAGTGGGATGAAACAGTAAAGGATCGCGATCGCTTTGGCGCAATTCAGGGTTTAATCTTGTGGGATCATAGGGCAGATTCAGCAATCCTTTAGAGGGATCGGTATTGGCATAGCGATAAATAGATGCACGGGATCTTCCTAGGGTCTTCTGAATTTCTTCTACATCCATCAAGTTGTAGGCGCGATCGTTGGATATTTCAAACGTGGAGGCAGGTAAAGACATGATCTTTATTTTAAGATTTCAGTAAATATTTTTATAAGTAACTCACCATAATTAAAACCTAAAACCAGAAGCCGTGCTTTCTGCTAAGCGGACGGCACAGCTTTCTAGGTTATGCCTAGCTACTTATGATTTTGGGATGCCCGCGTAGCGGGCATCCCAAAATCTAACCTTGAGACTCAATTTCTCTCAGAAATATTTTTACATCCTGCATCGCCTCTAACATTTGCTCAACAATTTCATTGACCAAACTTGGTTCCTGTGGATGTTCCATTTTTTCTAAAATTGTAGATAGGTTGAGTAGTTGCGTTGCCCCCACATTACCACTTGCACCTTTGATATGATGAGCAGCCTGTGTTATCTCTAAATATCTCTTAGAAGCGATCGCTTCACGTATTTCTTCAATCCTTTTACAATTGTCTTCCACATAGACCTGTAATACCTCAATCTCAAACTCTGTGTCACCTTCAGATATTTGCTTCAATAGCTCTAAATTTATTGGAGAGTTAGTTGATTCACTCATGGTAATAGTAGCTCGGCAATTATTTGATCTAGGTTAAATTTGCTTTGGGATAGTGAAAATTTATCATGTATTACCGCGTCCTGCGATGACCAAAATTATAGCTTGATCCTTGAAAGCATCGTAGAGAGAAGCTTTTAACGATTAAACTGTAATATTCAAAACCTTAATAGGCAACATTTGCTGAAACCATAGCTACTTTAGCAACCACTCAAGAATTACTTTCTGCGATCAAGATTTTTAAGCAGGTTAGCCATCGTATTAGTAGCGAAGCCCCTAGGCAAGCTGGCTCAACATAATGCTAAAATTAGAGATAATTGTAAAGATTTACAAAGCCACAATCACGAAAAATTATTTCGGCTCTGGGTCAGCATTAAGGGCTGTACCAGAACAAAGTCAATAGCTGAGCATACGCAAATTCAAAACTTAGAAGTCTGTGCTATTCAAGCAGCGCAACATCTGGTTCTGGATTCTAAATATCCTAAGTTATCCAAAATCAGGAAATGGCTAAGCTATTCCATGATTTAAAACCCATACTGGGTTTGGCTTTTATAGCTGTCGTCCATCTTGTTAGCACATAGACAAGTAGCGACAACTATGATTCACAGGAGTGTGACAGCACATTTGTGAGTCCGTATTACCTAGTTCTTCAAAATACCTATAAAAGACGAGTCTTATTGACGATGCGTATCATTTTAATGACAGGAAAAGGTGGGGTTGGCAAAACCTCCGTAGCCGCAGCAACAGGCTTACGCTGTGCTGAATTGGGTTACAAAACCCTCGTCCTAAGTACTGACCCTGCTCACTCCCTTGCCGACAGTTTTATGGTTGAGCTAGGACATGACCCAGTGCAAGTGCGTCCTAACCTATGGGGCGCAGAACTAGATGCGTTGCGTGAGCTAGAGGGTAACTGGGGCGCTGTAAAGCGATATATTAGCGAAGTACTGCAAGCAAGAGGCTTGGAAGGTGTACAGGCAGAAGAGTTGGCGATCTTGCCTGGAATGGATGAAATCTTTGGTCTAGTGCGTGTCAAGAGACATCACGATGAGAAAGAATATGATGTGCTAATTATTGACTCTGCACCAACAGGCACAGCTCTACGCTTACTTTCATTACCAGAAGTTGCAGGCTGGTATATGCGGAAGTTTTACAAGCCATTGCAAGGTATGGCGCAGGTGCTTAGCCCTGTATTTGAGCCAATTTTTAAGCGTGTTACGGGTTTCTCTTTGCCTAATAAAGAAGTCATGGATGCCCCCTATGAGTTTTATGAGGAGTTGGAAGATCTCGAAAAAATTCTAACTAACAATGCCACTACTACCGTAAGGCTAGTGACCAATCCTGAAAAAATGGTCATCAATGAGTCCCTGAGAGCGCATTCTTACCTCAGTCTCTACAATGTCGCTACTGATATGGTAATTGCCAATCGGATTATCCCTGAAGAAGTTCAAGATCCATTTTTCAAGGCTTGGAAAGACAATCAAAAGCAGTATTGCGAACAAATTCACCGTGATTTCCATCCGCTGCCAATTAAGCAGATCCCTCTGTATGCCGAGGAGATGTGCGGAATTGCTGCCCTTGAGCGACTAAAAGAGACTCTGTACGGTGAAGAAGATCCTTCTCAAGTCTATTACAAAGAAAATACGATGCGCGTGGTGGAAGAGAATAAGCAATATCGTTTGGAGCTTTATCTTCCAGGAGTTCCCAAGGAGAAGATCGAGCTTACCAAAACAGGTGATGAGCTGAATATTCGCATTGGTAACCATCGCCGTAACTTAGTGCTACCTCAAGCCCTATCTTTACTACAAACCTCTGGGGCAAAGATGGAAGATGATTATTTGAAAATTCGTTTTTCAACACCCGTATAGATGGTTCTGCCTGCTATGCGGTTAAATAAAAAAGGAAAGCATTGCTTTGCAATGCTTTCCTTTTTTATTTAACCGCCACCGACGATGGTGACTATTTCTAGGCGATCGCCATTTTGAATAATTGTATTTTCCCAATTTTGACGATGCAAAATCTCGCCGTTATATTCCACCGCAACTAGGCGCGGATTTAGTTCTAAATATTTTAAAAATTCGATCATGGTGAGATTAGGCGTACAGGTACGCTGATCACCATTTACTTGCAACATAATCATATTTTTGCTTGCTTTGTATAAATTCTTGGTGAGGCGGCGCGAAGCGCCGCCTCACTCATCCTTAAAAATCAACCAGGTGGCCAATCTAGCGATCGCCCACCTAACACATGGATATGCAAATGGAAAACCGTTTGTCCAGCCTCTGCACCACAGTTAGTCACCAGTCGAAATCCTGTTAGCCCTTCCTGTGCGGCGACTCGATTAGCAACTAACAACAAATGTCCCAGTAGGGATTGATCATCCTCTGTCGCTTCACTCAGCTTAGCGATCGCTTTTTTAGGAATGACTAAAAAATGGACTGGCGCTTGAGGGTTGACATCTCGAAAAGCCAACGCTAGCTCATCCTCGTATAAGATCGCCGCAGGAATTTCCTTCCTGATGATCTTGCTGAAAATAGTTTCGCTCATATTATTTGTACGCGGGTTTCCTTGAAAATATTTTTGATTTGTTAGAACGCAAAACCGTAATCGATTAGCGGCGCTTCGCGCCGCTAATCGATTACGGTTTTTAAATGAGTGCGTTACCAGTAAATACCAATTCGGCTGGGCCCGTCATCAAAATGCGATCGCTCTCCTCTAACCAATCGATTTTGAGATCGCCGCCTGGCAGATTTACCGTACAAGTGCGATCGCACAAATCATTTAAAACTGCCGCCACAACCGTAGCGCAAGCACCTGTTCCACAGGCTAACGTAGCGCCTGCACCTCTTTCCCAAACCCGCATCTTGACATAGCTGCGATCGACGATTTCCACAAACTCTGTATTAGTGCGTTTTGGAAATGCAGGATGATGCTCAAAAAGAACGCCAACTTCAGCCAAATTAATACTTTCTACATTATCGACAAATATCATGCAGTGCGGATTACCCATGCTTACGGTGGTTACATTCCAAGTCTTGCCACCAACTTCCAAAGGTACATCGATTACTTTATGATTGCTATCTCTTAACGTGGTGGGAATCTCCGCCGCCATTAAGAATGGCTTGCCCATATCCACTGTCACCTGACCATCGACATCCATTTGTGGGACGATCAGCCCTGCTCCTGTCTGGATCGTATATTTACCTTCTACAGTGGGAATTCCCAAATCCTGCATGAACTTGGCTAAGCAACGAATTCCATTACCACACATCTCTGGTTCAGATCCATCGGAATTATAAATTCGCATTTGATGTCCATGCTCAGAATCATTTAGTAGAAAAATGACTCCATCTGCACCAATACCAAAATTGCGATCGCACCATTTGACTGCTAGCTCAGCAGAAATGATTGGTTCGGGAGCATGGCGATTGTCAATTAATATAAAATCGTTACCTAATCCGTGATATTTGCTAAAAGCGATCGACATAAGATTTTTCAGTGTACTTTTGAATAAGTAGCCCAGCATAAAGCCTCAAAGATTGTTCCGCCCGCGTAGCGGGCGGAACAATCTTTTTAGTTTACTCACGCCTAGCCACTTAATTATAGACTTCAGCATCACTCCTGTTTAATTAGCTAGATCTAAGTAAACTAACAACCAAAAAGTTTGTTCTGCCCGCTACGCGGACGGGACAATCTCTGGTTTTAGGTTTTAATTATGCTGAGATACTTAGAAGTATTTAGGAACAATCGCTATGAAAAGACTAATTGTTTGCTGCGATGGAACTTGGCTAAATCTAGATAGCTCAGGTGCGAGTAATGTGGTCAAAATCACTCAGTCAATTCGTAAAATTGATGATCAAGGCGTACAGCAAATTGTATTTTACGATGAAGGAATTGGTGCGGAAGACAACTTCATTGATCGGATTGGTGGCGGCGCTTTTGGTTGGGGCATTGACCAAAAAATTGAATCAGCCTATAGATTTCTGAGCTTAAACTACGAAGAAGGTGATGAAATTTATCTATTTGGATTTAGTCGCGGTGCTTACACTATTAGATGTTTGGCAGGATTTATTTACTGCTCGGGACTGCTCAAGCGTCAATATATCCGCAAAACTACTGAGGCATATCAGCTTTATCGCGATCGCGATCCCTCTAAAAAACCCAGCAGTAAGATTGCGATTAGCTTCCGCGAAAATTACGGCAACCATGTTCCGATTCGAGCAATATGTTGTTGGGACACAGTTGGTGCTTTGGGAGTTCCTGACCTAGTTCCTTTTCTTCCCTTTGATGATTGGAATAATAAGAAATATGAGTTCTTCGATACAAAGCTCAATCGCTTGATTCAAAATGCTTTCCATGCCGTAGCGATCGATGAGATTCGTAAATCCTTTCAATCGACTCCAATGGAACGTAGCGATGGGGCGGACACAAATATTCGGCAGCTCTGGTTTGTTGGCGATCATGGTTGTGTGGGCGGAGGTACGGATTCAACCTCTGGCTTATCTGACATCACCCTAAACTGGATCATGGAGAATGTGGAAAATTTGGGCTTAGCCATTGATCGACGCTACCTCGAAGCTAAGCTAAATCCTCGCTTTGACATTCCCTTTGACAATCAACCGACTGGAATATTTAAACTAGACGGAAGAGTCAGTCGGTTGGTGAAAGACGATGCTTCAGTTTTACACGGAAGCGTCAAGCAGCGTTGGCAGGCAGTTCCTAGCTACAGACCCAAAAATATATCGCACTTAAGACAATTTCTCGATTCATAGTTACAGGGCTTTGCACTAAAGCCCCAAAGAGTAATGGCGCAGAGCGTCATTACTCTTTGGGAGTTTTGCAAGAAACCGTCCTATCAAGTCTGCACCGCTTCGCTCAGAATAACGTTTGGCTGAGCCAAGCGATGCATTGAGCTTATCTCATAAGGGTAGGCGGCGCTTTGCGCCGCCTACCCTTATTGGGTGTCTTTAGACACGAATTGAGCTTAAAGGCTTAGCTTATGCTAAGTTGTTGTCCCAAACGCAAGAAGTATTTGCAATATTTTGGTGGAGTTAAGTTTATGAGTGCACAGAATCGCATTCCCGTTGGTATTGTTGGCGCATCGGGATATGGTGGTATTCAATTGGTGAGACTGCTCCTAGAGCATCCCTTGGTAAATATTACTTACATGGGTGGTAGCGGTTCTGTGGGTCAAAATTTTGCCGATCTGTATCCCCATATAGCTCATGCCGTAGACTTGCCCATAGAAAATCTAGAACCTGAAGCGATCGCCGATCGCTGCAAAATCGTATTTTTATCATTGCCCAATGGTTTAGCTAGTAAAATTGCACCGAGGCTTTTGGCGAAGGGGTGCAAGGTCTTAGATCTTTCTGCCGATTATCGTTTTACTGACTTACAAGTATACGAGTCTTGGTATAAGGAAGCGCGGACAGATCAAGAGGTTAACTCCAAAGCTGTATATGGATTGCCCGAAATTTACCGCGATCGCATTGCTACTGCTGATCTAGTTGGGTGTGCTGGTTGCTATCCAACGGCAAGCCTATTAGCGCTGCAACCTCTGCTCAAACAAGGACTAATTGATCCGAGTACAATCATCATTGATGCAAAATCGGGAACTTCAGGTGGTGGTCGTCAACCAAAGACTAATTTACTCCTAGCCGAAGCTGATGGTTCTCTTGGAGCCTATGGGATCGCTAGCCATCGTCACACACCTGAAATTGAGCAAATTTGTAGCGACATGGCAGGACAAGATGTGTTGGTACAATTTACGCCACACTTGATTCCCATGATTCGCGGCATCCTCTCCACGGTGTACGCTAAGCTACGCGATCCAGGGCTAGTTAAAGAAGATGTTTTGACAATATTTAAGTCGTTCTATCGCAATTCAGAATGGGTACAAGTTTTACCTAAGAATACTTTCCCGCAAACCAAGTGGGCTCTGGGGACAAATCTTTGCTATCTGGGTGTAGAGGTTGATGGGCGCACGGGGCGCGTCATTGTAGTTTCGGCGATCGATAATTTAATGAAGGGTCAGGCTGCCCAAGCATTGCAATGCATGAATATCATGATGGGTTGGGAAGAGTCGCTGGCTTTGCCTAAACTTACCTTCTATCCTTAGAGCCAAGCAAGCGCAGTACAAAAGTTGGTTCCCCCGCCTTCGGCGGGGGAACCAACTTTTCTGCTTCATTAGACTGATAAACGCTGTTTAAGATCGTAATTTAACTATAGGGATAGACTGATGCTAGTGCTATCTGTGCGATGATTATGCATATATTTTGTTTTTAGGTTTTGCTGACTGTGAATACCGTCCGTACTGTTTCAGATACTAAAAAAGACTTCTATCTTGCTTTCCCTAAGCCAGTCAATCAGGTCTATCGACGGGTTATTGATGAGCTTTTGGTGGAAATTCATTTACTTAAAGTCAACCAATCATTTGTTTATGACCCAATTTTTGCTTTAGGGGTGGTGACTACCTTCGATCGCTTTACAGTTGGTTATAAGCCCGAAACTGATCGCTTTGCCGTATTTCATGCCCTTTGTTCGGCGCTTCAGTTTGATCCAGATCGGATTCGTCAAGATGCCACAACCTTGAGCGATCTAGCAATGCGATCGCCTAATGAAGTAAAGACTTTACTGACCACACTAGAAGCAACGACCGACCTTGAGCCACTTACAGAGCAACTCAAAACTATCTCCTCCAAAGAAAGCTTCAAGTACAGTCGTTTATTTGGTGTGGGACTGTATGCCCTGCTAGAAATTAGTGATGCTGAGGCGATCGCCGACAATACCAAGCGTGAAGAATTAATCAAATCAGTGGGCGATATCCTCAAATTTGGTAATGACCGCCTATCCAAAGATATTGACCTATATCGCTCTAATCTTGACAAGATTGAGCAAGCCCGTCAGATGATTGCGGACATGGTAGAAGCTGAACGCAAAAAACGTTCTCAAAAAGAAGCGGCAGCAGTTCAAGAACCAACAGAAACAGTTACCAATAATCCAGAATAAAAAAGGCAGTGCATAGCACTGCCTTTTTTAGTAAAAGCCCTAAAAGCATCGCGGAGCGATGCTTTTAGGGCTTTTCTTTATTTGGTATAAAGCTGGCGATCGCGTTGAGTGTCAGCCAGAAATAACTCTAGTTCTTCCCATTGTTTATTTTCGATTAGATCAATAACTACTTGTAGAGATAATTGATACTTTTGCAGCGATCGCAGTACTGCTTCTCGGTTGTATTCCGCCATGAGGCGACCAAGCTCAGGATTACCACCACCAACGCGGCTAGTATCGCGAAACCCAGAGCTAGCTAGATTTTGAGCTAATTGTAAAATCTTTTGATCCTCCTGCTTTTGACAGGCGGCGATTAAGCTGGCGCTGATCATGACAGGGGCATGGCTAATCATTGCCACAGCGCGATCGTGTTCTTCAGGACAGCATTCATAAATATGCATCCCCACCGATTCCCATAGCGATCGCACCTTTGCCACAGCCTCAATATCGTCACTAGATGTAATCACACAAGGGCGATCGCGAAATAAATTAAGCTCAGCAGCGGCGATACCTTGAAAAGCCGTCCCCGCCATCGGATGGCTACCCACAAAGCGCTGATGATATTTTTTGCAAATTTCCGATGCTGGCTCGACGATCAACCCTTTGACCGAACCAACGTCAGTAATAATTATTTGGGCTGGTAGTTTAGGAGCAAGCGCGGCGATAGTTGGCAAAATTGCGGCGATCGGCGTGCAGATGACGACAAGTTCAGTTTGCTCAAGAACTTGAGTCGGAATGTCATCAATAGTGGTACTGGCAATATTTACAGAGGCGATCGCGATCGCTTGTTTACAAGTTTCAGGGCTGCGACTGATTCCCCATACATAGTGATCATTTGATGCGGCGGCAAGTAAATCTAATCCTAATGAGCCACCGATCAAACCCAATCCCACGATCCCAACTTTCATAAAAATATCCCGCTACAGCAATTTTTATACCAAATAAAGAAATAGCTACGCCTTTTCTTTATTTAAAAACCCAAAAAATTTCAAAAGCGCGGCAGTGCCGCGCTTTTGAAATTTAATTAGCAGAAAGGAGCGCATCGCACCCCTTTTTGACTTAGAACTTGCGAAGATCAATTCCTGCTTCTTTCGCAAATGCTGCTAGTCCTTTCTTTTGCAAAGTTTTGATTGCTTTGGTAGAAATTTGTAATTTTACAAATCGCTTTCCTTCTTCCCACCAAATTCTCTTATCTTGTAAGTTTACTTGTTGTAAGTGCTTGTGGCGCTTATGGGAGAAGGAGATTGATACGGCATTATTGGCTTTTTTGCCCGTTAGTTGGCATACACGACTCATGATACTAGTCTCCTATTTTCAGTCCAGTCAAATATAGTACAGCCTCGAAGCCTACTTCGACAATGCCTAGAGAGAAAATACAGCAATTCTCATTATTAAAGATTAGCTTTCAAAAAACCAGCTTTGAGGTTTTCAGCGCCTTCGGCGCTGAAAACCTCAAAGCTGGTTTCATAGAGAGAATTGCCAGATAAAATACTAGCTAATGCCCACGGTGTGAAAACTATGAATGAAACTAGAGTTTTTAAGAGTGCCGACTTTTTCCAAGAAGTAGACGGAGAACCTATTCGCTCAGTAGTTACAGAGTCAGCCGATACAGTTGTCGTGGCTTGGTATGTTAAACCCAATCAAGAAATTGCCCCCCATATGCACCCAAGGGGACAAGATACTTGGACGATTTTGCGAGGTCGTGGCAAATATTATCTAGACCAGTCAGGGACGACTACCACCATTGCAGCAGGAGATATAGTTATCGCACCTACTGGTTGCGTTCATGGAGTGCTTAATGATGGCGAAGAACCTTTAGTGTTCATTTCAACAGTTTCCCCCGCAAATGCAGGTTATCAATCTGTTCAAAGAAACGAGTGACGGCACAAAGCACCGCCACTCGTTTTCTGATTTTGATCGAGAGTGTGGCAAAGCCTCGCTCTCGATGATTTAAGTGCCAATTGCTGTAACCTGTGAGCTAAGCTCAAGATTATGTACTTTCTAGATTTAATCCATGACTGATAAGACACAAATCCCTGTCGTTGTCTCTGGGGCGACAGGCAAAATGGGACGAGAAATTATTAAGGCGATCGCCCAAGCACCAGACATGAATCTCGTCGGTGCGATCGGTCGCAAGCATATCGGTGAAGACATCGGCGAAGTGATCGGCATTGGTGAATTGGAAATACCTGTAACCAACAATCTGGAAGTCGTGCTTGCCCAAGCTGCCCAAGAGCCGCAGCTACCAGTGATGATTGATGTGACACACCCAAGCATCATCTATGACAATATCCGCGCCGCGATCGCCTACGGGGTCAGACCTGTAGTGGGCACAACGGGGCTAAGCGAGCAACAAATTGATGACCTTGCCATTTTTGCAGACAAGGCAAGCACGGGCTGTATTATTGCTCCCAATTTCTCGGTTGGCGTGATTTTGATGCAACAGGCGGCGATCGCGGCGGCGAAGTACTTTAACCATGTGGAAATCATCGAGCTGCACCACAACCAAAAGGCAGACGCACCCAGTGGTACAGCCATTAAAACGGCTCAAATGCTCTCAGAGTTGGGTAAATCTTTTAATCCTCCAGACGTTGCCGAAAAAGAACATCTAGCAGGAGCAAGGGGTGCGGTCTGCGGAGAAAATATCCGTATTCACAGTTTGCGCGTCCCTGGGCTGGTTGCTCGTCAGGAAGTGATTTTCGGAGCGATGGGAGAAACTTTAAAAATTGAGCATAATGCTAGCGATCGCACTTGCTACATGGCAGGGGTGTTACTTTGCGTTCGCAAAGTTGGTGCACTCAAATCGCTTGTTTATGGCTTAGAAAAGTTGCTCTAAAAGACGATGATTCACAAGCTTTGCTTGTGAATTCGCAATAAAAAAGCCTTTGCACTGCAAAGGCTTTTTTTATCTATCAAGAATACCCCCAGGGGAATTCGAATCCCCGTCGCCTCCGTGAAAGGGAGGTGTCCTAGGCCTCTAGACGATGGGGGCGTGTTCTTGACCTTTATTAAGATACATACATGAGTAGAGTTTTGTCAACACTTAAATCAAACTATTTGATTTTTGGGGTATGGTGTCACTTTCATAACCAAACCGAATTAATGAATTGCGGCGCTTCGCGCCGCAATTCATTAATTCGGTTTGGTGAATGTCGCCACTTATCGCTGAAGGCTAGGACGAATCCCATAGTTACGATAGCGCCAGTAGTCTTCCAAAATTTGGGCATGATCAAAACATAATTCCACAGGGCTTTGCCATGCGGTAAACAAACCAACCGACTTAGCATCATCGGCAGCCACAGGCTCACCGATCGCTTCAGCCATATACACAGCACTAATCGTATGTAAGCGACTATCACGACTAGGATCGGAATATAGTCCTAGTAAATCAATTAATTTCACGTCTAAACCAGTTTCCTCCTTTGCTTCACGAATGGCAGCTTCTTCTAAATGCTCTCCATAATCGACAAATCCACCAACGATCGCCCAACCATAGGGTGGATTTAATCTTTCAATTAGCACAATTGGTTGATGGGGGCGATCGCGCAGGGAAATAATGATGTCAACCGTAGGAACTGGATTTCGATAGGTCATTTGGAGGGTAATTACAGCTACAAAATTCAGTTTAACGCTAGGTTATTATTAATTTTAATAATTCAAATTTATTAAATGTCTTCCAAGGGAATAAAACTTTTGAATTTACCCAAATTCGGGTTTTGCTAACTCAAGATACTTTATATGCGTTAATCGGCATTACTTGGCAGGAGATTATTTCTTTGATTCCGATCAGTATAGAAATTGTAGAAGGTAATCCGAATCTTGCCTCTCTCTTGGGTTGGCATTTACAGCAGATCGGTTATTCGGTATTTCAAGCAATTAGTTGTCAGCAGGCTAAGCTCGTATTTCAAAAGCAGCAGCCTAGCTTGGTGATCTTGAGTACTGACTTGCCTGATGGTGATGGAATTGAATTGTGTCGCTGGCTTCATAAGCAAAGAAGTTCTTTAGTATTTATCGTATCTTCCCGCACCAACGAATCTGACATCGTAGAGGGATTAAAAGCGGGTGCAGATGATTATTTGACTAAGCCTTTTGGAATGCAAGAGTTTTTGGCAAGGGTAGAAGCACTCACACGCCGACTGCGTTCTTCTGCGCCGCCAGCCTGTCTGGACTATGGTGTATTAAAAATTGATCTAGTGCAGCGCCAAGTGAGACTTAAGGGCAGCGCAATCGACCTTACGCCTCAAGAGTTTAGTTTGCTCTATGTGTTGGCGCAGTCCGAGGGTTTGGCACTGAGTCGTGCGGAGCTTTTACAAAGGGCTTGGCCAGATGAAATCAACAATCCGCGTACTGTCGATACCCATGTTTTATCGTTAAGAAAAAAGTTAGAAGTTGATCCACAACAGCCAAATCTGATCCAGACAGTTCGGAACATTGGTTACCGCTTTAATCCTGAAGCATTAATGCGATCGCCCCTCCGTCCAAATCCTCAAAGCCAAAATACGAATAGCGATCGTCCGCCCCAATTCACGGCTCCACCGAGCCGTTCCTTTGCCAAGTACTAAAATAATTGGAGTAAGTTGCTTAGGCAACTTACTCCAATTATTTTTAATGGCTTTATGGCAACTGTGACGATTATTGGCTGTGGTGTAGTGGGTGCAATGCTGGCGTATGAATTACGCCATACAGGACTGGAGGTAGAAGTAGTTGAAGCTAAATCCTGCCCTGCGATGGTTTCGACAGGTGCAGCTCTGGGTGTGCTAATGGCAGCCTGTAGTTCCAAAGCAAAGGGGGATTTGGTGAATTTGCGGCTCAAAAGCCTCAGTAAATACGATCGCCTAATCGCCGATTTAGAGCAGCAAACAAATTTAAATATTCTGTATAACCGCAAAGGAATTTTGAATTTATATCGATCGCCTGAAGCCGAAACAAAATCGCGATCGCTAATTGAGATCCGCAAAGAACAGGGCTTTGAGTTGCAATGGTTAGAAAATACTGATATTTCCGCAAGATTTTCCCCTTGGCAAGCCGATGGAGGTTTATTTAGTCCTTGCGATCGCGCTGTACATCCGACGCAGTTAGTCAATGCTCTGGTGGCGGCGGCTAGTCTTGAGGGGGTTAAGTTCCATTGGAATACTCCAATAAAAGATTTGCAAGATGTATCTAGCGATCGCGTAGTGATTACCGCAGGTGTGGGTTCTAATCAATTGCTTACCAAGGTTTTGGGTAAATCTAATTTATTGCAAGCAGTGGGTGGACAAGCTTTGTTAGTGGAAGTTCCTAATCTTAATTTGTTAGAAGTTATCCACTTCGAGAATGAAGATGGCTCCGATGTGAATGTCGTGCCGCTAGGATATGATCGCTATTGGCTGGGTGCAACTGTCGAATTTGAATATGATCAACTGCCCTGTGTTGCTAATGAGAAG
Organism: Pseudanabaena sp.; assembly: GCA_003249015.1. Classification (GTDB taxonomy): domain Bacteria; phylum Cyanobacteriota; class Cyanobacteriia; order Pseudanabaenales; family Pseudanabaenaceae; genus Pseudanabaena. The sequence continues at coordinate 63,879 of QBLS01000018.1, read as the reverse complement.
TTACTTTTAGAACAAGCGATCGCATGGTGTCCTTTATTTGAGAATGCCAAAATATTGCAAACATGGGCAGGCGATCGACCTAGACCACAGGGAGCAAGAGCGCCCATCTTGGGCTTTGTGCCAGACTCTCCGCATATTTTGCTAGCGACTGGGCATTATCGCAATGGGGTGTTAATGGCTCCTGTGACTGCTGAGATTACCCGCGACTTGCTTTTAAATGGCGATAGTGATCTGCCTTGGCGACCTTTTGCTCTTTAGTGTTTGCAGCGCTTTGCGCTAAAACCCAGAGGTTGTTCCGCCCGCTACGCGGGCGGAACAACCTCTGGGTTTTACTTTTTATAGCTGTTTCAAATAAGAGTTAGGGCTTCGACTTCGCTCAGCCAGCAGTATACGTTGGCTGAGCGAAGTCGAAGCCTCTTCTAAATATTTAAAATTGCTATACTTACGCCTAGCTACTTACTATTTGGCGATCGCCCTCAAACTAGAAGGCTGACCCCAAATAATTTTTTCATGGGTGTAAACCACCATCCCTGGTTTTGCGCCTTTGGGCTTAAATACATACTTGGGAATAGTGCACACAATCGGAACTTGATCGCTCTGTCTGGCGCGACTGTAGTAAGCGGCGTAGTTTGCCGCAGTTTGCAGATCTTGATCATCGGCGATCGCTCCCGCAGGCAAGCGCAATAACACATGACTTCCTGAAATCTCCTGAGCATGTAGCCAAAGATCGTATTCTCCTGCAATCCGAAACGAAATTAAATCATTTTGATAATTATTGCGACCTACCCATACTTCAAATCCATTGGCAGTGGTAAAGCGATGACAGTCGGGAAGTTCTTCTTGTCTACTGCGATTACTTTTATTCTTGTTGCTTTTGCCCTGACTTTTAATATTTTTTTGGCGAGGTGCATACTCAGCCGTAACTTTGAGATAGCCTTGCTGAGCAAGTTCGGCGCGTACTTCTTGCAAAGCCGAAAGTTCGCTCTGTTCCAATAAGCTCACAGTTGTCGAAACCTGTTCTAAATAAGCGATTTCCTGCTGCACTGATTCTAAAAGAGGGGCGATCGCGATCGCGGCACGTTTTTGTTTTTGGTGTTTTTTATAAAAGGATTGGGCGTTTTGAGCAGCATTTTGAGTAGGGTCAAGGGGTATTCTGATTAGCTCACCTGAATGGAAGTCGGTTAGCATAATCTCTTTCATCCCAACTTCCCAAAGATGCAAATGCGCCATTAGCAAGTCAGCTTTATTTTTAAATTCATCCGCTTGAGTGGATAACTTTAAACGATCTAGAAATTCCCTCTCTTTGATATGTAACTTGGCTAACTGATTGAGAATTGCTTGGCTAATCTGTTGGTGTAATTGCTGGAAGGCAATCTGTCCCGTCTGTTGAGAATAATAGCGATCGCAAAATTCATTAACTGAAAGATCCCCCCCAGCCCCCCTTAAAAAGGGGGGAGAATTATTTTCTTCTTCCCCCTTTTTAAGGGGGATTGAGGGGGATCTCACGCTAGGGATGAGGGCATATCCCTTTTCTTCTAAATGTGGATAAAATTCTTTTTTCTCAATACAAGTCAGCCATATTTGCCAAGATTCGTACAGAGCATTCCATTCATCAAGACTTAAATCTACGACATTTTTATCGCCATTCACTCCCGCGATCGCCAGTAAAGATCGCACTAGAGAAGAACTAATACCTCGATAGTTACTTAATAAATTACGCTTAATTTCTTTGGGAATCAGAATTAGGCGATCTCGCCATGAGTCAAACGATTCCGCGAGGTTAGGAATGGCTTCGAGTAAGGCAGGTGGTAATTCGTAGCGATCGCCTGTTTGGATGGGGCGGACTCTTGATTGTTTGCTGCTAACTTGGTGCGCGGCAGTAACTATTTCCCCATTAGCATTGACTAAAATTGCATTGCTATACTTACCCATCACCTCCAGATACAAATGCCACTGCACCTGATCGTCTGGTCTAGTCGCAAATTGTAAATCAACGACGCGCTCCCAAGGACTAGTCAGATTAACCGCAACTAGGGCAAACCCCGCCACTTGATGCAAAATCTGTTGACTAAAGGTAAAAGTGTCGGGCTGCTTGGGAGGTGGAGCGCATAGATGCACCCTTGCCGACTGGGGATGCCAAGATAGTAATAGCCATTGTTTACGCTCAAGCGTGCGTAACTGCAAATGAATCGTATGGCGATCGCTCTGATGTACTTGCTCTAACCTTGCAGGCACACAGGCGTTATTTAGCTCATGGGTCAAAGCCACAAGTGTAGTCAGGTCGGCAGATTGCATTGTGATTACTTACTTTACTTGATAGAACCAATTTGGGATTTTCAGCGCCGCAGGCGCTGAAAATCCCAAATTGGTTTTTTGAAAAATGAAAAAATAGAGTGGGCGCTCTGCGCTCACTCTATTTTAATTAATGGACGCTTTACGTCTGGATCAACTAGTTGGCAATTACTTCTCTGGTTCAGTGCGAGGGCGAATCTGTTCCGCCTCTGGGCAATCATCAGAAACAGGAATATCGTTGGAGGACATTCCTGCTTTAGTAAAGGACGACAATCTCTGTGTTACTGCGCCGATGCTTTCTAGCCTGACCATTTCTTCCCAAGAGCAGACTTCTTCGTCATCTTCAGTTTCGTAACGAATTGTGACCACATCTCCTTCAATATCTAGTATTTTGGCTCTTTCTAGCCAACGTCCCTGATCCCTCAGGTAAATCCAAACATCGCTCTTGGCTTCACAAAGTTGATAAATTTTGCGATGTAGCATTCGCTTATGTCCTCAGGGTTACATAATTTTTAAGAATTAGAGCATACCGCAATGGGTAAAAATTCTAACCTTTACCATTGTAAACGACTATACAAGCATTTGAGTAAAAAAGTCATTTGTCGTGTTTTTAGCCTCATAGGGCTAAAAAACGCAGGCTTCGACTCCGCTCAGCCAAATTATGACGGTGGCTGAGTTTACTTTTATAGCTGTTTCAAATAAGAGTTAGGGCTTCGACACTTCGACAGGCTCAGTGCATCGCTTCGCTCAGCCAGCAGTATACGTTGGCTGAGCAAAGTCGAAGCCTCTTCTAAATATTTAAAATTGCTATAATTCACAAAAGTTTGACTACACTTTTGTGAATTGAAAGTAAACTCAGTAATATTTTTTAAATAAAGAAATGGCGTAGCCATTTCTTTATTTAAAAAATATTACTTGTCTTATTAGCTGGTTGATTTTGTTGTTTGAAATTGTCTGACCTTTGCATCAAAATTGTAAAGGCAACGAGTGTACCGATGAAAGCAGCACCAACTAATATGCCTACCCAAAACTTCCAGACATTACTTCTCGCATCCTCAACTTGTTCATCTTGAAGATCTAACTTCGCTTGATTTTGTTCTGCATTCAAGGCATTAATTTCAAAATCAAATAATTTTTTCTTAGGTAAAGGCGCAATTAAATTATTAGCATCAACAACTACCGACTGGCGAATTCGCTTACCCAATACATCTAGCTCAAACCATTGCGAATCGTGGCGCATCGTGAATTCTAACTTAGCAGGCAATCCATTAAAAGACTTCACACAATTACCCGCATCGTCATAAATAGAACCTTGCTCTGCAATGATTTGATTTTCATTGACTACCTCTGCAAAAATTTGCGTCAAATTAGTCATTTCACTGGCAATTTTATAGTCCCAAATATCAATATCTAAGCCAATGTCTAGGTCATCTAGTTCTTGGAGTTGATAACGGTCAACATCATTGCCAATGCCGATTAATACCAGTTTCAAATAATTTCTTTTGCCAACGGCTATTTCTAAAGCTAATTCCTTTGTGAACATTTGTACCTGTTCTAAGTCATCAATTCTGCCATCAGTTAGAAATATGTAAATACCGCGTTGTGCCAAATTATGCTGATTTACAAAATAGGTGATCGCAGGCAAAAGTTTAGTCGTCTTACCTAGTTGGAAGGTGGCGGGGCCAGAAATTAATAGCTGCTGACAACTAAGCGCGTCAAACTCACCCAAGACTTGGATCTCTTCACCCTTGCCACAACCCCAATAAATTAATGTGGTCTTACCTGTGGCATCGAGATTTTCTGCTAAATATCTTGTAAAGTCTTGCACTAAGGGCTGCAAAATATTTTCGGTAAAATTAACCTCATAGCCGCGATCGCATATTTCCGCGAAGGCTTCACGTTGAATTTTACGGATTGGCTCTCCATCTTCCATGGATGACTTCAGCCGACCTTGCTTGATGTAGTCAGTCAAAAGATGCGGATCAACCCTTGCTTCCACTTTGCGCCCGTAGGCTCGCTTCATGGAGGCACTAGCATCGAGGGCTAGCCCAGTGCGCCAACCTTCAGCAAATTTCCCTTGAGGTTCCATCGCGATCGTCAGGGCGATCCGACAGGGCAAAGCTCCCGTTGACTCCCGAAAGACATTTACTTCACCAAACTCTGGCTCTACCAAATTGGAAGGCATTTGGAAGCCCTTTACGTTATTTTGCATATCGATCTCGCTTGCTATGTCCCGTGATTGTAACGAGTGAAAGACACAAAATGGCTTAGCCATTTTGTGTCTTTCACTAATCTGTCTGAGTCGATGCTTCAAAATCCACAATATCTTCCCACTCTAGAGCTTCAGGGATTTCGGTGTTAGCTAACAATGGTTCTTCAGGATTTTTGGGAAGAGCTTCGGTGATGGGTTGAGTGATCGTGCCTCCCGAAAATTCTAGGGTGAAAGCCGTTGAACCCGCAGGCAGCTTAAAACGCATCAGGGCAGGAACACCAAAATTATACTCTTCGCAAACTTCGCCCGACTGATTAAGAATGCGTCCATAATTGGTCACAATCGTTTCCGCAGAGACAAACTCTTTGAATATCTGTTCCAAAATATGGATGTCATCGGCAACTTGGTAATCCCACAGATCAATATCTCGCCCTGCTTCATCCCTGATAAAACTGCCTTCAAACATATTGTCTAGCTCTTCCAATTGCTTCTCATCGATCTCTTTGCCGACACCGATCAAGAGGAATTTGACGAAGGGCTTGAGGTTATCCGCAATCTCCAAAGCATACTTAAAGCAATATTCTTTTACATCTTCAAGGTCTTCAATAATGCCATCAGTAATGATGAGACAGATTGCTGCAGGTTGTTTACTGCCGATCGCTGGAGCATTGCTGTACTTATTGATGAAGTAGGTGACTGGTGGCAGTAGCTTGGTTCCTGTTCCCCAAGAGATTTTGGGTCCTTTGAAAGCAAATTGTTCAATCTCATCTCCATCGAAACTACCAAGTTCTTCGATCAATTCACCTGCTGCGCCACAAGCCCAGTTAATCAAATCGACTTGACCCGTAGCCGAAAAGTTAACTAGATATTTGACCATTACCCTTGCCACTGGCTCAACGACATTGCTATCGACAGAGGCACTCGCAAAAAAGTTACTAACAATGCCGCTAAGCCCGTACATTTTTTTCATGGAAGCGGAGCCATCAAGGGCAAGCCCCACTCTAGCGCCTTCGATATCAGGAACCATGAGAATAGTTGCAACGATGTCGATCTCTCCATTGTTTTGAGGATAGACATTTACTTCACCAAAGGGTTGAACGACAGTTTTTAATTGCATATTGATGGCAGACTCAAACTCTCTGATGTTTCACACTCAAATAGTATACGAAAAGGTTGAGGCGGCGCGTGCGCTAAGGTTTGTCAATTGGTGTTAGTTATTGCTGACACTTTTTAAAATTGCGATCGCCTCCTGTTGATTGCCATCCCAAGCCCACATCATCGCTGTCCAGCCATTGCCATCTTGAGCGTTTAACCTTGCTCCCCTTGCAATTAGCGATCGCACAATTTCGCTATCGCCTTGACCTGCTGCCCACATCAACGGAGTCCAACCATATTTATTGCGGGTATTCGGGTTTGCTCCCGAAGCTAATAGAAACCTTGACACCTCTGTATGGCTATTCATCACTGCCCATAGTAGGGGTGTCCATCCATCTTGATCCCTAACATTGACATTGGCAGATTGAAAAGTTAGCGATCGCACCTTAAGCAAACTGCCATTTTTGGCGGCAGCAAGTAATTGATTATCAAGCTCTTGTTGGCGTTGGGGGGATCTTGTTGATTTATCGATTGATTTACTTAGAATGTTTACTTGAGGGGATTCTGCCTCAAAGTTGGGCGATATTTCTTGAGCATAGCTACTATTGCTAAGCATTAAAGTTAGGCTAGCTGCTATTAATAATGTGTAACCCTTCACGAATATAGGCATATCAATACTTCTATCTCAAAATCGAGTTGTACCCAATCAAGAAATGGCGCAGCTATTTCTTGACTTAAAAAACCAGATTGGGCTTGGCTTTTAGTGCATATTTCAATCCACAAAAGTGTGGTCACACTTTCGTGAATCGGTATTAAAGTTTAGGTACTTAGGTAAAAATCAACTAGCGCAATTCGGCGCAAAAAATTAAAAGCGTTGCTTGGCAACGCTTTTAATTTTTTTAGGTTTCGTTTAATCGGTGACTGTGGCTACAGAAAATGACTGCTGCTAGCTACTGCTATATAATCACCTTGTCAAGCATTGTCTACAAAGTGTTAAGGCTGCGCCGTAAAATAAGGAATCAATCTTTGATGGCGCGGCTGCGCCGCGTCATCAAAAATTGGTTCTTGAAGTAGCTGGGCATGATAAAAATTCAAAACTAAAGCCTGTGGCGCAGCGTGCGCCACAGGCTTCAGGGTTTTATATTTAACTGCGCCTAGGTACTGAATTAAATTGCGGAACCCTTATCTCACAATGCACCTTATAACGAAATTTTATGGCTAAGTATGTATTTGTGACTGGTGGCGTTGTCTCTAGTATTGGAAAAGGCATCGTTGCCGCAAGTTTGGGACGCTTACTAAAATCTCGCAACTATTCGATCGCAATCTTAAAGCTAGATCCGTACATCAATGTTGACCCTGGGACAATGAGTCCCTTTCAGCATGGGGAAGTCTTTGTGACTGAAGATGGTGCGGAGACTGATCTGGACTTGGGGCATTATGAGCGCTTTACCGATACCTCAATGTCTAAGCTAAGTAATGTCACCACAGGGGCAATTTACCAAGGCGTAATCAATAAAGAAAGACGGGGCGACTATCAGGGTGGCACGGTGCAGGTAATTCCCCATATCACCAATGAAATTAAAGAACGGATTCATCGGGTCGCCAATAACGGCAATCCTGATGTGGTGATTGTGGAAATTGGTGGCACGGTTGGTGATATTGAGTCCTTACCTTTTATTGAAGCAATTCGCCAATTTCGTAAGGATGTGGGTCGCCAAAACGTTGTTTATATGCACGTTACCCTGATGCCTTGGATCGCCTCAGCTGGCGAAATGAAAACCAAGCCCACCCAGCACTCGGTTAAGGAACTGCAATCCGTGGGGATTCAGCCTGATATTTTGGTTTGCCGCAGCGATCGCCCTTTACCGCAAAATATCAAAGATAAGATTTCGGAATTTTGTAACGTTTTGCCTGAATGTGTGATGACAGGGCAAGATGTCAAAAGTATTTACGAAGTTCCTTTGGCAATGGAACGAGAAGGGCTAGCGGAACAAGCATTGCGCCTGTTGGGAATGCAACAACGTCAGCCCGACCTTCGCAGTTGGCAAACCCTTGTCGAACGGCTGTACCGTTCCGAGCATCAGCTAGAAGTGGCAATCGTTGGGAAATATGTTCGTTTGACCGATGCCTATCTATCAGTGATCGAAGCTCTCAAGCATGGCGCGATCGCTCTTAATAGCAATGTCAATTTGCGCTGGGTGAACTCCGAAGATATTGAAGTCTATGGTGCGGAGAAGTTTCTCAAGGATGTTCATGCGATCGTTGTGCCTGGAGGCTTTGGCAATCGTGGAGTCGATGGCAAAGTGGCGGCGGTGCAGTATGCTCGTGATCATCAGGTGCCATTTTTAGGACTATGTTTGGGAATGCAATGTGCGGTAATCGATTGGGCGCGAAATGTGGGACAGATGCCTGAGGCAAATAGTGCTGAGTTTGATCCTGATTCTCCCAATCCTGTGATCCACTTGCTTCCTGAACAGCAGGATGTCGTTAATCTCGGTGGCACGATGCGTCTGGGGCTGTATGCTTGCCGTCTTGTGCCTGATACGCTGGTGCATCGCCTGTACAACGAATCGGTAATTTATGAGCGTCATCGCCATCGCTATGAATTTAATAACGCCTACCGATCACAGTTTATTGACTCTGGCTATGTGATTAGTGGCACTTCTCCCGATGGCAGACTGGTGGAAGCTGTGGAATTTCCCAATCATCCCTATTTTGTGGCGACCCAGTTCCATCCAGAGTTTCAATCGCGTCCTAGCCGTCCGCATCCGCTTTTTCAGGGTCTAGTTCAAGCCGCCTTAAATCTGCAAAGCGATCGCCGTATTAAGGGAACTGAGTCTGAGCATTCTCCAATCTTTGAGCAGTTTAGTGATCAACACGAACAGCAGCAACTCGCTTCAGCAAACACATAAAAAGAAAATGGCGGCGCAAAGCGCCGCCATTTTCTTTTTATGTGTTTGCTCAGCCAGCATAATATTGCTGGCTGAGCGCGATGTCCTGAGCTTGTCGAAGGGAAGTCGAAGCCTTCTTGGGCGACTAAATATTCCAGTCTCGGCGAAATGTAAACCAGTCTCTCAGCTTAAAGCGATCGCCTCTAGGCTGCTTGATGGCTTGCCATTGGGCTGGCAAATCTGCTATCCCCAGATCTTGCACCTTAACTTTGCCTTGCATGGCAATATTTAGCGCTTCAATGACCAACTTGGAATGGTCGCCTAAAATGCTTGCGCCGAGGACATGACCTTGGCGATCGCAGATTACTTTACATAGCCCAAGTTCATTGGCACTCTCCAAAGTATGCACCGCATTTGAATTTAAACTTTGCATCTTTCCCAATTGGGCGATTGGTGGTGTGGTTGCTACATAGGTAATATGATTCTGAACAACTTTTGCAGAATTCCAAAAACTAGTTTGCAAAGTCTTATTAATTATTTTATGAACATCAAGATCGCTATTACAAGCATATATGCGAGAATGCTTTGGGAATTGACTTGATGAATTATTTGGCGAATTACTGGCTAAAAGTAAGCGATCGCATTCAAGTATTTGATTATCGAGCCAGATTTTAGAACCACCATTGGGGAGAGGCTCAATGGCTGTCACCTTGGCTTGCGTATAGATTTTGATGCCTTCTATTTCTAATTGGGCTTGCAAGGTGCGGGCGATCGCCACATCGACATTGGGCAAGATGTGATTGTGATTAGCGATTAAAGTGGTTTTAATGCCGAGAAAGTTAACGGCTTGAGCGACTTCGCAAGTGTAAGCATCATCACCAATTAAAGTGACTGACTCAGGTAATTCTTCTAATCTCAATAGCTGATTAATGGTTAAATAACCCAGAGGATATTCCGTTCGCTTGGGGAGATCATCATTGGCGATCGCATAGGCTCTAGACTTTAGTTTGCGCGAGTGAGCGTGATTGTTTTTATCGAGGCTAATCACTTCTAAAAGGGGAGAATCCTGCGCCTTGGTTTGGGACAATTCAGAGAATTGCCATTCCCCTAAAATCACATCGACTCTATCAATTTGGACGTTTTCAAGTATCTCTCGCTGAGCAAATGGGTAATGACTTAGATATAGGCGGCGCTCCGCGCCGCCTATATCTAAGTCATTACCAAATTGATTCAAGATGGGAATGATCTCTCGATAAAAGACTTCTCTTCTTTTCTGTTTAGGAGACTTTTGCAGGTTGTTTCTGAGAATGGAAAATACTTGGCGAATTTGGGAAATGTTGAGATCAGCATCCCTCAGATCTTGATCGTAGACCCAAGCGACTCTTGCTTCTAGCTTGGTCGCCGCCAAGACTAGCTGGTGGGCATAGCTGCCCATACCCAGCACAACCAAGTCATAGTCAATCAGCATTTGTAATAAGTTCTAGTTGGTTAATCAGGATTTTATACTAAGTCGCTCAACATAATTAAAACCTAGAGAGCTGTCCCCCCGCGTAGCGGGGGGGACAGCTTTCTAGGTTTTTAGTTTATAGCTGTTTCAAATAAGAGTTAGGGCTTCGACTTCGCTCAGCCAACGTATACTGCTGGCTGAGCGAAGTCGAAGCCTCTTCTAAATGTTTAAAATTGCTATACTTATGCCTAGTAGTCACAGTTTTGTGAATTGGTATTACTCCCTTTCCGGTTAAAGATTGTCGCTACTCATCTTTGTTGACTTAGGCGGCAGCTTTTGTATAGACATCATCTAGCAAGGTGAACAGTTCATCGGCTTGGGAAGAGGTGAATAGACTATCGATGCCTTGGGATGCAAAATCGGTAAAGGGAGAATCATAAAGACGTTCGGCGGCGATCGCGCCGTGCTCGGTGAGGTAGTCTACGATCATGTTGATAAACTCGATTTGGTTAGCGTTGAGAGCTTTATCGGTAAGAAATTTACCAAATTCCTGTTTGGCGACTTCGCGATCTAGTCCAACTAGCGATCGCACAAATAGCCCTAGTCCGTGGGATTCCTGTTTGGCGCGATCAAGGTCTTCGGGTTTGCCTAAGCCATTTTCGAGCAAGATTGTCTCTAGTTCTGTCAGATCGGTTGCTGTGAGTTGTTTGTTATTTCTGAGTTTGAAGATGACCATCTGGTCTTGATGCGATCGCAAAAATTCTCTGGCTTTGGCGCGGAATTTTTCAAAGCCATCGGATGCGGTGAAGTGGGGTAATTCGACCAGCTTTTCATCGCCGATCGCGTCTTCAAAGTTGGTGTAAATTGGCTGACGTTCCTGTTTTTCGATGAGCTTAACGAGACTGCGTAGGCGTAGGCGGACGGTTTCGAGCATGGGCAAGGTGACATCTTGCCACCATTCATCAGTTTGGATGTCTTGAATTAGTTCTAGTTGCGCTTGGACGATGGGGATGGCTGATTTTTGTTCTAATAGATTGGCGATCGCCTGAACTTGATCGCGTAGTCGTGTAAATGAGGAGTGCGATCGCAGAATGGCTAGTTGTAATTTGAGAATGAGAATATCGAATCTTTTAATTTCTTCGGCTTCAGCTTCAATTTGGGCGGGTAATCCTGCAATTTCTTGGCTGAGTTCGGTGATGTCTTGTTCCGATAGCGATCGCCATGCTTCAGGGTTATTGTATTTTTCAACGAGTTGCCTTTTGGGACGCACGATAAAGTTTTCAATATTCATCGCGGCGACTTCTGTATAAAGGATCTGGGCGATCTGGTTGCGTAGTGATGTTTGGGGATTGTAGATATTGCTGGAGTCTCGAAGTTTTTTGTCTACGTTTGCCGTCCCTTCGACTTCGCTCAGGGAGCTAGATGGTATAGTCTGGCTGAGAGAAGAGCTACGCTGGCTGAGCGCGATGCCCTGAGCTTGTCGAAGGGAAGTCGAAGCCAAAACCCCACTAGCGCCTTCGATTTCTCTTGCTCCGTTTGCCGTCCCTTCGACTTCGCTCAGGGATCTGGATTTTTTGTCTAGCGCGGTAATTAAATCTAGTCTGGTGGTGAATAGTTGCTTGCTGAGGGATTTGGGGATGGGAGCTTCGATGGTTTGAAGGTTCTGTTGGAAAAATTCGAGATTTTGACAGTAGTCGAAGAGATAGAAGAATTGTTTGTCTTGCCGATCGCCAAATAGGTCGGGACAGAGACGAGTGCCGCGTCCAACCATTTGCCAAAATTTGGTTTTGGAGCGAACCAGCTTGAAAAGGACTAGGTTAACGACTTCAGGGACATCTATGCCTGTATCGAGCATATCGACAGAGATGGCGATATGGGGGACTTTATCTTTTTTGGAGAAGTCATCAATTAGGGTTTGGGCATAGGGAGTTCTATTGGTGATCAGTCTGGCAAATTCACCTTTGAGATGTGGGTAATTAGCGTTAAAGCGTTCTTCGATAAATTCAGCGTGTTTTTGATTTTTGGCGAAAATGATGGTTTTGCCGAGGCGATCGCCGCCTGCTACTTTTAAGCCTCTAGTCATGAGATGCTCTAGCACTTTGTCAGTAGTGTCTTGATTAAATAACCACTGGTCTAGGGCGGCGGCTTCAATGCGATCGGGAATATTGCCTGATTCATCCCATTCCAGTGCGTCCCATTCTTCTTTTTCTGCTTCTGAAAGTTGATCATATTTGATACCTTCCCTTTGGAATTTAAGAGGGACGGATACTGCTTCAGTGCGTACTAAGTAGCCATCTTTGATCGCATCTTCTAATTGATAAGCATCGGTCGGCACACCGTTTTCTAGGTCAAATAAGCCGTAGGTGTTGCGATCAATTTCATCCTTGGGTGTGGCGGTGAGTCCGAGGAGGTGGGAGTCAAAGTAGTTAAAAATATGGCGATATTTCTGAAAGACGGAGCGATGGGCTTCATCGATTATGATGAGGTCAAAATGTCCGACTCCAAAGCGCCTTTGTCCGCTTTTGGTGTCATTGATTAGCCCCATCATTGTGCCGTAGGTAGAGGCGTAGACGCGACCTTCGGTGTCTTTTTCGGTGAGTAGGTTGACGGGTGCGGAGTCGGGCAGATGTTTTTTGAATACGTTGATCGCTTGGTTAACTAGAGATACTCGGTCAGCAAGAAATAGGGCGCGTTTGACCCAGTTGCAACGCATCAGTAAATCGACTAGGGCGATCGCAGTTCTAGTTTTGCCTGCGCCTGTTGCCATGATGATCAGGGTTTTGCGTTGTTTATTCTCGAAGGCTTCGGAGACTTTGCGGATAGCGCGAACTTGGTAATGGCGAGAGGCGATCGCGGGATTGATATTTGCTTCGATGAGATGTTTCTTGGTGGTGCGGCGTTGGATTAGAAGTTCTAGTTCAGATTTTTTATAAAAGCCTTGGATTTGGCGGGGTGGGTAGTTGGTGTCATCCCAGATGTAATGCTCGTATCCGTTGGTGTAGAAGATGATCGGGCGTTGTCCATATTGTGCCTCGAGGCGATCGGCATAGAGTTTGGCTTGCTGCTGTCCTTCTTTGGGGTTGCGTTTGGTGCGTTTGGCTTCGACTAGGGCGAGGGGTTTGCCGTCGTTGCCCCAGAGGACATAATCGACAAAGCCTTTACCTGTATCATTGGGCATTCCTGAGACTTCAAACTCTCTGGTTATGTTTGCTGTTGCTTCGACTTCGCTCAGGGAGCTGGGTTTTCTATGCTGGCTGAGCGCGATGCCCTGAGCTTGTCGAAGGGGAGTCGAAGCCAAAACCCCACTAGTGCCTTCGACTGCTCCTGCTTCGTTTACCGTCCCTTCGACTCCGCTCAGGGAGCTAGATTGTCTATGTTGGCTGAGCGCGATGCCCTGAGCTTGTCGAAGGGGAGCCGAAGCCAAAACCCCACTAGCGCCTTCGACTGCTTCTGCTTCGTTTACCGTCCCTTCGACTCCGCTCAGGGAGCTAGATTGTCTACTCTGGCTGAGCGGAGTCGAAGCCAAAAACCAGCCTGATTCTTGTAACAACAGGTCGATAAATAGGTCGCGGGTTTGGGCTTCGGAATAGTCGTGGGTATCTGGTTGAACTGTATTAGCTTGTTTGACGGCGATGAGTTCGGCGCGGAGTCGTTTTAGTTCTTCATCGATCGCATTTTTATCGGCTAACAGTATGGATAATTTTTCATCGCGATCGCTTAGTTCTTTTTCTAGTTTTTGGAGTTCGGTTCGGCTTCGCTCACCGACCCCACTTCGGTCACTGAGCGGAGTCGAAGTGACCGAAGCCTGCGGTATTGCTTGCGGGTCAAATTGTAGTCCTGCTTCGGGCTTGTGGGTGCGTCCGTAGGTATGGGCTAACCAGTAGGCGACATGAAAAAATTCACGAACTGCATTAATGGCATCGTTGGCGGGGACGGCTCGCTCGTTATGGACTGCGAGGTTTCCCAGTCGGATGATGTATTTGGCTTTGTTAAAGACGGCTTCGCCGACTAGAGTTTTAAAAGTTGGCTCATGGACTAGGGCGCTGAGGTTGTCTTGATAGGGGAGTCTCAGGGATGTGTCGTATTTGTATAGCCAATTTACGGTTAGTTCTAGGGCGCGACGGGCATAGAAACAGGCTGTACGCGGATCGCGGTAGGCGGTTTTAAAGGCTTTATGGGCGGATTCGTAGATTGTGGGAAATTCTGGTTTGAGAAAGTTAAACTGGCTCATGATATTTATCTGGGTGGTTGGTGATAGTTTTTTAAATCTTGATCAAGAGACCAGATAAATACCTCGCTCATAGAAAATCGTTTACAAGCTTTGTGGAATTCTTCAATGATACTGAGATCTCCGAAACTTGTACCTTCCTGCTTGTTAGGAGCTTTGTTTCTACCTGCTAGATCGGGAAACTGGTCAATCCATTCTAATATTTCGGTGGTTTGAGGAAATTCGGTAGGAGACCAAGGTATTTCACCCGCAAAGGCTTTTTTAACTGCTTCAACAAAATTTTCGGCTGACTTTCTTCGCATTCCACCATCTCCGTTTTGAGCAATGTGGTTGCCTGTTTCGAGAATGGTCGCCATTGGTAATAAAAAAGTACAGCCCAATTCAATGTAATCACGAAATTCTTGCATGACAGCTTCCCTATTTTGGTTGAAGTTAGGGATGTTGAGAAATTCAAGAAATATGCTGGTATCAATCAGACAAATACTACTCATTCCCGTACTCCTGCAAACGTGATAGCCAATCTAGGGCTTGCTGTTTTTTGATTTCAGGTGTAAGCGGTGATTTAACAAATCTTTCGACTATGCCAGCAGTTACCAGTTGTCCGAGGGAGCCTTGGGATATGAGGCGGGGAAAATCATAGATATCGCTCATTCTGACTAAGCGGCTATCGCCTTGCTCTGGGTGGCGATAACAAAAGACGACATCACCGATCGCTTCATCGGGTAGTGCGTCCATGAGTGCGGGGTTATGGGTGGTGAGCAGAACTCTGAGGTTTCTCTGTTCGGCAAGGTTGCGGATGCTTGCTAGTAAATGTTTGGCGCGGCTTGGGTGTACGCCGTTATCAATTTCTTCGATGACGACGAGGCTGCCTTCGGTGGCGGATAGCATGGCGGCAGCGATCGCTAATACTCGTAATGTGCCATCGGATAATAGGGCGGCTTCACAAGGGCGTTTTCGATCACCAAAGGTTTCCGTTAGTCTGACCATTACTTCGTCTCTAGGACCAAAGATAAAATCTATCCCGTCGATCGCTTGTTCTGGCAAACTTTGAATGAAGTTAAGGATGGCGCTTTGATTTTCGGGTTGGTTTTCCCAAAGCCGATAGAGGACGCTGGAGAGGTTTGTCCCGTCTTCTTGTAAGCGTTTGTCAGATTTGAAGCTGTACTCGCGCATTTTGGCGGGAACAGGATCGAGAAATAGGATATTTTGTAATACTTGTTGATATTTGCGTGCGGTTTGCGGAATTTCTATTCGTGAGTCGCGGTATTGAGCAGCAAATTGAGCGGGGCTATCAAGCTGTACAAATACCGCCATTTGGTCACTGCAAGTTAGTTTTGGTTTATTTCTGCCTTTGGTAAAGTTGTTGTAGGCAACGCTAACGTCTGTACTGAATCCTTGGGATGGTTGAGAAATTTTATATAGGGGAAGATTATTGCTGCTACTGGTAATCTGCTCGTTGGTGATGTGCATTTCGCCATCACGGACGCTGAGGGTAATTTCTAGTTGATTCCATTCGGTTGCTGCTAGACAACAACCAATGCTAAAGCTGGTTTGTCCTTGATGGCAGAGGTCATTAACTCGTCCCCGCACGATGCGATCGGCGCTATTGACGGCGTATTGGATGCTGCTCAGTTTTTGCCCTTGGGCTAACCATGCTAAAAATCGTAAGCCTTCGATCGCGTTACTTTTGCCTGATGCGTTGGCCCCAATAAGTACAGTCAGCGATCCTAGTGGCAATCGGCTGGCGCTGTAGCTTTTGAAGTTGGCTATGGTGAATTCGGTTAGCATGGCGTTCATTTTATATGGCGATTCAAATAGCGATCGCCTCTAGTCCACATTTTTCGACTAACTACTCTATAAGTTGGGATCGTAGTCAACACAAACAATTAGACAAGATAAGAGTTCCTGTAGAGTTTCATCGGATACTTGCCCCAACTGTTTAACAAATCTCTCGGTGGACAGGCTGCGAACTTGTAAGGCATTTCCTGCGGAGTCGCGATCTAGTTGGTTATCTGAATTGGCTTCAATTTTGACCATGAAGGGGCGATCGCTAAATTTTTCTTGCCAACTTGTAATCGGGATGACAATCCTTAAAGGGATAGAGTTAAAGGATTCAGTACTAATAACTACTACTGGACGGATTTTCTGAATCTCTTGTCCTCTGGTTGGATTGAGGTCAACTAGCCAGATCTCACCACGATTGGGATTACTCATAGCCAATATCCCAGTCTGCGGTGTCGAGTACTGCAAATTCGGTTAGTTCTGGGTCATTGTGAAAGTCTTGGGCGGTTGCAGGGATGTATTGCGCGAGGTATTGATGCCTTTGAGCTAGGGGCAGTTTGGCGATTTGACGCATGGATAGTTTGTTTTTTGGTGCAAGTTTTTTGCGAAGGGCTTCGGTGAAGTCGAGGACTTCTTGCTGCTTTTCGGGTGGTAGTTGGCGGATGTTGTTTAAGATTGTTTGCTCGATCGCTTCGCTGGTTTGCATGGCTTTTTCTCCATTATTTCTATACTCTAAATGAATTTTATCTAAGCTACAACTCTCCTCTAAAGGCGCGATGCTGTAATGAGGCAAAGAGGGCTTCGAGTTGGCTAAGGGATTCGCGATGTGTTGCTTTGAGTTTTTCTACGGCTTCGACTCGTTGAGCAAATTCTTTTTGTAGTGAAAGAGGTGGGATAGCCATAGGGATTTGACTAACAATAGTTTTATTCAAGTTAGCCATCGTGACTCCCTGCGAAGCCTTTTCTAAATATTTTTTTATTGACTGACTAGACAAAACACAGAATAAATAAAATGAATTTAATAATTCATGCTTAGGTCTAATAAATAAACTACCAGTTCCACAAAGCCATCCGTTTTCATTTTCAGAAATGATTGCACATCGTCCCATTTCACCTCTTCTGCCTAAAATTACATCATCAACTTCAAGATTATACTGACTAAGTTCCTGATGCTTTTCACTAGAGATTGAAAATGCACTATTAGGAAATATTTTTCCATCTTTTATGTGAGTGGGATTAATCAGCGGGATTCCATTGTCAATATAATCTTCTTCATGAAGTTGTGTACCGAATGGACCGATTTGAATCCTTTCAGCACATTCAGACATATTGATAACTTTCCATTTTTTCTGATTTGTAACTGGATCGCCGAACATTTCTAGAAAGATGGATTGGGTGAGAGTGTCGAGTTTAGCGATCGCCTCTTTGCGTTTTGATATTAGTGACTGAGTGCGATCGAGTATCTCTGCTATACGTTTTTGTTCTTCTAATTGGAGAATACTGATTTCTAATTCACAAATATCTTCTCTGTTTACCTGTTTGAAAGTAGCACCTTTAGCTTTTGCCGATAATACAGGTCTGACATGATCTAACCAGTGCCAAAGATACCGTGCATCAAGTTTGGACAATGGACGTAAACCAGCAACACCGCGACCAAGACAATATTCTCCATCAGATAAAACTTTATCCCCAATAGAAGCTCTAATTCCTAAAACAATGTCCCCATATTTACTAATTTTAGAAGCTTCAGTTGTGTATTTTTTTGCTTTTGGATAAACCTCTCCAAAGTCACCTGCACCTGCTATTAATTTTAATCCTTTACCTTCATAGTTATATGATTCTCCGCTGGGAGACTGTCCCATAACTATTTCACAATATTTATCCAGACGACCTTTCTCACTTTTACTCATTTCTGCCTCTCATCTAAATTATTCTTACCAAGTGTATTTCCTTCGGCTTCGCTCAGAGAGCTAGATGGCTGAGCGAAGTCGAAGCCATCGTCAACGTAGACAGACCAATTATCCATGCGGCGGGGGCTTCTCTGCTTCGTTTACCGTCCCTTCGACTTCGCTCAGGGAGCTAGATTTATTGTGATCAATCAATGACTGAATGCGATCGCCCGATGGCTGAGCGGAGTCGAAGCCATCAACAACGCAGACAAACCAATTATCCACGCGGCGGGGACTTCTCTGCTGCGTTTACCGTCCCTTCGACTTCGCTCAGGGAGCTAGATTTATTGTGATCAATCAATGACTGAATGCGATCGCCCAATGGCTGAGTGAAGTCGAAGCCATCGACAACGTAGACAGACCAATTATCCACGCGGCGGGGGCTTCTCTGCTTCGTTTACCGTCCCTTTGACTTCGCTCAGGGAGCTAGATTTATTGCTCAGCCGACTATAATGTGACTCATTTTGACAAGCCGCAAACTCGCGTAGCAAATTCATATCACCAGCAATTAGCGCCTCCTTCTTTTTGCGATTCCAGCCCTGCACCTGCTTCTCACGGTAAAAAGCATCCGCCACATGATCAAAAAACTCGCAATACACTAATTTCACAGGCAATTTTTTCGCCGTATACCTAGCCCCCTCACCGAGTTGATGCTGCACTAACCGCCGCTCCAAATCCGTAGTACTACCCGTATAGTAGCTCCCATCAACACACTCCAAAATATACATATGCGCCATAGTGCTATTTCTTCTTTGCGAACTCTTGATGGCTGAGCGAAGTCGAAGCCATCAACAACGTAGACAGACCAATTATCCGCGCGGCGAGGACTTTTCGGCTTCGTTTACCGTCCCTTCGACTCCGCTCAGGGAGCTAGATTTATTGCGATCGCCTGATGGCTGAGCGGAGTCGAAGCCATCAACAACGTAGACAGACCAATTATCCACGCGGCAGTGACTTATCTGCTTCGCTTGCCGTCCCTTCGACTCCGCTCAGGGAGCTAGTAGATTTGCTCAGAGAGCTAGATTTATAGTCATCGCTATCCTTGCAAAACCTGCGCCGCTGTTAACGTCAACTCACCCAACAAAGGCGAATTAATCACCATATCGCCCGTATATACAAACTCATCATAAAAACCCTCTACCCATTGAAAAAGCGTAACTTTCTGCGCGATCGCATCCACAACCCAATACTCCATAATTCCCCGCGCCGCATACTCAGAGCGCTTATAGCGATAGTCACGACTTTCTTGACTAGGACTCACCAACTCCACCACCAACTCAGGTGCAGGCATATCTAGCATTACTAGCGATCGCTTTGCCCCCTGCATCACCGCCGCCAACTCCTCAGAAAAAATCACCAAATCAGGCACACGCACGCCCACCCCTTGGCTAACTACCGCAATCTCAGTCTTACACCTCAAGCGATAATATGGAATGCCCAAATGAAAAAAGTAGGCAATCAAAAACGAATTAATTCTTTGATTAATCGTACTTTCGGCGATCATCTGAATTAATTCTCCATTCTCCAACTCGTACATAAAGTCAGTACCATCATCAAACTCAAGAAACTCCTCAAAAGTGAGCTTCTTAGAGCTTTCTTGGCTAATCTCTAGAGAAGTTGGTTTTGCGATCGCCACAGTCATCGACTTTCCTCCTATGCGCTATGCAGTAATTATATGAAATTGCTATCTAATCGCGATCGCCAGATGGCTGAGCGAAGTCGAAGCCATAGACAACGTAGACAGACCAATTATCCCTGCGGCGAGGAATTTTTTGCTTCGTTTACCGTCCCTTCGACTTCGCTTCGACAAGCTCAGCGCATCGCGCTCAGGGAGCTAGATTTCTCAGTTTTCATATAACGCTAGTAAGCAAACCCTCCAATTCTTTCATCCCTTGCTGAATCTCAACCTCCAACCTAGCCAAATCCGCAATGATATCTTGAGGAGCGCGATGATCGACCTCCTCATGTATCACCTCCTTATAACGATTCAGACTCAAATCATAGCCCTGCGCCACAATATCCGCCTTCGGCACACAAAAACTCTGAGCCGTGCGATCGCGATCGTACTCAGAACTACGCTGGCTGAGCGAAGTCGAAGCCAAAACCTCACTAGAATCTCCTGCTTCGTTTACCGTCCCTTCGGCTTCGCTCAGGGAGCTAGATTGTCGCTGGCTTTGACTTTGATGGCTGAGCGGAGTCGAAGCCATCGAAGTCGAAGCCAGACTGCGCCAACGCCTCAACAGATCGGGCAAATTATTTTTAGAATGCTCCTCATCCGTCAACGGTGTAACAGGTACAGCCCCCTGCTTATCATCAGGCAACAAAGGCGATCGCTTATCATCCAAACTCAAACCATCCGCCTTCACATCATAGAACCAGACAAAATTCGTTCCACCCGATTCCGTTTTTGTGAATAACAAGATCGCTGTCGAGACTCCTGCATAAGGCTTAAAAACACCACTAGGCAAAGAAATCACCCCATCTAACTTCTGCTCTTCCACTAAAGCTTTGCGAAGTTCCTTATGAGCCTTCGATGAACCAAATAGAACCCCATCAGGCACAATTACCGCAGCTCGTCCACCCGTCTTCAAAAGCCTCAAAAACAATGCTAGAAATAGCAATTCCGTCTTCTTAGTTTTGACAATCTCTAACAAATCCTTAGCCGTATTCTCATAGTCCAAAGAACCCGCAAAAGGAGGATTAGCTAAAATCAGCGTATAAGCCCCTTCATCCCCTGCATGTTCCTGCGCCAGTGAATCCTTATAGCGAATATCAGGATTTTCCACTCCATGCAACAGCATATTCATACTGCCAATTCGCAGCATCGTGTTATCAAAGTCAAAACCATGAAACATCCGATGGTGAAAATGCTCCTTGAGCTTGGCATCGCGCAAAATCTCAGGGAAATGCGATCGCAAATACTCATTCGCCATCACCAAAAAGCCACAAGTCCCACTCGCAGGGTCACAAATCACATCCCCCGCCGTCGGTGCAGTTAGCTCCACCATCAACTCAATAATATGGCGCGGTGTCCGAAACTGCCCATTCTGCCCAGCACTGGCAATCTTGCCCAACATATATTCATAGAGATCACCCTTCGTATCGCGATCGTCCATCGGCACACCATCCAAGGCATCCACCACCTTAGCCAACAGCGCAGGCGTGGGAATCGTAAACCTTGCATCTTTCATGTGGTGCGCGTAAGTCGAACCGTCACCTCCTAGCGATCGCAAAAAAGGAAACACATGATCGTTAACAAGTTCATACATCTCCGCCGCCGCAACGTGCTTAAACCTAGACCAGCGCATTTCATCATAGGCTCGTCCCTTAGCATCCTTGCCTTCAGGGAAAATCCGCCGCTCCATCGGTTTCTTAAGGCGATTTGCCTTGTTTTCTTCTAGCGTGTGCATCTCATCAAGGCGCTTTAAAAACAGCAAATAAGTAATCTGCTCAATCACCTCAAGGGGATTCGAGATCCCACCCGACCAAAACGCATCCCAAATGCGATCAATTTGACTTTTAATTTCCCCTGAGATCATGATTAGCCTGTCTGCTTGAATTTAATTTTTAAGCTGAGATATTGAAAGCGTTGCTTTGCAGCACTTTCAATATCTCAGCTTGCGTGAGAAATATAAAAAATGGCATTGCCATTTTTATTTTGCGATAACTTGGATTTTATCCATTAACTCTCTAAAGCGATCGCTATACAGCCGATAGCTAAGAGGGTGAGCAATCAGACGCGCTGTACTTTGGTATAAAACTTCAATTTCGATCAGCCCATTGTCTTTAAGCGTCTTGCCAGTAGAAACCAAATCCACGATCGCCTCCGCCATACCCGTAATGGGGCCCAACTCCACCGAGCCATAGAGGGGAATGATCTCCACAGGTAAATCGATACTATCGAAATAGGTACGCGCACAACCCACATACTTGGAGGCGATACGGCTATGGGGTGGCAAGTCTAGGGGCGATCGGTAGCGACTCTCTCCTGAAACGGCGATCGACATCCGACAGCCACCAAAACCCAAGTCTAATAACTTAGCAACCTTAGGAGTCTTTTCGCGCAATACATCTTCACCGACAATTCCCGCCTGAGCCTGTCCGTACTCCACATACACAGGCACATCCTGCGCCCTCACCAACAAAGCTCTTGCCTGACCAGTAGGTTCTAAAATCTGTAATTGACGGTTGGAGGAGTCCAGAAAAGCACTAAAGTCAAGCCCAACATCTTTAAGTAAGTTGATCGAGTCCTTTAAAAGTGAGCCTTTGGGCAATGCAAAAGTAAACATGAAATAGCTTTTGTTTATTTATTAGTTCTACTTAAGTATCTAAGACCCTTACCATCCGCTAAGCGGATGGTAAGGGTCTTAGATACTTAGAGCGCGATTGCGCTTAATCATTATCCTAGATACCGCGCCAAAAAAATAAGCGGCGCATTGCGCCGCTTATTTTTTAACGATCCTCGACGGGCGTATAGGTTACGTTATGCAAGCCCGTATATACCTGTGTAGGACGGAACAAGCGATTATCGGAAAGTTGTTCTTTCCAATGGGCTAGCCATCCTGGCACACGGGCGATCGCAAAAATAGTCGTAAACAAGTTACTAGGAATTCCCAACTTCTTGTAAACCAATCCCGAATAGAAGTCCACATTCGGATGAATCCCTTTGCTAGACAGCTTCTCAAAGGCTTGTTTCTCTAGCTCAAGGGCAATGTCGTAGTAAGGATCATGTCCAAACTGATCAAACATCTTATGCACTAAATCCTGTAAAACGATCGCGCGCGGATCTTTTACCTTATATATGCGATGTCCAAATCCCATCAGCTTCTCTTTACGCTCAATCTTCCGTTCCAGATAAGCCGTCACATTGTCAACGGAACCAATTTCTTCGAGCATCATCATCACCTGCTCATTAGCGCCACCATGCAGTGGTCCCGCTAAAGTCCCGATCGCCGAAGTGATCACCGCATAGGGATCAGTCAAGGTCGAAGCCGTCACCAAAGCCGCAAAGGTCGAAGCATTCACCGTATGCTCAGCGTGCAGCGTCAAACAGACATCAAAAATTCTCGCCGCCAACGGATCGGGAACCTTCTCATTGAGCATATACAAGAAGTTGGAGGCATAGTCCAGATCATCGCGAGGCATCACTGGGTCATTGCCTTGACGCATCATGTGAAAAGCCGCCACCATCGTTGGTACTTTCGCCAAGAGTCTTAAGGTCGCTTGGTAAATATACTCAGCATCATGGAAATTTCCTAGAGGGTAAAACATCCCCAAAGCTGCCACACTAGTTTGCAGAGCATCCATAGGATGAGCGTTATCAGGAAAGGACTTGATCATGTCCCGAATGCGATATTTAATTCTTCTCCTATGAGTAACTTCAAGCTCAAATTCTCTGAGCTTTGGGGCTTTTGGTAATTCACCGAAGATTAGCAGGTAGCTGGTTTCAAGGAAATTACTGTGAACACAGAGATCCTCAATCCGAATGCCTCTATATTCCAATAACCCCGCTTTTCCATCAACATAACTTATGTTTGACTGAGTTGCAGGAACTCCTTCTAATCCCGGTTTGTATTCTCCAATCGCCATGTTTTAGCTACCCTTAAGACTAATTTAATTATTTACATAACTCATTTTATAGCTATGTACGCTTACGACTGTGCATACCTAACAATAAGCCTAAATAACAAGATAAGGACGCAATGCGTCCTTATCTTGTTATTTACTCCCTTCCAAGTGAAACAAATATAGTTGCGGCGCGAAGCGCCGCAACTATATTTCTTGGTTTTATATGTCTATTTCTTCGTTGGGCAGGGAGTAGAACCTGTTTTCTATAACTAGATCTATTGAAAAGGGTTATTACCTTGCTTACCAAATAGGCTAGCTTCTCCCTTAATTACTGCCTTACCAAGATTAAAAGCTGCCCATAGAACAACTAGAGCAATCGGGCCCAAAACAATAAGTACTCTCAAATCCATGTGCTTATACCTAGATTAAATAAAAGATTGTCAGAAATTGCGTTTACCTTCCATTATGCCAGCAAAACCAAATTAAAAAATGGCTACGCCATTTTTTAATTTGAAACTTGTCCAAGCAGAGCCGCTTGAGTATCGGGCGGCTTTGCTGTAGCCATGACACTGTAAAATCTTGCTGTATATCGATTTAACTTTTATGGAATACTGGCAAGCTTTTATTTTGGGGATTGTGCAAGGGCTGACCGAGTTTTTGCCAATCAGTAGTACTGCTCATCTAAAAGTATTCCCCGCTATCTTTGGCTGGCAAGAAGCAGGTATTTCCTTTGACGCAGTCATTCAACTGGGCAGCATTGTGGCAGTGGTGAGCTATTTTGGGTCAGATCTGCAAAACATTACTTTGGGCAGCATCAAAGCCATTCGAGAAAAAGACTACAAGTCTCAAGAATTTAAATTAGCCCTAGCGATCGCCTTGGGGACAATTCCCATTATCTTTGGTGGTTTGCTAATCAAGATTTTCTTGCCTGATTACGACAAGTCGGCATTACGCAGTCTCACCACGATCGCGATTGCCTCCATTATGATGTCCAGTCTACTCGCCCTATCGGAAGTATTTGGGCAACGCAGCACCAAAGAGAAACGTTACTTTCAGGAAGTAGGGGTCATTGACGGAATTTTAATGGGACTCGCCCAAATGATGGCGCTAATCCCTGGAGTATCACGTTCTGGCTCAACCTTGACCGCAGGATTGTTTTTGGGGCTAGATCGGGTGGCGGCGACGCGATTTTCTTTTTTGCTAGGTATCCCTGCCATTACTATTGGTGGACTTGTGGAATTATTGAGTCTTATCAAGAATGGCTTTGGAGATATTGGTGCTGGACAACTTGTCATTGGCTTGTTGTCATCGGTGATTTTTTCTTATCTGGCGATCGCATGGCTCCTCAAGTTTTTTCAAACCCATACGACTTGGGTATTTGTCGGCTATCGGCTAGTTTTTGGCACTGGATTACTGATCGCGATCGGCTCAGGTTGGCTGAAGTAAATTTCAGACCCCAGAATTAGCCACGCTCCGCGTCGCTAATTCTTAAAAATGGTGATAGCTATATTTCTAAAGTTCATGTATATTTATAGATCGCACGATCTTTCATGCTCGGATCGGGTCATTCGCAAAATTGGTGAGATCAACTTCCCAATACCTGTACGGCATTTACTAAATATCTAAATACTATGAGTTACGCAATCATCGAAACAGGCGGTAAGCAATATCGCGTCGAAGTCGGCAGATTTTATGACGTTGAGCTTTTAGAAGCCGAAGAAGACAGTAAATTAACCATTGATAAAGTTTTGTTTGTCAATATGGATGGCGACATCTCTATCGGTCAGCCCGTAGTTGATAGTGCTACCGTAGAAGTCACTGTAATGCGCCATCACAAGGCAAAAAAAGTAATCGTTTACAAAATGCGCCCTAAAAAGAAGACTCGCAGAAAGAACGGTCACCGTCAGCCTTTGACTCGGATCATGGTGGAAGCAATCAACCTAAGCGGTCAAGCGGCTTAACTCAAAATCTGCGGACTGCGGCGCAAAGCGCCGCAGTCCTAACGCAAAAATATTCATGAGGACATAAAACAAATGGCACACAAGAAAGGTACGGGTAGTACAAGAAACGGACGTGACTCTAATGCTAAGCGCCTTGGCGTAAAGCGCTACGGCGGTCAGGTCGTCAAAGCTGGTAGCATCCTAGTTCGTCAACGTGGTACCAAGTTCCACCCTGGCAACAATGTTGGTCGCGGCAGTGATGACACCCTATATGCCACTGTTGATGGCATTGTCGCGTTTGAGCGCTTTGGCAAGACCCGCAAGAAAATCAGCGTTTATGCTCCTGTAGTAGAAGTTGCAGAAGTAGAAGCTGTTTCAGCTTAGAGATTTTCACCAATAAAAAAGCTATTGACTCACCTTTGGTGAGTCAATAGCTTTTTTATTGGTCTTTTTGCATTTCGTAATGATGCAAAATGTGTTTGATCTTCTCTATCTGAATTGGCTTACTGATGTAATCATTCATTCCTGCATTACGACAGAGGAGCTGATCGTCTTCAGAAGAGTTAGCTGTCATCGCGATGATTGCAATAGGGTGACTTTGAGACTCAGCTTCTTGATTACGGATATATCGGGTTGCCTCGATCCCGTCCATGATCGGCATCTGCATATCCATCAAGATTAAGTCATATACTTTCTCAGCGATCGCTTTGATTACTTCCTGACCATTGTTAACTACATCGGCTTGATACCCCAAAAGTTTGAGTACTCTAATCGCCACTTTTTGATTAACGGGGTTATCTTCGGCTAACAAGATGGCAAGGCTGGACAGATTAGATGTGCGATCGCCTAAAGTGTTCATCTTTACTTAACCCATGATTTGCGGTACTCGGAAAAAGTCTTCATCGCGGTCAGGAGCGCAATTTAGTAAAGTCTCGCGATCTCCAAAGGGTTGCAATACATCAGGGCGAGTAATGTTGACTGTATTAACGGCTCTGGTTGTCGGCTCAACACCTTCTAGTAAAGGGTCTA
This sequence comes from Pseudanabaena sp., assembly GCA_003249015.1. Lineage (GTDB taxonomy): Bacteria > Cyanobacteriota > Cyanobacteriia > Pseudanabaenales > Pseudanabaenaceae > Pseudanabaena. The sequence continues at coordinate 37,446 of QBLS01000018.1, read as the reverse complement.
GCTCATTTAACTGCTGAAAGTAGTCGATGATGCTATCCAATTGCTTAGTAAAAGAAATTTCTTCAGCTTCGGTTAGTTGCAAACGCCCCAAACGGGCGACATGGCGCACTTGTTCGCGATCAATCATAATTTTTTAAATAGATTTTGGATAAATACAGATCAAAGTTGCAGCGCGAGGCTTGCGCTACAACTTTGGGTTTTAGAAGAAAAGGTTAATATCGGCTCTGCCAGTGGTCTTTAGCCAGTTTTGAGCCTCAATGTAATTATTGGGGGCAAGGCGAATGGCTCTGACCCAATGATCAGCCGCAATGTTGAAATATTCTTCAGACTGCTCTTCATCTTGGGCATTTTCGCCTTTGTGGTGATAAATTACAGCCACGTTATTTAGAGCTTGAGGCATCCGTGGATTGAGGTCGATCGCTTGCTCATAGTATTCCAGAGCCTTGTCATGATCGCCGTTACTGGCATGGATTAGCCCCATGTTGTAATAGATATAGCTGCGATCGTAAGAGTTTTCTTCAAGGCTGAGGGCTTCTTCATAGTTTGCTAGAGCTTCAGCATATTCGCCATCTCCTTGAGCGGACATACCATCGCGATAGTAAGCAAAGGCTTCCTTTTCTCTCTGACTGGCAGGAAAAAGTTTTAAAATCGTGTCGGCAATAACAGTGAAGGTTTGATCGACGAAGTTGTCATTACGTTGCGATCTAGGCATAGTTCTTTATAAATTTGCAGTCAGTTATTACACAGCATATCAAAAGCTACATCTATTTTTACTCAGGGCAAAATCATCGCAATGATTCTCATCATACAAATGATTTTTCATAATTCACATTAGTAGTTTTCAGCGCTATATACAGCGCTTTGCGCTTAGTTATAGCTGTCGCCACCTTCATTAGGACAAATCAAAACCCAAGAAGCGAGTTGCGGCGCGAAGCGCCGCAACTCGTCTTCTGGTTTTGTGTCCTAACAAGAATGGCTACGACTATAGAACCCAAATAGGCTTGAGGAAGCGGCGCGGAGCGCCGCTTCCTCAAGCCTATTTGGACTACTCAAAGCCTCAATTGAAGTACGGGTTTGTTTCCTCGCCTGTTTAAAAAGCACTACAAGTATCTAAGAACCTGTGGCGCACGCTGCGCGTGCGCCATAGGTTTTAGGGTTGTATATTTAATTGCGCCTAGTTAATTAGGCGCTAACCCAATAAGTGAATGGCGGCGCTCTGCGCCGCCATTCACTTATTGGGTTTACGATTAAGTTTGGATGTAATTTAAGGAAATAGAGTAGTGACTCGGCAAAAAATTGGCGTAATTGGTGGAGGTCAGCTTGCATGGATGACAGCGATCGCAGCTAAACAGTTAGGGCTAGAACTGACAGTACAGGCGGCTAGCCCTGACGAACCTGCGGTGCGTAGTGCCGATCACTTAATTTATGGCAAGGTAACTGACGCGATCGCCACCGCAAAATTGGCTAAAAATTGTCAAGTTATTACCTTTGAAAATGAGTTTGTGGATCTAGGGGCTTTGCAAGCCTTGAGTGATGATTCTGGCGATCGCATATTATTTCTGCCAAGTCTGGCAACCCTAGCGGTATCAGTTGATAAACTCAAGCAGCGTCAGCATTTTAAACATCATCACATTCCTACTCCTGATTTTTACAATGTGGAGTCAGAGTCAGAACTTTTAGCCGCCGCACAACATCTTGGCTATCCTTTAATTTTGAAAGCAAGAAGGCATGGCTACGATGGCAAAGGCACTTGGGTGATTGAGGATGAGAGCAAATTAAGATCGGCTTGGGATAGTATGCATAGAGCTCCAGCGATCGCTGAAACCTTCATTCCCTTTGAGCGCGAGTTAGCCGTGATGGTGGCGCGATCGGAGTCTGGCGAGACGACGATCTATCCCGTTGTGGAGACTCTCCAGATTGATCAGGTTTGTCGCCGCACGATTGCCCCCGCCCGCATCGATCAAAATATTGCTAAAAAAGTCAAAGTGATTGCTCAGCAGATAGTAGAAACCTTAGATGCGATCGGTGTATTTGGAATTGAGTTGTTTTTGACTGCTACAGGCGAACTTAGCGTCAATGAAATTGCCCCACGCACTCATAACTCTGGGCATTACACCATTGAGGGCTGTCGTACTTCACAGTTTGAGCAGTTATTGCGAGTGGTTAGCGGGATGCCACTGGGAACAGTGGAGATGGTCGCTCCCGTAGTAGTCATGGTCAATCTGCTGGGTTTTGAGCAAGCAAACTGCGATAGTCCTGAGTATGCGCTCAAGCTAAAAGCGATCGCCAATTTTGACAACACATATTTACATTGGTATGGCAAGGCTCAGTCTACAGTTGGTCGTAAACTTGCCCATGTCACGATTTTGGCGGATACCTATGAGCAAGCTATTGATACGGGCGATCGCCTTGAAAATATTTGGTATGGCAAATAACCAGATTAAAAGTGACAGTGCGAAGTGCTGCCACTTTTAATAAACCCAAGAAATAGCAGTGCGCGGCTTCGCCGCGCACTGCTATTTTCTACAGGTCAAGCCAAAATGCTGAATCAGAAAGCTTTTCAAATAAGCGCTTTAGCTGATGAAAACCGTTTTCGCTTCGTGGGAAGTTATGTATGCGTCTCAATTGTTTCATTGAACAAGAGTTAGCGGGAAATGGATTTACTTGACGTTGCCATTGCCCGCTATTTTTTTGTCCATACAAAAGTAGGGCTTCGACTCCGCTCAGCCAACCTGTACTGCTGGCTGAGCGGAGTCGAAGCCTCTTACAACTCATTTAGGATTGGTAAGTAATAGCGGCGCGAAGCTCTGCCATTATTCTTTAAACTTGCCCCGCGTGATAGGAGCTACGCACCAAAGCGCCTGATCGCACATGGGTAAATCCAATCTGCTTCGCGATCGCCCCTAACTCTTCAAACTCATCGGGAGTCCAATATTTAATCACGGGTAAATGCTCCAAGGATGGACGCAAATACTGCCCAATTGTCAGTGAGCTGCAACCCACCGCATACAGATCTTGCATAGTTTCTGTCAACTCCTCCACAGTTTCCCCATGTCCGACCATCAGCCCCGACTTGGTAATCACTTGAGCATCGATCTCTTTGACCATTTCTAAAACTGACAGAGTGCGATCGTACTTTGCTCCGCGCCTTACTTTGCCCTGTAACCTTTTCACCGTCTCAATATTGTGGTTATAGCAAACTGGTTTCGCCAAAGTAACCATCTCCACCCAACGGCGATCGCCTCGAAAGTCAGGAGTTAGCACCTCAATCTTGGCATGGGGACGCGATCGTCTAATCGCCGCGATCGTCTCCACAAATACTGAAGCCCCCTGATCCGCCAAATCATCCCTTGCCACTGAAGTCAGCACCACATAGTCTAAGCCCAACAAATTGACAGCCTCAGCCACCTTAATAGCTTCATCAGGATCTAAGGGCATCGGTTGATGTCCTTTATCAACTTGGCAAAATCCACAGGCACGGGTACAGGTTGGACCCATCAGCAAAAAGGTTGCCGTCTTTTGGGAATAGCATTCAGCACGATTTGGACAGCGCCCCTCTTCGCAGATTGTGTGAATCCCACGCTGCTTGATTATTTGCTGCACCTCAGAGATTTCATCAGCTTTGCCGATCTGGGGGCGTAGCCAACTGGGTAAACGTAACTCTTCTTTAACCGACATAGGAAATAGTGCAAAAATTGTGAATTTACTAGGAATAGCGGAAATAGCCAGAAAAAATCTTATAAAAGCTGATAAAACGCTTTACATCTGTAACCCTATTGACTAGCATATTGCACTGACATTGCAACTGAATTGAAAACTCTCAGCAATTCTCATTATGAAACCGATTTTGGGGTTTTTAGTGGCTTCGGTGCTAAAAACCTCAAAATCGGTTTTTTGAAAGCTTGTACTAGAGAATTTTGGAGGGATAGTGTTTGATCTATTAACCAATATTCTGATTTGGATCATTGCCGTTCCAGTCTTTATTATTCTGTTTAAGGCAATTCCTAAGGACTGGTTTCGTGTTTTTGGGCTAGTTATCTTTACAGCTTTAGTAGCAATTATTTTCGCTAACTTTAGATTTGTTGAAGACCCAATCCCCAAGATAGTTGTCGATTTCCTTTCATTTCCCTTCACCTTAACAGGAATTATCCTGCTGTTAATGGTTCTTAATTACTGGTTTCGACTTAAAGACCTCAAAATTAAGAGTGGTGAGAAAGTTGACAATAAAAATGCTGTTGACAAAGTTAATGCTGTCACTAGAGAGTCTCTGATTATTTTACTGATATTTGCGATCGCCACAAATAACGCCACTTCTGAGTTATTTACCTGCTACCTCGAGCAGCAGGGTGCGAATGCTGTTGAGCAGTCCTATCGACGACCAGTACGCAATCTTTCTGAACAAGAATTAGCCGACTTTAAACTCGGTATTTATGATCTATTTGTGGTCTTAGCTGAAAATCCTCCCTACGAACCTCGCATTCAAGAAGCAGTCAGACTTTGGAATGCCGCTGACTCTCAACAAAAGCCCCTGATTATTCTCAGTGGTGGGCGACGTACTACCTATCCACCCACCAAAGGCTATCCCTGTTTAATTGATCCAGAGTCCGAAAATCGCTCCAAAGAAGAAGTAAGAACAGCGATCGCAGGACAAACAGGAATCGCCAATACAGGAGGGCTACGCTATGATCCTCGTTACGAAGCTTACTTTACTAAGCCAGCCGAAACATCCACTGAGGCTCTACCCAAGATCGATCTCACAGAAGCTGATCAAATGTGTGCAGCCTTGACGAGCTTGCCAAACATAGCCGAGATCAAGCAATTTATCATCATTGAGCCATCGGGACGTTCTATCCGCAGTAGTGGAGATGAAATTAGCAGGCTAATTAAATCAATGGAAAAAAACAGGCTGCTACGGGAAGACCCTCGCAATAGTAGAAGAATCCTTGCCATCACTTCGCCCATTGAGGCGACACGCACATATCTATCCTTTAGAAATCAAGATCTCAACACTTCGCTGACAACGGCAACCTACCCTTCGGACAGTCGTACTGACCTTTCGACACAATGTCCCTGGCCGATTGGAACAAGGTTTGATCTCAAACCAAAATATTTTCTATTTAATGCTGAATCTTTTGTCCGATCTGAGCGCGTCTGGACTGAAGTTAAAGAGCTGATATTTTATACCCTGCGATTCTGGTTGCGTCCTCCTTTAACCGACGAAAGACCATATTTCCCCAAGTCAGCACCACCCGTAACATGACAAAGGGGCGACTTCATCTAGTGAAGTCGCCCCTTTGTCATGAATGTAAGCTAACCCAAAGAGCTATTTAGCTGCGCCTTGAGCGGCTAGTAGCTGTTGCTTGAGTCGCTCTAGATCTTGCGCCCAGCGTGGATCGGGTTGATGCGCCTCATTAGAGGTAGTAGTAGATGTAGTACCAGTAGTCTTTTTATTGTTGCTACGCTTTTTGCGCTTTGCGCCAGCGCCAGCTTTAACTGGTGCAGCAACATTACTAACTACTGGGGACTCACTGTCTTCTCTGGGAGATTCATCAGCACCATCTTCCAAATCAGAACCATCTTCAGCTTTGCCCTTTGTACGAGGTAAAGCTTTTTCTAATTTGAGGACAGCGCCATTAAAGTCATAACCATTAAATTTTTCAATGACTGTATCGGCAACCTCATCAGTACCCACGGTCACGAACCCAAAACCACGGCATTTGCCAGTTTTGCGATCAGTTATGACCTTTAGGGACACTGAATCACCTGATTCATTGAAAATTTTTTCTAGAGCTTGGCGATCTAATTCTGCTGGCAAGTTGCCAACATAAAGGCGAATGGACATGATAGTAGAAAACCTCTAAGCTATGAAATCTTCAGCAGGTGAGTGGAGCAGCCGATACAAAAAAATTGTTTAGAAGACTTATTTGCAACTTGCTAAATTAAGTTGAATCTATTGATTAGGTGCTACCTGCGATTAACCAAATTAATTTGGCATTCTAATGCCATGTAACAACATAACACACAAAACGCTTGACCTTGCAACAAAAATGTAATGAAAGTATCAAATTTGACTAATCCTGAAAAGGTATCGGTTTAGAGCGCTCCTCATATCAGCCTATTACTGTATTGACACTACAATGTTTTGCGATAATTTAAGCCCTTGAAAAAAGCTTGAAAGTACTTCTGTGAAAGTCTTTTAAGCCTAGCCTCTCTTACTCTAAACCGTATAGCAAAGCAAGGTTTGCTTAGGACATAAAACCAGAAGATGAGTGGCGGCGCTTCGCGCCGCCACTCATCTTCTAGGGTTTTGATTTGTACTAGCTAACTCTTGCTTTGCTATATTACACAGCATGATTTGTATATTTCAAACTGACTGTATTTTTATTTATGTACAGTAAATAGATACAGGGAATGAAGTAGAGCGCCAGAAAGGTTGCGCCAAATACCCCACCCGCAATGACCACTGAGAGGGGTGGCCAGAAGCCGCCGCCCGATAGAATTAAGGGTAAAAAACCTGCCATCGTGGTGAAGGTGGTGGTGAGAACATGGCGAGTGGTGTGAAGAATCACCTCGATCATGGCTTGGCGATCGCCTGTTTGTGACTTGGGATCGGTTTTGAGGGCAGTCAGCACGGTAATAGAATCATTCACTGCCACACCGACTAGACCAACAGTGCCAATAATTGGGTTGAAGCCAAAGGGATAGTTAAATAGCCAGAGGGATAGTCCACCTAATCCCACGGAGAGAATTGCGACAATGCCGATCAATCCTGCTAAAGCAAAGGAATCCATCGACAAAACTAACGTAACCACAAGGGCGATTCCTAAAACGATGCTATAGCCTAACAGTCCACCCGTGGCGCTAGTGCGTTCGGCTTCTTCGCCACCAAACTCTAAGCTGTAGCCTTGGGGCAGTTGAAACTGCTTGGCGAGGATGGAGCGAAATTCGGCTAGAGCTTGGCTGGGGATGGTTCCTGCCGTGAGGTAGCCTTCGACGGTGCTGACTCGCCGCCCATTTTTACGGGTGATCGCCGCATTTTTAGCTTCGAGGGTGAGGGTGCTGATGGTTTCTAGGGGAATATAGCCATTGCGATCGCTGGGCAAAATACTGGTCGATTGCAGTTGATTGAGGTCGGCACGTTCGCGATCGCTAAATCTGACGCGCACAGGAATCTCTTCTGTATCTTCGAGAATCGTGCCGCCACGGATGCCCTCAGTGGCACTGTTTAACTGTTGAGCGATGTCGCGCCGACTTAGACCCCGCGATCGCGCTTCGGGTTCGTCAACCTGTAAGGCGAGTTGGGGGAAGCGATCAGTTAAGCGAGTTCGCACATGGGTGATCGATGGTAACTGCACCAATAGCGATCGCAACTGCTCACTAATATTTTGCAGAACATCAACATCATTGCCATAAACCTGCAATTCAATCGGGGCTTCAAAGGGCGGACCCTGCTCAAATTGACGCACCAATACCCGCGCCGCAGGAAAGGCGGCATTCATTTCTATTTGGATATCTTGAATGAGTTTGTTAGGAGCAACGCCTTGAGTTTGCAAGATCGCATTGGCAAAGCTGCTGTCATTCTCACGATTTGTGATTTGGTTGTAGTAAACCTTGGGAGCGCTCCGCCCTAGCATCCAATGCACCTGCTGGATCTCTGGGTGAGTCCGTAACTGCCTTTCCACATCTTGAGTCAGCTTTTGAATTTGGTTGAGAGAACTGGCGGCGGGCATCTCTAGCTCTAAGGTAAGCTGTTCGCGATCGGCAGGTGGAAAGAACTGCAAACTGAGGGTACTCATCAGCGCAAAGCCAATGAAAGCGGGAATTAGGTTAATCGCGATCGCCTTTTTCGGATGGCTCAGCGCCCAGTTTAGTGATCGCCGATACCATCGAGTTAAGCCTTGATTGGCGAATCCTGTCTGTAACCATCGGCGATTACCGATCGCCTGATAGATGATGCCATTAGTTGTAAAAGAGCGTTGATGACTCCAGCGATAGACAATGGCGGCGATCGCTGGGGTAATCGTCAGGGCAACGACAAGGGAAGCCATAACTGCCAAAATCACATTCAGTCCAATTGTCCCCACAAATTCGCCCACAGCTCCAGGCAGTAATGCGATTGGGGCAAATGAGAAAACTGTGGTTAATGTGCCGCCAAATAGTGGCGCTCGCAAATACTGAACTGTATCGAGAATTGCTTCTTCAAGGGGCATTCCTTGCTTGATTCGCATATTCATTTCATCGACTAAAATAATCGCGTTATCAATGAGAATCCCTAAAGCAACAATTAGCCCCGTTACTGACATCTGATGTAAGGGAATGCCTAAAAGCCCCATGCCAATTAAGGCGATCGCCACACAAAGGGGCAAGGCAATTTGCACAACGACCGCCTGTTGCCAACCCATCATCAAGATGCAGATTACAAATAGAATTAACGCGCCCGATAGCAGATTACTAATTAAATTATTTAATCTTGCTGTCACATATCGACTTTGATCGAAGACAACTTCTAAACTGAGTCCCTTTGGCAAATCCGCTTGAAATTCTCTAAGCACTTTTTGAGCATCGACTGACCAGCGATCGAGGCGATATTGCGGCTGTACATAGACTCCAATCATAATCGCAGGTTTGCCCTTGGCGATCGCCAATTCTGTGGGCGGCATGGCAATCCCTTTACTGACAGTCGCGATATCACCCAATAGGCGAAAATCACGATTAGATTGACAGGATGGGCATCGGATCGGAATCTGTTGCAGACGACTCAATGTGTCCAGTTCACCCTTCACTTCGTAAAGTAAATTATTCTCACCCCGAAACTGTCCTGCGGAGGTCTTGGCATCGCTTTGTTGGATTTGGTTAGCGAGTTCAGCAGTGGTAATGCCCAAACTAGCGAGACTACTGGTATTCACTTCTACGGCAATCTCTTCATCGGGCGCACCAAAAATTTGGGCTTCATCGGTTCCTGATATCGCCTTGAGCGAAGTTTCTAACACTTCAGCTCTACGCCGCAAAATTGCATAGTTGGGTGGACTATCCTGATCCCAATTAATGGAAGTTAGCAATGCGTAGCCCCGCACCTCACCCTCGTCTAGTTCTGGTTCCGTTGCTTCGGCGGGGAGAGTGGCGCGGACATCGCGCAATTTATCGCGCACTCGCGACCAAACTAGAGGCACTTGACTTCGACTAACGCTATCCAAAAGATCTATAGAAATCGCCGATACCCCTGTCCTTGAGGTTGATTCATAGGTCTTAATTTCAGAGATTTCAGCAATCTTCTCTTCGATGGGATCAGTGACTAAGGTTTCAGTACGCTCGGCAGTGCCACCTGGGAGAAAAGTGGTAATCAGTGCAAAACGGGATGTCAGTTCAGGATCTTCTAATCGCGGTAAAGATTCATAGTTGACAGTTCCCCAAGCCACGATCAAAAAAATGACCAAGACTAATAGGCGGAGATTACGAAAGAATAGTTGTGCCATAGCTTGCCTAACCTAGCGGCTGTAAGTTTGTCTAAATTAAGCCCTCACCCCTAGCCCCTCTCCCAAAAGGGGAGAGGGGAACAAGAAATAGTCTTACTCCCCCTCTCCCTTGATGGGAGAGGGGGCTGGGGGGGTGAGGGTTTTACGTTTTATTTAGTTACCGTTTGTCCATTAACTAAGCGCTGTGTACCACTGCTGACAACTTCTTCATTGGCAGAAATAGTACCTCTGACGAGAACGCGATCGCCTTCCGTGTGTAGAACTTCCACATCCCGCTTTTCGACGCGATAGGCATCCCCATCACGGGCGATCGCAAAACATGACCACAATCCACGCTCACCCCTAGAGAGGGCTGTGGTCGGCAACCAAAAGCCCTGTATCTGCTCAGTTTGTGATACTTTCAGGCGGGCAATTTCGCCCGATTTGGGCATAGCAAAATTAGCGGTATTGGCACTTGCTTTCTTCGACCCTTGACTAGAACTTTGCAATTTTAAAACCACTGTACTAGTTCGGGTTTGCAGATTAGTTTCAGGCTTAATAGCGATCACGGTCGCGGCATAAGTGCGATCGCCAATCTCCACAGTTTGACTACTGCCCACTCTCAGAGTCGCCGCCACTGCAAAAGGTACACCGATCTCTAGCTCTGGATTTACCGCTTCCACTAGCCGCACGATCGCTTGTCCCGCCTGTGCGACGCTGCCTTCATCAAGATTGCGCTCACCGATGACACCCCGAAAGGGAGCCGTTAAATTACTCTTGGCAATCGTGATTTCTAAATCCAGAATACTAGCTTCGATCTGAGCCACCGCCGCCGCTTGAGCATTGATCTGCTCAATTCTCGCGCCATTTTGGACTTCTTCCAATTGACTTCGCGCCGCCGCCAAGCGATCCGCCAAGGCATCACGATTAAAGGCAACTTCTTCAAACTGCTCTTTGCTCACTGCCCCTTCTTGATATAGCGATTCCCGTCGCTGGCTCCGAGTATTGGCTAGGCGCAATTGATTTTCTAAATCAGAAACCTGCGATCGAGCCGATGCAATTACTTCCCGCCGTGAACCATTCTGCAATTCCTGTAACTGCGCCAAGGCGCGTAATCTCTGCGCCTCTAATTGAGATAATTGTGCCTGTAGATTTTGTGTATCTAATCTGGCAATTACGGCTCCCGCCTCGACAATCTGTCCGCGATCGTAGAGAACTTCAATTACTTTGCCAGCACGCTCAAATCCCAGATCGGTGCGCCTTGTCGCTACGACTTCGCCTGTGTAATAGCGCGTGATGTTGTAGGAATTCACAGGTGCAAGTTTGACGGTAGATACAGTCAGGGGTTTTGTTAGGGCAGGCTGTTCTGAAAGCACAAAACGTTGATAAAGAATAACTCCTGTACCTACTACAACCAAACCACTCGCAACAATGCTAATCCAAGAGTTGCGCTGCCAACCGATGCTGCTGATTTTCTCTGTATTCATGATCTGCTATGTGTAATTTGCTCTGCGGCGGTTGTGAGGGATAATCTGCTAGAACATCCCTAAAACTCAAAGTGCTTATTAAAAACCAGATCTAAAACCTGTGGCGCACGCTGCGCGTATGCCACAGGTTTTAGGGTTTCATATTTAATTGTGCCTAGTTACTTGATGAAATTAACTACCAAAACTAGATAGCCATATAAAACCAACTTTATAAAATTAGTTTTATACAACAAGTTGTATATGTCAAGTAAAATTAAATAAATTCAAATAAAACTAAAATCTATGTCCCTATCCCATGCGATCGCCACAATCTTGCTTCAGTCTCCCCATACTGGCTATGACCTCAGCAAAGAATTTGACGAAAAAGTAAGTTGCTATTGGCAAGCCACATCGCAGCAGATTTATCGAGAACTAGCAAAAATGCAAGAAAAAGGTTTGGTCGAAATGGAAAATATCCCTCAGTTAAATCGTCCCGATAAAAAAATGTACTCCCTTACGGAAGCTGGCAAACAGGAATTAATCAATTGGATTATGGAACCCTCCGAACCTACTTCTGTTCGAGAAGGGCTATTAGTAAAAGTCCGCAGTGGGTTTATTGTGCCTGAAGAGATTCTCATTAATGAAATTAAAAGACGTAAACAAATCCATCAACAAAAGCTCAATTATTATCACTCCCTCGAACCAGAATTTGGAGATACAACAAATTTGGCGCGTCCTCAACGACATCTCTATTTAACGCTGCGTTGCGGAATTCGCTACGAGACAATGTGGATTGAATGGTGTGATGAGGCGATCGCGCAGTTACAGCAAGCATAAAAAATAAGGCTTCGACTTCGCTCAGCCATCGATATACGGTGGCTGAGCGAAGTCGAAGCCTCTTTAAGTCACTTAAAGCTGCTACAGTTTTGAATTATTATTGACCTTCATTCTAGACAGTCAATTTGATGATTTCTTGCAACTTATTGCAAGCCTCAGAAATTGCGTCAATACTTCCAGGATTGACTAATCCATAATAATCGAAGGTGTAAACGCGATCGCTGGTCACAGCATCGAGCTTATTCCAAAAGGGAGTTTCCTTTAATTTATTAATTGTGCCATCACCCACATCAACGAGAATGAGAACTTTGGGATTTGCTTCTAAAACTTTCTCTGCTGAAAGGGTAATGTATCCACGCATGGGACTTTGACCTTGTAACTCAGCCGCCGCATTGTTAATTTGGAACTGGGTTAATAAATCTCCTGCCCAACTGTTTTTATTTGGTGCAAGAATTGGTTGCGAACTGACGAGAACTAGGGTTGGTTTGGGATTGGTGGCTTTTGTGGAAATTAGTGATTGGTAGGATTGAATTAGGGCGGTGGGGTCAGCTTGTATTTCAGAGGCGATCGCTTTGGTTAATTCTTCTAAGGACTGCCAACTGGTAATGCTAGAGGTCATGGTCTTGATACCTAGCTCCTTCAACTTAGCAAGAACTTGATCATGAAACCCTGTTGCACCAATTACTAGGTCAGGCTTGAGGGCAATGATTTTCTCTAAATTTGGAGGTGTTTGTCCTTCGCTGACTTGGGTAATTTTGGAGATTTCGGCATTCTCTCTCAACAAGCGACTTCCAGGAATACCAACTAGTTTCGTTTTGTCTAAGCGATGCACAATATCGGCGGAAAGCGAAGTTAAGGCAACCACTTTAGAAGCTCCGACGGGTTTAACTTCGGCGGTTGGGGACTGTGCGGGTGCTGTGGGAACCGCAGATTGGGGAGGAGAAGCAGGGTTGCAAGCTACGGTAAATATGGCGATTAAGGTAATAATTACCCAATTTCTGAGCGATCGCATAAATTGAAATACTCGATAAATCATAATTATAAGCCATTGATAATTTTGAGGTATTTGAAAAACCATTTATGAATTACTGTCTATGGGTAAAGGTTCTAAGAGATCCCCCCTAGCCCCCCTTGTAAAGGGGGGGATAATTTTCTTCTTCCCCCTTTACAAGGGGGATTGAGGGGGATCTCATTGCTAACTTAAAACATTAGCGATCGCCTGTTTCTGCTCTTCGTCATAGCCCCATTTCTCAAGGAAAGCAGCATATTCGCCAGCATTGGTCTTTGCCGAATCTTGCATCTGGGTCGCGATCGCTTGCACTTCAGGCAGACTGACCTTCTCAATTAATAGAGCCGTGCGTTTCGCCACGCGATCGGAACCTTGGGCTTGCTCCGCATTACCATTGCGACGATGGGTAATTGCCATGGCAGTGGACATGACGAGATTTTTGACTAGCAACTCAGCGATCGCATTGGGTTCGGCTTGCAAGGCTTGCACGATCGCGGGGCTGGGATTGTCGGCAAGTTCCCATTCTCCTGTCAAGAAGCACACAAAAAAGCCTCTGGCTCCATTGGAGGTTTTGACAAGGTTGGTGATTTCCGCTTGCAGTTGAGCGTCATCGAGATCGCTGCGCGATAGTAGGGTTTCGGTATAGGCGATCGCTTCTTCAAAGGTCATGGGCTTCGCATTGGAAGACTTTGGTTGCAATAAGCTTAGCAAATGTCCTTCAGGCGATCGCATGGCGGCGACTTTACCAAAGGAGGGTTCACGCACACGACCTTGTAAGGATGCACCGAGGGATTCTAATTTGGCGATCGTCTCTTGCAAATCCGCAACGTGAAAACTGAGAATTGGCGATCCGCCTACTTCGGCTTGATTTTCTGAACCATGAATGATGATTTTTGTACCGTTAGCGTCTAGCTCTGCCATGTTAGGACTGGCATTGACCACCGTTAGCCCTAAGCCTTCCTGATAGAACTTCACCGCCGCAGGGACATCTTTGATCATCAGCATGATATGTCGGAATTGAATAGTCATTCTTAATTGCTCCTGAATAGAAAAAATTGATAATTGTTGTTGTGTGGAAGCCTGTACAGCCCTCACCCCTAGCCCCTCTCCCGCAGGAGAGGGGAACAAGAAAGTAATAGGGGTTTTGCTCCCCTTCTCCTGCGGGAGAAGGGGTTGGGGGATGAGGGTCTTTAAAATACAAAGGTCAAACCTGCTCTCAGACTGACTCCTGGCTGAGCAAATCTAGCGAGATCTGTCGGCGCAGGAGCAGTAATGAGAGGACGCACATCGGAATAAAGGAAGTATTGACTATTAAATAGATTGAAGATGCCCATATTTAAGGTGAGTTGAGGAGTAATTTTATAAAATCCTGTGAGGTCAACCACAGTATAGCCTTGAGGCGTATAGGAATTGGTGGGACGATTACTGGCAAGCCGAGGCTGACCCGCAAAGGTGGCGATTAAATCCGCACCCCAAATATTTTCGGGAGCGCGATAGCGTAAACCTGTGACTAATTTGATCGGATCGACAGATTCTAAGGGTTGATTTGTGGTCAAGTTATCGCCAACAGTCAAACCTAGAGCCGAGATCAGACTTAATCCATGATTTTCAGGGCTGAAGCGATATTCACCACTTAGCTCCAATCCGTAGGTACTTGCCCGCGCCACATTCTGACTTTGGAAGAAGGTTACATTGGGAATGCCATTGACAGAGCCATTACCCGCATTGGCAAAGGCTTCAATAAAGTTATTGTAACTGTTGTAGAAGCCCGTCAGCCCAAAGTTAAACTGGGGATAGTTAGCGCGAATCCCTAGCTCAAAAGTGTCACTGGTTTCGGGTTTGAGGTTGGGATTTGAGAGGGTCTGATAGCGAAAGAAGGGACTGGTTAGGTTTGTAAAACCAGAATTGATTTCACTATATAAAGGAGTGCGGAATCCCTTGGCATAGCGTCCCACTAGCGTCCATTCAGGTGCTGTTTGCCAGACAAAGCCAAGACTAGGGGAAACTGCCGAATCGCTGAAGTCTGCGGCAACTGCACTGGGGGAATTATTTAGATAGAGTTGATCGAGTTTGGTAGTGAGTTTATAGGAGTCAAAGCGCAAACCTGCAATCACAGAGAAAGTATCGCTAAAGTTAAATTCATTCTGGGCGTAAATTCCTAAACGGAAGGTGTCGGAATCAGGAAAGTCTTTGACAGGAAAGCTATCGGAACCAACTACATTTGTATTGCCGATATTCGACCCAGCCGCATTAAAGCGATTTTCGATACCATTGCGAATCCTCTGATTGCTGGTATTAGAAATATCAATCCCATAGGTAAGAATGTTGGAAATCTGATCAATTTTAAATTGACTTTGAAATTGAACTTCACCACCAAATAGGCGATCGCTAAAGGTATTTGTGAGATTACGAAAGCGCCGCCGATCCGCACCTGTTCCTGTTCTCACAAAATCCTGAGTCCGAATTTCCTCAACATTAGCATTTTGATAGTACAGCAGAGCTTTGACAGCAGTTAAGAAGCCTGTGCTGTTGGGATCTTCGTAATCGTAAGAAATGCTAAAGCGATCGCGGGAGACATTATTATCGAGAGTCTCGTCCTGTCCCCGAAATCCTGTCGGTGATTGCAGTCCCGCCACCGTGATTGGCGCAATCCTAAAATTATCGCGATTACGGAAAATCTCTGCCGCAAAGCCAATTTTGCTAGTTTGGTCAATGCGATAAACCAATTTCGCAATCCAGTTATTACGGGCATTGCTGCGGCTATCAACAAACTCATTCCCAGTGGGAACCCTTGCCTCGGCTCCATCGCGGCGTGTATAGCCCAGCAAGCCCTCAAAATTGCCTTCCCGAAAAGCGATCGCTGCGGTATTTGTAAAACCGCGATCGGTGGTTTCGTAATTGGTGGACAGACTGGTAACGACCGATTGATCGGGGCGCTTTTTGAGCAAATCCTCTGGGTCAATGGTACGGAAACTAACCACACCACCGAGGGCATCACTGCCATAGAGCGCGGAAGCGGGACCTCGCACAACTTCTACTCGTTGTAGGCTCTCAATATCTACATAGTCACGTCCAAGGGAAGGTGTGCCAAAAGAGAATTGATTGGGAACGCGAATGCCATCATTAAGAATGAGAACACGGTTGCCGCCTAGCCCCCGAATATTAATATCCTGCAATCCATAGCGGCGATTATTGCCAACGGAAACGTTAGGCTCATAGCGGAAGACATCGCGCAAATCTTGAGCAAGATTTTGATCCAGTTTCTCGGCATCAATGACAGCAACTGAACTAGGTGTAAGCCGCACAGGACGCGCCCGCCTTGCTCCTGTAATCGTAATTTCCTCTTCAGGGTCATCATCACGATTGAGGCTGTAGAGAACACCTTGCGTTTTTAAAGTGACCTCCTGCATGGGTGGCTTGTCTTTGCCAGCCACATTGACACGGATGGTGCTTCCCTCTAACTGAGTCAGGCTGATGTTACTAATTTCTTCAGTTGGATTGGCGCTATTAAATTCCTGCATATCAGGAATCGCTAACACTGCATTAGGAATATCGGCAACGAGATTATTCCCTTCAATCCGAAAGTTATTGGTGTCAATAGCAAGCGATCGCCCTTCTGCGGTTTCTAGAATAATCTCTAAGCGTGAGCTAGTGGGGTTAATCTGCACATTAGTAATTTGCACAGGCGAAGCTTGGGCGAGTTGTGAGGCAAGGGGCTTAAGCCCCTTGTCTTCTGGTGCAACTTCTGGTGTGGCGATCGCTAATTCTACAAATAACAGCGATATGGGAATGCTAAACAATAAAAAAGCAGCATTCTTGAGCAGAATGTAATGAAGTTTCATATGATATTGATGTCGATTTGATATTGAAAATTCGATATTTGAGGGCAAGTTGGCGCTTGCCCTTTTTTGTTTGGGGGATTGCTCCCTCTAGGCTTCTTAAAATGCTATGGGGCTGGCTACGTTTCAGTGTGTAGATCCCCCTCAATCCCCTTTATAAAGGGGGAAGAAGAAAATTCTCCCCTCTTTATATGGGGGGCTGGGGGGATCTCTAACAACTAACATTAGGAAGTTGTCGGATCGCGACTCTTAACCAAAGTATGGGAAGGCGAAAGCAAACAGATCTGCAATCCCACAGGCGTGATGATCGTCACGGATTCCACATTAAAGACCTGACGAAGATTGTCAGGAGTGATCACATCTGCCGATCGCCCGATCGCTTTGATCTCACCCTGCTTTAACATCGCTAGGCGATCGCTGTAGCGCATCGCTAGGTTAATATCATGCAGCACTGTGATAATTGACAATTGCCGCTCTTGATTGAGTGTTTTCAGCAGTTCCAATAGTTCTAATTGATGATGCAAATCCAAAAATGTAGTTGGTTCATCCAGTAAGAGAACTTGAGGATCTTGCGCTAAGGTTAAGGCTAAAAAAGCCCTTTGGCGCTCACCACCCGAAAGCTGCTCAACGGGGCGATCACTTAATTCTGTGAGTTGAGTTTGGGCGATGGCTGTCTCCACCATTTGCCGATCTTCAACATCTAGATCCCATTGCCACCAAGGTTGATGGGGTGTGCGTCCGAGGCTGACCAGTTGTCGCACTGTCAAGCCTGATGGAATCGTCTGCTGTTGTGGCAAAATCGCTAATTGCCTAGCGACAATATTGGCAGGCTGTTGATGGATGGCTTTGCCATCTAATAGAACTGTGCCTGTTTGCGGTGTGAGAATGCGACTGCATAGCTTCAGCAAAGTTGATTTGCCCGAACCATTCGCGCCCACTAAACTCAACCATTCGCCTTTATGGAGAGATAGGGACACATCCTGCAAAATCGTCTGTTTGCCATAGCCACCGACGAGATTTCTGGCTTCTAGCAGGGCTTCAGAGAGATTATATTCTTGGTAATCTTCCATTACTAACCTCTCTGACCGCGCCGATAAAGTAACCAGATGAATAATGGAGAACCAAGCAACGCTGTCACTGCGCCCACAGGTAATTCCACAGTGCCGAGCCTTGATAGTAAATCTGCTAGAGTCAGCACCCATGCACCACCGATCGCGGAACATGGTAAAATCCAACGGTAATCAGAACCAACTAGCAAGCGCACTCCATGCGGCACGACTAAACCGACAAAGCCGATTAGTCCCGCCATACTCACCGCACTTGCCGCTAGTAAACTCGCCACTGCCCCGATCGCCAAACGCGATCGCACCAGCGAAGTTCCCAATCCCGATGCAAGGTCGTCACCAAGATTTAACAAGTTTAATGGACGCGCTAATAGACAACCCGCGATTAATGCCATTCCCACATAGGGGGCGACATTATGAATCTCATTCCAGCCACGTCCATTCAGGCTACCAATTAGCCAATTTAGCGCCGATTGAATCCTGCCATCATCCGCAAGTAATAGCAGCGTAGTTTGGATTGCGCCAAACATGGAACTAATCGCCACACCCGCCAAAATCAAGCGCTCAACGGATAGTCCGCCGCCCAAATAGCCAAGGGTATAAACGAGAATTGCTGTAGCGATCGCGCCAAACCAAGCACCTATGGGAACTAAAGTCTGGACTACACCAAGGGTAATCATGGCGATCGCCACGAGTCCCGCCCCTGCGGAAATGCCCAACACAAAGGGATCGGCAAGTCCATTTCGCAACATTCCTTGCAGCAATGCTCCTGACATTCCTAGCGCTGCACCAACCACCATCGCCGCAATGATGCGCGGTAATCGCAATTCCCAAATAATCGTTTGGTTAATCGATTCGCCTTGATGCCAAAGTGCTTGCCAGAGTTCATTCCAACCCATCGGTACGGCTCCTTGGCATAGAGAAACTGCCATTGTCAATAGCAGTCCGATCATCAATAAAACTAACGTGGGCAGGAAGCGATCGCGAAACAGTAAATGATTAAATTTAACTTTCTGAACTACCATCAATCTAAATTAACCTAATAACTCTAATACTAGCTTTTGCGATTGGTCTATGCGCTTATGTAAACCAGATCTCCGACTTTTTCTTAGTAATCACGGGTAACTGTTGTAGTCACACAAAAAGTCGGAGATCCCAAGCTGTGTAGGCAAAAAATATTATTGTGAATTTTCGGCTATCCTCCATAAAACGCCCGATGGATCGATGATGACAAAATCGCGTATCTTCCATTCTTGCTGTTGCGGTGGAACAACTCGCACCTGATACTTTTCGGCAATTTTACGGTCTTGCACTTCAGCCCACCAACTATCCAGATCTTCAACCAGCAAATGCATCATCAGGGTTTCGGCAAGTTCCTTTACATAAAAATCCTGTAAGTAAAAGCCGATCCCTGTATTCCCAACATTAAAAACAGCTAACTCTGCATCCTCATAAAATATTTCAAAACCAAGATCTAGATAAAATGATTTGGAAAGATGAAAATCCTTAGCAGTTACAAAGGCTCGCAGATTGATCGCGTTCAAATTAGACACCGAACTCAGCCCTCAATAGAGTTACCCACTTTTTTAATCTCTGCTCCGTTAATTGTGATTGATTGGTATCATCAAGAGCCAGCCCGACAAATTTGCCATTACGAACTGCTTTAGATTCATCAAAGTCATAGCCTTCCGTTGACCAATAAACAACGGTCTTACCGCCACGTTCCGTGATCTTCTCTTCGAGAATACCGATCGCATCTAAGAAGTTATCCGCATAGCCAACCTGATCACCACAACCGAAATAAGCAACTTTCTTACCTGAAAAATCTACATCATCAAGTTCAGGAAACAAGCCTTCCCAATCCGCTTGCAACTCACCAATATTCCAAGTTGAACAACCAATAATCAAGCAGTCATAACCTACCAAATCACTAGCTTCAGCATTGGCAACATCATGCAAATCAACCAATTCAGAACCAAAGATTTTCTGGATCTCTTCAGCCGCACTCTCAGTATTGCCAGTCTGAGTTCCATAAAACAAACCAATCTTCGCCATGATATTTTTCCCAATTTAATTATTGAAACTTGAATGTAATGTCAAATAGTGGTTCTTCCAGCTAATCACCCCCTCAATTCGCAATTGATTTAAAGCTCTTGTCATCGTCACTCTGGTCGAGCCGATAGTTTCAGCGATGTCTTGATGGGTAAGCTTGAGGTCGATTAAAATACCGCGATCGCATGGTTTCCCAAACTTCTCCGATAGCCAAATCAAAAACTTCTTGAGCTTGATCTCAATCGTGCGGCAATGGGAAATGCTTAGTAAATGTTGGGTTTGATGACAATGGGAAATAATCGCACTAGAAGCTTGTTCCCACAAAATTGATGGCAATACTTCCACTTCCACATCATTCAAACATTGCATCTGATAAGGATCAAGGGTAGACATCAGGCTGCCAATGATATCCCCAGTACTCCATAACCCCAAGATGATTTGATTTCCTTCTTCATCCCAAGTCAGCGATCGCACGATTCCCGTTTTAATCTGCCACAAAGCATCACTACGCAATGGAATATATTCATATCGTTTAAAGGAATAAACCTTTGCTCCATGATTGACCAAATGCAAAACCTTGGGCAGTGCGATCGCTACTGATAGATGATTATCAGCTAGTTTAGCTAATGTGGAATTCATAACTTGAACCTCTCTTTAAAGCTCTAAAATTTATCTCTGGATTAGGGACATCAATACCCAAAAGTTGATCAGATAAGTGAATGATGCGATCGCGAACAGACTGCTAAGAAACATTGCCATGATTCTGTCCTCTTAAAACTGCGGAAAAAATCAGATGCAATGAGCCGATTACAAAATAGGAATAACTGTCAATAATAGTTTTGCCTTCACTAACACCAATACCGAAAGAGGCAAGGTATGGCAGTAAAATCAAGCTTTGGTTGTCCATTAATAGATCGGCGCGACACCAAGAGATTTCGTATAAAGTGAAGGCTCCAGTCCAAAAAGCAATGACGGCAGCTTATGCCACATTAGCCATGATAAAAAGCCCAGAAAGGTTAGCAAAGTTTGCATTTACCGACCACCAATTAGATTTTACGTTAAGGTTCCCAGAGATTTGCATAGGTATTTTAAGATGATCGACAATGACTATAGTTTTTGAGTTCTTACTATGACTAATAGTAATTATTTGCAATAAGTTTACTCTCTAAATCTTAACGGAAAATCACTTATTGACAATTACTTTCATTAGAACCTTAACAAAACTTAATCATCTAATCCCTCCACTTTTCCATTCAATCTCCAAAAGTCTAATTCCAATTAACGAAAGCATGATTACATTACGGTCGTCATACAACGGGCTTTTTAGCTCACACTTAACTTGATGGCAAATAACTCTGAAGATAGCTGAGAGCCAGCCGTTTTGCTTCTAAAATCAATCGCTGCTGAAATTCTTGCTCTTGACCAAGAGATATCCATAAGAGTGGACCGATCGCCTTCACTAGGACAAAGGCTACGATTTCATAATCTACCGCATCTTTACCAGTGTCCCGTTGTGCAAGTGTCGTTGCCAGATCGGTGATCAGTTTCGTATCAGCATTATCTTCGGCCTCCTGTACTTCAGGTACATCTCCTTGAACTTCCATAAAAATGGCGTAGTAACCAGGATAGTCATCGAAGAATTGAGAAGTGATGTCGATCAACTGTTCCACATAGGTAGACAACGGCAATTTTGCTAGCTCTGCATTATTGAGCAGTGCTAAGCGTTCGTGGAAAAGCTGGTTATAGCGCACAGTTAGCCCTTGCACGATCGCTTTCTTGTCTGAAAAAAACTGGTAAAGAGAGCCAATAGGTACTTGGGCTTGTTTGGCGATCTCATTCGTGGTGGTGGCAGCATAGCCCTGAGCGACAAACAACGCTTCGGCAACATCTAGAATGCGGTTGACTCGTTCCTGACTACGGGCTTGATGGGGCTTACGTCGGATCGTACTGACACTGGATAGCTTGTCGGACATAGATTTGCTCCTATTTTTAGAATCAACAAGTGAGATTTGCTCATGTATTGGTTGACAAAACATGACTTATGCTCATATTATCTAATTATGAGCAATACTCACATTGTAACCCAAATCTCACTTTATCTCAATCTCAAAATAGATTCCCCATATCCTTTGATAACGACATGAATGCAGCCAATGTTGTTCAAACCATTCAATTAGTGATTGCCCCATCGGTCATGATTTCTAGCTGCTTTATGTGTCAAAACGTGACCTTAGGGCGGTTTTTACGGATTAGTGATCGCCTTCATAGTTTAGTGAGAGAACGAATTGATGTCCTAGAAAAGTACTCATTCAGTCAAGACTATATTGACGCATTGCAACTGATCGACAAGGAATTAATTCAGCTTTCAGATCGTTATTACTCTCTGCAAAAAGCAATTATTTGTCTATATGGGGCAATTATATTTTTTCTCTTCACGATGCTTGCGATCGGATTAGCGATGCAATTTCACCCCATGTTCTTCTCATATCTAGCGATTGTGCTATTCCTCCTTGGAACTTCCACACTCCTAATTGCCGTTTTCATTGCCGTGTCAGAAGTTTCTATCTCTCATAGGACTGTACGAGCAGAAGTAAGGTGGGCAATGTCTCTACGACCAGAACCTCAAGAGTCGAATTAAGTTTAGTGCTGGTTAGGACAAAGTAGTCATCACTAGACTAATTTAACTACGCGAAGTCAGGCTGTCAAATACTTGTCTAGCCTAGATTTTAGCTTATTAGCGCATAAAACATGAGCAACTCTCAGATTTTGCTTGGCAAACATGAGCAATCGTCATATTGTAAAAACATGAGCAAAGCTCAACATTCTTACTGAGTAGAGGAACACAATGAATAAGCCCGAATTTTTTGTCACCCCTGGTTATGGAGAACGCTTGCTGAATGGATTGCATTACTCGCAAGCAGTAAAAATTGGCGATCGCGTGGAGACATCAGGTCAAGGCGGCTGGGATGACGATCTGCAAATTCCCGAATCACTCGCGGACGAGATTGCTCAAGCGTTTCGGAACATAGAGCGAACCTTGGCGACTACGGGTGCTGGTTGGGAGCATGTTGTCCACATCAATTCTTACCATGTTGGAGGGTTTACCCCAGAGGTTAGCAATGTGATGGCGAAGTTCTATCGCGATTACATGCCCAACCATGCCCCAATTTGGACACAGGTAGGAGTTGCAGAGCTTGCACTTCCAACGATGCGTATTGAAATTCGCGTTACTGCAATTGTTTCGTAAGTTTTGAAAACCAGTGAAAGCAATACAGGAAAACATCATGAATCCAAATCAAACGTCAGAACAGACAACTTTCGATACGATTATTATCGGTGCAGGATTATCGGGGCTATATGCGGCTCGCGTTCTTTCAAAAGCAGGACAGCGCGTTGCAGTGCTGGAGGCACGCGATCGCGTCGGTGGTCTGACCTGCTCCCAATACAACGAGTATCTCGGCGAGTACATTGATCTAGGGGGGGCTTGGCTCGCCGATAACCATGCTCGGATGCACGAACTCGTTCAAGAATTCAATGTACCCCTGATTCGGCAGTTCGTTACGGGGCAAGAGGTGACGGTTGACGGGGAGACTTGTCATACTGGCAACGTGGGAAGTTTTCCAGGACGACAAGCGGCTCTGCCAGAACTCCAAACCGCCATAGCCAAACTGGAGAGTGCGTTGGCTGGCATCGATATCGACGCACCTTGGAACCACGCCAAAGCCGATGAATTTGATGCCATGACCTTTGCAGCTTGGATTGAGCAAAACGTTGAGACACCTGCCACACGCGAATTCATCGCCATCAGTACGAATGCCTACTTTGGGGTAATGCCCACAGAAGTCTCCTTCTTGGAAACCCTCCATTTGTTCAAAACTTGCGGTGACATTATTTTTATGGGCGATACCCATACAGGCGGACAAGCCGCCCATATGATGGGTAGCCAGTTAGTATCCGAGGGGCTAGCCGCAACCGTCAACGGAGTTGTCTCACTCAGCTCTCCTGTGCGCCGCATCATACAAAACGATCAAGGCGTTATTGTGGAGTGCGATGAAACGACTTGGCAGGGCAAACAGGTTATCTGTGCGCTGCCGCCCGTGATGATCAATCGGCTGGAGTTTGAGCCAATGCTACCCGCCTACCGTCGCGCCTTCCATCAACGCTGTCCCATTGGTAGATATACCAAGGCTATCCTCACCTACGAAACACCTTTTTGGCGGGAGCAAGGGCTATCAGGCATCGCCACGAGCCTCGATAACGGCATGACTGGTATTTTTGACCTTGGTGATACTGAGTCGAAGCATGGGGTAATTTCGATTCTGTTTGGTGGTGAGCCATCGGTCAGATTAGACGATGCGAGCGAGACCGAACGCGACCAAATCATTCTCGATCAGGTGGTTTATGCCTTAGGCGAACTCGGTCGTCATCCCGTAGAAATGGTGGTTCAACAATGGGTGAATGAACATTGGTCGCAAGGTGGGGCTTGTTCCTATATGACGACTGGAACCCTCACAACGATCGGCGATCGCCTCTGGCAACCATGCGGTCGGATTTACTGGGCTGGCACGCACCTATCGCGTGTCTGGCGAGGCTATATGGAAGGAGCTTGTGCATCAGGCGAAGCGGCCGCGAAAGCCGTGTTGTCATGTGGCTAAATACTTAGCCTATAGCAATTTAATAGATAGTAAAGGCGGCACTTTGTGCCGCCTTTACTTATTTGGGTTAGCGGTTTTCAGTTGAGTGCAACAAAAGAGTGTAGGGGAAATTCATGAATTTCCTCTACACTCTTTTGTCTTTTTCTGTACAGAAGTCGTTTGAAAACCTCTATATAGGCTAGGTTTGAGCTTTCCAAAATTAAACATGAGTAATTCTCGGATTTTGCTTGACAAACATGAGCGATCGTCATATTATAAAAACATGAGCAAAGCTCACACAGTTCAACAAACACCTAACGGAGTCACCAATCATGCTTGAGAATCTTTTAAATACTGATGATTTGAACTTTTTGTCTTACTTAGACTCGCTCGGAGACTTTGCATTATTTAGTACTGCCATTCCCGCGATCGCAATTTATTTCTTGGTGACACTTCCCTTTTTCATGGTGTTCTGGGTTTGGTACAAAAAAGAATTTCAAGCCCGACGGATTCAGCAAAAGCAACGCAGCAACGAAAAACAATGGTGGAAAGAAATCCGCCAGTCTATCCTGTCTGTTCTCATTTTTACCCTGATTGATGTGGGTGTTTACATTGCTGAACAGCATGGTCTGACCAGTATTTATCACAATGTTGATCAGTATGGAATTCCCTACCTCCTCTTCAGTGTGGTTTTGATGATCCTATTCCAAGATACGTTCTTCTACTGGGCACATCGGTTGATGCACTGGAAACCTCTCTACAAGTTTACGCACAAAGTTCACCACGATAGTATTGATGTCAGCCCGTTCACAGCCTATTCTTTCCATCCTGTTGAAACGATTGTTGAAGGCTTACCCAGTGCAATTTTCTCTTTCCTTTTGCAAGTGCATTTC
Organism: Pseudanabaena sp.; assembly: GCA_003249015.1. Classification (GTDB taxonomy): domain Bacteria; phylum Cyanobacteriota; class Cyanobacteriia; order Pseudanabaenales; family Pseudanabaenaceae; genus Pseudanabaena. The sequence goes on along the minus strand of QBLS01000018.1, from coordinate 12,200 downwards.
TCAGCTTTGATTGGCTATCAAGTGGTATCGCTAGTATTGAATGTGGTTGGTCATTTGGGCTATGAAATTATTCCCCAAAGCTGGACAACGCATTGGCTCTTGAAATGGAAAACACCTTCGACTCACCACAATATGCACCACTCTCATGTAAATGGGAACTACACTCTATATTTCCGTTTTTGGGACGTGTGGATGGGGACTGAGTTTAAGGAATATCCAGCTACTCTGCAAGCAGTGTATGACCGCATGAATCAGCATCAGCCAGAGGCGATCGCCTCTCAGGAACCTGTGAAGATCGGTAATGCATAACCTGCTCCCGATCGCTAATAAGTAGCTCATTAAAGCCCAAAAACAGAAGGAAGTCCCGCTCGCTACACAAGCAGGACTTCCTTCTTAGTTTTTAGCTTACTTCTGCCTAGCTACTTATTAGCGATCGCCTGTAGTAGATTCCCAAGGATGAACATCAAAATAGACCGTTAAAAGTTTTTTGGAGCAGAGCTTTTAACGGTCTATCGAGTTTTGCGATAAGAACTATTGCAAATTACTATTTGCCACTGGTGGGCAAGGACGGTGGTGATGGAGTCGTAGATTCTGTAGGTGGCGGAGTACCCACAACTGGCGCTGGTGGTGGGGTAACAACTGTCGTAGTAGGTTCGTCAATAATTGGTGTGGGCTGGGGAGCAACAGGTGGTGCATCAACAACTGGGGATGTGGTCGTAATTGCAGGCGATCGCTCTGGAGTCGAAATGTTATTGGATGGATTATTAATTGGGGCGATCGCGGCGGGGGCTGGTTGCGGCTGTAGGGCTTCCCGTTGTTGACGTTCCTGCTCTGCCAGTCTTTCCGCTTCACGGCGACGTTCTTCATTTTGGCGGTGAAATTCAGAGCCTTCTTCTTGAAAGGTGACTCTTACTTTGACATTAGTACGCCCACCTTCAGGCACAGTTTGCGGATTAAATTGCCATTTGCTCATCGCTTCGAGGGTTTCGCGATCGGTCTGAGGATCACCGCTAGATTGACGTAAGCGCACATTCATCACCCGACCATCAGGGGCAATATCATAGGTAACTCTGGGTATACCTTCTTTCCCACGATATTGGGGCTTAGGACAACTGAGACATTCAAGTTTTGGTGGTCTTTTCTCATTAGACTCAATGGGTGGATTTAGAGCATCAGGCAATGCACTGGTTTGAGTTCCCTTTCCATTTGGGTCGCCATTGACAATACCTCCGACTACGCCGCCTCTTTTGCCGTTAGGGTTGCCATCTCTTTTGCCACCTAGCACAAAGCCTGTGGGGAATTTGGCATTACCAAATCCAGAACCAATTCCATCTTTAGCAATGACCGAACCGCCGCCCTGCTGAATTTTAGTATCGCTAATACCTGTTGTGAGCAGAGGCTTTAAGTTATCTGGAGCCGCCGCATCTTTACCCTCATTGAGAGGTATCGGGGTCTCGGGAGCAAGGGCGATCGCTTCGGGGGCAGGTTCAACCTGTGGCACTTCTTCATTGGTGGGTGGGATTAGTTCTGGTTCTTTAGCTATTTCGGGAATTTTGTCGGCATCGGGTTGTGATACTTCGACTATAACTTCGATGGTTTCCTCTGGCTCTGTACTAGTTGTTTTCCATAGGCTAGGCACTGGTGTAATCATCGCGGCTACATGAACACAAGTAGAGCCGATCAAGCCTATGAATAATAAGGAAGTTAAAGCTTTACTTTCTTTTTTCGCCAGCACGTCAACAAGTTTAGATTCATTCATAGTTTGATCTCCTAATTAGTCTGTAGTCATTAATTATTTTTGGTAGCGATCGCCATCTTGACGCGGGGAATTTGGCGCAGTTGATCCATGATTTGCACGACATCACCATGCTGGACAGTGCGATCGGCATTAAGAACAACTATTAGCTCTTGGTCTGGATCTAATAATTGTTTAACGCGATCGCTGACTTCGGTAATATCAATTTTTTGTTTGTTTAGGAAGACCTCTGCTTGCTCATTGATACTAATCGTGGCGCGAGCAGGTGTTTTTTGCATTGTTCCCGATTGCGCTTTGGGAAGGCTGACAGGTAAGCCTTCAGTGCGATTGAGAAATAATGAAGAAATCACAAAAAATGTCAACAGTGCAAAAATCACATCCATGAGCGGCAAAATATTTTTGATCTCAATGGGATGATTTGCCATTTCCGCTTCATAGCGGCGGCGCAGTCTTCTAGACATGGGTATTTACCTGTGAATGATTCTGTTGATCGGTATTTTGACGATGCGATCGCAGGTGTTGCAACTCCAATTGAGTGCAGCATTCATCGAAATAAGCGATCTGTTGGGCATAAAGCGATCGAAAAATAGTTGCGGCAATCAGAGCCATGACCGCCACAATTAACCCCACCGCCGTGGAAATTAGCGCCTCACTAATGCCACCTGTTACGTTTAGAGACTTTGAGCCACCGATATCACCTAAAGTGAGCGAACCAAAGGAAGTGATCAGTCCAGTGACCGTACCTAGTAAGCCTAACAACGGCGCTAGTCCGACAATGACTTCAAACACAATATTGAAGCGTCTGAGGTTTGGTAGTTCTGATTGTGTCCGCGCATCAATGGCAAGGGCAAATTCGTTGGGCGTGGCGTTGGGAATTGAGATAGCTTCTAAATAAATGCGGGCGATCGCTAATTCGGTATGCTGACGGAGGAAATCTTCCGCCTGTTCAGGACTTTCTTGATAGATATTTAGGGCTTGTCTAGCAATACGGCGCTGTTGCTTCTTGACTGTTCGCCAAAATAGCGATCGTTCGATCACTAGAGTAATGATCAAAAAAGAGCAAATCATTAGCGGAATAATCGTAATTCCGCCCGCTATAAGGGTATCAAGCAATTTAGACATTTTTGGAAGTAGTTATTAATTAGAGAAGTCTTTGACTCGTTATTAGGAGTTATTAGCAATAACACTTACTTTGATACAATTAGTAATTATTGTCAATAAGGGCAGAGATAATTTTAGAAAATATCTTTGAATACTTAGGGTGTGTAATATAGCAACCCAAGAGATAAGTAGCTAGGCATAAGTAAACTGAAAACCTAGAAAGTTGTTCCGCCCGCGCAGCGGGCGGAACAGCTTCTGGTTTTAGTTTTTAATTATGGTGAGCTACTTATAGCAATTTTAAATATTTAGAAAAGGCTTCGACTTCGCTTAGCCAACCTATACTGCTGGCTGAGCGAAGCGATGCACTGAGCCTGTCGAAGTGTCGAAGCCCTAACTCTTTTTTGCCAATAAATAGGTAAGGATGGGCGGCGCGAAGCGCCGCCCATCCTTACCTATTCAGTACTACCAATATAACTGCCAAGTTCCATTATTAAGGATAGCGTGACCTTGTAAGGTAATGCGTTCATCATTAGGTTGAATGTCAATACAGGGGGCAATTTGATGCAAGATGTGTCCAGAGTGAATTACCAGACTACCTAGCTCATAGGGATAAAAATTTGGTGATCTAGCGCTGCTCGATTCTTTAATTAGAGATGGATTTTTACCAGTTTCACTATAATTGATCTTCCACATATTTAAGCCACCGCCATACGTCGGTAAGGCGATCGCCAAAGTAAAAGAAAGTGGATTGGTAAAGTCTGAACTATCTTGCCAATCTATTAATTCGTACTGCAAATCATAGTGAATGGAAGCGATCGCTTGTTCAAATAGCTTAGAAGATTGAAAGATATGAAATCCTGGCAAGGCTAAATGTCGAGGATAAGCGATCGGAGCTTGGAGATATTTAGTAAGCTGTTCACCCAGCTTTTGATAGAGCCAATTAAAATGATTGAATAGGATTGGATTGTATGTATAAACTTTGTCTAGATACTTAATCTTGTGCTTTTTTGCATCAATGTAACTAGCCGCACCAAGAGTATAGAAAGGAATAGCGGTTTCTTGTTGTTCCCATAGATAGCGAAGCTCAAGTACCGTTGCGTGAATATATTTACATTCCTCCATAGTCAAAATCTTAATAGTGTTCATACCTTTATTCCATCAAGTAGTTAAAAACTGATACGGATTTGTCCAGACTGAATAAATTCGGGATGATCAATGGGAGGACGAATTGGCTCAGGGATAGAATCCCTCAAAGGTTGAGTAATATCTCTACCGACTAATCTTTGCGAAAACCTTGCTAGGCGCTGATTATTACGAAAATCTTCAAGAATCATGCCAAAATGATACAAGTCCACAAAATCCTTACTAGATTCATCAAAGATATGCTTTCTAGCTATGCCTTCTAAAGCGAAACCAGCAGCAATTGTTGTTTTTTGAGAGAAGTCGTTATAACCGTACACGTAAGTGTAAAGTCGTTGAATGTTATAGCGGTTAAAAGACAAGTCTCCGACTAATAGACCACTTTCCAAAGCATAACTGGCTTGGCGATGATTTGGATCAAATAGCCCCACAGCAAATTCAGCTCGACGATGAACAGGCGAGAAATCAGCTAGGTAAGTAAGACCAATTGGGCCATAAATTTTATGAATAATTAGCATCTCTAAGTACCCAGTTTGCTCGGGCGGAGTTTCTAACTTTTGAGCTAAACTTTCTCTTAATCTGGAGAGACTGTCATAAAAAGTATTCAATCGAAACAGATGCATGAATTCAGCGTTTTTGTACATCCTTTCGTATAGCAATTCGGCATCAACGGGGGCAGTACGGCGCAGAGATATAGTACGTCCTTGGTGCAAAACTGGTGGCAATGACATAGCCGTACTTATGCCTTAGCTGGGTAGAAGGTTTTATAAAACCAAAAGTAAGTTTGTTTTAGAGCTTGGTCTAAACTTGCTGAGATTGGATAAACATTGGAAGCTTCTGAATTATACAGATTTTGCTGGGGATATTTAAATCGATGGGAGCTAGTACTTTTTTCGGATACTGGGAACAGTTCTAGATCTAATTTAACTGAGGGTAGCCCAAGCCATTGCCAAATTTGAGTCATTACCTGCTCTGGATCGCTAATTAGATGTTCGTAGACCACATAGTACAAATGATCATGCAGCGCTGGATCAATATCTTGAATGTTTAGTAGCGATCGCATCGATTCACCGAGTAACCCATTTTCACCAAATCCTTGATTAGCTCTCTCCCTACGAGGAAGATGGGCTGTATGTTCAGGAAAGTCTAATAAAATCGTCTTTTGATGCTGGTTTTCAATTTCTCCAAGAATTTGTCCTAACTCGCGGACACAGATCAACATCTTAAAATCTGAATCTAAGGTATAGAGAGTTTCAATGTGACGTAGCCAATCGGAATTTTGATCGACAACCCAAGGTTTTGAGGTTTCCTTAAACCAACCATTGATCAATCCCCAATTAGCATTGAGTATCCTCTGATAGGTCAGGTGAAAGTTACGTTCTAACTGATTTAAAAGAATATGATTATCACTGAGTTGTTGGCGTAAGCCAATTAGGGTAGAACAGAGTGCGGATGTCTCTCCAATGCTAAATATATCTGGATGTTGACTAAAAAGTTGTGCGAGGATGGAGCCTCCCGCAAAAGGTAGTCCAGAGATATAAATTATTTTTTTATTAATCATCGACAAAGTTTGAGAGGTAGTTTGAGTTGCTGTGAACGTCTAACTCTAGGTGTTTTATAGTTTACGGATTTTTTTAAATACTGCCAAAGCCCCTAAGGTAGCTAATCCAAATATAGGCGAAAACTCAAAGGGAACTGGAACAAAATGAAAGTTACTAACCGTAAACTCTCCTCGTTCGCCAATGTTGCCAGACGTTGAGACGCGAAAACCAAAAGTATCGCCTAGGGATAAGCTTTCACTCACGGTGACAATGCTGGATTGAAGTTCTCCTACAGCGAGAGGTGTAAAATTACTATTCACAAAATATCCTGCTGTATCGTCCCCCGCAGGTTCGTCTAGGGTGAAATAACTCCAGTCAAAGCTAACTGTTCCCACACGGCTAGAGTTAATTGTAATTGTGAAATCTGTGATAACAGCGATATTAGGATTATTGGTGGGATCATCGCTACCATTTAAAACTATGCTTCCAGTTGCTGCATTAGTAGTATCAACAGAACCATTGCCGAGAATAGGTGAATTAGTTAGCGTAAAGTTACCAACATCGTATGCTCCTGTAAACCCCATCGCATTAATTTGACTGGGGATACTCAAGCTCGCAACAGTAGCAAGACTTAGCGTAAGAAGTTTTTGTTTGATTTGAGATTGCATAGTGTTTTAGTTATGGATTCTTAGACAAGAAAGTTGGTAGGAAAACAGCAGAATTTGCTGGTACAGAGTGACTATTGGTTTAAATCCCAAAATAGTCATTAACTAAGAGTTCTCCTAGTGGTCTCAATCCAGCTATACCCGTAATTTCAATTAACAGGTCAGCAGTTGGATCAAAGGCGGTTAAGCCACTGCTAGCTTTGACAGAGATATATGTCCTTCGATTCCAAGTAAAGATTACTGCTTGGTTGGTTGCTAGCGGTTGAACCGTTGATGCGGTTGGATCGCTATTTTCATAAGCACCCTGAGCAGCCGCAGCTAGAGTTGTGTAGATGGAAGTACTAAATTCACCAGCATTGGATAGTCTTGTCGGTAAATTACCAACTAGAATGCGATCGCCTGCTAAGGAATTAAAGTCGCGAATGCGATCGGGGGCAGCAACCAAAGAGTCAGCAACAGAATTGTAGACAAAGCGATCGGCTCCTGCACCACCAGTAAGTACATCTTGTCCAAGTCCGCCAACTAGGGTGTCATTACCTATGCCACCATTTAGGGTATCGCTGTTAGCCCCACCACTAATTAAGTCATCGCCAATACTACCTGTAATTACATCCCTTCCATCTGTACCGTTGAAAACTAGAGCCGCACTATCATCATTGAGGATCGTAGCGATACCCTGCGATTTACTAATTGGAACATTAGGGTTAGGTGTACTGATATTCAAGAAGAAGGTTTTATCTGCCTCAAATGCCAGATTTCCGATAACTTGTACACTTACGGTTAGTAATGTAGTACCAGGGAAGAATGTGAGGGTTCCTGAAGTAGCTACATAGTCGTTGTTAGCAACCGTCGCAGTACCATCAGCAGTGGAGTAATTGATAGTTACAAACTCATTAGCAGGTTCTAAGAGACGGATATTAAATACGGCATTTCTAATACCAGTATTACCTTCAAGGATACTGACATCATTGACAGTAGCAATTAGTTGCTTGTTGACTTTTATGGTAGTTGTGGAAATACCGATACCACCATCTTTGTCGATCGCTTTGATTGTGATAACAAATTCACCATTGGGTTGGTTTTGGGAGTTGTTTAGATACTGGTAGTCAGCGTTAAAAGTACGAGTGACCTGATCAAAGCTGACATTGTTAGATACAGAGCCATCACCCCATTCAATGGAAACGGTCTGAGTATCCAACGTACCAGTATCAAATACTTTTCCTTTGAGATTGATGCTTTCACCTTGGGTAATGATCGTTTCTTTAAAGGTTACTACCTGTGTACTGGAGATAACCTCGGCGATCGCGACATCATCAATGAGGATTTCCCCAATTTGAGGAACTAGATTATTCACCGTTACAGATGCCGTAACTTGGCTACTGCTAATTCCACCATCATCTGTGGCGATCGCCGTGATTTGATAAACACCGTTATCTAAATACTGTTTTGTAGCCGTAAAGGTACGTTCAGTTTGATTAACGGTGGCACTGCCTGAAGTTCCATCACCCCAATTAATAAATACGGTGTGTGTGTCCAAAATGCCAAGGTCATTAATTGCCCCAACGACCGTAGCAAAGCCGTCTTCGTCAATACTGGTACTGACCAGTCCTAATCCTGTGATATTAGGTGCGAGGTTAGTAACTGTTGTTGTGGTAGAGCCAGTGGTAGCTCCTCCATCCTTATCTCTGAGATTTGTGGCGATCGTGTAGATGCCTTCATCATCATACTTATGGGTAAAGTTAAAGCTGGTAGCACCTACAGATAGGTTATAGGTTTCAACTGGAGAACCATCTCCCCAGTTAATTACCAGTTCAAAACTATCTAACGTACCAGGATCAGATATCGTGCCACTGAATTGAACATTGCTACCTTCCGTAGTTGTGGTTGCGACTAGGTTACTAAGTACAGGGGCGGCATTGCTGACGCTAACGGTCTTGGTGGCGGTGTAGGCACCATCATTATCGATCGCCGTAATCGATATAACCCTATTGCCATTATCAGCAAAGTTATGAATCAGGTTTTGAGTTGCTCCACTAAAGGTCTGGACAGCGCCATCATTCCAGTCCACAATCCACTGCGAGATTACGTCGTTACCAGGATCAGTAGCACTGAGGTTGAGACTGTAACCGCCGCCTTCTATGGCTGTATTTGCACCGAAGACGTTTAAGGTAGGAGCCACTTCTAAGACTGTAATGTCAGTGAATACATTTGAGATGCCTCCGTCCTTGTCTTTAATCTGACCCTGCACTCTACGAATGCCAGCATCTCTGAGAAACTGAACTGGCACAACTGCTGATGCTTGGATACTGTCAACAGTTTCAAACGTACCATCATTGTTGAAGTCATAACTGTATCTAAATCCAGTAGAAGTATCTGCTTGGGATGGGTCAAGTTGTGCTGTAAAGCTTACTGATGCAGATCCACCCTCATTAACATTGCCGCTGTTAATTAAGGAAGCAGTCGGAGCAGTATTTAAAACACGAAGGGTTACAGCATTTGAAGTAACTGAGGTGGCTCCATAGAAGACTCTAACTCTAACGTTGTTGAACAATCCGCTATCGGTGATTCCCAAACTCTGAAGCTGAGTCCAAGTTAAGGTCGGGGAAACTCCGCTTGCGTCAGTAAAGTTGTTGTCACCGTTGATATCCCACTGATAGCTGGTTGGTGTACCAGAAGCAGAAGCCGATAAAGTGAGAGGCTGTCCTTCGCTTATTTCATAGCCAGAACCTGCACTCACTTGATTGGCAACTACAGAAACCGTAACTGCTTTTGTAGCTGTAGCTGCGGGATTGGGGTTTGAGTCGTTGTCAACAGCGGTTACGGTAATAGTCCGACTAGCAGGAGTTAAGTAAATGTGACTAGCGGAAGTAGTGCTACTGCCAAAGACCTCTTCTGTGCCATCGCCCCAGTTTACTCTCCACTCGAGGACGCGATCACTTGGTGCTGGGTCAAAGGAACTGAAGTTAAGGGTATAGGGAGTACCGATATTAACGCTGTTGTCACCAACAAGGCTTAGGGTCGGAGCCACATTATTAACAGTCAAATCAAAGGACTTGACCGTAGTTCCCGCAGCGGATGTTGCTTGAGCCGCGATCGTGTATCTGCCATTGTTATCGATCTTAAAGTCAATTAGTTGATTCCAATTTAAGGAAACATTGGCTCCTCTGACATCACCAAACTTACCATCTCCGTCAATATCCCAGAGAATGCTCTGTAGCGTCGAGCCTAGAACATTAACATTGGCAGTCAAATTAATGGAACCGCCCTCGTTAATTGCAGTTGGAGTGCTACCAAAGTTAATGATTGGTGGTGCAATTACTTCGGATGTTTCAAAGGTATCGAAGTTGACGCGCCCCCTGCTATTCACTTGGAACTGTCCATTTAGTTGGGAAGCATTTTGAGGGGTGAAGGTAAAGTTAGGAACTGCTGGGTTGGGGTTTTGGGGATCGAGCAGGAGGCGATCGCCATTTGGGTTAGCAGTTGGATTATTGCCACTCAAATTCACAACAGATGTAGATGGAATATTACTACCTGAGATAGTCACAATGTCAGCACCTTCACCTCCAGTGAAGTTAGTAGTACTTCCTAACCCTACTTCTTGAAGAGTAAAGGAATCATTTCCGCCGCCAGCATTCAAAGTGGTTGTAGTTCCTGCTTTTGTAGAACGTAAGCTAGCTTGATCATTACCTTCTCCCAAATTAACAAGAGTGGTAAGGCTCAGATCATTTAGGACTACTGTGTCATTGCCCTGACCTGAGTTGATGTTAGTTTTTGTCACTTGAGCGCTTGGTGCAGCTTGTAGATTTATGACATCATCACCGCTAGCAGTGCTAACTGTTAATTCCTCAATATCTGTAAAAGTTGTCAGTAAAACGCTTGGAGCAGGAGCGATCGTATTGTTGTCAAACGCTACTATTCCTCCGTTAACACCAGTTGTACCAAGGCTACTGACAAAGGTTTTATTGCCGAAGGTAAATATACTAGTCGGAGATTCGATTCCAGAAGTGCCGCCAATGTTGTTTCGCAGTACCTGAACAAATTCTAGTTTGCCAGTAGTGGCATTTCTTAAGAAGACAGAAACTGCATCACTTTCTCTGCCACTGACTAAAACATACTTGCCATCCTGAGTGATGGAGACATCTGTACCACCAAGTAGCCCAAGTACCCCATTCACGCCATTTTGCTGCTGTTCGATTAGCGTGAGCTGATTTGTACTTAAATTTCGTTGAAAGACGCTGAGTGTGTTGCCGTCCTGTCCAGTGATATAAACAAATTGGCGATCGCTACTAGAAGTAATACCACTGACTCCATCAAGTCCATTACCAGCTCCACTTAGAGTCTGGACAATACCCAAATCACTAGTACGCAGAATAACTAGGGTGTCATTAGCACGACTAGCGGCAAACAACAACTCACCATCTTGACTGAGCGCTAAATTACTAAAGTTACCAATTCCATTTGGTTTAAAGGCAATTTGGCTACCAGTTTGAGTAAGCGCTCCCGTGACTGTGTTACGAGTTAAAGCAAGAATGCCATCCACCCCTGCGGTGTAAATGAGGTTTCCCGCATTGTTAACCACTAAGGTTTGGAAGGAAGCTGAACCCGCATTGTCATCTTTAAACTGATTAAAGGTGAGATTACCAGAAGCGTCACGGTTAAAGACACTGATAGCTCTCTGTGTTGGACTGGTTACATATACATTCTTTCCATCAGCACTCACAGCTACATCACTGGCGTTAGTCAAGCCAAGAGTGCCATTAATATTTTGTTTGAGAAGTTGTCGCTGAGATAAATCACTAGTGTTAACAACCACTAAAGAGTTGTTAAAACCATCCACTCCATAGATTTGACTGCCATTGGCACTAATGGCTGCTGCATTTAACCCATTCAGAGTCGGTACGGTCGTAAGGTTCGGACGTACCGATCTAATGTAAGCAACTTGACCATTACTCAATGATTGTCCATTAAGGGAAGTGGCAGTATTGGCAAAATTATTAATTGAGGCATTAACAGTAATTGCACCATTGTTCGCAGGAGTAGGAACTAGAGTCGCCCAGATGCGGTTAGAATTGAGTTTTCCTAAGACCTGATTTCCTCCACTACCTCCAAATAGCGAGTCTCTGGTAAAACCACCAGTCAGTAGATCATTGAAACCAATAGTATTGAAAGCGATTTTGGGAGCCTCTATAACCTTATCTGTCAGATTTACAAACAAGACCATATCGAAGTTAGTGTAATCATCGCCATAGTTCACCGATCCTTTGACTGGTCCAACATTTAACCGATAAATTGCGGCGATCGCATCAGGATCTGGGGCTTGAATTCCAGCATCGTTAAGGTTGTAATCCAGATCGGTGGAATTAATACCATTTAACAAACCAAAGATATCAGCACCACCTTGTAACCCTGCGATGAAGGGGGTCTCCACATTTGAGCTAAAGCTATTAGCTCTTTTTTGTCCACCACTGGGGTTGTTGAATGTAGTAGCACCACGCACATTTCCTGGAGTGGGTATACCAGTTGATAAGTTATTACCAACTAAGAATCTGCCACCTATACCAGCAGCATTATTTCCACCATTGACATCAACTGTTGATGAACCAACACTAATAGCACTACCAAAGAGCTTAACAGTACCACCCGCGCCATTACCGCCAGCTCCGCCATTGCCGCCAGTACCACCGTCACCACCAGTACCGCCATTGCCACCTCTGCCGCCAGTACCGCCGCCACCGCCGCTAAGTGAGCCGCCGCCACCGCCGCCATTGCCGCCAGCTACGCCAGTACCACCAGCTACGCCAGCACCACCAGCTACGCCAGCAGCGCCAGCAGCGCCAGCACCACCCCTAGCTTCAAAGCTCACACCATTGTTGTTATTGGTGGTGATACGTCCTCTAGCGAGAATCTCAAACGCGCCGCCGCCGCCGCCTGTACCACCTTTTCCTGCAATACCGATTACTCCTGCTGCACCAGCAGTCCCTCCGACCCCGCCATTGA
>QBLS01000017.1 GCA_003249015.1 Pseudanabaena sp. | reverse complement strand
TAATCGGTCTATTTATCAATCGGTATGAGTTTCCTATTCTTCTCTGATTTAATCTGTTCAACAACTTTGTAACATGACCGATTTTTCAATGGACTTACATCAACAATCTGATTACGGCTAGCACTTAAAGTAGTTAAGTTAGTTAAGTTTCTAAGAGGACTAATGTCAGAAATGTTATTGTCTGAAATACCAAGTTCAGTAAGCTTTGTTAGCTTTTTCAATGGCTTTATGTCAACAATTTGATTACTTGTTAAATTCAGCTTAGTAAAGTTAGGAAAAAAACTTAGTGGTAATAAATTGCTAATTCCACGATTATTAAAAGGGAGATATCTAGCCTTTGATAATTTTTCTTGTGCAATTGTACAGTCCGAAGTTCTCGTTACTAGTAATAACTCTTCAACAGTATGACGAATATCGTTACTAACTTGATCCTTGTTTTCGCACAAATCTTTAAAAGTTTTAAAATTGTCAAAGTTGTTTATATTGTCAACTAAACCTTTATCTACAAAAACAAAGACATTGCAGACAAGACAAAAAATAGTTGTAAATACTTTTCTTCTGATTTTATTTCGCATAACTCTTACCATGGATTACCAATCAACGAAAATCCTGCCCAATAGAATGGATGACGTAACTTCATTATCAATTGTGGATCATTTATATCTACTAACTGATTCTTAATATCTGTCTGTCCATATTCCAAAGATAACACTTTTACCATCAATAGATAACTCTGCTCTGTCTGTTGTTCCTGTAACATCTGTGATTTGTACCTCACCTAAAATCATTGATTTTTGGGCTTCTTACAAAGTCCTTGTTTTAGACAAATCATTATCTAGCAGAGTTGAAGCTAGCACAGCAAATATTGATTTACTTCCAACTACAGCGCTTTGCGCTTAGTTAGAACCCAAATAAACTTGAGGAAGCGGCGCGGAGCGCCGCTTCCTCAAGTTTATTTGTACTACTCAAAGCCTCAATAGACTGTAAATCAAGTGAATCACCAAAAGTATTCTCCAAAAAACGCAGGTCTAGATTTCAAAGCCCAAAAGTGTGATCCCAATTTTGGACTTTGGCATAGCTGCAACTACACAGCATCACTACAACTTTTTGCAGCTATTGTGTCAAAATATTAAGCGTGAGAGTAGTTTTTGACCCAACCCAAATTTCTCGTCCCACCGCGATCGCCCTCGGCAACTTTGACGGCGTTCATCTGGGGCATCAACAGGTGATTGCACCAATCACTCCTGAATCTTTACGGAAATTTGCTAGCGATCACAATCAATTAAGTAGCACAAAATTAACCAGCACAGTCGTCTCCTTTTCTCCCCATCCCCAAGAATTTTTTAGCCAAGCTCCGCGATCGCTGCTTGCCCCCTTCGACGAAAAAGTTGCACTGTTAAAATCCCTAGGCGTTGAGCAACTAGTTTTACTTGATTTCAATGCGGAACTTGCCAAGCTGACGGCTCAAGAATTTATGCAACAAATTTTGATCAATTACTTACAGGTCGAGATGATCAGCGTTGGTTTTGACTTTCACTTTGGGCAAAAACGACAGGGCAGCGTCATCGACTTAGAAAATGTGTGGGGCGATCGCCTCACGATCATCCCAGAACAAACCATGAGCTTTGGTGATGACACAGAAAAACCAAATGTAAGAATTAGTAGCTCTAACATCCGCGCTGCCCTTGCCCAAGGTGACATTGGACTTGCTAACGCATTACTTGGTCGTCCCTACAACCTAGTTGGCAAAGTCATCCGTGGTAAGCAACTGGGACGCACAATTGGATTTCCTACCGCCAATCTGGAACTGCCCTCTCAGAAATGCTTACCCCGCGATGGGGTTTATGCAGTCACAGTTGTGACAAACGACAGTCAATCAATAATTAATGGAGTCATGAATATTGGGATGCGCCCCACCGTTAATGGCGATCGCCGATCTGTGGAAGTACATTTATTTAATTGGCAAGGCGATCTTTACGATCAGCAAATTTCTGTAAACCTAATCAATTACATTCGTCCTGAAAAGAAATTTGACTCCCTCGAAATGCTTAAGGCTCAGATCCAAGAGGATAGCCAACAGGCTCTATTGTTGTGCAGTTAAGGATAAAGGTGCTTCGTGTATTTATCCTTAAACTGCCGTCAAGCAACTCTTTCAGCACATAATGGCAAGACAAAGCTACGCCATTAAAAATCAGTTCCTTTAAGAAAAGTAGACCAAATGACAACAATCGTAATAAAGTGTTAAGGAAATATAGCTAGTTTGACCACTGGAAGAGTTTGCTGTGGGTTTATTACGCCATTTTACTAAAGATATCGGCATCGACCTTGGTACTGCCAATACATTGATCTACGTCTCTGGCGAAGGAATTGTATTGCAGGAGCCGTCAGTTGTAGCGATCGACCAGAGAGACAAAACTGCCTACGCAGTTGGAAACGAAGCCAACAAGATGATCGGGCGCACCCCTGGAGACATCATCGCCGTGCGACCGCTCAAGGACGGTGTGATTGCTGACTTTGACTCCGCCGAGTTGATGTTGCGCTCATTTATTCAAAAAGTTAAAAAAGGTGTTTTTAACCCACGCATCGCGATCGGGATTCCCAGTGGTGTAACAGGCGTGGAATGGCGAGCCGTCATGGATGCCGCCCGTCGTGCTGGGGCTAGCGAAGTCTATCCCATTGATGAACCGATCGCCGCCGCAATTGGAGCAGGGCTGCCCGTTACCGAAGCTACAGGTAACATGATTATCGACATCGGTGGTGGCACTACGGAAGTCGCGGTAATGAGCTTGCAGGGGATCGTGTTGAGCGAGTCAGTGCGGGTCGCAGGCGATGAACTCAGCGAAGCGATCATGAAGTATATGAAAACCGTACATAACCTCGTCGTTGGTGAACGGACTTCTGAAGAAATTAAAATTAAAATTGGTTCTGCTTACCCAATTAAAGAAGAAACTTCCATGGAAGTTAGAGGTTTACATTTACTATCTGGCTTACCTCGGACTGTCACTGTCAAGTCCTCAGAGATCCGCGAGAGCATGAGTGAACCGCTATCAGTAATTATTGAAGCGGTAAAACGCACCTTAGAGCGCACTCCTCCCGAACTAGCCGCCGACATTATTGATCGCGGCATCATGCTGGCAGGTGGTGGGGCAATGCTCAATGGCATTGATACCCTGATTAGTCATGAGACGGGAATTGTTACCCATATTGCTCCTGCTCCACTAGACTGCGTAGTTATCGGCGCAGGTCGCGTTTTGGAAGATTATAAAAATCTTGGTCGTGTATTAACAAGCCGTTTAAAAAGTTTATAGGGTACGTTTTACATGGAATCGATTCGTAGTTGGTGGGAGCGCTACAGCTTCCAGACTGCTGTTGTTACTGCGGGTATTGGTTTGGCGTGGTTGATTCGCCAGACTCAGGGCGTAGTAATCATGGAGACTTACCAATTTTTTAGTCGCCCTTTCCAAGCAATTGTACCCAAGCAGGAACTACTGCAAGATGCACAAGTGCGTGAACTCCGTTATCGCTTGACTGAGCTTGAGTCCCAAAACCAGAGGATGAAAGAACTGCTTAATGTGAAGTTAAGCGCTAATGACAATGGCATTTGGGCGACAGTAATTGGTCGTGGAGCTGACTCTTGGTGGGATCAAATCCTAATTGGTAAGGGTAGTAATGATGGCATCAAGGCAGGTGCGATCGTGGTTGCCCCTGGAGGCTTAGTAGGGAGAGTCACCCATGTTTCTCCAAATAGTAGCCAAATCCTGTTGATTAGTGACCCTAATAGCCAAGTTGGTGTGGTTGTTAGTCGGAGTCGATATAGTGGAATGCTGAAGGGGCAGAGTAAAAATACGGCAACGCTAGATTTTTTCGAGCGTGATCCCGATGTGAAGGTTGGTGATATCGTTCATACTTCCCAGTTCAGCACCCTGTTTCCCGAAAATGTACCTGTTGGTCGGATCAAATCGATAAATCTTGACAAGCAACCTGCGCCCGAAGCGATCATTGAATTTTCAACTCCCCTTGGTATTTTGGATTACGTCAGGGTCTATCCATTCAAAGAAAATATGTAGGCAATAGCCGCTCTTTGCTTTGCTATTGCTTTATTCAAAAACCCATACTGGGTTTGGTTTTCAATTCACAAAAGTGTGCTTATACTTTTATGAATTGATATATGGCAAGTTTAAATATTTAGAAGAGGCTTCGACACTTCGACAGGCTCAGTGCATCGCTTCGCTCAGCCAGCAGTATACGTTGGCTGAGCGAAGCGATGCACTGAGCCTGTCGAAGAGTCGAAGCTCTAACTCTTATTTGAAACAGCTATAGTTCCCCGTCTGAATAGCCAATCCCTAACTATGATTGATCGCAAGATTTCCCTGTCTAGAAAACTTTTGAACTGGTCGATTACGGGTGGTTCAATTTTGATCTGTGTTCTTGCAATGTATACCAGATTCCCAGGGATGTCTTTGATGGGGATTGCGCCGAACTGGTTGCTAATTTGGTTAGTGACTTGGAGCGTCAACCGCCCGATGATCTTGGCAGTGATGGCGGGTATTGCGTTGGGGATGATACAGGATGCAATGACGATTAATGATGTCATCAATGCCCCTACCCATACCATCGGGCTGGCGATCGCAGGTGGACTGACATCACTTCTGCAAAAGCAGCGATATGTTCAGGAAGACTTTATTTCGATCGCTTTGATCGTATTTGGGATGGCTGTGATCGTGGAAACTATGCACGCCCTGCAATTAACCGCAATGGGCGTACAAATTGATAACGTTTGGACTATGCAACAAAGAATTGCCCTTAGTTCAGCAATTCTCAGTAGTCTATGGTCGCCCGTAGTTTATTTTCCCCTCAGCCGTTGGTGGCGAGCATTGGAACGCAAAGACGAATAAACGGTGCGGCGCTTCGCGCCGCACCGTTTATTCCTAAAAGGCTGATGCATTAGCTTTTTTTAGAAAAAGACCACGCGGCTATCAAAACCTTGACGGCGAATTGTTAAATTGAGTGTTTCTGCACTAGGGCGATCTGGGTAGCCTTGCACTTCGATGTAAGTTCCACGGAAAGAAGATCGCAATTGGGCATTGGGGGCGATCGCTTGAACTCTTTGCAACTCCGAAACCAACCCTGTAGGAATAATCACGAAGTACCGCAACTGCACACTGCTAGGGGGTGCTTGCACAGCAACAGTTGGGTTGGGGGGAATTGGCTGTGCCTGAGGAGGTAATGGCTGTGGCGATCGCACAATCTCAATGGAGTTGGTGGGAAAGTCATTTCCTGGAACCCCAGGGAGAGGATCAACTACTCGCGAGTTGGGAATTGGGATTGACTCGACAGGAGTTGGCAAAGATGAGGGCGGAAAACTATTAGGAATTGGTGGAATTGAGCTAACAGGCTGCGAAGGAAAGCTAGAAAATTTACCTTGGACATTGATAATTTGAGCCTGTAGTCCTGCCTTACTAAATTGATCAACACGCTTTTGGGCAAGGTTTAAATTATTAAATCGACCTAGCTGCACAATTTGCTCACCTGTATCTAGTCGGCTCGTAAAGGCATCAGGGGCGATCGCTCTTGCTCTTTGAAGACTTGATGCATTTGGTAAATACACCAAATACTGTGTCGTACTGGCGGTCGAACTAGTCGGGAAAGACTGGGCGATCGCTAAATCACCTAAATTGAGCGTGCAGAGGCTAGTACCGAACAAAGATACCAGCCCCAAGGCAAAACTAGAAAGAGGGGTGTTTTTGTGGAGTCTCATATGCTTGCCAGTCGATGATATCGAAAAAACGAAATTGGGCGCGATTGTACCATAATCTAGAAGACGCACATAATACCTTTTTGGTTCGATTAACCACGAATTTATGGCTGTCGCCAGTCTTACAGCGATTTGTGCTCAACCCCGAACCAAGAATAATTTTGAAAGCGTTGCTAAGCAACGCTTTCAAAATTATTCTTGTGGTTCGTTTGATCGACAATTACTGTAAAAACAGAAGACGAGTGGCAGCACGAAGCGCCGCCACTCGTAATAATAGATTTTTGACGGCGTAGCCCTAATTCGTATTCCTAATATAAACAACAGAAATCATGGCAGTAGATCTGACTCGCGTTCAACCACCCCTTAAGGTTCACCCACCCAAAATTAATCAATTCATCTTAAAAATTATTCGGATATTAACGCCGTTTTGGCTGAGGTGGCAATGTGGCATCAATCAGATTGAAACAAGATATATTGATCGACTTGTGGATGCTACGAAAAAGTTTCAAGATGGTAAAGTTCGCTATATGCTAGCTTTCCGCCACCCCACCACTGACGACCCCTTTGGAATGCTCTACCTGCTAACCTATGCAGTACCCGAGCAAGCTCGAAAAATGGGGGTAAAGTTAACGCAAACTCCCCACAGTGGATTTGTCTATGATCGCGGTATTTCTCTATGGGCTGGGGACTATATAAATTGGCTATTTCCTGCGTTGGGTGGGATTTCTATATTTCGAGGCAAGTTAGATCGACCCGCACTGACGCTGATGCGTAAACAAATTACCCAAGGCGATGCCCCCCTATCGATGGCTCCTGAAGGTGGTACCAATGGCAAAAGCGAGATGGTAGCCGAGTTAGAACCAGGAATAGCACAGATTGGTTTTTGGGCTGCTGAGGACTTAGCCAAAGAAGGACGGGCGGAAGAGATGTTGATTATCCCTGTGGGAATTCAATATGAATATTCCAGTGCCGCTTGGGGGAAAATAGATGAGGTGATCACCACAATCGAAAAAGAATGTGAGATGGATAAGCCAGATATTACAGCCACGAATCGTTACCAGAGACTGAATGAATTAGGAAGCCATTTGGTGCAGTGGGTTGGTGAATATTACCGAACGTTCTATGGAAACTACCCTGCAACAAGTAGTAGCAAGGAAGAAAATACCAACCTCGACCTATCTAGCCGCCTACAAAGTTTAGCCGACCATATTTTGAGTGTCGCCGAAATGAATTTTGGGATTAAACCCAAAGGCTCATTGATTGATCGTTGTCGCCGTCTTGAGCAAGCAGGATGGGATCGTATTTTTCGCAATGACATTGAGAATCTGGAGAAGCTATCGGCAATTGAGCATGGCTTTGCCGATCAACTGGCGCTAGAGGCGAGCTATAGCAACTGGCATATGCGAATTGCGGAAAGTATTATCGGGGTCACCAATGACTATGTAAAGCAGCACCCTAGCCCCAGTCGCTACATTGAAGTGTTGAAGCTGATGTGGAGTGTATTGCAACGGATCACTGAGCGCAATGAAAGTTCATCAGCATTTAAGGAATCCCCTAACTTTGGCGATCGCAAGTTGACGCTTTCAGTTGCTGAACCGATCTCAGTTTCCCAACATCTGACTACCTATCAATCAAGTCGCGCCGCCGCCAAGGAATGTACGCGCAAGTTAACTGAAGATATCCATAACGCGATGCAAGCGCTAGTGATTCCATCAATGATGTAATAACCAGATCAAGAAATGGCATAGCCATTTCTTGATTCAAGACTTAGATTAAAAGCCCGCCTTTGGCGGGCTTTTAATCTAAGCGTACAAACTTTGACATTCTTCGATATTGAGGCGCGATCGCGTCACAATATCCATCGATGAAGTCTGCCCACGAGCCAAATGGATCGCTCCTGCACAGCCAATCATCGCCGCATTATCAGTACATAGACTTAGGGGTGGAAATACCGCGCGAATGTCATGGTCAGTTGCCATCGACACAAGGCGCGATCGCAGCGCACTATTTGCCGCCACACCACCAACCGCCACAATTGTTGACAAATTATTTGCCACCGCACATTTAATTGTGCGCGTAGCCAGCGCCAACGCCACCGTTTCCTGAAAGCTGGCGGCAATATCAGCGATCGGCAATGGTTCACCATTGGGACTGAGCTTCTGAGTAAGGCGTAATACTGCGGTTTTAAGTCCACTAAAGCTAGAGTCATAGGGGTAATCAGGAATCCGTCCCTGCGGCAACTTAAAAGCTTGGGGATTCCCCGCGATCGCAATCTTATCAATTGCGGGGCCCCCTGGATAGCCCAAACCTAGCAGTCGCGCCACTTTATCAAAAGCCTCTCCTGCCGCATCGTCACGGGTCTTTCCCATCACCTGATAGTCGGTATAGTCTTTAACTAAAATGATGCTGCTATGTCCACCTGAGACAAGTAGACATAGAAATGGTGGCTCCAAGGTGGGGTCAGCTAACAGAGATGAACAAATATGCCCCTCTAGGTGATGCACCGCAATTAAAGGCTTGTGATGTAACATTGCCAAGGTTTTCGCCGCCGTCACCCCAATCATTAGGGAACCAACTAATCCTGGGGCGGTCGTCACCGCAACCCCATCGATATCTGCCCATGTCAGCCCTGAATCCCGATAGGCTTGGGCAATTACAGGATTAATCGTCTCTACGTGCTGACGTGCCGCAATTTCTGGCACGACTCCGCCAAAGGAAGCATGGGTGAGAATCTGCGAGGAGACGACATTACTCAAAATTTGGCGATCGCGAACTACAGCCGCAGCCGTTTCATCGCAGCTAGATTCGATCGCAAGAATAGTTGGCATTTTAATTAGGTTTTAGCGGTTGGCTTTGGAGATCTAGTGGCGGCACTCTGCGCCGTCACTCATCTATATAGGGAAGAATTTCTGCCCCAATTAATAACTTACTTTACAGGATGTGAAGATTGCTTTACCAAGGCGCGATCGCTGATATAGGATCTGAGGCTAAGTTCTCAAACTAAAATATCGTTATTTTTGCCTATCTTTAACTAAGGTAAATAAGGTCAGTCTATGAAAAGACTCTTTGGTCTCATTCTCGTAATTAGCTTGTGGTTTAGTGTTAGCCTTGCTGCAACCCCTGCGGCTTATGCAGAGTTCTCATTTAATGCTTTAACTCCCTGTGCTTCTTCTGAAGCTTTTGTATCCCGTTTACAAACAGAAGTTGATGGTTACAATGCTCGTCTAGAAAACTTCGCCGTTGGTAGTGGTCCTGCGGAATACCTCAAAGGTAAAATCGCTAAGACTGAAGCTAGATTTGCCAAGTATGCCGATTCTGGCTTGCTTTGCGGTGAAGATGGCTTACCTCACCTAATCAGCGATGGTCGTCTAGATCGCGCTGGCGAATTCACCATTCCTGCCTTGATGTTCCTATACATCGCTGGTTGGATCGGCTGGGTTGGTCGTGCTTATCTAATCTCCATTCACAAAGACTCAGCAACTGCAACTCAAAAGGAAATTCTCATCGATGTTCCTCTTGCTGTTAAATGTATGCTCACTGGCTTTGCATGGCCCCTTGCTGCTATCAAAGAATTTACTACTGGCGAACTAGTAGTTCCTGAGAATGAAGTTACAGTTTCACCTCGCTAACTCCATCTCGCAAAGAAGTTCATTCTTAACTTGAAGGGCTTTATCTCTGAACTATTCAGATTTAAGGCTTGTTCAAAAACATTATCTTAAAAATATTCAATCAAAACTATTCAAAAGGAGAACTCCATTGAAAGGTTTCTTATCCTCTGCTCCAGTTCTAGCTGCCGTCTGGATGACCATCACTGCTGGTGTCCTTATCGAAGCTAATCGTTTATTCCCCGATATGCTCACATTCCCTCTCTAACTCCAATTTAAAAAAGTGCAACAACACTTTTTTAAATTAAACCAAAGAAAAAGCGGCGCAAAGCGCCGCTTTTTCTTTGATTAGAGTTATTGCGGCTGAGCAATTAAAGCCAAATTTCTGACAGCACTGCTTCGCCGTGCTGTCAGAAAATAAGTGGCGGAGCAAAGCGCCGCTTCTTATTTTCTGGGCTTAGGCTAACGACGATCGCCATAAAATTCGGGACGTAATTCTTGAAGTCGGGTATTAGTGTAATAAAAATTAAGAATACGCTCATAGCTCCATCCCATCCGCGCTAGGTTATAGGAACCTGTTTGGCTCATGCCCACACCATGTCCTAAACCTCCACCAATAAATGCATAGCCTGTCAGCACTTGATTGCTAAAAATTGGCTCTAATCTGAAGAAAGTACTGTCAGGTGGATCGAAGGCATCAATAATTTCATCTTTTTTAATTGAGATTTTGCCACTGTCTGTAATCACTTGCATTTCCAATACTCGACCTGAACCAGCGCGTTGAGAAACTCGCAGTTCCTTGATTTTATTAAAGTTGGTAGTGTTATCGCCAGAAAAGCGAAGGAACTTTTTAAGAGATGTTTGTAATTCCTCTAAACTTCCTTCTCTACGCCATCTCAAGTTTCTCCAGCCGACTTCGTTAAATCCATCTTGACGGTCAAGAAATGCCTTCAAATTTTTGTCATCAGAGATATCAGCTGATCGCTGATTTTCGGAACGGTTGGGTAGATCTAGCACAGATTGCAAATAGGGACGGGGCGTGCCATCCCAGATATCGTTGTAGTTGGCGGTGATGCCACCTGTGGTTGAGGAATAGAGCGCATCAATCACGCGATTGTTATAGGTCAGAACTAATCCTCGCGTATCAGCGATCGCGCGATCAGCCAGAGCCGTCGTGTCTTCTAAGCCTCTATACACTTGGCATTGAGTATCCGCACAAAGCTCATAATTATCAACTTGAAAGCGGTGCAAACTAGCCAATACATAGGTACGCGCCAAAACAGCCTGTGCTAGCACTGCTGCATAGGGAGCGTTGTAACCTATTTCATGGGGAACAACCCCACGCACATAGGTTTCTAGAGGAACGTTATTAACAAGCGTAAAGCTTTGATGGGCATTGGTTTGTAGCCTTAATGTTCCTGCATAGGGGCGATTTGTAATTTCGGGCTTGTTATCTTTTTGGTAGCTGACTTCCACAATTCCTGAACTGCTACTAATATCGAAGCGATCGCGATTGTACCTAAAGTCACCCACAATCAATGATGCAAGGTTTCTCTGCGGCAAAATACGCCGATCAATCTGCACTGTCAAGTTTCCCTGCGCTCTCAACGTATATAACAGTAGGTAACGCAACAGGATCGAATCGTAAATATCCCGTTTAGCCCATACTTGCCAACGTCTTGGTTGAGCAATTTCTGTTTGAATTCCTTTCTCCGCCCATTTAAAAGCACTTGCGGCAGCATTCTCAAAACTGCGGTGATTACTGAGAACTAGCTTCTCTTCAAGGATGGATTCTGGAATTGTTAGCCTTGCGACTTCCACAACTAAGCGATCGCTGCTAATTGTCTGCACACTTTTTCCATCAGCCGACGGAAAAGATACAGTTAACCTACTTCCTGCGGGCGCTTTCAAGGTCAGTTTGTCTTGCGGACTTGCACCAAAGCGCTGCACAATGCCAATTTTAAGATTAGGATTACTTGCTGACTGGGATTGGACAGGTTCGCTTACTGTTATTGCGATCGCGCAAGCCGATACGAATAGGGTTTGAAAAAGTTTTGGGCGAATCAGTCTGTCAGTTCCTAGCATATTTGGCTCAATGAGGTTTCTAGAACTTGATTTTTAATGGTGCGGCTAAGCCACACCATTAAAAATCGAGTTTTTATTCTACAGCTAACATATACCAAGTGAAGAAATGGCGTAGCCATTTCAAACCCAAATATGAATGGCGGCACTTCACAACGCTCAAAAATCGTGACATTTGTAACGCAAAGCTGCTAGACAATCAGGTAACATTGCATACAATCAGGCTCGCTCTGAATATCAGTAATTACTTACCCTTCACGATGCAACAATTAACACCTAATCCTAGCTTCAGCCTAACTATCCGCGTGCAACTTCTCAACCGCGCAGGAATGCTATCTTCAGTTATTCGCGCTCTCGCTGAAGCAGGAGGGAACCTTGGACAGATTGACCTCATTCAACAGACTCGCAAAATCTCCGTACGCGATATTACTGTGAGTGCCTACAGCGCTGAACATATGGATCAGCTCATAGCAGTTGTGAAGACAGTTCCCGAAATTCGAGTTTTAGATGTTTACGATCGCACGTTCCAAGTTCACAAGGGTGGCAAGATTCATCTAGAAGCGAAAGTTGCGGTTAAAGGACAGGACGATCTTGCCATGGTTTATACCCCAGGCGTAGGGCGTGTCTGCATGGCGATCGCCGAAGATAAGCGCAAAGTTTATGACTACACGATCAAGTGCAATACGATTGCGGTAGTTACGGATGGTACAGCCGTATTAGGATTAGGTGACATTGGACCTGAAGCCGCCATGCCTGTTATGGAAGGTAAAGCGATGTTGTTTAAGCAGTTTGCGGGACTGGATGCTTTCCCGATTTGTTTAAATACTAAGGATGTTGATGAAATCGTCGAAACTGTCAAACGTATTTCACCTTCATTTGGCGGCGTAAATCTCGAAGACATTAGCGCTCCCCGTTGCTTTGAAATTGAAAGAAGACTCAAAGAAGAACTAGATATTCCTGTCTATCATGATGATCAGCATGGTACGGCAGTTGTGGTAGTGGCGGCGACCCTAAACGCCCTCAAAGTCGTCAGCAAACCCATTGATGAAGTGCGAATTGTGATGAATGGCGCTGGCGCTTCAGGCATTGCCGTGGCAAGGCTGTTGCGAGAAGCAGGAGTTAAGCGCATTGAAATGTGTGACTCTCGTGGCTGCATTAGCAAGGATCGTCCTGACCTCACTCCTGAAAAACTAGAATTTGCTAGCGATCGCACTGGTTCTCTAGCGGAAGTGATCAAGGGAGCCGATATGTTTATCGGTTTGAGTGTTAAGGGGGCACTGACCCCTGAAATGGTCAGAAGTATGGCTCCTGCACCAATTGTCTTTGCGATGGCAAATCCTAATCCTGAGATTCAGCCTGAACTGGTGGAAAATGATGTGGCAGTTATTGCCACAGGGCGCAGTGACTACGCTAACCAAATTAATAATGTACTTGCCTTCCCTGGAATTTTTCGGGGTGCGCTGGACGCCAGAGTTACCAAAATCACCACGCAAATGAATCTTGGAGCCGCCCAAGCGATCGCTTCCCTAGTCAGCAGCAGCGACCTTGCTCCTGATTTTATTATTCCCTCGGTATTTGATCCCCGCGTTTCCCATGCGGTAGCGGCGGCTGTCCATGCGGTAGCACGACAACAGGGGCTAGCTAACGCTTAGTAGCTAACAAAAAAAGCGGCGCGAAGCGCCGCTTTTTTCATGTTTGCATAGCAATAAATTCATCGACTAGATTTAAAATCCGTTCGAGGTCATTCTTAAGGTTAAGCGAATCGACAGGGAATCCATGGGCAACGCGATCTCTAGTTTCATTTAAGGCGATCGCCCTTGCAAACTGCTCGGAAGACAGTTCGGCTTGATCGTGCAAGTGATGGATCATTAACTTAGTTGGCAAACGATCTATTGGTAAGAAAGATTGTCTAGCTCGCCTTCGCATTAATACTTCAGCAAAAATCCAAAGAGACAGAAAAGCCGCCTCATGTTCACCAATGGAAATCAACTTTGCAATCTTCTCTTTGCGCTCCAAGATTTGCGATCGCGTTAATTTTTGATCAGCAATATCTTCCTCAGCGATCGGGGTAGCATCCTCATCAGTAATTAATAAAAATCGCCAATTTCCCTCCCTAGCGACAATCTTAGAAATGTCACGATAGTAAGAAACATCCAAATCCATGGCAAGGGGCTTAAGTTCAATGATCAATCCTTGCGTTTCTGATATTTTCACTAGCAAGTCTGGGCGATATCCTTCGATAGCAAATGGTAGCTGTTGTGGCTGGTAAATAACTTCATATCCTTCTTGATTGCTATAACATTCAACAACTTTTTTAAGCAAACTATTCATATTCAGATCACAGCACACTGATGCTCAAAGTAGAACGAACAAACTTTTAGAGCGCGGCGAAGCCGCACCCTAAAAAAAATTTCTGAGTTTGTGTTTAGAAAGGCTTCAAAAATACCCTGCACTACGCCATGAAATCACGGGGATCGGTAATATGCCCTGTCAAAGCCGAAGCAGCCGCAGTGTAGGGAGAAGCCAAGTAAATTTGGGCTTGCTTATTTCCCATGCGTCCTGGGAAATTTCGATTGGTGGTAGAAACACATACTTCAGCTTCATTTACCCGACCAAAGGTATCCTGTGGCCCTCCCAAGCAACCCGCGCAGGAGGGAGAAGCTGGCTCAATGCATCCAGCTTGGAGGAAAATTTCTGAAAGTGTCAATCCATCAATTTTCAAGTTAAATAGATCGTTGTAAACTTTTTGGGTGGCAGGGACAAGATAAGTGGGAACTTTTACTTGTTGACCTTTGAGCAATTTGGCGGCGTGATAAAAGTCTTCAGTTTTGCCACCAGTGCAGGAACCGATATACACGCGATCAATCTTGACATCTTGCACTTCACGGACAAGAGCGCGGTTGTCAGGTGAGTGGGGCTTAGCCACAACAGGCTCTAGTTTAGAAACGTCATAATGCTTGACGTAGTAATAGTCAGCATCGGCATCGGCATAGAGCGATTCAAAGGGCTTATCAGTGCGCGATCGCACATAGTCAAAAGTAGTCTGGTCAGGGGCAATTACAGCGTTTTTGCCACCAGCTTCGATCGCCATATTGCAGATAGTCATCCGCTCTTCCATAGTCATTTTGGCGATCGCTTCACCCTCAATCTGCAAAGCTCGATAGTTTGCACCACTGACGCTGATATCGCCAATTACCTGCAAAATCAAGTCCTTAGCTAATAAATAAGGAGGCATTTCGCCATCAAAGACAAAGCGCATCGTGGCAGGAACCTTGACAAGGAGCTTGCCAGTACCCAACACAAAAGCTGCATCCGTATTGCCAATGCCAGTGGCAAACTGACCAAAGGCTCCCGCGTTACAAGTATGGGAGTCAGTCCCAAAAAGTACTTCCCCAGGGCGAGTATGCCCTTCTTGAGCGAGGGCGATATGACAGACACCTTTATAGTCAGGGTTTGCCTTGAAGTCAGAAAGATCGGTAATGTCGTAGAAGTACTTAATTTCCTGTTCTTTGGCAAACTCTCTCAAGATATCAATGTTTCGATTAGCTCGGGCATCTTTAGTGAAAATATAGTGATCAGGGATCAACACTAATTTTTCTTTATCCCAAACCTTGGCATCTTCACCAAACTCACGCTTAAACACACCAATAGTCCCCGGACCACAGACATCATGGGTCATTAGCAGGTCAGCATTCACCCAGATGTTTTCGCCAGGGCTAACTTGTGTTTTGCCTGACGCTTTTGCCAAAATCTTTTCGGTGAGTGTCATTCCCATAATTGTGATGTCCTTTGTGTGATGTGTCCGTCCTTACAACGGAGGTATTCCCATAAAATTCTTTAATTAAGATTATATCGCAACGGCTGAGCCTCAGGAACCAAAAGAGAGATTGCGACGCAATCTCTCTTTTGGTTCCTGAGGCAGCGCAAAGCGCTGTGCGACAAGATATTCCAAAGCCAAGAGTTAGCGATGAGGCGCTTAGCACCGCATCGCTAACTCTTGGCTTTGAAAGGCATTACTAAACTCAGACATTTAGCCACATTTGCAGATTTAACTCTTGATTTGGTGAGGCGTTAGCCATTTGGACTAGCTCAAAATGGCTAATGATTGGTTCTTGCAAAGTTACTTTGAGCGTTTTCAATAGATCTTGCTGAAAAATAGTGACAGTAATTTCTTCCTGTGCGGCAAAGTCTCGCAGCCTCTCATGGAAAGTCTCTGTCGTAACGCGGATCTCGTTAATAGCTAGCAACGAGTCACCTGCACTAATCCCAGCTTTTTGGGCAGGGGAACCAACTTCCACCTTTTCAATTTCTGCGATCGCCGACTTAGCTTTGAGAGTCAGCCCCGTATAGGGAAAATCTTGGCGACCACTGCGTAACTCCAAACCGAACGGCTCCAAATAATAGTTGTAATCTAGCTCCTTAGTGCCGTAGAGATAGTCTTTCCAGAAGTCAGTTAGATCTGTACCTGCCACCTCCTCGATAACTTGATGTAGTTCCGCTTCTTCAAAGCCAACTTCATCTTTGCCAAAACGCTCCCACATAATCTGCATGACCCGATCCAGCGATCGCAGGTTATTAGTTTTATACCGAATTAGTAAGTCCAACAGCATAGACACCATTTCGCCTTTGAGATAGTAAGAAATCTGGCTGTTGTGGGTATTGGCATCAGGGCGATAGAGCTTGATCCATGTATCAAAACTGGACTCGTACAGAGACTGCACATTGCGCCCAAAGGTGGTTTGTAGTCGGGTGATGCCCTTACTAACCAGCTTCAGATAATGCTTGGCATCATATAGTTTTGCCCGAAGCGGAAAAAGTTGATCGTAGTAGCTTGTCGTGCCTTCGCTAAACCATAGCGACCCTGTGTAATTTTCTTGATCGTAGTCAAATTTTTCCAGTGCTTTGGGGCGAATCCGCTTCACATTCCAAGTATGAAAGAATTCATGGGCGACTAGGTTCATAAACTGTAAGTAGCTCTCTTCTTTCCTAAAGCCAAGGCGATTGTAAAGGAGTACCGTGCAGTCCTTATGCTCTAATCCGCCATATCCATTACCAGCATGGAGGATAAAGTCATAGCGATCGTAGGGCAGTCCTCCAAACATTTCTGATTCCACCGCCACGATCGCCGCCGTATCTTTAACCACCCGTTCCATATCCCCATTGTGTTTTCCCCACACAATTAGGCGATGCTGTTTATCTAGCACCTCAAATTCATAGCGTTCTTGCAGTCCGATTTCTAAGGGACTATCAATTAAGGTGTCAAAGTCCTTGGCATAAAAAGTGTTAAAACAATTTGGCACTGCTGGTAATGCTGTGGCAACTCGCCAGTTTTCCTTGAGATTAACAACTTCAACTGTGTAGGGCTGCATTGGCGATCGCGGCACAATATCCATAAATACAGCTGCCCCCGTTAAAAAAGCATGGGTACTATCAATATGGTTAGTTCGCACGGTTAACTCATTACCAAAAATCCGATAACGAATAGTCAGGATAGTTGAGTTGTCTGGACATTCAATTTGCCAGTGATTTTTACTAACTTTTTGCCATTTCAATAAATTCTCTAAACCATCAACAGCCGTAAATTCCTGTATGTTTTTGGCGTATTCCCTTACTAAATAAGATCCTGGTGTCCAGACTGGTAGCTTTAAGTCGAGGCTATTACCTTGCCAATTAGCGATCGCTAGTTCCACCTCTAGCAGATGATTTTCTGGTTCTGGAATACTTAATCGGTATGTAATTTGGGGTGACTTATTCATCAATATTTGTTTTTAGCTGAAGCGTAAATTATAGCTGTCACCAGTTTTGTTAGGACACAAAACCGAAGAAACGAGTGGTGGCTCGAAGCGCTACCACTCGTTTCTTCAGTTTTGACTTATCAAAAATAAGTTAAGCCAGACATTGATTTACATTGTCTGGCTTAACTTTAAGTAGATTGTAAACAGTGAACGCGATCACGCTCACTGTTTTAGCAGGTTAGATAAAAATTACTTTTTATCTTTGGTAATAACTTTGGGAGGTTCGCGGAAGAAAATGGCAAAGAAGAATAAGCCAATCAAACAAGCAAAAATCAAAGTATAAGTAATAGCTTCCATTGTTTACGCAGCCTCTCTAACACGAGTAGTTTTGTCACCAAGTTTCTGGAATGCACCCCATTCGACTTGCTCTTCACTTAGTTCAGGGTCAACACCAGCAAATACGTCGCGGAATAAAGTACGCGCACCATGCCAAATGTGACCAAAGAAGAAGAACAAAGCGAATACAGCATGACCAAAGGTAAACCAACCACGAGGGCTAGTACGGAATACACCGTCAGATTTATTGGTTTCTTGATCAAATTCAAAGATTTCGCCTAGTTGAGCTTGACGAGCGTATTTCTTGACATTAGGAGCATCAGTGAAGGTCTTACCGTTCAAAGCACCGCCCACAAAGGAGACAGTTACACCAGTTTGCTCAACACTGTACTTCGATTCAGCACGACGGAAAGGAATGTCAGCGCGAACGATACCATCTTGGTCTTGGAGAACTACAGGGAATGTTTCAAAGAAGTTAGGCAAGCGGCGAACGCTCAATTCACGACCTTCACTATCCTTGAAGATGGGGTGTCCTTGCCAACCTTGGGCAATACCATCACCATTGTTCATTGGACCAACACGGAACAGACCACCTTTAGCTGGACTGTTACCAACATAGTCATAGAAAGCAAGCTTGTCAGGAATCTTCGACCAAGCTTCCTCAGAGGTCAAACCAGCATTAAGCCCAGTTTGGACACGACGAGAAATTTCTTGTTGGAAAGAGCTGCTGTCCCACTGATAGCGAGTAGGTCCAAACAATTCGATTGGCGTAGCTGCGGAACCGTACCACATAGTTCCTGCGACCACAAAGGCAGCAAAGAAAACAGCAGCAATACTGCTAGAAAGTACGGTTTCGATATTACCCATACGCAATGCTTTGTACAGGCGCTCTGGCGGACGCACGGTCAAGTGAAATAGACCAGCGATGATGCCCACAATACCTGCGGCGATGTGGTGAGCTACAATACCACCCGCGTTGAAGGGGTTAAATCCATTCGGACCCCATTCAGGTGCTACAGGAGCAACGTGACCAGTCAATCCATAGGCATCGGATACCCACATCCCAGGACCAAATAAGCCTGTTTGGTGAAATGCACCGAATCCAAAACAAAGTAAACCAGACAAAAACAAGTGAATACCAAACATCTTAGGCAAGTCTAAGGCTGGTTCCCCTGTGCGTGGGTCTCTAAATAGTTCGAGATCCCAGTTTACCCAATGCCAAATTGCTGCAAGGAAAAGTAAACCTGAAAGTACGATGTGAGCAAGAGCCACACCTTCAAAAGACCAAAATCCGGGGTCAGTGACCTGTTCGCCAGTGATTGTCCAGCCGCTCCACGAGTTGGTGATCCCTAAACGGGTCATGAAGGGCATGACGAACATACCTTGCCGCCACATGGGGTTAAGTACGGGGTCAGTGGGGTCAAAAATTGCTAATTCGTATAATGCCATCGAGCCTGCCCAACCTGCTACGAGAGAGGTGTGCATCAGGTGCGTGGCGATCAGTCTTCCTGGGTCATTGAGAAGAACTGTATGCACTCGATACCAGGGTAATCCCATTGCAAATGTTCCTTAATCTTATGTAGTGAGTGTAATCAGTAAGATCTTAACGATTCTTTATCTTAATTTATATTAATTGATCCTGAACTTAGGTTTTACACAAAACAAAAAGCTCAATGCATTGAGTGAATGCATCAATGTAAATGCTGTGAGTATGACTTATGAAATTTCAGAATCATCAAACGAGTTTGATTATTTAGTTCGTAACACAATAATAAACTATTCCTTCCGATTGATTATGTTAAACCATTAAATCTAAGTGATTGTCACCAAAATTTCGGGGCTACACTCTTCCCACTCTAAAAATAGACATCAAAACCCAGAATTATCGTTGCGGCGCGAAGCGCCGCAACGTCTAATTTTTCACTGTGAATTGGTATAGCAAAAAAGGAGTTAGCTAGTACAAACCAAAGCCCAAGAATCGAGTGGCGGCGCAAAGCGCCGCCACTCGATTCTTGGGCTTTATGTCCCAACCAAAACTTGTATGGGTTTTTAAATAAAGAAATGGCTACGCCATTTCTTTATTTGGTATTACGGATTCCTTTCTAGACAAGAGATTGGTAGGCGCGATCGCCCAACTCGAATAATTAGATCAACTTGTGGATCTTCAAGCATTGGTGCGAAGAACAGCTTGGGGTGTAGTGCTTTCCAGAAATATTCCACAAATTTAGTAACTTCTTGATCGTTCATACCTGATTTGCCTGAGTTAATCAACTTGTGTTCGGCTTCAAGTCGCCATTGCTGACTATAGCTAAAGTCCTCAGGTATCAGCACAATCAGACTATCGAGATACTCCCAAAGCGTCTGATAGTCGCTTAGATGAGCGTTACAGGCGATCGCAAATTGACGATCGCGCTCCGACAAAATTGGGGGGATAAATGTATTAAATGCGCTTTCTGGCAAAGGTTTTAGCCCCACAAACCATCCCTCAAATAAGACAATATCGGCTTGATAATTTATGTCTGGGTTGGTGCGATCGCCTTCGCCACTGTGTAATGACTTATCAAATCGCGGAATAGAGATCGGATACGATTTATTTGATGGGCGATCGCGAAGTTGCTGTAAAACTTGCAGCCCCAGATGAACATCATGGGTACTAGGAGGACCTCGCCAAATCATTTCAGGAATTACTTCTTTTAGTTTTTGGCGATCGCTATAGGCTTTGTAAAGATCATCTAGGGAAAAACTCAGAAAAGTTTTGCCGAGATTTTTTAATAAAATTTCCAGTACCAAGCCTAGTGTGGTTTTGCCTAATCCCTGCCCGCCCAGCAAGCCTTGGATAAAAGTGCGCCCAATTTGTTGATGGCGATTTGCCAGTCTTTGAGCAAGCGGTATCCAATAGTGCCAGAGGACATGAAAAACATCAGATTCAGCGCCAATTTGGATATTGTGGCTTACTAACATTTGGGAAACTTCTGGAAAGGCAGATCGTAAAAGTTGCGATCGCTGATCAACTATCTCAACCATCAACTCCCAAGGTATAGTTTGGCGATCATAGCCACTTAGCTCCAAGAAATAATTGTTTTCTCTGGTTTTATATATTAATAATTCATAATCTTCGGATGGCAAAAGTTGATTTTTAATTATTAGTTCAAAAATTCTTATGGGTATGTTTTTGAGCATTTCCTTATCTAGCAAGTCTTTTACATGATTTGTGTTCTAAGTCAGTCATACAAATTACAAATTTACAAAAATTAAGCTATTAATCAACCCTCACTTAACCTAGAATTAATCCGATGAGTAATTGTACGCAAGCTCCTCCACAAAAAAGCAAACAATAAACTCATTCAAAACCAACTTAACCCTTTATAAAAACCAGACCATCGAACAAAATATGAACCTCAAAGCTCTTTTGATTGTTGCTAGCCTTAGCCTTTCTGCTGGATTAGTTTCTTGTGCTACTGAAACCCCAACAACTCCTACTGCAACTCCCGCAGCAACCTCTGCTCCTGAAGCAGCACCTGCTGAGCCAGCTAAGGACAAAGCGCCTGAAGTTAAGCCTGATGCCATGAAGCCCGATGCAGCGGCGACTCCTGATGCGATGAAGTCTGACTCGGATAAGGACAAAGCACCTGAAGCTAAGCCCGATGCTATGAAGCCTGATGCAGCTGCAACACCTGAAGCTAAGCCTGACGCAGCAGCTCCTGATGCTATGAAGCCTGATGCTACGAAGGAAGCTAAGCCATCTGAAGAACCTAAAAAGCCTCAGTAGTTTTTAGTACTATCCTGAATTTTGCTTAGGGAAGAGGTGTCACGTTGTGACACCTCTTCCTTTTTTTGTAGTGCCAAGGCAAGAATTTCTTAAAAGTCTTGCAGAGCAAAGCTTTTAAAAAATTCTTGGGATTTTATGTCAGCCTAAAGCGCTGTAATCATTCTTTTTAGGACATAAAACCCAAGAATCAAGTAGCGGCGCTTTGCGCCGCCACTTGATTCTTGGGTTTTGATTTTGTCCTGATACAAGTGACTACAGCTATATAACTGCTAGATTTGAGTAAATAGTTTTGGTAACAGCAATGCGATCGCCTTCTCAAAGTCCAAAGCCAAGGCAGACTCTAGCCGCAAAGGTATTTCATTGGGTGAGCCTTATTAGTTTGTTTTTGATGATTACTAGCGGGCTACAAATTTACAACGCTAATCCCGTCTTTGGTGGACGCGGCGGGATACATATTCCTGCAATTTTTGGGCTAGGCGGATGGCTTGCCGGTGGTAGACATTGGCATTTTGCCTCAATGTGGATTTTTGCCTTAAATCTACTCTGGTACGGAATTTATGTATTGGTGACCAAACGCTGGCAACATCGCTATGTTAGTAGCAAGGATGTTAAAGCTCTGATAGTGAGCCAAAACCAAAAGCGCAAAAACTACGCATGGCATCGGCTAGTTTATACCTCGTTTATTCCCTTTCTACTATTAGCAGTTTATTCAGGGATAGGAATGTATAAGCCTGCTCAGTTTTATTGGATTGTCGATAGCTTTGGTGGCTGGGATGCTCTGCGGATCACTCACTTTATGACCGTGCCGATCACGATCGCCTTAGCAACGATTCACTCACAATTAGGTCGTCAAGTTGGTGGCGATCGCTTAGTTGACTCAATGTTTTGGACGGATAGCTAACCATGTCATCACAAAATTCTTCAGATCCCAACTTAAATTCCAATCTAGATCCAAATTTAGATCTAGATGACACAGACTTAGTACCCCGTCGCCGTTTTTTGACCCTAGCTGGTGCAGGACTGCTGACGATTGGGTTTGGCAGCCTTGCTGAAGGAGTCGTAGGCGGCTTATCGGAGCCGTTAAATCAACAGGTCGAGTCCTTGATTTTCAAACCGCAACAACCTGTTCCAGAGTTTTCGATTGGTGCGATCGAACCTGACAAGTTAATTGTCAACAGCTTTCGTGGAACTCCTGCAATTGATCCGTTAGCCTATCGTCTAACTATTGGCGGTGAGGTCAATCAACCGCTCAGTCTCAATATGCAGGATCTCAAAAATTTGCCTTTTGTCGATATGGTGATTCGTCATGTCTGTGTGGAAGGATGGGCGGCGATCGTGCAATGGGGCGGAGTAAGACTGAGAGATCTAGTGGCGATCGCGCAACCATCGGCACAGGCTAAGTATGTGTATTTCTATTCGGCAGATGGTTATTACGAAAGCTGGGATCTCGGCTCAGCCATGCATCCGCAAACCTTGATGGCTTATCAAAAAAATGGTCAAGAGCTTACGCCTGAGTATGGCGCACCTTTACGTCTAGCCTCACCCGTCAAGCTGGGCTATAAGCTCAGTAAATGGGTTACTAAAATCGAGCTAAGAAGTGAACTAGGTCAAAGGCGTGGCTATTGGGAAGATTTAGGTTACGAGTGGTACGCAGGGCTATAAGGGTCTTTTACTCCAAAGAATAATGGCGGCGCATAGCGCCGCCATTATTCTTTGGAGTAAGAAATTTATTAATTTTTGTTACAATTATTTAAAGTAAGTTTTTAAAAATTAGAACGTGAGTTTAAGTAATGCGCCTAATTTTCACAGCTAGCTTTAATAAATTTCAACGGATCAACGCGACACAAGCTTGGTCACTATTTTTGACAGGTGCTAAAAATGATGATTCTTTGGGAAAAAATCCGATGATTGGCAAGTATTTAACAGTGGCAATTTTAGGAGCAGCGATCGCGCAAATTGTAGAAGCGATTTTAACAACTGTTTAGATGGCATTTGATTTGCAGCACCAAGCGTCGCGAATTGGTAGAACGACCTTAGTTAGAGAGAGGTGGCGCTTGCGCCACCTCTCTCTTCTGGGTTTTAAGTCACAACAGCTATAAGTTACTTAAACGACCTAGGGATACTGAAATACTATACATATGGCAAAGGGAAGCAAAGCTAAGCTTCACTTCCCTTTACTGTGTTTTAAAGATTTAAACTGCTTCTAAATCTTTTTCACCAGTACGGATACGGATAATTCGCTCTACAGGAGATACGAAAATCTTACCGTCACCAATCTCGCCAGTACGAGCCGCAGTGATCACTTTGTCCACTACCATGTCAACTTGGTCATCTTCAATGACAATTTCAATCTTGAGCTTTTGTAGAAACTCAACAGTGTACTCAGAGCCGCGATAGCGCTCTGTTTGTCCTTTTTGACGACCAAAACCGCGTACTTCTGATACCGTCATACCGACTACGCCAGCATTTACCAGAGCAATTTTGACTTCGTCAAGCTTAAATGGACGAATGATTGCTTCAACCTTTTTCAAATTAACTCCTCCACTGATTCTTGAACTTTAATACACTTGAATCGCTACCCCAATTTGTAGCCTATCATACTTTTAATGGTAGACCTTAAGATTAATTCTAGGTTCACATTGGTATCTGGTATAGCGATCGCCACTTTTGTTAAGGCAGAAAACCCGAAAAGAAGGATGTAGATATAAGCCCCACCTCCCTCTCTTCGGGTTTTCTATGGCAAAGCCATCCTTACAAAAAGTTAATGGTGGCGCTTCGCGCCACCATTAACTTTTTGGTCTTAGGATTTACGTTGCCAAGCCCACCAACGAAGCACCAGTTTTTCTAATTCGATCCAGACGAACATAAGCGCACTAAAGCCGAAACACACAGCAAGTTCTGTAGGGGATATCAAATGAGTACCGAAGAAACGGCGAAGCGGCTCGATATAAATTAGCCCCAATTGCAGAGTCGTCGTCATAATCACCGATCCCCAGACATAAGGATTAGTTCTTGGGTCTAATTCGATCATCAGTTGTGTGTTAGAGCGAATGGCGATCGCATGACCCATTTGAGCAAGACAGAGGGTTGTAAACACCATTGTTGCCCAACGTTCGGGCTTATAGATGTCGCTATAGTTAGCGTTAGTGTAGCCATAAGCCCAGACCATCAGAGCGATCGTGATAATTGCCAAAACTATACCGATTCGCACCATGTAAGCTCCCATACCTCTTGCGAAGATATTTTCACGGGGATCAAAGGGTGGTCTTTGCATCACATTAGGTTCGGCAGGTTCCACAGCTAGGGCTAGGGCAGGTAATCCATCGGTGACTAAATTCATCCATAGAATTTGTAAGGGAGTCAAGGGGACAGTCATGCCAATAAACGGAGCAGTAGCGATCGTGATGACTTCGCCGATATTACTACCGAGAATGTACTTGATGAAGCGGCGGATATTTGTATAAACAACGCGACCTTCCTCAGTGGCGGCGACAATCGTAGCAAAGTTGTCATCTAGCAGGATCATGTCGCTAGCTTCTTTGGACACGTCTGTGCCAGTGATCCCCATGGCGATACCAATGTCAGCTTGTTTGAGCGCAGGTGCATCATTAACCCCATCACCTGTCATTGCCACAAATTGATGCTGCCTTTGTAAAGCCTGTACAATCCGCAGCTTATGCTCTGGCGATACCCTTGCGTAGACGCTGACTTCGGTCACTTCTTGATCTAGCTGCTCACTGCTCATCCGCTCTAGTTCCTTGCCAGTGAGAACACGCTCGCCTGCGCGGACGATGCCAAGATCCTCAGCGATCGCCTTAGCAGTAAGTTGATGATCCCCTGTAATCATTACAGGACGAATGCCCGCAGCACGACATTGTTTGACCGCTTCGCGGACTTCAGGACGAGGTGCGTCAAACATCCCAACTAGACCGACCCAAGTCAGATTACTCTCGTCTTTTTCAGTCAGGCTACCTTCAGATGAATCACCGAAATTGCGATAGGCAAAACCCAGCACTCGCAGCCCGCGACTAGCAAGATCATTGTTTTGTTCTAGAACATGGTGGCGTTGCTCGTCACTGATTGCGTGAACTTGATCGCCTATCTGGATATGGGTACAGCACTCCAAGGTTAGTTCAGGCGAACCCTTGCAAAACATCACACTGCCACCCTGCTCACCCTTGACCAATACGCTCATGCGTTTACGTTCTGAGGAGAAGGGAATCTCAGAGATGCGGGGCATCCGATGCTGCCATTCGGAGAAATCGCAACCACCTTTGCTAGCTAAGACGATCAGCGATCCTTCAGTGGGATCACCGATGATCACCCACTCACCATTTTTTTGCTGCAAGATCGAATCGTTACAGAATACGCAAGCCATTAATAATTGCTGAACTTCAGGAATATGGCTCACTTCAAGCTGAGCAGCATCTAGCCCACTACTAACAACATTGAACTTGCCCGATGGCTCGTAGCCATTGCCTGTAACTTGTAAGGAGTGCAAACCTGTCCGAATACTCTGCACGACCATTTTATTTTGGGTCAATGTGCCTGTTTTGTCAGAGCAGATTGTGGTCACGGAGCCGAGGGTCTCGACAGCGGGTAAACGGCGAATTAGGGCATTGCGTTTAACCATGCGCTGCGTGCCGAGGGCTAAGGTGACGGTAACTACCGCAGGTAAACCTTCAGGAACTACAGCAACAGCCATACTGAGGGATGTTTTTAGAAGGTCTCCAAAGTCACCCTTATTGAGTAAACCAATCGCCACAACTAGAGCGACTAAAACTAGAGAACTGTAAACCAGCACATTGCCCAATTGGGACATTCTCTGCTGAAGGGGAGTGTCTTCCGTTTCCACGTTCTGGATTAAAACTGCAATTTTCCCTAATTCAGTTGCCATTCCCGTTTTGGTAACTAAGACCTTGGCGCGTCCTTGGGCAACTTCTGTGCCTTGATAAACGCAATTGAGGCGATCGCCTAAGCTTGCCTCCACGTCTAAGAGACAATCAGCGTTTTTATTAACGGCTTCCGATTCCCCTGTGAGTGCAGACTCGCGTACTTGAAGGTTCTGCTCATCCAGTAATCTGCCATCTGCGGCAATTTGAACTCCAGCTTCCAAGAGCATCACATCTCCAGGGACTAACTCTCTGCCACTAATTTCAACAGTATTTCCATCGCGAATAACGCGAACTACAGGTGAAGAGAGTCTTTTGAGAGCTGCCAGAGCTTTTTCGGCGTTACTCTCCTGCATATAGCCAAGGATGCCATTGAGCAGAACGATAGAACTAATGGCGATCGCATCTTTAGGAAATTCGCCGTCCCTAATATCGAGGATTGCCGAGACAACAGCGACCGCCATCAGCATAATCAGCATGATGTTAGTAAATTGATCGATAAAGATCTGAATCGGTGCTCGACCAGCCTTTTCTACTAATTCGTTAGCTCCGTACTGAGCAAGACGAGCGGATACTTCTTGTTCACTAATACCTGTTTGGGGATCGCTCTGGAGCAATGCAATAGATTCGTCAGCGGTGAGGGTGTGCCAGAGGGCTGGAGGATTCTGACCAGTAAGATCTGTCTCAAGTGCCATGGATATTTATGGGTAAACGGCTACAAACATAATACTAAAAAATAGTACTTGCCCATTTAAAGAATCTTGAAGTGCAGCGAAAATTTGCAATGTAATCCGATAATTTTGTGAAGTAGCGCTTTGCACTCAAAGCCGAACCAAGCATAAGTTTGAAAGCATTGCTTTGCAATACTTTCAAACTTATGCTTGTGTTTTTTTGATCAGTAACTGCTGTAAGGCAGAGCAAGGCGCTGCCCTAACCTATGCGCGTTTGGCAAGAGAATTTAAGCGCAGAGCGACTTAATGTACAATCAGCCCATGAGTAAAAATCCATTTTTGCCCCAAAATTTGGTGGGTAGACGGAGAGAATTAGAGCAGGTCAGTCAAATTTTGCTGGCAGATGGTGACTTATTGATCGCAGGAGTAGCTGGTAGTGGGCGCAGGACTCTCGTTAAGTGGGCTGCCCAAGCCGCAGGCGCTAGGGTAATTACGGTCGATTGTTTGAGGGCAACAGATGGCGATCGCTTTTTGAAATTACTAGCTACAAGTTTGATTAATACCTTTGATCAACCTGAAGAAGTACAAAAAATTCAACATTTACTAGCCGATCAATCGATAACTTTCGCAGTAAATAAACAGTCAAGGTTGGAGATATCTTGGAAGCTGACTAACACTGGAGTGTGGCATTTATTTGAAAGATTATTGAGTTTGCCCCAACAGATCGCCGAGTGGTTGGACTGTCGAGTGGCGATCGTGCTGCACAACTTTACGCATATCCGCTCATGGGATCGCAAAGGGGAATGGGAGGAATATTTGCGCCGCGAGATCCAGATTCAGAGTCGGGTTAGTTACGTTCTAATTGCAACTGTGCCTGAGCCTTGGATGCACAAATTAAGCTTGCACATGGTAGAACTAGCTCCCCTCGAAAATCAAGATTTGCAGGCTTGGATTGAGATGACTATGCTTGAGCATGGTTTGAGGTTTGCATCACCAAATCAAGAAGTTACGGCTCTGGAGTTATTTATTGAATATGTGCAAGGAAATATGGGTGATGCGATCGCCTTGGCTCGGCGCATCTGGTTAGACTATCTCACCCAAAAGGAAAAATCAGAATTTGTAATTCCTGCTGACCTTGTGCGTAAAAATATGCTGTCTCTCATCGAAGACCTTGCACCAACTTTTGAGTCTTTGATTATGCTATTGCCGCCCACTCAAGTCAGGGTCTTGGAGAGTTTGGCGATCGATCCTACCGTCAGCCCCCATAGTCGCGAGTATGTGCAGAAGCATCGTTTATCTAAAGGTGGTAGTTTGCAAGGAGCGTTAGACAGTCTCGAACAAAAGGGTTTGGTCTATGGCGCAAAGTATGGCTATCGCATCGCGCTACCGACTCTACAGTTTTGGCTCAATCTCAGGCTGAGCTAATTAGTGATGCACCGCTTCGCGGTGCATCACTACAAACTTTGGTGACAAAAAAAGTTAACATTAACTTAATAATTGCTTACCTTCAACTTAAAAACTTTACTCAAAATTCATGGCTCGACAACTCAAAAATATTGCCCCTCACGGTGGTCAACTAATTAATCGCCTCGCCTCAGAAGCCCAAAAAGAGGTCTTTTACAGCAAAGCTGATCACCTGCCCAAGGTGCAATTGACTGAGCGATCGCTGTCTGATCTGGAACTAATTGCGATCGGTGGATTTAGCCCTCTCACAGGTTTCTTAGGACAAGCTGACTATGATTCTGTAGTTATGAATATGCGTCTAGCCAATGGCTTGCCTTGGTCAGTGCCAATTACTCTGCCTGTTACGGCTGCTGTCGCCGACACCCTAGCCGTTGGTAGCCTCGTCCGTCTCGATGATCCCAATGGCGTATTCATCGGCGTACTCGAACTCAGCGAAAAATATAAATACGACAAGCTCAAAGAAGCCCTTCATGTCTATCGCACCAATGAAGATCGTCACCCAGGGGTCAAGGTCGTATATGAACAGGGAGAAATCTATCTCGCTGGAGATGTCTGGTTGCTAGAGCGTCGCGCTCATCCCCTCTTCCCCACTTATCAAATCGATCCTGTCGAATCCCGTCAACTTTTCATTGAGAAAGGCTGGCGTACCGTGGTTGGCTTCCAAACCCGTAACCCGATCCACCGCGCCCACGAATACATCCAAAAGTGCGCCCTCGAAATCGTTGATGGTCTATTCCTGCATCCCCTCGTTGGTGCGACCAAGAGCGATGACGTACCTGCCGATGTGCGGATGCGTTGTTATGAAATCATGCTAGAGCATTATTTCCCCCTCGATCGCGTTACCCTTGCCATTAACCCCGCCGCGATGCGCTATGCAGGTCCCCGTGAAGCAATTTTCCATGCCTTGATTCGTAAAAACTACGGCTGTACTCACTTCATCGTTGGGCGCGACCATGCGGGTGTGGGTGACTATTACGGAACCTATGACGCTCAGCATATCTTCTATGAATTTGAAGATGGCGAATTAGGGATTATGCCTCTGATGTTTGAACACGCCTTTTATTGCAAGCGCACTCTGGGCATGGCAACCACCAAAACTAGCGCCAGCCTACCCGAAGAGCGTGTCCATCTCTCAGGTACAAAAGTCCGCGAGATGCTCCGCCGTGGTGAATGTCCGCCTCCTGAGTTCTCTCGTCCTGAGGTTGCCGCTGAGCTAGCCAAGGTGATGCACCAAATGGCGATCGCTGAAGCAGGCGCAGGTTTCCAAATCTAATCGCCATAAAAGAGTGGCTTCGACTTCGCTCAGCCAACGTTGGCTGAGCGAAGTCGAAGCCGTAGAAGCTTTAAGCGCTCTAAAATTGGCAATGCCAAACTCCCCAGAAAACTAGATAAGAATCGAGAACATCTATCTTTAATCCCCATTGCTTCAGCCGATCGCCATCCCCGCCTGTCAAGATAATGTGACTATCGGGAAACTGCGATCGCCAATCATCAATATAAGCTTGCAATCCATATAAAAAAATATACGCGATACCACTCTCGATCGCGCTATTCGTATTGTTAGCCCAGCGATCTGGTAGATATTCGGGAATAGATATATTTGGTAAAGCGGAAGTATTTTGATGGAGAGTTATAAATTGCGATCGCAAGCCTGCAATGATTGCGCCACCAACTAGATTTTTTTGAGCATCAACTCCTGTGAGGGTCAGGGCTGTGCCTGCATCAATTACGAGGAGTGGATAGCCGTAAAGTTCGCCAGCTCCAAAAGCTGCTAAAGCGCGATCAACTCCTAAATTTGCGTATAGATTTTGTAAGGGAATATCTGCGGTTGTAATAATTTGTGTTTGAGCTAATCGATGCCAGTAGGTCACCAGATTCGCAACTACAGAAAAGATCGATATTTTTGCAAATTGTTGATTAGTAAGTTCTATCTCTAAACTCGGTAAATCTTTGTGTGCATAGGCATATTCTTTAATAATTTGGCGATCACGATTAAAGACGACAGCCCGAATTCTCGTATTACCAATGGCTATAACCAGCCATAACCAAGATTTGTCCATTTTGTTTTCTCTTTTTTAGCGTGATTGCGGCGCTCTTAGAAATTATTCTGGATTTGAGCGTTCTACATTCTAAATGAGTTGAGCTACAGGTATATTTTCGAGTAGATTTTGTTTTGTTAATAAATCTAGAACTGTGATCCGTAAAGTTCGCTTTGAATCAACTTGAAAGGAAACCTTAATGCGATCGCAGCCTGTTTGTCCTGAGGGATCTAGTTTCGCAATTACAGAACCAAACTCGCTGTCATTAAGAATTTGTACGGCAACTTGCCTATTATCAAGTAGTCGCGTAATTAACCGTTCATCTTCAAAATAGACTTCCACATCAGTTTCGCCTAACTCACCAATTACTAGCTCAATACTAGCCTGATCAGGCATAGAAGCACCGAGAGTTAATTCCACTGGCTTTGGGAGTGGATAGATTTCGCCAGATTTGACGATCTGATGCCAGTTGTGCCGCTTGTAGCGCTTGTCCCAATAGCGCACGCCATAACTGTGATAGAGAAAGTCCTGAAGTTCCCATCCTTGGGAAATTGCACCGTGAGCGATCGCCTCAAAGGGCTTGTCTGATTTGACTTGCTCCGCTTTGAAATGACCTAAAGCCCATTCTTTCACCGCAGG
This sequence comes from Pseudanabaena sp., assembly GCA_003249015.1. Lineage (GTDB taxonomy): Bacteria > Cyanobacteriota > Cyanobacteriia > Pseudanabaenales > Pseudanabaenaceae > Pseudanabaena. Next base: position 58,197 of record QBLS01000017.1, on the reverse strand, counting down.
GATTTGGGAAGTACCACCAACTAGTAACACCGCATCAATATTTTCTAAATTAATATTTTGACGAAGAGCTTGTTGGCGGATACTATCGAGAGCTTTGTCAAGACTTATAAAAAACTGCTTCTGTTCAAGAATTTGGGATAGTTGCGATCGCGTTAAAGTTAATTCATAAGATGTGAAGGTTTGATCATCAAAGTAAATCTCTGTAGCCGAATCTGATTGTGATAGAGCAATTTTGAAGCGCTCCACAAGCCTTGTGACAAGAGAGTTTTTAGGCAGTTCTAAAGTTGCGTGAAAATAATCTAGAATCCAGTTATCAATGTCCATTCCCCCAAGATTTTTGCCTGTCTTGGCGAGAACTTTAGCAGTTTGAGAAGTTTGATTACTATTTGGTAAATTAGAATTCTTGATAGTGCGATCGCCCCACTTGAGGAGAAATCCTAATGGAGATTTTGGCTGACTTGATTTTTCTACTTGAGCAAAGGATAGCTTGACTAAAGACAAATCCAAAGTGCCACCACCAAAATCAAACACTAAAATAGTTTCATCACCGCCATTAATTCCATAGCCTAGAGCTGCCGCTGTCGGCTCATCAATAATGCTCACCCGATTAATTGCTAGCTGCTCACAAACAGTTCCCAACCAATTGCGGTAAGCCTCAAAACTATCCACAGGAACTGTAAAAACCAATGAATCTACATCAGGTAAACTGGCGATTATCTTCTTTAAAAACCATGCTCCAACAAGTTCAAACTCAACTTCACGACCATCAATTTCTGGGACAAATACACTGTTCGATGTACCAATCGCTCTTTTAAAAGCCTTAAAAAATCGATTTGCCCCTTGGGGATTTTGATTGTCTAAACCGCGATCGCCAACTTCTTGACCGACTAAGACTATCTCTTCTACAGCGTTCTGTACATAGACATAGCTAGGAATTAATGGCGGATTGTCAACTATGTTAGCGCTATATTCACCAACCCTGACAGTTTCCGATCTTCCATTCTCATTAATCCTAGCGACAATAGTATTACTAGTTCCGAAGTCAATCGCGTAGTCCATATTTTAACTTGGTATAGGGGCTGTTAATTGTGTCAGCGCCGCAGGCGCTAACAGTCTCAATCTTTTGTAAGGCTGGCTTTACCGCCGTTTCAAGACTAGATGAATACCATTGGCTTATTTTTGAATGGAATAAAAGCTTCCGCATCAAAACGATAAAGACTGGCTGGGCGACCTGCACCCCGTGAGGTTTTGATGCCCGTATCACTCAAAAATCCTAGCTTCAATAACTTGGTGCGAAAATTGGAATAGTCTGAAAAATTATCGCCAAGGACAGTGGTATAGAGTTGGTAAAGATCGCTCAGCGTAAAAGAATCTGGCAACACATCAAAGGCTACGGGGCTATATTCTAGTTTGTTGCGGAGGCGGCGATGTCCGTATTCGAGAATGCGATTGTGGTCAAAGGCGAGTTCAGGAACTTGTTTAACAGGATACCAAGCGATTCCACTCACGCCATCGGCAATTAGTTCTGCTTGAGAGAAGTTAACTAGGGCGAAGTAACTAACGGATAAATAGCGCACTGCATAACTATCGGGGGCTTCGCGAGGATCACGTCCGATATCGCCAAAGGTAAAGAGCTGTTCCAGATAGAGATTTTGAGCGCGAATTTTTTCGGAGAGAATGCGATAAGCTGCTTCTTCTAGAGATTCACCCTGACGCACCAATGTTCCAGGTAAGCACCAGCGATCGCGATAGGGTTCATGTTGGCGCATCACCAGTAAAACCAATAGACGATTTTGTTCAGTGTCAACGGAAAAAATCACGTTGTCAACGCCGACTTTAAAATCTGCTAAGGGTTTTTTAGAATCTAGGGATCGGAACTTTTCTGCCATGCGTAAAGCGACTCTCGTTGGATATATGCTGCGACTGTGGGTATTATGACTGAACTATTGCCACTATTGCGATAATCGGACGAAGAAACGTTAGGTATTGAGGTGGACTCAGGGGCGATCGCTACTTCAGTACCCATGCTTATGAGGCGATCAATATCGGCTTGATTAATTTCTACACCCTGACGCGGAACGATCAAGATATGGACTTGGCTGAGCAGATCTTGAGCGCGATGCCATGTGGGTAGTTGCGCGACCAGATCGCCGCCAATGACAAAGCTAAATTGGGCATCGGGAATGATTTGCTTGGCTAGCTCGACCGTGATTATTGTGCGTGGATGGCTAATTTCGGGACAGAGTTGTGTATTTTGAGCGGCTGGCTGGATTGCTGCGATGGTCAACTCCATCATTTTCAGGCGATCACCTAGGCTTGCCTGATGAGTCTTAAAAGGATTGTCTGATACCCACACCCACACGCGATCATAATGGTTGTCTAACCATTGCAAGATTTGTTGATGTCCAATACTAGGTGGGTCAGCACTAGTGCCGAAGAGGGCAATGTTCATTTTTTCTGGAGATACACCATGACCGCTTTCTCAAACAATGATTATGATAGTCTCAAATAAAGCGATAAACACTGAAGTATCCGAAAACTCAAATTGCGATCGCGTAGATATAACGATGAGTGGCGGCGCGAAGCGCCGCCACTCATCGTCAGTTAAGAAATAGCTGTGCGTGGCAAAGCCACGCACAGCTATTTCTTAACTGATAGCAAGGTATATAGTTTCTAAGGGATCAAGGGAATAATCTTGCTGCGAGTAAACTGCTCGTAAGCTGATTCTAGATTTAAAGGATATATCGCTTTAAACTTGTAGTCTTTGTAGGTATCAGGTACTTTTGCAAATCTCTCCAATACCTGCTCTTTAGTCAAAATTTGCGCCTTCCACTCCAATGCTTGACGCTCTAACCAACTGAAATAGGCTTGCTGAGCTTGCAACCCTGATACATCAGTGACATCGCCATGTCCTGGGACAACCTTTGCTTCAGGATATACAGCAATCAAACGGTATAGGCTACCTTGCCATTGGCGCAAATCGCTGTCAACGGTGTAAGGAATGCGCTTGTTAAAGACCATATCCCCCGCAAACAGAACCTTGACATCAGGCACATAGGCAACCAGATCAGTACCCGCCGAATGCCCATCGACTCTCTCAATGCGTACTTGCCGATCGCCTAACCATAGATCAGTTTGGCTATTGATAATTACCGTCGGCGGAGTTACGCTGCCAGTATCACCCTTACCGCTTCGGATATATTCGCGGATAACACCACGCCCAAATACAGGAATATTTTGCTTTACAAAAACCGAATTACCGCCAGTATGGTCGAAATGATAATGGGTATTTAGAACATATTTGATAGGTTTGTCAGTCAATGATTTGACTGTCGAGATCATTAGTTCGGCTAGATCGGCTGACTGGAATGGGTCAATTACCAACACGCTATCACTGCCGATCACGATGCCCCCATTGGCGATCGCGGCGGCAGGACTAGCTGGGGGAAAGTCGGTACTAGCGATGAGTGCATAGGTTCCACTCGCAACTTCTTGTAGTTGCAAGCCCGCACTTTGCAAACTAGTGACTTTAGGAGCATCTTGAGCCACTGCGGGGTTTAAGTTTTGTCCGATTGCGATCGGTACGATCATGGCGATCGCCGCCAAGACCATAGCCACAATCAATCTAATCTTCAGCCTTTTCAGCATTTTCAATCCTTAGAGCTAGATTTTAAAGCGGTTACACTTTTCACTTAAGTTTAAACCACAATCAAAACCTAAAAATCAAGCTGCATCAGATCACACCTCAATTTGCTTTATGCGGCGATCGCTTTCTCAAACAGAAAAGTGTTGCAGAACAAAGTGCCGCAACACTAAATATAGCCAGAAACAACAATTGCGCTGCTTCGCAGCGCAATTGTTGTTTTGATGATTAAAGCCCAGAGTTATGAAAGGAATACTAAGGCACTTCCATAATTCTGGGCTTTTTGGCAATTAACTTAAAGTATTTACCTAAAGTGTCTGAAAGGTTCAGAATCTTAGAGCTTTACTTCGATATCCACACCAGCAGCAAGATCTAGCTTCATGAGTGCATCAATAGTCTTTGCCGATGGTTGATAAATATCGATAATACGACTATGGGTACGAGTCTCAAAATGTTCGCGAGAGTCTTTGTCTACGTGAGGAGATCTGAGAACGCAGTAGATACGGCGACGAGTTGGCAATGGGATTGGACCAACAGCAGCCGCGTTTGTACGATTAGCAGTTTCGACGATTTTTTCGCAAGAGGAGTCTAGCAAGCGATGATCGAAAGCTTTTAGACGAATCCGAATCTTTTGTTGTTGAGGTGCCACAGTCTTTAGGAATTTATTCGGGTAAAATTTTCAGCGTTTCTTATGTTAGCACCCTGTTTATTTAAAATCAAATTTTTTGTGCAATGACTATCTAAGTAGCAATCCACAAAAGTGTGACAACATTTTTGTGAATTAAAAATAAAACCCAGTAAGTGTTTTCAAATGAAGAAATGGCTACGTCATTTCTTCATTCGGTATAAAACTAGCGATGAAGCCAATTTTGGGGTTTGATCATGCTCAGCACTCATATCAGGGTGACTATCTTGACTGAGTAAAAACCAAGAAGTGAGTGGCAGCGCAAAGCGCCGCCACTCACTTCTTGGTTTTATGTCTTAATACAAGTGACTGAGGCTATATAAAGCCTCTGAACACCATGTTTTGGATCACTTAATGCTATCAATCCCCCAATTAGTTGCCCAGATGAGCAGTGGCAGAGGTGCAGAAAAATTCTTGATGGCGATCGCTATTTCCTGTAATAGTGGTCACATTTATAAATCCAGCTAATTTGAGGCTTGCTTCTATCTCTGCAACTTCATAACCTATGAAGCCATGTTCGGCAAACTTTTGTTTGCTTAAAAAATCTTTGGAATTATAGCTAATTAGTAATTTTCCATTCTCAGTTAAAACCCTATGGCATTCTGTAAAGACCTTGCTCAAATCTGCCCAAAAATAAATGGTGTTGACTGTGCAGATTTTGTCAAAGGCTCTATCTGTAAATGGTAATTCAGTCGCATCAGCTAAATGGAGTTCTATTTCACTCTTATTGATTTGAGTGCGAAATTTCTGCTTACAGATTTCAATGGCATCCTGTGATTGTTCAGCGCCCACAATTATTTGTGGCAGATGGGTATTAGCAATTTGCTCGATTAAGTAGCCGCCACCAAAGCCAATTTCAAGAACACGATCACCTGCTTGTAAATTCAGATTTTGTAACGCCAGATTGTTCATTACGGCATTATTGCGATTGAGAAATCTGATCAGTAATTTACCAAACCAACCTTTAGGAAAGCCAAGTTGATTAGCTAAAAAAGCACGAAATTTATTTATGATCATTGGTTTTTTGCTGTTTGAAATTTGCGAAATTGCAGCCTATTAGGACTTAGTGAAGTACTGAGCATTTTTTGAAAGGGTCGCTTTGCGACCCTTTCAAAAAGCTCCCTAGGTTTATATCTACTTAGCATGATATTCAAGCTTTTTGGGAGATACAGACAGTAAGGAGAAACCTACGATCAACAACCAGATTTCCCAGAGGATAAAGCCGATAGGAGTTGATTCAACTAGAGGAATAGATGGCATCGTTGTTGATAGAAGTTCACTTTGTCCAATCAACAACATTGGTGTAGTCATTAGTCCGTACCAAGCAACCCAAGGCTTAAAGATTGGCGATCGCAGCATGGCAATTCCCACACCGATTGTCCAGCCAATTAGAAGGGTTTGTCCTAAATGTTCGCCAATTACAACCCCACCATATTGATGTACTGCTTGATAAACCACTTTTACCGCTTCGCGAGTAGCTACACTCGAGGCTGGATCGACATACAAATTTGCCAGTAGTGGAACCACAAATACCCAACGCATTAAACCCACTGCCTGAAGTACACCCGAAAGGACTCCCATTACTGTGGCGATCGCTAGATACGGTGAACTTTGGCGCTCAACAATTCGATGTAACAGAATGCTGATGGGGATAAATAATAGAGCCGACAGCCCGAAGGCAAACCAAGTCCAAATCAGTTGCGTTCCACCTGCATGAAACTTAGTCAGCACGTCACTAATCGGTTCACGCAGAATGTCGTCATATTCAAAGATCTGTGTTAAGCGAATGTAAGGAATATTTAAAAATACAACCAATAGAATCATGAAGATTCCTGTGGTACGCACAAATTGTAAACGATTCATTGTTAATTCCTATTAATTTTATTTGTACATAAAAAAGTTAGAAGCTATAACCAACACCAAGCAAAAGTCCTGTATCTGCTTTGCGATCGCTTGGTAAACCGAGATTCAACTGTACAGTTCCCGTGATGTTTCTCGATAGCGGTACATCTACTCCGCCTGTGACATGGGGAGCAATTTTTAGCCCATTCTCATTTCTAAACATCACTCCACCACCGATAAAAGGTGAAACAATAATCTGCTGAGAATTTGCATCACGGATGGGAAAGTCAACGGTAAGATTCGAGGAGGAAGATGAAATTCCAGTTCCAAAAATTACTGTGTTATTGTGCATAGACAAATTGTCAGTAAAAACTGTTTTAGAGAATAATGAAAAGCCACCAGTACCCAATGCTGATGTGCTGCCACTTAGCCCAATTGAACCACCAACTCCGATATAACTGCGCTGGCGAATGGCTTCTGTTGTAGGCTCTTTCAGTTCCGATTCTTTTGGTTTGGATTGTAAAATTTTATCTACTGGTAATTGGGAAAACGTTTGAGATTGGGATTCTTGAACAAGAAGAATACTACCTGTCAAAATCGTAGAAATGACTAATACTGAAATTCTACTTGGTTGGATAGATTTATAAATCATGGGGTTGTGTAAGGTGAGGCGCGATTGCTGATGAATTAAAGCTAAGGCTTTTTGCTAAAATCCAACATGACAAAACGCGCCAGAAAGTTGACTTTTGATGCCAAACTTTTGATGCAAATTTGAAATTCTGCTAATTATGGAAAATGCAATCTCAGATCCGAGTCAAGAAAATCATCAAGAGGCAAAATTTTCAGTAGCGATCGCTCGGGACATCTTGCAGTATGTCGCCGCACAAGGAATTGATTTGCAAGATATTTACCGTTCAAGCAAAATTGAACCCGCTTGGCTTGAAGATCCCGATCGCCAAATTTCAGGAGAATTGCTCAAGCATTTGTGGCAAGAGGCGATTACCAAAACAGGCGATCGCGATCTTGGTTTGCATATTGGGGAAGCTTTTGACTTGCCAGCGATCGGGCTTCTTGGCTATGTTTTACTGAATTGCAAAAACTATGGACAGGTTCTCGAAAAGCTATCTCAATACACTCGCCTATTTAGTCAAGGCGTAGCCATTCATCATCATATTTTGGATGGCTTAGTATGTTGCGACTGCAAAATTGTGGGAGGGGTCAAAAATTATCTCCTAGATGAGCCAAGACATCCCATTGAAAGCACATTTTCAGCCTTGTCCAAAGCAACTCAAAAGCTGACAGGGAAAACCCTACAGCTTTATGAGGTTTGGTTTCAGCATATTGCTCCCTCAGATTGTTCTGAGCATAAGCGTATTTTTCAAACTCAAGTGAAGTTTTCGCAATCAGTTAACCGCATGATTTTTTCAATAGATGCTCTGAATTGGGAAGTGCGATCGGCAAATGCGAACTTACTATCCATGTTTGAGAGTCATGCGAATGATATGCTCACGAATCTATCTCAGGCTCACAAGTGTAGTTATCAAGTAATACAGATAATTGCCCAGAATTTGCATGGCGAAGTGCCACCAATTGAGGCGATCGCACGTACCTTGATGCTTAGTGTGCGGCAACTTCAGAGAGAACTACAAATTGAGAATACATCCTATCAACAAATTCTTGATGATACCCGCAAGGAAATAGCGCTAAAGCATATTCAAAACAAGCAAACTTCAATTCACGATTTGGCTTTTTTATTGGGATTTTCTGAACCCAGTGCATTTTATCGCGCCTTCAAAAGATGGACAGGAAAAACGCCCCGCAATTATCGCTTAGCTTAAATCCACTATAATGATTGAGCCAACAATTGCCATTTGGATTATTAATGCACCGTATTGCCACAATCTCAGGGAACTGGAACCAGTCCACCGACAGTGTAATTTTTGTTGATCAGCAACCTGCACCGATTGTGATCATCACGGCTGCGGATACGGATATCCAAACCCTTGCAGCGGCTACTGCGAACTTGCCTGAAGATTTTCCGCAGATTCGGGTAGTGAATGTATTGCAATTGCAGCAACAAATCGCGATCGATACCTATGCTGAAGAGGTGTTAGAGCAAGCGAAAGTAATTATTGTGCGATTGATTGGGGGACAGTCTTACTGGAGCTATGGCTTGGAGGTGGTTAAGGAAACTGTGACAAATACAGGCGCAGTGTTGATCGTATTACCAGGGGATGAGCGTCCTGATCCGAGTTTAACTAGCCATTCCACAACTTCACTAACTTTGGTAAATCAAGCTTGGCAATATTTCATTGAAGCAGGGATTGAGAACTATCAGAATTTATTGAAGTTTGTTGCGAAGGAATTTTTAGAGATAGCGATAGCATATCAAACACCTCAGTCAGTGCCACGCATTGGCATATTTGATCCCCCCCAGCCCCCCTTGAGAAAGGGGGGAGAATTTTCTTCTTCCCCCTTTTTAAGGGGGATTGAGGGGGATATTGGATTGGTAGCTATTCTTTTTTATCGCGCTCATTACTTGTCGGGAAATACGGGGGCGATCGCGGCTTTATGTAAATCTTTAGCTGAGCGTAATCTTATGCCTTTACCGATCTATGTTTCATCATTAAAAGAACCTGATGTGCAAGCGGAATTAATTCGTTATTGCTTACCTGAATCTGGTCAAAAAGTTGATGTGATTCTCAATACGACTAGCTTCTCTTTAGCAAGTTTAAAAACGGATACGCCACAAGTCGATCTTTGGGAGTCTTTAAATGTGCCTGTGTTTCAGGTGATTTTTAGTGGTGGGCTGAAGAAAACTTGGGCAAATGGTACACAGGGACTAAATCCTCGCGATATGGCGATGAATGTGGTGTTGCCTGAAGTTGATGGCAGAATCATCACAAGGGCAGTTTCCTTTAAAGCGCTGCAGGGGCAGAATCTTGCTTTACAAACGGAAGTATTGACCTATGAACCTGTGCGATCACGGATTGATTTTGTAGCAGATCTGGCGGCGAAGTGGATAGAGCTAAAGCATACGGATATAGGCGATCGCAAGATTGCGCTGATTCTTGCCAATTATCCTAATCGTGATGGCAGATTAGCCAATGGAGTCGGTTTAGATACGCCAGCCAGTTGTTTAGAGATTCTAAAGGCTCTGCGAATTTCAGGCTATAGCGTTGGGGAGATTCCTGAAACTAGCGATGAATTGATGAAGTTATTAACTACAGGTGTAACCAACGATCGCGAATCCTTTGGAATGCGTCAGATTAATCAATCTTTAGCCTTAGAAGATTATCAAAACTATTTCCAGAATTTGCCTGAGCCTGTCCAAAATGGAATTCAGTCAAGATGGAATCAACCGAAGTGTGAGAAAGAATTTGCGATCGCTGGTATGCAGTTCGGCAATATTTTTGTCGGTATTCAGCCATCACGGGGCTACGATCTAGATCCTACGCTCAATTACCATGCGCCCGATCTAGAGCCAACCCATGACTATATGGCTTTCTATCATTGGGTGCGCGATAAGTTTAACGCCCATGCGATCGCCCACATTGGCAAACATGGCAATCTCGAATGGCTCCCTGGGAAAAGTGTGGCGCTATCGGAAAATTGCTATCCTGAAGCCGCTTTTGGTGCGATGCCTCATTTCTATCCCTTTATTGTCAATGACCCTGGGGAAGGTTCTCAAGCAAAAAGGCGATCGCAAGCGGTGATTCTCGATCATCTTACGCCGCCGATGACTCGCGCTGAGTTGTATGGTGGCTTGCAACAATTGGAAGGTTTGATTGATGAATATTACGAAGCGGAAACCTTAGATCCTTCCCGTTTAGGAATGATTCGCGTTCGCCTGCTCGAAACCATCAAACAGGAAAATCTCTATCATGATCTAGGAATTTCCCTAGACCGTTTAGAGGATTCGCTGAATACGATTCTCACGACAGCCGATGGTTATCTTTGCGAAATTAAGGAAGCACAAATTCGGGATGGGTTGCATATTTTCGGGCAATGTCCAGAAGGGCGGCAATTAAGGGATTTGGTCGTAGCGATCGCCCGTAATCCTACGGCTAATCGTTTGGGGCTAACGCGGGCGATCGCGCAGGATTGGCAATTAGATTTTGATCCGCTGACTGCGGATTTAGGTGAGTTACTTGTAGGAAATTCGCATCCACGTTTAGCTAATTGTCGGATTATTGGCGATGGGGTGGAAGTTATAGAGGAATATGCAGCAGAGTTGGTGGATTTTCTTCTGTCTAGTAGAACAATTGACAATAGCCAAGAAGGGCAACCACGGGGGGATTGCCCCTACCCAATCAAAAATCAAAAAACTTGTAGGGGCGATGCCCCCGTGCTCGCCCCAGATCTCCATCATGATGCAGAGATTTGTTGCACGCAAACAGAATTAACATGGATTCGCGATCGCCTTTTGCCATCTCTCTATAGAACCACACAAGAAATTACTAATCTCCTTCGTGGACTCAATGGTGAATATGTGCCTAGTGGTGCATCAGGTGCGCCGACAAGGGGCAGACCCGAAGTATTGCCCACAGGACGGAACTTCTATTCTGTTGATATTCGGGCAGTGCCGACGGAAACGGCTTGGGATATTGGGCGCAAGGCTGCGGATGTGTTGATTGAAACCTATACCCAAGAACATGGCGAATATCCGCAAACCCTAGGGCTATCAATTTGGGGAACTTCTACCATGCGAACGGGAGGTGATGACCTTGCGGAAGCTCTGGCTTTATTAGGAGTGCAACCTGTTTGGGATGGCGTATCGCGTCGCGTAGTGGATTTTGAGATTTTGCCCTTATCAATCCTCGGTCGTCCCCGTGTGGATGTCACCTTGAGGATTTCGGGATTCTTTCGAGATGCGTTTCCAAATCTCATTGATTTATTTGATAGTGCGGTGAATGCAGTTGCTAATCTTGATGAACCTGCTGATCAGAATCCTCTCGCAGCAAGAGTCCAGACAGAATCGGTACAATGGCAAGAAGAAGGACTAACCTTAGAACAAGCTGAAGAGCGATCGCGTTATCGCGTATTTGGCTCGAAGCCTAGTGCCTATGGTGCAGGTTTACAGGGTTTAATCGAGTCACAAAACTGGGAAAGCGAACAAGACTTAGCCCGCGCCTATATCAATTGGAGTGCCTACGCCTACACCAGCAAATCTGAAGGTAAATCGGCTCCCGAAGCTTTTAATCAAAGGCTTGGCAATATGCAAATTGTGTTACAAAACCAAGACAATCGCGAACATGACATTCTCGATTCTGATGATTATTACCAGTTTCAGGGCGGGATGACCACCGCAATCAAATCTATATCTGGCGAAGCGCCAGAGGTCTACTTTGGCGATAATTCACGGATGGCGCAGCCCAAGGTTCGCAAGTTGAGTGAAGAGATTGCGCGTGTCTATCGATCGCGTGTAATTAACCCCAAATGGATAGCAGGAGCGATGCGTCACGGTTATAAAGGGGCTTTTGAGATGTCAGCAACCCTTGATTATCTGTTTGCCTACGATGCTACAACTAACTGCGTTTCTGACTTTATGTATGAGGGCGTGGCGGAGGCGTATATCTTTAATCCTGAAGTCCAAAATTTCATTAAGTCTAGCAACCCTTGGGCGTTGCGAGATATGTCGGAACGCTTACTAGAAGCAAATCAGCGCGGGATGTGGCAAGATGTAAATGCAGATATTTTAGATCGCCTAAAGGCGATCGCCAATGATGCGGAAGGGGCGATCGAATCGCAGACATAGCAGTAATAACAATTCACAAAAGCATAACAACACTTTTGTGAATTAAAAGCCAAACCCAGTATTAGGTTTTTAACTCAAGAAGTGGCGACGCCATCTCTTGATTTGGTAAGTAGCTAATCATAAGTGAACTAAAACCTAGAAAGCTATCCCGCCCGCTACGCGGGCGGGACAGCTTCTGATTTTAGGTTTTAATTATAGTGATCTACTTAATGTAGCTGTAGACACTTGTATTGGGACAAATTAAAACCCAATAAGCGAGTGGCGGCGCAAAGCCACGCCACTCATCTTCTGGTTTTGTGTCCTAACAAGACTGGCGACAGCTATAACTAATTATTCGCGGGGAAGGGAGTACCAAAGTTATCAGTGAGCTAGGCATGGAAAAACGACTTCTTTCATTAATTGACAGTATTCCTCCCAAAGACTGGGACAATGTGCCAGAGTCGGTCAAAAATCTGGTGAACAAACTGATCCCCATTGTGGAGATGTCAGGGGTTGAGAGCCGACTCGAACAAATTCTTGATGCCACACCCATCGGACTTGCAGTACATGACTCAACGGGCAAGCTCATTTATATCAATAATACAGGGCAAAATTTATTAGGCATAAAACACACCACAGAAGTAGATAGCGATAGCTTGTCAGACTCCTTCAAGGTATATCGCGCCAACAGTCAAGAGTTATACCCAATTGAGGCACTACCTAGCTCGATCGCTCTGCAAGGAAGAAATGCCAAAGCCAATGACTTAGAGATCCGCCATGCTGATCGGACTTTGTGCCTAGAAGTAACCGCAACGCCCATATTTGACAGTCAAAATCAAGTCATTTACGTGATCGCTACTTTTCAAGACATCAGTGAAAGAAAGTCCCTTGAAAAAACCGAACATCGATTTCGCAAATTATTTGAATCCACGCCTAAAATTGCAGTCCAGGGCTACGATGTTCAGCGCCAAGTTATTTACTGGAATGAGGCAAGCACGGAATTTTATGGCTATACAAAAGATGAAGCCATAGGTCAAAAACTTGAGGATCTAATTATTCCTCCATCAATGCACCAAGATGTGATTGCAAGAATTCAGAATTGGGTTGAGAATGGTGAAATTATTCCTGCTGATGAATTGATATTAATGCGTAAAGATGGTTCTGATGTGGCAGTATATTCCAGTCACATTATGTTGACGAATACTGAGGGAGATCGGGAGATTTATTGCGTAGATATCGATCTTACTAAGCATAAGCAAGCGGAAATAGAGCTATCTCGCGCCAACGAAACTAATCAAGCACTTATAAACGCTATCCCTGATTTAATCATTCGTGTTAGTCGTGATGGTTTGTATCTGGGTAGCATTGGTGCTAATGAAATAGAATTTGCCATACCTCTTGAAAATCTCATCGGCAAGAGAATTTCTGATGTCCTAGAGCCACAGCTAGCTCAAGAGCGGATGTACCTTGTAGAACAAGCCTTCATAACAGGAAAACTTCAATTTCATGAATACCGAATCAATGTTAAAGATGAATTTCGGTGCGAAGAGGCGCGAATTGCCGTAAGTGGGGAAAATGAAGCGATTATCTTAATTCGTGACATTACTGATCGCAAAAACGCCGAATTAGCATTACAAGAAAGTGAAGCTCGCTATCGCTTGTTATCTGAAAATACAAATGATCTAGTTTGCTTGCATCAGCCTGATGGACGCTACACCTACGTTAGCCCCTCCTGTGAGACCTTACTGGGCTATAGTTATGATGAAATGATTGGTCGTGATCCCTACAGCCTCTTCCATCCTGATGACTGCGAGCATCTTCTTCAAAACATTCACACCCAAGCCCTCCAAGGAAAATCTGTACCTAGCACCTATCGGATCAGGCAAAAGTCAGGAAATTACATTTGGTTTGAAACTCTTACCAAGCCCATCAGGGACAAAAATGGAGTAATTATACAATTGCAGACCACTTCGCGAGATGTCACCGAACGTATCCAAACTCAAACAAAGTTAGCATATGATTCGCTCCATGATGCGCTAACTGGACTGCCCAATCGACAGCTTCTGTCCGAGCGATTAGAGCTTGCCATCCATCGAATTCACCGCCACGATAGCTATAGATTTGCAGTTTTATTTCTTGACCTTGATCGATTTAAAATTGTTAACGATAGCCTTGGACATTTAGTAGGCGATCGCTTATTGATCGCCATAGCACAACAGTTAAAAAGGACATTTCGCGAAATCGATCTCATAGCCAGAATTGGCGGTGACGAGTTTGTCGTCTTATTAGAGGACATCCAAGATATCCAAGAAGCAGTTCATGCTACGCAAAGGTTACTCAATTCTCTTCAAGTCCCTCTTATACTTGGCGATCGTCAAGTATATACATCCTGTAGCGTAGGTATAGTTTTCGGCTCCACTGACTACCATCAAGCCTCCGAGCTACTGCGAGACGCAGATATTGCTATGTATCGTGCCAAAAGTCAGGGCAAGTCGCGATACGAAATCTTTGACACCACCATGCATCGCCAAGCCCTAATTCGGATGAACTTGGAAAATGATCTCCGCCAAGCGATCGAAATTCAAGCATTTTCCTTACATTATCAACCCCTAGTTTGCTTGAGAACTGGCAAGTTACTGGGCTTTGAAGCTCTAATCCGTTGGCATCACCCCACTCAAGGGTGGAAAAGTCCCAATGAATTTATACCTGTTGCCGAGGAGATGGGCATCATCCACCAACTGAGCCACTGGGTACTCAGGGAAGCTTGCCGACAACTGGTCACTTGGCACAAAACTTTCCCAGAATTTTCTGACTTAAAAGTAAATGTAAATTTATCCTCTCAAGATCTGCAACATCCAGATCTCATTGAACAGATCGACCAAGTTATAGCCCAAACACAATTCCCCCCACATCTTTTGACTATCGAAATCACGGAGCGGATGGTTATTGAAAATGTAGAAGCGACGATCGCCACGCTCACAAAACTGAGAACAAGGGGACTAGAGATTAGTATTGATGATTTTGGGACGGGCTACTCATCCCTCAGCTATCTCCACCTATTGCCGATCACTAGCGTCAAAGTTGATCGCTCCTTTGTAAATCAGATGACCGACAGCAACAAAAACTATCGTATTGTCGAGACGATCGCCACTCTTAGCCATCAGTTAGGCATTCAGTCCATCTCCGAAGGTATCGAGACTCTGCCCCAACTCATTAAACTTAAAGAACTTCACTATCTCCATGGACAAGGATTCCTATTTGCCAGACCCCTTGATGTTTTGGCTGTGGAGAAGCTTTTAAGTAAGAAAAATTTATACTTGTTTGCCGATCTTGCCAATTCTTGCTGCGTCATTGACAGGACATAAAAAGTATTGCCTGATACAACCTCTGCAAATCAAGTGTATAAGGATTGATCGAGTATTAAGTTAATCAGTTAGCGTGTGAGGAGTGAAGTCTCAACTTCGTTCTGAAACTTTTTGTAAAGATATAAGCATAATTAAAGCTAAAATTCAGAATTTCATACTGTCCGTTCCGTGACAGATACAGATTCTGATTGCAAATTTTAAAAGTGCTGAATTATCTAACGATTTACATATATAGAATCCAAAAGTTTGGAGGCATTACAGTTTAATGAGTAGTCAAATGAATCGCCGCAAGTTTATCGTCTATGGGTCAGCCGCTCTCGGCGTTAGTAGTTTAATTAAGGCTTGTGCCCCTGCTGCTACGCCCCCAGCCGCGACAACCACGGGTGAAACCCCAGCCGCAACTGCAACTGGTACAGCAACTCCCGCAGCTACAGCCGCAAGCGGAGACACTATCAAGGTTGGCGTTTTACACTCCCTCAGTGGCACGATGGCAATCAGTGAAAAGAGCCTCGTAGATGCAACCTTATTGGCGATCGAAGAAATTAACGCCGCAGGTGGTGTACTTGGTAAGAAGATCGAACCCATCGTTGAAGATGGAAACTCCGACTGGCCCACCTTTGCTGAAAAAGCGAAAAAATTGATCGAGCAGGACAAAGTCGTAGCTGTGTTTGGTTGCTGGACTTCGGCAAGCCGCAAAGCCGTATTGCCTGTATTTGAATCAAAGGATCACCTCCTGTTCTATCCTGTACAGTATGAAGGTCAAGAATGTTCTAAGAACATCTTCTACACTGGAGCAGCACCTAACCAACAGATCGAGCCTTCTGTGGACTGGCTCCTCAAGAACAAAGGTAAGGAATTCTTCCTTGTTGGATCTGACTATGTATTCCCTCGTACCGCCAATACCATCATCAAGGCGCAGTTGGAAGCTTCTGGTGGCAAGGTAGTAGGTGAAGATTATTTACCTCTAGGTAACTCTGAAGTAACCCCAATCATTACCAAGATCAAGCAAGCTCTTCCCAATGGTGGTGTAATCTACAACTCCCTTAATGGTGATAGCAACGTCGCCTTCTTCAAACAGATGCAAGGTGCTGGACTTACCGCTGACAAGTATCCTTCCATGTCCGTCAGTATCGCCGAAGAAGAAGTTAAGGCAATTGGACCTGAATTTCTCAAGGGTCACTATGCTGCATGGAACTACTTCATGACCGTTGACAATCCTGCTAACAAGAAGTTTGTAGAAGCTTTTAAAGCCAAGTATGGAGCCGATCGCGTTACCAATGACCCGATGGAAGCTGGTTACATCGCCGTCAATATCTGGGCTCAAGCTGTCAAGAAGGCTGGCAAGGCTGATGACTTAGAAGCAGTCAGAATGGCGGCTCTTGGTCAAGAGTTTGATGCACCTGAAGGCAAGGTGAAGATGGAAAATAGCCACCACTTGTCTAAGTATGTGCGCATCGGTGAAGTCACCCCAGACGGTCAGTTTAAGATAGTTTTTGCCACCGATAAGACGGTTGAGCCATTACCTTGGAACCAGTTTGTACCTGAAACCAAAGGCTTCTTCTGCGACTACTCCGACAAGTCCAAAGGCGGTAAGTTCAAGAAAGCCTAACCCGACTTGAGACGATTACCTTGCAAGATTAAGGAAGCTGTAGCGTACGTTACAGCTTTCGATTCTGGCTTTTAAAAAACGTAAAAATCATCACTATATACGGCATTTTTTGCGGTTTTGAGTGGTACAGAAAGATTATTGAAAGCGGCGCGATGCGCCGCTTTCAATAATCTTTCTAGGTTTTAAGTCAGCGCGAAGCGCTGTCGTTAAATGTTTTGATTTGTAGGATGTTTATTGAAGTAGAGTCATGACAGAAAATCTTCTCCGACTTTTAGAGGGAGTATTTAATGGCATTAGTACAGGTTCTGTACTTTTGCTTGCGGCTCTAGGACTAGCGATCGTGTTTGGATTAATGGGCGTTATCAACATGGCTCATGGCGAGTTAATGATGCTTGGCGCCTATACGACCTTTTTAGTCCAGAATGGATTCAAATCTCTGGGCGAAAGCTGGCTAGATTTTTATGTGTTTGCGGCGCTGATTGCCGCTTTTTTAGTCACGGCGGCTGTAGGATTTTTACTTGAGAAAGGCGTAATACGCTTTCTCTATGGACGACCCCTTGAGACACTGCTGGCGACATGGGGCGTAAGTTTGATTTTGCAACAGTTTGTCCGCAGCGTGAACTGGGTAATTATCATCGGTTTAGTTGCATTCAGTTTGCTTTACTTCGCGGCATTGTGGATTTTGCAGAAGCGTCCAAATTGGGATGCGATTAAGAGTTGGGCGATCGCTATTCTCTTACCGTTATCCCTAGCAATTTCCACAACTATCGCCATAGTGGTTGCTCAAACCTATAAGAACCCTGTCACGCAGCCTTGGTTTGGAGCGCAAAACGTTGATGTGACTGCGCCAAGATGGCTACGTGGTGGTGTGGCTATCGGCTCTTTGCAACTACCTTATGTACGTTTGTTTATTATTGTTTTGACAATCGCCTGTGTAATCGGTATCTATCTATTCCTAGAAAAGTCACCTTGGGGTTTACGCATTCGTGCGGTAATGCAAAACCGTCAAATGAGCTCTTGTTTAGGAATTCCCACAAAAACTGTCGATGCGCTGACCTTTTCTATTGGTTCTGGTTTAGCAGGTATCGCAGGCTGCGCTGTTAGTTTCCTTGGCTCAGTAGGTCCCAATACTGGACAAAACTACATTGTTGATACCTTTATGGTGGTAGTAGTTGGTGGTGTTGGCAAATTGGTCGGTAGTATCGCAGCAGCTTTAGCGATCGGCACGACGAGCTACTTGGTCGGCTCTGGTACCTTTGCTGGCTTGCTGACATCGGTAAAGCCTCTTGCTGACTTCTTCACCTTTTTTGCAACCACAAGCATGGCAAAGGTATTGCTGTTTGTATTGATTGTGGCTTTCTTGCAATATAAGCCTGCGGGTATGTTCCCTCAAAAGGGGCGATCAGTTGAACTTTAGTAGTATGGATAGACAAACATGATAGAAAATATTTCTAAAGCAATTCCTGATGCCTCAGCATCTAAAAAAAATTGGCGATCGCTTGGGATTGAAGTTGGCATTGTTTTAGCGATCGCGATACTTCTAATCTTTGTAATTCCCTCGATACTCACCACATCAGGGCAAGCTTTTAGAATTACAATGCTCGGTCGGTTCTTAGCACTGGCAATCGTTGCTCTTGGGATAGACCTAATTTGGGGCTTTACTGGATTACTTAGCCTAGGACATGGCGTTTTCTTTGGTTTAGGTGGCTACGCACTGGCGATGCACCTTAAGCTACAGTTTCCTGCTGATGCGACCCTAAAGTTGCCCGAATTTATGCCTCTCTACGGAATCAACGAGCTTCCTGCACTGTGGAAACCTTTCTTCTCATTTCAATTTACAGTTTTAGCGATCGTTCTTATTCCTGCTGCGGTTGGCGCAATTTTGGGCTTCTTAGTATTCCGTAATCGCATTCGAGGGGTTTACTTTTCGATTCTCACCCAAGCGATGACGATTATCTTTTTTAACTTCTTTAATGGTCAGCAGCAGTACATTAATGGAACCAATGGCTTAACTGACTTTAAAACCATCTTCGGATATGAAATTAATGCACCTGAAACTCAACGTGTTTTTTATATTTTAACCGTTGTTTTTTTAGTACTTTCCTATACCCTATGTCGATGGCTGACCAGTGGCAGGTTTGGTCGATTACTAGTGGCTCTACGCGATGATGAAAACCGTGCTAGATTCTCTGGCTACGATCCCACAGGTTTTAAGGTATTAGTCTTTGCAATCTCTGCAGTTTTGGCAGGAATTGGCGGTGCATTATTTACGCCGCAGACTGGAATTATTTCCCCAAAGTCCATGGATATCGCCCTTTCCATTGAAATGGTAATCTGGGTAGCGGTTGGCGGTAGAGCAACTCTAATTGGCGCGTTTATTGGAACGATTTTAGTCAATTTCGCTAAGAGCATCCTGAGTGAACAGTTTCCTGAAATTTGGTTATTTTTCCAAGGAGCGATGTTCCTATTAGTGGTGATGGTACTGCCCGATGGTTTAGTCGGATGGTGTCGCACCACTGGCTGGGAGTTAGCAAAACGATTATTTAAGGGTAGACCTGTTGTCACCTATCCAAGTCTTGAGTTAGATCCAGAGGTACAAAGTGAAAGGGAAAATCCTAGAAATTGAATCAGTGACCGTAAGTTTTGATGGATTTAAAGCTATCAATGACTTGAACTTTGACATGGAACAGGGCGAATTGCGAGTCATCATTGGTCCCAATGGTGCTGGCAAAACCACATTCCTTGATGTAATTACAGGTAAGGTCAAGCCCACTCAAGGACAGGTGAGATTTAAGGGTAAAAATACGCGATCGCTTTCTGAACATAAGATTGCCAGAATGGGTATTGGACGCAAGTTCCAAACCCCCCGTGTCTATCTCAACTTGACCCCTAGAGAAAACCTCGAACTTGCCAGTAATCCTAACAAAAATGTCTTCTCAACCCTGTTTCAACCACCATCGGTTGTTGAAAAGCAAAAGGTTTATGACTTGCTGCACACAATCGGCTTAACGAATAAATCTGAGATGAAAGCGGAGTTTCTCTCCCACGGTGAGAAGCAATGGCTAGAAATTGGAATGCTGATCGCGCAGTCTCCAGACCTATTGCTAGTTGATGAGCCAGTGGCAGGCTTGACCGATGAGGAAACCGAAAAGACAGGTGAGCTATTAATGTCTCTAGCTGAATCTCACTCTATTATTGTGATTGAACATGATATGGAATTTGTGCGTCAGATTGCTCGCAAAGTAACTGTTCTGCACCAAGGCAGCGTCCTGTGCGAAGGTAATTTTGAAGAGGTTCAGAATGATCCTAAGGTTATTGAAGTCTATTTGGGACAGCAGGAAGAGGAGCATTAGTTTTTGGAAATTGGCTTTTAGCTTTTAGCTTTTGGAAATTGGCGATCGCAGAGTTACCTCAAATCAAGAAATGAATTAACCATTTCTTGATTTAGCAAACCTCAGTGAATCGGGCTAAAGCGTTAATAGCTAATAGCTATAACCCCACTTAAAAGAGAGGTACTTTATGGAAGAATTTAACGATCCAATTTTGCGATTGAATAATCTCAATGTTTACTACGGGGAAAGTCATATTCTGCGTAATGTGGATATGGGTGTAGCTTCGGGTAAAATGGTGTGCCTAATTGGTCGCAATGGTGTAGGCAAAACGACTCTATTAAAAACGATCATGGGATTGCTTAAGCCCAGGCAAGGCGACGTGTCTTTTTTTGGGAAAGATATCACCCAACTCACTCCCGATCAAAGGGCGCGGATGGGCGTAGGCTATGTGCCACAGGGTCGTGAAGTGATGCCACGCATGACCGTCAAAGAAAATCTTTTATTAGGCTTAGAGTCCCATCCCGTCACTCCTGATGTTAAGCAAAGCCTATTGGATATGGTTTTTGAACTATTTCCTGTGCTGAAGTCGATGCTTGGGCGTATGGGTGGTGACTTGAGCGGTGGTCAACAACAACAATTAGCGATCGCCCGCGCCCTAATGGGACAGCCCAGATTACTAATTCTTGATGAACCAACGGAAGGAATTCAGCCATCGATCATTCTAGAAATTGAATCTGCGGTTAAACATATTGTGGCAACTACTGGGATCTCAATTCTATTAGTGGAGCAGCACTTGCATTTTGTTCGCCAAGCGGATTGGTACTACGCCATGCAAAAAGGAGGAATTGTCGCCTCTGGTCAAACTTCTGAATTAAGTAATGAAGTAATTCAAAAGTTTTTAGCAGTTTAAGTAGCCAGAATCAAGGCTTGTACTGCCCACCATGCGAGCAATATAAGCCTGAATTATTAAGGAAGAGGCGACCTATGAAGTCGCCTCTTCCTTTTGAAAACGAGCTGCGGCACTCTGCACCGCAACTCGTTTTTTACGTTTAATACCAAATAAAGAAATACGCCATTTTTTTATAGCAAAGCAAGAGTTAGTTAGTACAAATCAAAACCCAAGAAGAGAGTGGCGGCGCTCCGCACCGCCACTCACCTTCTGGTTTTATGTCCTAAGCAAAACTTTTTTTTGCTATATTTGCAAACCCATACTAGGTTTGGTTTTCAATCCACAAAAGTGTAGTCACATTTTCGTGAATAGGTATAGGGTCGAGTACACTAGCGATATGTTACTTGAGCTACAAATTCATGATTACTATCCATCATTTAAATAATTCCAGATCACAACGCATTCTTTGGCTTTTGGAAGAATTAGAAGTTGCCTATGAAATAAAGTTCTATAAAAGAGATTCCCAAACAATGTTAGCGCCTCAATCATTACGTGACATTCATCCACTTGGAAAATCACCTGTCCTCACGGATGGGCAAAATACGGTAGCCGAATCTGGTGCAATCATTGAGTATATTCTCAAAAACTATGGTGGCGATAAATTACGTCCAGAACCCAATACTAAAGAAAGTTTACTCTTCACTTACTGGCTTCACTACGCTGAAGGCTCAGCAATGCCTCCTTTGGTAATGAGTCTCGTTTTTACAGAGGCTCCAAAGCAACCGATGTTGTTTTTAGTGAAGCCAATCATCAAAGCTTTTTGTGATCGATTTCTCAGCACTTTTGTGAATCCTCAAATCAAACTACATATTGATTTTTTAGAAAATGAAATTAAAAATAAGCTGTGGTTTGCTGGTCAAGAATTTTCTGCGGCAGACATTCAACTTAGCTTCCCATTAGAAGCGGCGGCGGCTCGTGGCAATTTGAATTCTAATCATCCAAACCTTCTCGATTTTTTAAAAAGGATTCATTCTCGTGAAGCTTATCAAAAAGCTTTACAGAAAGGTGGTACATATAATTTATTCAGTTGATGTTACTTTGTTAAATGTTAAGTAGCTAGGCATAAGTAACCTTAAAACCAAAAAGGTTAAGCCGCCCGCTACGCGGGCGGCTTAACCTCTGGTTTTAGGGTTTAATTATGGTGAATTACTTATTTAAAAAACTGTCTGTAAAAAGCTCAAATTATGTCTAGTCGCCTCAAAGCTCTTCTGTACTACATTACAGCGCGGTTGATGCTTGCACCAGTTATGTTATGGGCGATCGCTTCGGTAGTGTTTCTGCTCATGCGAGCTACCCCAGGTGATCCGATTGATGCGATTTTAGGTCCTCGCGCTCCTGAGTCAGTTAAGGTAGCTCTGCGCGAGCAAGTTGGACTGACTGGATCTCTGTTGTCGCAATACTTACGGTATATGTATGATTTGTGTCACTTTAGCGATGGTAAGCTGCTATTCAGTCTTGGTAAATCAATCAGCACCCGCGATCAGACAGTTTGGCAAATTATTCAAAACTTCTTTCCTGCAACGGCTGAGTTAGCGCTCTATGCTTTGATTGTAGCTTTGACAATTGGGCTAACAGTAGGAATTGTAGCGGCTTTACGTCCAAATACAAAATGGGATGTCGGTAGTCGATTATTTGGAATCATCACCTATTCGTTACCTTTATTTTGGGTAGGGATGATTTTGCAGTTAGTGTTTTCCGTTCAACTAGGATGGCTTCCCATTGGTACACGTTTCCCTGTTGGGGTTGAGCCTCCTGAGCCCGTATTGGGACTTTTCACCATTGATGCTCTACTTCGCGGAAACTGGCAAGCTCTATGGACAAGTATTCAGTATTTGATTTTGCCTGCAATGAGTCTAGGAATAGTAATTAGCGGCATATTTGAACGAATTGTGCGCGTCAACCTCAGACAAACCCTGCTTTCTGACTATGTGGAAGCAGCTAAGGCGAGGGGGATTAAGCCAAGAGCAATTTTGTTTAACCATGCTCTCAAAAACGCCATGATTCCCGTAATTACGATTTTTGGCTTGACCTTGGCATCAATGCTAGGCGGCGCAGTTTTAATTGAGGTGACATTCTCATGGCCAGGATTAGCTAACCGTCTGTTTGAGGCAATTTTAGGACGAGACTATCCTGTGGTACAGGGGATAGTTGTATTCTTTGCCATCATTGTCACGATCGCCAGCATTCTTGTCGATATAGTCAACGCTTGGATCGATCCGAGGATTAGATACTAAAACCTAGAACCCGCCCGCGTAGTGGGCGGGCTAGCTTAGCTACTTTCCAGAAGAGGATTTGCAAACGTTGCTTCATCACATTTGCAAATCCTCTTCTGGTTTGGGTTTAAGCACGAAGCGCTGTAAAACAATGCTAGGATGCTGCTGATTAAGAACGTATCTGCATGAAAAAATTAATGCGTTGGTCAATTGTACTCACGCTCAGTGCTGCCATAGCAGGAGCTAGTACCCCTCTGATCGTAGCTTCCGCTAAGCCCGATCTTGCCTTGACATCAAACTTAGTGGTTAATCAAGATGGTGAATCCTTTGACCCACTCACCTATCTGCCCATCGAGCAACGGTTAGCGAGGTTAGTTCCTCAAGCCAATCAAAATGCTAATCGCCCAGCTAATCACCTGAGAGCGCGACTAGTGATCGCCGATATTTACCTCAATAATAGTCAGCCCAATGAAGCGATCGCGGCGATTGCCTCCCTAGAAAATGAGTATCCACTACTGGCTGATTATGTCCTACTAAAACGCGCTCAAGCTCAGACGCAATTGCGTGATCTTGCCTCAGCCAAAGCAACTTGGCAAAGCCTTGTAGATAAGTATCCCGACAGCCCAGCTACTGCCGAAGCTCTGTTTGCCCTCGGTCAAACGCAACAACTTTTACAAAAGTTTCCCGCCCATCCGCGATCGCGTGATGTAGCACTGCGGATGCTGGTTCAAAATCCCAAGCAAATTGAACCAATGTTGGTGCTGGCAACCTATTTTGGTGACTACAAAGAAATTGTGCCAATTTTGGATCGTCTAGTCGCCAGCAATTCTAATCTAACCGCAGACCAGTGGCGGGCGATCGCTGATGCATACTATTACAAATTTGAGTTTGGTAAGGCAGCGAGAGCCTATACGCGATCGCCCGCTAGTCCGATTACTGCTTACAACTACGGACGGAGCCTGCATCGTGGTCAACAATTTGACGCAGCGATCGCTGCTTACAATCAAGTTGTGCAGCAGTTTCCTAAAAGTCCCCAAGCTCCTCGCGCCCTAATTCGGCTGACTCAACTAGAAACTCCTCAAAAGGCGATCGCAGCAGCAGATAGATTAGTCGCCAATTATCCTGATACTGCTGCCGAGGCTCTAGCCGCCAAGGCAAGTATTTTGCAAGATAAACTCGCTAGCCCCAAAGCCGCAAGCGAAGCTCGCAACCTCTTACTAGATCGCTATGGCAATAGCAATGAAGCTAACGAATTACGTTGGCGCATTGCTAAGAGCCAAGCGCGTAGCGGTCAAATTGCCAAGGCGATCGCCACAGTTGATGCCCTAATTGCCAACTATCCCAGTGGCAGCTACGCCGCTGAAGCTGCTTTCTGGGCAGGAAAATGGGCGAATCAGATCGGGGATCAAGCTAAGGCAAAACAGCTATTTGAATTTACAGTCCGTCAGCACCCTTCCTCCTATTACGCTTGGCGATCGGCGACTTCCTTGGGTTTGCAAGTCGGCACATTTACGACCGCTCGATATATTGATCCTGCGATCGTGATTCCTAGCCAAAGAACGCCTTTGCCTGCGGGTTCACAAAAGCTGCAAGAACTGTATCAATTGGGGCTAGATCAAGAAGCCCATGCTCAATGGGCTGTGGAAATTGCAGGTAAACGAGATCTAGAGCCAAAGGAAATCTTTACTGATGGCGTGTTGCGGGTGGCGATTCAGGACAACTTGATGGGGATTAGAATTCTCGAAAGTTTAGATTGGATTGATGTCGATAATGCTCAAAAAGCAGAAATCGCGCAGTTAAAAGACCATCCCGCCTATTTGCGATCGCTTTATCCATTTCACTATTGGGACTTGATCTCGCAATGGTCGCGAGAGCGCAAACTTTCCCCCGCGCTGGTAATTGGTTTAATGCGTCAAGAGTCTCGCTTTGAGCCTAAAATTCGTTCTAGCGTAGGAGCAGTGGGGCTGATGCAGATTATGCCTGAGACTGGCGCTTGGATCGCTAGTCAAAAGGGAATCAAGAAATATAATCTGGATAGTCCTACGGATAATATTAGTTTTGGGACTTGGTATCTTAACTACACCCATAGTACCTATGGAGACAACTCTATGCTTGCGATCGCCAGTTACAATGCTGGACCAGGGGCAGTTGGAAGATGGGTACAGGAACGGAAAATCACTGATTCCGATGAGTTTGTAAACAGTATTCCCTATGAAGAGACTAGGGACTATGTATCTAAGGTCTTGGGAAATTATTGGAACTATTTGCGTTTGTATTCACCCTCGATTCAACAACAGATTGTTGCCTTGCAGTCGGACAATAATTTGAGAGTTTCTTCCAGATAGAGTATGGCTCAGAAATAGTAGTGGCGGCGCGAAGCGCCGCCACTACTATTTCTGAGCTTGTCGAAATTTTGATATTACTTTTGGGGTGTTTCCGTTAGTGGCGCGATCGCAGCTCCATTCTGCAATTGCAAAATTCCTGCGACTACAATTCTATCTTTTGCAGTCAAACCTTCTATTACTTCTTGCTGGTTGCCTTTAATCTTGCCAAGTTTTACAGGCTTTTGATTGGCAATTAACTGAGTTTTGCCATCAGTAGACTTCTCTTCAGCTACAAATACAAAATCTTGTCCACCTAGTCTAGAAATAGCCGAAGTGGGGACTAGTACTCCAGAACGGGAAGCCCAAATCAATCTAGTTCGCACAAATTGATTTGCCTTGAGTTGATTAGCTCCATTATTAAAGGCTGCTTTTACTAAGACTGATTGAGTCTGCGGATCGATATTTGGGGAGATAAAAGCAACCTTGCCGCTAGTGATCAGTTTGTCCTGTGAATCCAATAGCTCAACGGGCATTCCCATTCTTAAACGTGGTGCATTTTCAATGGGAACAGATATTTGAACTTCCAATACTTGATTTTGAGTTACGGTAGTGAGAGTTGTACTGTTATTAACATTATCTCCTACCTTGACTGGGATATCACCCACAATTCCCGCGAAAGGAGCCGTGACAGTGTAGAAGTCAAGTTGCACTTCTTCTTGAATTGCACCTGCGCGTGACTCTTCAATTCTAGTAGCAGCACTGTTGATACTGGCTTGCTGTGCAGCGATTTGAGCCTCGATTTGCCCCAGTTCAGCCCTAGCATTTCTAAGAGCATTCGCCACTTCGTCTAGTCTCTGCCTCGCTGTTGCACCCTGTGCAGTTAGTTGAGTAAATCGATTAAATTCCTTTTGATTAAAATCTACATTAGATAAAATCGACTCTCTACGAGCGCGTAATTGGGCAAGGGTTGCTCTAGCACTTTCAAAATCCGCCTGCGAT
Organism: Pseudanabaena sp.; assembly: GCA_003249015.1. Lineage (GTDB taxonomy): Bacteria > Cyanobacteriota > Cyanobacteriia > Pseudanabaenales > Pseudanabaenaceae > Pseudanabaena. The sequence goes on along the minus strand of QBLS01000017.1, from coordinate 31,499 downwards.
GAGGCTACAGCCGCAACTGATCGCTGGACTACTGCCTGTTGCCTAGCGGGATCAATGCGTAAAATTGGCGTACCAGCTTCGACGCGATCGCCAGCTTTGACAAAGATTTCTTGCACATAACCATCAACTCTTGGTTGCAGTGTGACCGACTGGCGAGATTGCAGATTAGCCACATAATCGGAACTGTCTACAACACTACCTGATGTAACGGGCGCGATCGGCACAGGAATAGCTCCAAATCCGCCCGCTGGTGGTGCGCCACCTGAGCAGGAGACCAGCACGATTCCCAATGCAGAACTTACTAGATTAATTAGCGATCGTTGTTTTGGGAATTGATAGTTGAGCATACACACACACAGTAATGATCATGATTTGTTTTTGAAAGGAGCCGCAAAGCGGCTCTTTTCAAAAACTCTTTGGGTTTTAACCTAGCGAAAGGGTATATGGCAATCCCAGATGAGTATTGAGAGGCTTTGACTTCACGCCACAGTGTAAGTTGACTGAGCCAAGTCGAAGCCCTTATTTTGTCATTGATAATTTAGGAATGCCATGCAAATGGTTAATTGATAATAAATCAACATTATTTACTCCTAAATCACCCTGTAGCAGCTACTTTATAAATTGAGTATTTCTAGATACCTGCGTGCCCCATCGCAATCCCTGCAACTAACATCCCAATCACCAAAAAAGGCTGGGCGCTAGCTTGATATTTGACATCATTTTTAAGGGGATCGCGCAGGAAGTACATATCTTGGAATGTAATCTGCGGAATTACTAACAGCACAATCAAACTTGCCAGTAGTTGTTCGCCCACAGTTACCAAATAAACAGCAATGCCAATCTGGAAAACATCGATCGCTGTTGCTGATAGTAAAGCTGCTTTCTGCACCCCAAACATCACGGGCAGAGACTGCAATCCTAATTCGCGATCGCCTTCTACACTCTTAAAGTCATTGACAACGGCGATCCCTAAACCTGCAAGACTATAGAACAATGTCACAACGACCACTGTCCAGTTGAGAGTGCCGTAAAGTGCGTGACCTGCCCACCAAGGTAGAGCAATATAGCTTGCCCCAAGAGCATAGTTACCGAGCCAACCATTTTGCTTAAGTTTCAACGGTGGCGCGGAGTAGATATAGGCTACCAATGAACCGCCAATAGCTAGTTTGGTCATGATGAAATCCGTATGACCAGCCGTGATATCCAGAATTACCGCAACACCAATACCAGCAAGCAACAAAATCCAAATCTGAGCAATGACTTGATTGAGAGGAATCGCTCCCGATGGAATCGGACGATATGGCTCATTAATTGCGTCAATTTCGCGATCATAATAATCGTTAATCGTCTGGGTATAGCCCGTCAGTAAGGGGCCTGACATGAGCATACAAAGTAGCGATCGAAATACGTTTTCAATTGACCATGTAAAATCACCAGAGGAGGCTGCGCCGCAGAGTACGCCCCACATCAGGGGTATCCATGTAATCGGTTTCATCAGTTGCAAGCGAATCTTCCAGATCGAAGCTTCTTTAATGTCCGCACCTTTCATTCCAAGCATTTGGCGGGTACGAGCATCGCGAGACTCGCTCGCTGGTACGTCAGGGGTTGGAGACGACATATTTACAAAAATTTATAGACTTGCGGTTGATTATAGCTTTTCGGCGATCGCTATAACTTGGATTTCAGGTATGAAACTATAAACTGGCAATACGCATCGTAAAATCCATTCTCGTCTTTTGTATTCAACTTGTCTATTTCTCTTTGCACGGTGATTTTAGCCCAAGTTTTGTTTGAAAATTTCTCATCAAGTTTCCGAATCACGACATCAAGGGCATCTTTGCGATTTTTCTTCAGAAAGCCAAGATTTAGATTTAAAGTTTCATTCAAATCGTGATTTATAGATACATCATCGGAGTAAATTTTACCGTCAGGACGATACTTGATTAGATTTTCACAATTTTTGTCACCCTCAATCGGACTGATAGTAATTTCACTATCTCCTTTTCTAGTGTCACAATGTTGATTTTGAGGACGCGCTCCTTGATTGCCCATACAAGCACCCAGCAAATTTTTGTAGTCAAGTTGTCGAGATGAGTATTTAGTTTGAGATTGCCAATGTTCTATCTTCATCTCATCTAATTTGATGCGGCTCATACAGTAGCAACAAATATATCCTTGCTCTTTTAGTAATGATTTTCGTAGATCATCTTTATCAGGATAGTTGTCATAGTTAGCATTAGCTTGCGACCTATGCTTTACAAGAGATCTTGGCTCTGATTGTTTGATGATCTTTTTCATTTCACCTTAGATAGAAAACTAATCAGAGTATTTGCTTTAACAATCTCCGAGTCATTATGTCCTAGTAAGTCAGACAATTCACGAATTAATACTTTGGCTTCTTCAATTTGTCCATCATCAATTTTATATAAACATTCTGTTAGTTTATTTTGAATTTCTATAGGTCTTTCACTAACCCCCATTAATTCAGACAAAATTGAGTTGCTATCACGTCCAAACGTACAAGCATCAGCAGGATAAACTTGGAAGTCTTCAACAATAAATACATTTTCTTTTTTTACGTTACTAAGAACTTGAGGGGAGTGCGTTGTCACAATAAACTGACAGTTTGGGAAAGTGCTTGTTAAACGTGGAATAATATCGCGTTGCCACTGAGGATGCAAATGTAATTCTATTTCATCAATTAGAATAATTCCTTCGCCTTCTAATGCATTTTTTGCAGGATCTGGATTTGCGATCGCCAATCTTCTCGCAATATCCGCAACCATTACCAACAAGTTTTTCTCCCCATCAGAAAGCTGATTAAGCACTAGTTCATGATCTTGCTTTTTTAGGACAATCTGCATACGCGATCGCCTTACCTTGAGATCTGTATAGTCAGGTAATATTGATACAATTGCTTTTCTAACTAGGTTTAATTGATAGTCCTGATAATTTAGATCACCATCTAATTTCAATTCCTGTTCTAGGTCTTCATTATGCTTAAACCACAAGAAAAATGTTTCAAAATCAATCTTGTACTGATTTGTAGCATCTGTATAACAATTAACTTGCGATAGCTTAGCAACATTTGGAGACAAGGGATCTCCACCTGAAAGCCTGTAATATGTAACTGCTCTTTTTGTAGAGTAGCAAGCAATAAGTGGAATACTCTTATTAGGAATACTACTTATTTGATCGTTGATAAATTGTTTGAATGTTTGGACATCATCAAGTTTGCTACGTTCAGAATCACGTCGAGGTTCTTCACTGCTTGAAGGATAGGCAAAACAATGTAGTAACTTAATATCTCTAGAAAATTCTTGACTAAATTCTGAATATGAAAATATTAATTCATTGATAGTTTCCAGAGAACCATTAGAAATATCATTTTCCCCAAAGCTATCCATAATACTCCAAGCGCTAGAACTCTTTGTATTTCTAGTAACGCGCAATAATGGACGAATTAGCTCAAACAATAAGTTGTCTAAACAATCAATAATGCTTGATTTCCCAGAGCCGTTCACGCCGATAAAAACCGCAAGATTTGATGGAAAATCTATAGTGACATCTTTGAATCCTCTAAAGTTTTGCATCCGCAACTTTTCTATGTGCATAGCTGATTTAAACCACTAGACCTAATTTTCTATTCATTGTAGCGACCTCTGAGAAAAATTAGGCTAAATTACTTGATAGCAATCTTGCCAGTATTATGAATAATAGTAAGTCTTAGAAAGTTATGACGTTAGTAGTTACTGCTGAACCAGTTCCACTCAAAACCGACATTGATGGCGTAGTGCGCGTTGGCAAAACCCGTGTCACCCTCGATATAGTCATCAAAACTTTTCAGAATGGGGCAACGGCTGAAGAAATTGTTTATCGTTATCCATCCCTGAAACTAGCCGATGTTTATACCACCATTAGCTTTTACCTCAATCATCAGCAAGAGGTTGAAACATATTTATATCAAAGGCAAAATCAAGCACAAACAATCCGCAAAACGAACGAGGCAAAATTTGATCCTCAAGGATTGCGCGACAGATTAATTGCGCGTCAGGTAGAGCAAGCTTCATGAAGTTTCTAGCTGATGAAAACTTTGATAACACAATTATCAGAGGTTTATTACGCCGTAAGCCAGATGTTGACATAGTTCGTGTTCGAGATGTTGGCTTAGCAGGAAAGGATGATCCAACTGTACTAGAGTGGGCAGCTCAAGAAAATCGTGTACTTTTAAGTCATGATGTTGCTACCATAACGCGCTATGCCTATGAGCGCATGGCAGCAAGTCAAACCATGACAGGAGTTATTGAAGTCACTTTTGATGCTCCTATTGGGCGAGTAATTGAAGATCTTTTATTCATCTTGGATTGTAGTCTCGAAGGAGAATTGGAAGGACAGATCTACTATCTTCCTTTATGACTAGCGAAATTCGCTCAAAATTTAATTAACCCAGTCTAAGCAATCAGGAGTTTTATATATCCCCGATCGCACTTTCACCTGCAACAACAACTAAAAAGATCTGGACAGATACCGAACTAATGGCATTAACAGATGGGAAGTGTTATGAGCTTGTTAATTGAGAATTAATTGACATGGGAAATTCGGGAGCCTTACATGGATAGACTTGTAGCCTTCTGGTTATGGCTCCAACAAGTGTAGTCGCTACTCGCATCTTGGTTTACCAAGCCGTTCGATAATCTCACTGTAAGACTTGTCGAAGTGTCGAAGCCCAATTATTTTTGAGGCTCAATGCGGATTAGCTGTCCATTCTGCTCATCAGTCAAGACATAAATTAATCCATCCAGCCCTTCACGCACATCCCTCACTCTCTGTCCAATAGGAATAGACTCATGAATCTTTGCTTGATTATTTTTGACTTTAATCCGCACCACATCTCTGGAAACTAGACCTCCCGCAAACACACTACCCTGCCAACTAGGGAAGCGATCGCCTTGGTACACCATCAACCCCGAAGGTGCGATCGCTGGAGTCCAAACCACCTTTGGCTCAGGAATATCCTCACGATTTTTAAGACTAGAGACATCACCACCAAAGTATTCTTGGCTATAGCTGACAACTGGCCATCCATAGTTTTTTCCAGCTTCTACCAAATTTAGCTCGTCGCCGCCTCGCGCCCCATGTTCTGTCGCCCAGATTTGACCAGATTTGCGATCGGCAAATAGCCCCTGAATATTACGATGTCCATAGCTCCAAACCGCAGGATTAGCGTTGGCAGTATTTACAAAAGGATTGTCCTTAGGAATAGAGCCATCATCATTGATTCGCAAGATTTTACCGAGGTGACTATCTAGCTTTTGGGCTTGGACGCGAATTAGTTCCCCATCCAGTTCTAAGGGAGGATTGCCACCATCACCGATCGCGATCAACATCGTGTTATCAGGCAGCCAAGCAATCCGTGAACCGAAGTGCTGATTGCCAGATTTGTCTGGTTTTACTTCCAAAATCACCTTTGGATCATTAAAAGATTTACCATCAAATTTTGCTCTTAAAATGCTAGTGCGATTAGCTTGAGCATCCCCTGACGCATAGGTAAAGTAGACTAATTTATTTTCAGAAAACTTAGGATGCAGGGCAATATCCATTAGCCCTGCCTGCCCCGATACAAATAGATTAGGAAGATTAAGTGGAACCTGCTGCAATTTTCCATTTTGCAGCATTTGTACCCTACCCACCCGTTCTGTAATCAACATAGTCTGATCTGGGAGCCAAGTCATAGCCCAAGGTCGCTCTAGCCCCTTCACAACCTCAACTTTCTGAAAATTAACTGGGATATCTTGACCATTATCACTAACTGATGTTGCTTGAACTGTGACATCAGCGATCGCAGGTGCAGGTGTAGATGCAGAATTAGATGTAGAGCAATTGCTAAGCATTAGCGATATCGAAACCATCGCACTAATATGGAATATCTTTCGCAAGTTAATCTCTTGAAAATAGTTAGCCACATTATATGGCTTGACTAGGGCTAGTAAAGTTACCATGGTATCTCGCTAAATAATGGTGTGAAGGGGTAGCCAATTACAACAATTTATTTAGATTAAGTAGCTCAACTTAATTAAACCCTAAACCCAGATGCTGTTCCGCCCGCTACGCGGGCGGAACAGCATCTTCGGTTTTTAGTTTACTTATGACTAGCTACTTATTTAGAAGTGTGGCTTTGCAGCGCTTCTAAATAATCTAAATAAATTGCTCAGTAAGCGCCAAGGGATGTACTAAACATTGTCATATTAACTTACGTAAAACTTTCAGCCCATAGCCCTTCACGATGATATTGCAGCACTTTGCACTCAACCAAACTCAAAAGAGTGACGACTATGCTCCGTGTAGTCGTCACTCTTTTGAGTTCGGTAAACCACACTATAGCCCTTGCAACCCTTTCGGTTAAATTAGCACTCAGTCACCTAGAGTGCTAAAACACTCTATACAAAGCCCAAAATGCTAGTTAACTGAGTGAATTAAAATGGCAACAACAACATTAAACGTAACTACCGTAAAGCCTTTAGCTGATCGCGTATTTATCAAAGTAAGTGCTAAGGAAGAAAAAACCGCAGGTGGTATTTTCTTACCTGAAACTGCAAAAGAAAAACCCCAAGTCGGAGAAATTGCCGCAGTAGGACCTGGCAAGCTAGACGATAAAGGTGAGCGCCAAGCCCTCGAAGTCAAAGTTGGCGACAAAGTTCTTTACTCCAAGTACGCTGGCACAGACATCAAGCTCGGCTCTGATGAGTATGTCTTACTAGCTGAAAAAGATATTTTAGCGATTGTTTCCTAATCACTGGTGATTGGTAATCGGTAATTGGTAATCGGCAAATGAGGTCGAGTTCCAATCACCAATTACCAATAACCAAATTTTTTTCTAGTCAATTAACCATTACCAAATAAAAAACATCATGGCAAAGAAGATTATTTATAACGAAGATGCACGTCGCGCCCTTGAGCGTGGTATGGACATCTTGGCTGAAGCCGTAGCCGTAACCCTTGGACCTAAAGGACGTAACGTAGTTCTTGAAAAGAAATTTGGTTCTCCTCAAATCGTTAATGATGGTGTCACCATCGCCAAGGAAATCGAATTAGAAGATAATGTCGAAAATACAGGTGTGGCTCTGATCCGTCAGGCTGCCTCTAAAACTAATGACGCTGCTGGTGATGGAACCACCACAGCTACTGTCTTGGCACACGCAATTGTCAAGGAAGGCTTGCGTAATGTGGCAGCGGGCGCTAATTCGATCGCTCTTAAGCGCGGTATTGACAAGGCAACCACTTTCTTAGTTGCTAAGATCAAGGAGCATGCTAAGCCTATTGAAGATTCTAAGGCGATCGCTCAAGTCGGAACCATTTCCTCTGGCAACGATGAAGAAGTTGGCGCAATGATTGCCCAAGCGATGGACAAGGTTGGTCGCGAAGGTGTGATTTCCCTTGAAGAAGGTAAGTCGATGGTAACTGAACTAGAAGTTACTGAAGGTATGCGCTTTGATAAGGGCTATATCTCTCCTTACTTTGTAACCGATGCTGAGCGCATGGAAGCTTCCTTTGAAGAGCCATTGCTGCTAATCACCGATAAGAAGATCGCGCTCGTACAAGAACTCGTACCAGTCCTTGAGCAAGTTGCTCGTTCGGGTCGTCCTTTGATCATCATTGCTGAAGATATCGAGAAAGAAGCACTTGCTACCCTAGTTGTGAACCGTCTTCGTGGCGTTCTCAATGTTGCGGCAATTAAGGCTCCTGGATTTGGCGATCGCCGTAAGGCAATGCTCGAAGACTTGGCAACTCTCACAGGCGCACAAGTCATCACCGAAGATGCAGGCTTACGCCTTGATGCCGTCAAGCTCGACCAACTCGGTAAGGCTCGCCGCGTGATCATCACCAAGGACAGCACCACGATTGTCGCTGATGGTAACGAAGAAGCAGTCAAGACTCGCGTTGAGCAAATCCGCCGTCAAATCGAAGAAACCGAATCTTCCTATGACAAGGAAAAGCTGCAAGAGCGTCTTGCTAAGCTATCTGGTGGCGTAGCCGTAATCAAGGTCGGCGCGGCAACTGAAACCGAAATGAAGGATCGTAAGCTGCGTTTAGAAGATGCGATTAACGCAACTAAGGCGGCTGTCGAAGAAGGTATCGTTCCTGGTGGTGGTACAACCCTCACCCATTTGGCTCCTGAGCTACATACATGGGCAACTGCTAACCTCACTGGTGAAGAGTTGACTGGAGCAATCATCGTATCCAAGGCTCTGTCAGCTCCTGTTAAGCGCATTGCTCAAAATGCTGGCTTTAACGGTGCTGTGATCGCTGAAAATATTCGCGAGAAGGACTTCAACATCGGCTTCAATGCTTCAACTGGTGAGTTTGAAGATATGTTTGCGGCTGGTATTGTTGACCCTGCGAAGGTAACTCGTTCCGCATTGCAAAACGCAGCTTCGATCGCTGGCATGATCTTGACCACCGAATGTATCGTGGTTGATAAGCCTGAAGATAAGGCTGCTAGTGGCGGTGGCGCAATGGGCGCTGGTGGAGACTTCGATTATTAATTGAGCAAGGCAAGCGTTGCTTAAGCAAAAGCGGTCAAAAGAGTTGCTTCGCAACTCTTTTGACCGCTTTTGCTTTTTTCGATGAATAAATGGCGCAGCCATTTATTCATTTGGTATTAAACATAGAAATAAATAAGCATGGCGATCGCAGCGCCAATCGTTGTGTTAACACCATTAACCAATTCATTGGTTAACCAATCATATTTTTCTTGTAGAGTTGCACCAATCAGGCTTTCGATATTAGTCGCGATAAAAGCCGCGATCGCGCACCAAAGTATTTGCCAAGGGCTATCTAGTAATACCACGCCCCAACCCATCACCGCCATAATTAATGACCCAAGCACACCACCCAGCGTACCTTCGAGGCTAACAGCTCCCTCTGTTCCTGCGGGAACAGGCTTAAACGTAGTGATCAAGAAGGTGGTTTTGCCATAGGCTTTTCCAATTTCGCTGGCGGTGGTGTCAGCGAGTTTAGTGCTGAGACTTGCCACATAGCCAATTAACCAGAGAGGATTCGGCGCGATCGCTTGTCCGACTGCACAAATAGCTCCTGTAGCTGCGGAACCCCATAGATTTTCAGGGCCTCTTGCCCCATCTCGCTTTTCGGCAATCCCTTTAGCTTCTTTAATCTCTTTGCCAATCCGCGTTACTCCCGAACCGACAATCAAATAGCTTAAAATCACCAAATATCCTTGCCAGCCAAGACAGCCCCAAATAATGCTCCCTAAAGCCCAAGCGTGATAAATCCCAGCAGTAGTCAAAACTTTGCGCGGCAATAGCAAAGCGATCGCCCCTAAAATTGTATTTAAAGCGATCGCCACTAACCATTCTTGCGAGATTGGGAAACTATTGTTCATAGGATTTCATCTTGATGTAGTACAAGAGCTTGAGGCTGGCTACGCCAGCCTCAAGCTCTGAGAGGTTTTTAGAAGCGCAAAGCGCTGTAGCAAGCAAATTATTCAGTATAAAAAGCATGACAGAGGCAGTTGCACATTTTTTAGGTAATTTTCGATGGATGAGTTGGAATCTTTTTTTAGCGATTATTCCAATGGCGCTTAGTTATATTTTATTTGCTGAGCGATCGCCAAGGCGATTGTCCAGAAATCCATTTTGGTGGATGGGACTAGGGCTATTTATCCTGTTTTTACCTAATGCTCCCTACATCATCACCGATATTATTCATTTTGTAGATGATTCGCGAGCTTTAGACATTTCCAGCAATGGCATAATTTTTGTTCTAATCCCTCAATATCTTGTCTTTTTGCTGGCAGGCTTTCAATGCTATGTCATGTCAATGATGAATCTTGGTAATTACTTAACAAAGATTAAGCTCATTAAAAATCCAATTTGGATGGAAATAGTAATTACATTTATTTGCGCGATCGCAGTCTATTGGGGACGGTTCAATCGACTCAATAGCTGGGATGTATTCACGCAACCTCGATTTGTAATCAAAGAAGCTATCAATAACCTAGAACGCCCTAATTTCTTCTTTGGCACGATTTTATTTTTTATCATTTTCTCCAGCTTCTATTTCTTTTTTAAGTGGATCAACATAGCGATCGCCTTTTATTTGCAGAATCGCACCAAACAAATTTCAGCCCATAGTAAGTAACTGGACATGATTAAAACCCTGAGACCTTTGGCGCACGCTGCGCGTGCGCCAAAGGTCTCAGGGTTTTATATTTAATTGTGCCTAGGCAATTAAATAAGGAATTAAGAGGATCAGGAGAAAAGTGAAATTTTTATCCAAGATCAAAGGGGCGTAATCACGAAAGGGATTCGTCAAGGTTTAGAAGAAGGATTGCAAGAAGGGGCTAAGCAAAAAGCCTATGAAATAGCTAGAAAGATGTTGGGTATAGTGGACGAACAAACGATCTCTGAGATGACTGGGCTATCATTGGATGAGTTAAGATCCCTGTAAAAGCCAGCAAACTGCTTTCCAGCCCAAATTCGACCTTGATTTCTCCCCTAGACTATGCCATTTTCTTCTGTAATTCGTTCATTGATTCGATCGCCACTTAGCGATGAACTTGAAAGTAAATTGACGCGATCGCATCAACTGACACTTTCAGGGCTATCTCGAGTTGGCAAAGGGATTGTTAGCTCTGTATTGAGCCAGAAGCAGGATCGACTTATGGTTGTAATTGCCGCCACTATCGAAGAAGCAGGGCGTTGGTCAGTACAACTAGAAATGATGGGATGGCAGACTGTTCATTTTTACCCCACATCGGATGTGATTCCCTATGAGTCCTATGCGCCTGAGTCAGAGATTGTTTGGGGACAGATGCAGGTTCTCTCGGATCTCGTAAATCTTGATCAGGATTCGTTAAAGAAAATAGCGATCGTAGCAACGGATCGCGCTCTCCAACCACACCTTCCTAGTCCAGAATCTCTGAGAGAATATTGTATTTCTCTCAATGTTGGTAAGGAAATCTCACTGCGGAGTATGGCTGAGCATCTGGCGATGATGGGTTACGAGCATACTACGACCGTTGAAACTGAAGGACAATGGGCGCGCCGTGGCGATATTATCGATATCTTTCCTGTGTCTAGTGAGATGCCAGTGCGGATCGACTGGTTTGGTGATGAGATAGAACGAATTCGCGAATTTGAACCTTCGACTCAGAGACCCCTAGATAGTATCGCTTCCGTATTGCTGACTCCCATTAGTTACAGTCATATTTTAGGCGGATTATCTGCTAATTCTGAGGCAGAAGATGAATTTAGTTTTACAGGATGGGCAGTGCATCCTCACTCAACGGCTTCTTTATTAGATTACTTGCCAAGTCCTGATCGCTGTGTTCTCGTAATTGACGAAATCGACCAATGCCAAGCCCATAGCGATCGCTGGTATAAATCGGCAGAACAAAGCTTTGCGATCGCATCGCTTCCCCTAGGATTAACCACTAAGACTAAACTGCACCGTTCTTTTGAGGAGTGCTTAGAAGCAATCAAAAAATTTGATCTTCTTGATTTACTAGAGCTAGCCGAAGAGAATCGTGGTGTAAATATGGCGAGTCGATCTGTGCCTGTGATTCCTCATCAATTTGGCAAAATCGCCCAAACTATTCGCGAATATCGTGAACAAAAGTACAAAATTATCCTAGTTTCCGCACAGCCATCGCGCACTGTGGCTCTGTTGCAAGAACATGATTGCCCAGCGCAATTTATCCCCAATGTTCGCGATTACCCCGCGATTGATAAAACACACAACTTACGCATTGCTGTAGCCCTGAAATATTCAGGTATTGCGGAAATTCAGGGGTTTGTCTTGCCCACCTATCGCATTGCCGTGATTAGCGATCGCGAATTTTTTGGACAACACGCCCTTGGTACACCAAATTACGTCCGCAAGCGCCGCCGCGCCGTATCAAAGCAAGTCGATCTCAATAAACTCTCTCCAGGAGATTTCGTTGTTCATAAAAATCATGGTGTAGGTCAATTTCTGAAGTTAGAGAAGTTAACTGTAAATAATGAAACCCGTGAGTATTTAGTTCTCAAATATGCCGATGGACTGTTGCGCGTAGTCGTTGATCAAATGTCAATCTTGTCGCGTTACCGCGCCATGGGTGAAGGGAAACCAGATCTTCATAAAATGACTGGGAAGGCTTGGGCAAGCGCCACAGCAAAAGCCAAAAAAGCAGTTAAAAAGATTGCCTTTGACCTGTTGGAACTCTATGCCAAGCGATCGCAACAGGTTGGTTATTCCTTTCCGCCTGATAATCCATGGCAGCAGGAAATTGAAGACTCCTTTCCCTATCAGGCGACTCCCGATCAACTCAAGGCAACTCAAGATGTGAAGCAGGACATGGAAAGCAGTCGTCCCATGGATCGCCTCGTCTGCGGTGACGTGGGTTTTGGGAAAACGGAAGTTGCCATTCGCACCATTTTTAAAGCAGTAACTTCAGGAAAACAAGCAGCTTTGTTAGTGCCGACAACAATTTTGGCGCAACAGCATTACCATACCTTGCAGGAACGTTATGCTGCCTATCCTGTGAATATTGCGCTGTTAAATCGTTTTAAAAGTAATGCCGAAAAGAAGGAAATTATCAAAAAGCTGGGAACTGGTGAATTGGATATTGTGGTGGGAACCCATCAGCTTTTAGCAAAGGATGTGGAATTTAAAGATTTGGGTCTGTTAGTAATAGATGAAGAACAGCGCTTTGGGGTGGCGCAAAAAGAAAAAATCAAAACCATGAAAACAGAGGTGGATGTCCTAACCCTATCTGCGACCCCAATACCCAGAACGCTCTACATGGCGATGTCTGGGGTCAGGGAAATGAGTTTGATTACTACGCCGCCACCGTCACGACGATCAATTATGACTCACCTCTCTCGTTACAATTCCGAGTTAGTAAGGGCGGCAATTCGTCAAGAACTCGATCGCGGTGGGCAGATATTTTATGTAGTTTCTCGCATTGATGATATTGAGGAAGTCTCGGCAAGGATACATGAAATGCTGCCATCTGTTCGTATGGCGATCGCCCATGGGCAGATGCCCGAATCAGAGCTAGAGTCAACCATGCTCAGCTTTAGTAGTGGTGAGTCAGACATGATGATCTGCACCACGATTATTGAGTCGGGGTTAGACATTCCTCGCGTTAATACGATCATTATCGAAGATGCCCAAAGATTTGGTCTGTCACAGCTCTATCAATTGCGCGGTCGAGTTGGTCGTGCAGGTATCCAAGCTCACGCATGGCTCTTTTATCAAGAGAAAGGGGAATTGTCCGATGTGGCAAGACGGCGACTGAAAGCTATTCAAGAATTTACCCATCTTGGCTCTGGCTATCAGCTAGCAATGCGGGACATGGAAATTCGGGGTGTAGGTAATATTTTGGGATCAGAGCAGTCGGGACAAATCAATACAATTGGCTTTGACCTGTATATGGAGATGTTGCAGGAGGCGATCGCCGAGATTCGCGGCTCAGCAATACCTGAAGTTGATGATACTCAGATCGATTTGCCGATCACCGCTTTTATTCCTGCTGAATATATTCCCGATGGCGATCGCAAAATGAGTGCTTACCGCGCCGTATCATCGGTCAACTCACGCCGAGAGCTATCTCAAATTATCGAAGATTGGACTGATTGCTATGGCAATGTGCCTGCTCCTGCTCTGCAACTTCTGAAGGTAATGGAATTAAAGTTAATTGCGAAACGGATTGGCTTTTCCAGAATTAAGCCAGAAGGTAAGCAGAACATTGTCTTAGAGTCAAAGATGGAAGAGCCAGCATGGAAACTCTTACACGAGCAATTACCGAGCCATTTGCGATCGCGCTTTGTTTATAGTCAAGGCAATGTCACAGTTCGTGGCTTGGGTATGCTTTCCCATGATAAGCAATTGGATAGTCTGATTGAATGGCTAGACAAAATGTATCTCGCCAAAGCTGAAGCTACTTAAGTAGCTTCAGCTTTAACAAGTTAGGGCTCATAACAAATAAAGAAATACTGGATTTTATTTCATTGGTATTACGCAATGGGACACATCATAAGGGTAATTCATGAATTGCCTTTACGACAAAATATAACTTTTCAGAAGTTTTTACGTAATTTCTAAAGTTTTTAAAATAGAAATTCCCAATTAAAAATCACTTCAGGAAAAGCAAGAAGTGATAAAGTATCACCTTGTTCATAACGCTGCATTCGCTTATAACCCGATGACGAAGGTTGTGTATAGCCTTCAATAATTTGTTGATTTAGATCAAAGAGCCACATTTCAGGAATACCATTGGCAGCGTATAGAGGCATTTTCACATCGCGGTCATAGGCGATCGTGCTATCAGCAACTTCGATAACTAATAAAATATCGTTTGGTGTTGGCAAAGCCTCAGCATAAAAATCATCGCGCCATTTGAGAATGGCAAGATCTGGCTGAGGTTCTGAATGATTTCTAAGGATAATGGGATTTTGCACCCAGACAAATACCTGATCTCCTAATTTGATTTGAAACAATCTTGCTGTTTTTGCCACGCAAACTGCGTGCTTGATGCCAATAGGCGACAGTTCTCTGATTTCTCCATTAATTAATTCATAGCGATCGCCGACCGCAAACACGCCTGCTTCGTGCATGAGATGGTATTGCTGCACGGTGAACCTATGGATGTTGCTCGTAAAACTGGGCGTAACCAATTGGGTTGTCATCGTATTTCACCTGAATCGTGGTGGATTTTATCTCTTGTAATTATTGTAAGGACTTTGCGCGTTTGGCTTTCTTTTGGGCATACATTAAGCGATCGCCATCTTCTAAAAGATCTTCGATTGACTGATGACGATTGGGATCAAACTCAACTGTGCCAACACTACAGAGAATAGCGTAGCCACGAGTAATAGTTTTGTTAAAGTCTGTTCTGATTTGCTCAAGACGGCTCAAAATTAATCTGCTTTCATGGTGATCAGCATTGGTCAATAAGGCGACAAACTCATCGCCACCCAAACGACCAATCACATCGGAATCCCGAAAAGATTCTTTTAATATTTTGCTGAAACTAATTAAGGCGCGATCGCCTTCAGCATGACCATAGCGATCATTAATCTCTTTGAATAAATCTAGATCGAAGAAAAATAGCGAGGCTGGCTTTTCTAGTCGTCTGCAAAGATTTAGGGCATGAGTGGATAAAGATATAAATCCTCTGCGATTAGAAATTTGGGTCAGTTCATCAATGGTTGCCATTTGGACAGCCGTCAGTTCCTGCTCCACCATTTGCCCAAGATCGCGCAGTAGTTCTTTATCTTCTTCGCTAAATGTACGCGGAACTTGATCCACTAAACAGAGTGTGCCAACCTTACAACCATTGCTGAGAGTGAGCGGTACTCCAGCATAAAAACGCACATTAGGCTCGCCTATCACAAAAGGGTTGTCACAAAAACGAGGATCGAGCAGTGCATCAGGAATCACAAAAATATCATCACCCAAAATTGCATGACCACAGAATCCTAATTCTCTAGGACATTCAGTCCCTTCGACTCCTTGAGAAGACTTGAACCAGAGGCGATTTGTATCAACTAAGTTAACCATCGCGATCGGTACATCAAATAAGCGCTTAGCAAGTCGAGTTAAGCGATCAAAGCGCTCTTCTGGCTTCGTATCAAGGATCTTTAGCGAATGTAGGGATGCAATTCTAATATTTTCATTTTCTGGATGCTCAGGTGCTTTCATAAATACTTAATTTTACAGTCAGATCAGACTTAATGTTTAGTATTATTAAGTACAAAAGTGATCCGCGCAACGCCCAGATTACCTTCGTATTCCCATACAAATTGATAAGTAATGGACATTAAATATAATCCCCAGCAGATCGAACCCAAATGGCAAAAAGTTTGGGCAGAGAAACAACTTGACAAAGTAAGCAACGATGCAATTAGTGCAGACAAAAAGAAATTCTATGCGCTGTCAATGTTTCCCTACCCATCGGGAGATCTGCATATGGGTCATGTCCGTAATTACACGATTACCGATGTAATTGCCCGTTACAAAAGAATGCAGGGCTATCAAGTACTGCACCCCATGGGCTGGGATGCCTTCGGGTTGCCTGCGGAAAATGCAGCGATCGATCGCAATACGCATCCTGCCAAATGGACTTATGCAAATATCGATAATATGCGATCGCAGCTTCAGCAAGTGGGCTTGTCCTACGACTGGGATCGCGAGTTAGCCACCTGTTCGCCTGACTATTACAAGTGGACACAATGGATCTTTTTGCAATTTTTGGAAGCGGGTTTGGCTTATCAAAAAGAGGCAAAGGTTAATTGGGATCCAATCGATCAGACCGTAATTGCCAATGAGCAAGTGGACAGTGAAGGTAGATCTTGGCGATCGGGGGCGATTGTCGAAAAGCGCAAATTGCGACAATGGTTCTTGAAAATCACCGACTATGCCGAACAACTTTTGCAAGATTTGGACAAGCTCAATGACTGGCCCTCTAGCGTCAAGATCATGCAAGCCAACTGGATTGGTAAATCGACAGGCGCAGAGCTAAGTTTCCCCATTGTTGACAGTGACGAAAAAATCACAGTTTTCACCACCCGTCCTGATACCGTCTATGGTGTGAGTTATGTCGTGCTTGCCCCTGAGCATCCCCTAGTCGAGACTTTGACTACTGCTACTCAAAAAGAAGCTGTTGAAGCATTCATTCAAGAAGTCAAAAATCTCAGTGAAATCGATCGCACTTCCGACGATCGCCCCAAACGTGGCGTTGCGATCGGTGCAAGTGTGGTTAATCCATTCACAGGTAAAGAAGTTCCCATCTGGATTGCCGATTATGTCCTATTTGAATATGGAACAGGCGCTGTTATGGGAGTTCCCGCCCATGATGTTCGCGATTTCGCCTTTGCGAAGCAATACGATCTTCCCATTCAAACTGTAATTAATCCACCTAATGCAACGGATGAAGCGCTCAATTCTGCTTATACGGAAGCAGGAATTATGGTCAATTCGGGAGAGTTTGACGGCTTAAATTCCGTAACTGCGAAAACTAAGATTGTGGAACTCGCAGAAAAGAATCAATGGGGAACCGCCAAAATCACCTATCGCTTGCGTGATTGGTTGATTTCGCGCCAAAGATATTGGGGTTGTCCAATTCCCGTCATCCATTGTCCAAACTGCGGCATTGTTCCTGTTCCCCATGCTGATTTACCCGTAATCCTGCCTGAAGATGTAGAACTCACAGGACGCGGAGCTTCGCCTCTCGCTCAGAAGGATTCTTGGATAAATGTGGATTGTCCTAAATGCGGCACGGCGGCAAAGCGGGAAACCGACACGATGGATACCTTTATCGATTCCTCTTGGTATTTCTTGCGGTTTGCCGATGCCAAGAATGATCAAGAAATAGGCGATCGCAATGCTATCAATAACTGGATGCCCGTCGATCAATATGTCGGTGGTGTCGAACACGCGATTTTGCACTTACTCTATTCACGGTTTATGACCAAAGTTTTGCGCGATCGCGGCTTACTCACTTTCGATGAACCATTTAAAAAATTGCTAACTCAGGGCATGGTACAGGGCTTGACCTACATGAACCCTAACAAAAGCGGTAAGGACAAATGGATTCCTTCGGCTTTAGTCGATCCCAAAGATCCTAAAGATCCGAAAACTGGCGAACCTCTACAAGCGCTCTATGCCACGATGTCCAAATCTAAGGGCAATGGTGTATCTCCTGAAGTGGCGATCGCAAAGTATGGAGTCGATACTTTGCGGATGTTTACGCTCTTTAAAGCTCCTCCTGAAAAGGATTTGGAATGGGAAGATGCCGATGTCGAAGGTCAGCAACGCTTCTTAAATCGGGTATGGCGTTTGGTGTCTAGTTTTGCCGAAACTAAGCAGAATGGTATTTCTAAGAAAGTTGATAAGAATCTCCGCCGAGCAATTCACATTGCCATTAAGGAAGTCTCTGAAGATTTTGATGGAGGATACCAACTCAATACCGCGATTTCGGAAATGATGAAGTTGAGCAATGCTTTGCAAGATGCTGAAGATAGGAGTTCTACTACTTTCTTAGAAGGTATCGAAACTCTCTTAACTTTGCTTGCTCCCTTTGCACCGCACATCGCTGAAGAACTCTGGTCATTGATTGGCAATGAAGGCTCGATTCATTTGCAGCCTTGGCTTACCCATGATCCCGATGCGCTCACCGTTGATGAGATTACCCTCGTAATTCAAATCAATGGCAAGGTGCGCGGCAGTCTCCAAGTGCCATCTAGCGCCAGCAATGACAAGCAAGCCCTAGAGGACTATGCGCGTAGTTCAAGTGCCGCGCAGAAGTATCTTGAAGGTAAGGAGATTAAGAAGGTGATTGCAGTTGTAGGTAAGTTGGTGAATTTTGTAGTTGTCTAACCTGTGTTCTGATGCGTTACAGTACTGTGGCGCATCAGATCTATTACTTTAAAATTTGATGCTGAAAGTCATTGTATGAAATAATTTCTACCCCTTGAAATGGGTTTAATATTAACAAATCTGCATCGCCTGCGACTAGATAGTTTGCATGACCTGATACAGCTAAATCCAACAGAAAATTATCTTTTTCATCTCGGCAATCTTCAAAACGCATAGTGATTTCAATCAATTCAACTTTTTCGTAAAGAAGTGCCACTAGACACTCAACAGCGGTTTCCGAAAAATATTTCTTAAATTTTGGTCGTCTTAAGACTTCAATTAACTCACAAAATAAGTCTTCGCTAAATAGAATTAATACTTGACCATTAATAATGGCTTCGCTCAATCCTGAAAGTGATTTACCAATGAGAAAGCTGATCCAAATATTAGTGTCAATAACAACACGAAGTGGATTACCTTGCATGATAATTTGTCATTCTGACAGCTTCAACTTCGTTAGTAATATCCTCTAAACTTAACTCATCAGTTTGCACTGAGTTCAAAAACTTTTTAAATCTTACTGAAAATGTTTCTTTTTCTAATAATTTCAATAGTTCTAATTTTTCCTCTAAATTACATTGCGAGACTACTGATTTCAGTTGGGAAAAGTCTAAGGAAATTGATACATTCATCTTTTTGTATCCCTATAAAAGCAACTAATAATTTTTTATCATATTAGCCTATGACTTGTTATGTGTAGGTTACAAGTTTGATGGGTTCATTTTTTGAATCCTTGCGGTATAATATATTGTATTACAACGCATTACTTGATAATACGATGCCAGTAGCTAAAGAAACGATTACCTTTCGGCTCGATCGCACAAAGCGGGAAGCGTTAGATGAGATCGCTAAGGAACTAGATCGCGATCGCTCTTACCTTTTGAATGAGGCGATCAAGAACTATATCGAAATTTATAAGTGGCAGATTGCGGAAATCAATTTGGCGATCGCTGAGGCGGATGCTGAAGATTTTGCCAGTGATGAAGATGTAGATAATGTGTTTGGGCGCTTTAATGAAGGTTAGGTGGTTACGCAAAGCTCTATATAATCTAGAAGTGATTCATGAATATATTGCTAGAGACAATCCTGATGCTGCTTTAAAATTGGTAATCAAGATTCGCAGCGCTGTAAAGCAATTGGAAACTTTTCCAGAAATGGGACGTGTTGGGCGAGTAAAGGAGACAAGAGAAATTGTGGTCAATCCCTATTTCATCGTCTATCGAGTTAATGGAAGTTTTGTCGATATTTTGCGAATATTGTATTCAGCGAGAAAGTTTCCAGATTAGATTTAGTAGAAATTCAAATTCTTGATTCGTTAATACTTTATGAATGAGGCAACGTATTTATGGAAGAATTACTAACTTTAAAAGAACTGCTAGTTTGTGGAGATATTCCTGCGGCGATGGTTTTGGTTGAGGAAATGACGGAGATGAGTAAGGATGATAAAATCAGCAAAATTTTTAGCTACAGTATTATTTTATTAGTCCATCTCATCAAGCAAAAGGTAGAAAAACGCTCTACGCGATCGTGGGATCTTTCAATTTACAACTCGACAACTCAAATTCGGCGTGCAAATCAGCGTCGTAAGGCTAAGGGAACTTATCTTAGCAAATTAGAACTTAGTGAAACTTTAGCAGAAGCTTATAATATTGCACTTGCTAGTGCAGCGATCGAGGCTTTTGAAGGACGCTATGAGGCGGATGAGTTAGCGGAAATGTGCGATCACAATGAGATTTTGGCAGATGCAGTAAAATTAATTGAGCAGGAATCAGTTAATTAAATTTCAAATTTATTTAGTGCATTACATAGACAATTTTATACTTTATCTCCGCAATAAATTACGCCAATAAGTAAATATGAGAATCAAACAATTAAAAATGCAATCATTTCGCGGTATCAGTGATCTCACTCTAGATTTTGATCCACAGCTTAATGTTCTGATTGGTAACAATGGCTCAGGTAAATCTAGCATTCTTGATTGTAGTGCTGTATTTTTAGCCTATATTATGGGGAAAATTCGGACTTTCCATAGTTTTGAAGGTTCTATGCCTCCAGCATTTACGGAAAAAGATATATCTAATGGATGTAGTGAAACAAAAAACGAAATAGATATCTCAGTTATTGGGATGCCAAAAGATATACAGTTATCTCTTGTACTGACTCGAAAGATCTTTACTTCTGATGGTTATGATCCTCTTGAATTTGCTAAAAATACTAAGATTGCTATGCCAAATCCTACGCATTATGACAATCGAAGTAATCTTGTTGATGGAGATGCTTTTCATGAATTTGTCTACTCTCAATTTAGAGCTAACTCAATGGCTAGTCTGCCTCTAGCAGTCTACTATTCATCTAATCGCGCAGTCCGAGACATTAATTTAGAAAGTTCAGAGAATCATACAGTCAATCAATTAACTGCAAATGATCAAGCAATTGTAGCTGGGAAAATCAACTTTAAAGATTTGTTTGTATGGTTTAGAAATACAGAAGATTTAGAAAATGAAGAATGGCGCAATGGAAATCGTGATTATCGAGATCGCGGTTTACAGTCAGTTAGAAATGCTATAAGTTCGATTATGTCAGGTTTTACTGATTTACAAGTTAAGCGATCTCGCATGGAAATGACCTTAAAAAAACAAGGACAAGAATTAATCATTAATCAGTTGTCTGATGGTGAAAAAAACTTATTAGCGATGGTTGGTGATTTAGCGAGAAGATTGGCGATCGCTAATCCTGAGATGGAAAAACCTGAACAGGGTAGTGGTGTGGTTTTAATTGACGAGATCGAGCTACATCTGCACCCTAAATGGCAGCGTATGGTTATCCCTGCATTACTGCGAACTTTCCCTAACTGTCAATTTATAATTACAACTCACTCACCACAAGTGCTAGGCGAAGTCAAAGATGGAAAAATCTATCGACTTGCTAATACAGAATCAGGAGTTACTGCGGAAATCGTCAGAACCTATGGCAGAGATAGCAATCGCATTCTCGAAGATGAAATGGGAGTTCCCAAACGGAATCAAAAAATTAAAGATGATTTATTAAATCTATTCAGACTGATTGATGATGGTAATTTAACTCAAGCAAAACAGCTACAAGTATCTCTGAAAGAGGAAATAGGCTTTGATGAGCCAGAATTTGCTAGGGCAGATGTATTAATTCATCGAAAGGAAGTTTTGGGCAGATGAGATATATCAAGAAAGGTCAAGAACCTCAAATTTTCACTGATTGGAAATCTCAAGAAAATGATAATTGGAAACCTACTTACAGTAAATTACAAAAACCAGAAAGACCTATTGTACATGATGCTTTATTAGAAGAGCAGGGTTATACCTGCTGCTATTGTGGCATGAGCATCACTAGAGATATCAGCCATATTGAACATCTGCAACCTCAGAACGAGAAGGACTCAGACAAACCCAAGGATTTAGCTCTGGCAATAGATTTCTCTAATCTTTTAGCATCATGTGGCTTCTCAGAGGGTTATAAAATATACGATCCTGAGCAAAAATATGAGACTGTTCTGCACTGCTTAAAGCATTGTGGTTGTAAAAGAGGCAATAATCCAATTTCAGTCTCACCACTGCAATTAGATTGCGCTGATTTTTTTCGATTTACAGGTTCTGGAGAAATACGTCCTGCCGAAGATCCTGATAAAAAGAAAGCTGCTTCAGAAACTATCCAGACACTGAATCTCAACTATGACAATCTAGTTGCCATGAGAGAAGAGGCTATTGATCAAGCTTTACAGGGCTTAGAAGAATTAACAGTAGAGGATCTAGAAATTCTAATTCAATCTTACGAGATGCCAAATCAACAAGCTTTTAGCTTTGCGATCGCCTATATCCTCAAACAATTTCTAGACCCGAAATCAACATGATGTAATACATGAGTTAGGAAGTAACGCTGCAAATACCAAAACTAGTTCCATAATAAGAACCGCTATAAACTTCTAACTGAGATATAAAGAATAAAGAAATGGCTACGCCATTTCTTTATTTAAAAACCCATACTGAACCAATAGCAAAACATAGAAGTGTAGCCACTATTTTGTGATTTGCTATTAGGCTATAAAAACGCGCAAAGTACCGTATTTACAGCTCGTCACTGTCCCATTTATCTTGATCGTATCCGAGTTTTGTGGCAGCAGCTTGCTCTTCAGGGGTAAGCTCTTCCCACAACTTTTCTGCCGAGGCAGGGATATCGTCGTCACCTTCCCAACTAGCTTGTGACCAGCCCAATACGCCCCATAATTCTTGATCTTCACTAGATAGATCTTCCCATTCAGGAAAGTCCAGTTCTCCATCCCAATTCTCTTCATTCCAGCCCAACTGCCCCCAAAGTTCCTGTTCGGCACTGGAAAGATCTGTCCAACTTAACTCACTCCAGAATTCGTTAGGATCACCGATTACTTTACGAATAGTAGTCATGAAATTTAATGCTCACATTTGTAACTATTGTCAATTGCATCATAGGCTTTGTGAATAATGCTAGACAACAGCTAAAACTTAACCTTCCTTGACCAGATAACCGCAACGATGTTCACCATTGACCATCCAGTGAGTTCGCTCCACAGGGCATTCTAAGACTGTGGCAAACATCTCCAACTCATGCCCGCACACACTAGGAAATGACTCAGCAACATGGGCGATCGCGCAATTATATTCTGTAAAAACAAAGCTCGACCCACCTTTTGCCTCCCCTTCAATGGGAAACCACTCGGTTACATAGCCCTCAGCGCGGCGAATTTCCGCTAATTTCTCTAATTTTTGCTTTAACGAACCGCCACCGAGCTTTAACCTGTAGCTCTGAGCTTTGCGCTGCCATTGCTTATGCAAAACTTCTGAAACTTGATCTTTGCCAAGGGTGTCGATTAGTGTATCTAAAAAATTAACTGCAAATTGGTTATAACTATCGGGAAAGCGATCGCGCCCTGCCGCTGTTAGAGCATAGATAAACTGTGGTCGCCCCATTCCCATCTGCTCAGAAGTGTGATAGATCAAGCCTTCAGTCTCAAGATCCTTTAGATGCTTACGAATTGCTTGGGGACTAATATCTAGCTTTTCGGCTAAATCCTGCGCTGTCACTTCGCCACGCTTTAACAGATGCTGCAAAATATCTTGCTTAGTATCCTGTTTAAGTTCAGGCTTCGAGTCTGACCTAAGGTCAGTTTCAGCAGTGGGAGTTTTCATAAAAATTCGCTCCTAATAGTAGTCGCTCCTAGATGTGCTTCGGCAACCCAGAAAAAAATGACTTTGACAACCTATTAGTTGTTAATGTAACTTATAGTTAGTAAAGAAACAAGTAAGTTGTTTTAATCCCGTGATCATAGCGTAAAGCAATGTAATCACTTACAAACTATTAGGAGCCTCTACTGACATGACTGCAACGGTTCAAGCACTTGTCAACCAACCATACAAATACGGATTTGTTACGTCTATTGAGTCGGATACCATCCCTCGTGGTCTCAGCGAAGATGTCGTTCGCATGATCTCGGCTAAGAAGCAGGAGCCAGAGTATATGTTGGAATTCCGACTCAAAGCGTATCGCCAATGGTTGAAGATGCAAGAACCAACATGGGCGCACGTTGACTATCCTCCGATTAACTATCAGGACATTGTTTACTATTCTGCGCCCAAGCAGTCTGCCAAAAAAGCTAGCCTCGATGAAGTTGACCCTGAGCTCCTAGATACTTTCGAGAAATTAGGAATTTCCCTATCCGAGCAAAAACGCCTCGCCAATGTCGCCGTTGACGCAATCTTTGATAGTGTTTCCGTCGCTACCACCTTCAAAAAAGATTTAGCCAAGGTCGGCGTAATTTTCTGCTCGATCTCGGAAGCAATGCATGAATATCCTGAGCTAATCAAAAAATATTTAGCCAGTGTCGTTCCTATCTCTGACAACTATTTTTCCGCCCTCAACGCTGCTGTTTTTAGTGACGGTTCCTTCGTTTATATACCCAAAGGCGTGAAATGTCCGATGGACTTGTCCACCTATTTCCGTATTAACAATGGTGATTCTGGACAGTTCGAGCGTACCTTGATCGTTGCCGAAGAAGGCGCATACGTTAGCTATCTAGAAGGCTGCACTGCCCCAATGTTTGACACCAATCAACTCCACGCCGCCGTTGTCGAAATCGTTGCCCTTGATGATGCCGAAGTAAAATATTCCACCGTGCAGAACTGGTACGCTGGCGATAAAAATGGCAAAGGTGGTATTTATAACTTTGTGACCAAGCGCGGCTTATGCCAAGGTAAAAACTCCAAAATCTCTTGGACTCAAGTGGAAACAGGTTCAGCTATTACTTGGAAATATCCCAGTTGTGTATTAGTTGGTGAAAATTCTGTTGGTGAGTTTTACTCAGTGGCGCTGACCAATAACAAGCAGCAGGCTGATACCGGCTCAAAAATGATTCACATCGGTAAAAACACCCGCAGCAAGATTGTTTCTAAGGGTATTTCCGCAGGTGGTTCTCAAAATAGCTATCGCGGCTTAGTGAAGATTTCACCCAAGGCTGAAGGCGCAAGGAACTATTCTCAATGTGACTCGATGCTGATTGGCGATTGCTCTCAAGCAAATACTTTCCCCTATATCCAAGTTCAAAATAATACCGCAAGGGTGGAGCATGAAGCTTCTACTTCTAAAATTGGTGAAGAACAACTCTTCTATTTCCAACAGCGTGGTATTGCCGTAGAAGATGCAGTCTCAATGATCATTAGCGGCTTCTGTAAGGAAGTATTTAATGCTTTACCTATGGAATTTGCTGTGGAAGCAGATAAGCTCTTGGCTTTGAAGTTGGAAAATAGCGTTGGGTAAAATAGAGCGCTTAGCTATTAGTCTTTAGCTCTAGTAACTTAAAAACCCAGAGGTTGTTCTGCCCGCGTAGCGGGCAGAACAACCTCTGGGTTTAGGTTTTAATTAAGCCTAAATACTTACTAGTTCTTGGGATGTCTCAATCCGCAATTCTATATTCTCAATTCAACGCACAAACAAGCGACGTAAAGCTGGTGGAAATTACTTAAGCGATCGCGAACTGCAAGAAATCCTCGAAGATGTCTATGATCTTGCCTTGGACAATGCTCGACTTGAAGCTTTCGGTGGTGCTTATGATGCGCTCGCCTTGGGGAAAATGCTTAACCAATCTGAAATATTACATCAAGCGCTACAACTCTTAATTTGATTAAGATGTAAGGATATACTTACAGCTATAGCTAAAAAGTCAAAAGTCATGGCAAAAAAAGACAAGAGTATTGATGAAAAAAGCTCTAAGAATGGCTCGGTGACAGAGTTATTAAAAAACAAGCAGAAATCTTCCAAGAAAAAGCTGCAATCCAATAGTGATCCAGAAAGTGAGTTAAAAGGCAAAAAGTTGAAGAGCAAACCTTCAGGAATACTCACGCGATCGCCTAAGCCAGAGATCGGCAATGAAGAGCAATCACAAGCAGTCACGAAAAGGTTGCCCAAGAAAATTTATGAAGAAGAACTAAATCGGCTGCACATTGAGTTAGTCAAGTTGCAGGAATGGGTGAAATACAAGCAACTGAAAGTTGTGGTGATTTTTGAAGGACGAGATGCCGCAGGTAAGGGTGGCACAATCAAGAGGATTACTCAATGTCTAAATCCCCGTGTCTGTAAAGTTGTTGCGCTAGGAACTCCCTCTGATCGCGAAAAGACGCAATGGTATTTTCAGCGCTATGTAGCTCATCTGCCAGCAGGAGGTGAGATGGTTTTATTTGATCGGAGCTGGTACAACCGTGCAGGAGTAGAGCGAGTGATGAACTTCTGCACCCATGAGGAATACATTGAGTTTCTCCGCTCCTGTCCTGAGTTTGAATGTATGCTCCAGAGAGCGGGAATTGTGCTTGTCAAGTACTGGTTTTCAGTCAGTGATGAAGAACAAGAGAAGCGATTTCAAGAACGGATTCAAAATCCTCTCAAGCGTTGGAAAATCAGTCCTATGGATTTGGAAGCGCGAGCTAAGTGGGTGGATTACTCTAAAGCGAAGGATGATATGTTTAATGCTACCGACATCAAGCAATCTCCTTGGTATGTGGTCAACTCGGACGATAAGCGCAGGGCGCATATTAACTGTATTTCCCATTTGCTGAGCCAAGTTCCCTATGAAGATGTAACTTTTAAAAAGATCGAGTTACCTCCAAGGCAAGGTGAAATCGAGTATGTGCGTCCCCCCATGCAACTTCAAAATTTCATTCCCAATGTTTTTTAATAGGCAAGTGCCGATAATAATGAACCAAGAATAAGTTTAAAAGCGTTGCTTCGCAACGCTTTTAAACTTATAAGTAGCTGGACTTAATGAAAATCTAAAACCAGAGGTTGTTAGTTTACTTATGCCTAGCTACTTAGCAATTTTAAATATTCAGAAGAGGCTTCGACGCTTCGACAAGCTCAGTGCATCGCTTCGCTCAGCCAACAGTATATGTTGGCTGAGCGAAGTCGAAGCCCTAACCCTTATTTGAAACAGCTATATTCTTGGTTCGGGTTGTAGCGCAAAGTGTTATAAAGGGCTGGCTTCGCCAGCCTTTTGGATTTTTATAAGAAATTGCGCTTAGTAACTGTGGCAGGAAATTCTTTGCCACGAATTTGCACTTGAACTACTTGACCATTTTTTGCCAGATGTGATGGCACATAACCAAAGGCGATCGCCTTACCAAGAGTGGGCGACATCGTACCACTGGTGACTATGCCAACAGCTTCTCCTTCAAAAAGAATCGGATAGTCATGTCTCGCAATATTGCGTCCCGCTAGCTCTAAACCAACTAGCTTACGAGTCACACCATTCACTTTTTGCTCTTCCAAAATAGAACGTCCGATGAAATCTCCCTTCTCTTTAAGATGCACAATCCAGTTTAAGTCAGCTTCCAAAGGTGTAATTGACTCATTCATATCTTGACCATAGAGATGCATTCCCGCTTCTAAGCGTAAAGTGTCACGACAACCAAGTCCACAAGGTTCCACTCCCATCTCTAGCAACTTTTGCCATAGGGCGCGACCCGTGGCAATATCAGTCATAATTTCGCAGCCATCTTCGCCTGTGTAACCTGTCCGAGCCACAAAACTACGCGCACCTAAAACTTCCGTATAAGTATGTCCAAAACGGAGTCTAGGTAACTTTGAGAGGTCAGACACAATTAGTTCTTGCAAAGTGGCGATCGCATTTTTACCCTGTACAGCTAACAAGATTTGGGATGTTGAGTTGTCAACTAAGCGATCGCCTAAGTATTGCTGTAACCATTCTTTGTCCTTATCAGTGGTGGAAGCATTGACAATCATTGTCCAATTTTCGCGATCGCCATCGGGTTCGTGCCGATAGACAATCACATCATCAATTATTCCCGCCTGCTCATTTAGTAGCACTGTGTAAAAAGCTTGATTTACCTTAATTCGTCCCAAATTAGAAGGAATCAATTTGTTTAAGATTTCGACAACATCTGAGCCAGAGATGGCAAATTTACCCATGTGCGATACATCAAACATTCCCACCTGCGATCGCACAGCCTGATGTTCAGCAACCAGTCCCTTGTACTGAACGGGCATTTCCCATCCACCAAATTCAACCAGTCGCGCCCCAGCCGCAACATGAAGATCATACAAAGGAGTTCGTTTGAGAGAATTAGTCATGATAATTAGAGATTGTGTCTATAAAACGATATATTACAGCGCTTTGCGCTCAAACCCAAGCCAAGAGATACTTTGAAAGTCTGGCTGTAGTCATTTGCATTAAAATCAGACCAGAAGCGCCGCCACTTCTCCTTAATAAGAATGGCGAAAGCTATATAATCATAACCACTTCCAAATAGCGTGAGCATCATATTACAGATGTTTTAGAGGGCATAAGTCTATGACTGCTATAGCAAGTAGACCCATAACTATAAATGAGTTTTTGCAACTGCCAGAAACTAAACCTGCTTCTGAATTCATTAATGGACAGATTACTCAAAAAACGATGCCACAGGGAGAACATAGTCTATTACAAGGCGCACTCTACCAAACTATTAGCCAAGCTGCCCAACCAAAGAAAATTGCCAAAGTCTTTCCAGAGTTGCGCTGTGTCTTTGGTGGATTAGCGATCGTTCCCGATATAGCGGTATTTCGTTGGGAGAGAATCCCTCGATTGCCATCGGGTCGCATTGCCAACCGTTTTGAAATTCATCCTGATTGGGTAATTGAAATTCTCTCTCCTGATCAGCGATACAAACAAGTCTTAGGGAAACTTCTCCATTGTGCAGAATATGGGACTGAGCTAGGCTGGTTACTTGATGCAGAAGACGAGAGCGTTCTGGTAGTGGATAGCGATCGCCGCGTTAAAGAATTTACCAATAGCGATCGCCTACCAGTGATTACAGGAATTGATTTAGAGTTGACCGTTGCTCAAGTATTTAGCTGGTTGTGTCTCTAGCGGTTTATGTCTTTAGAGGTCTGACCAAATAAAATCTTTCTGCTTTCTTCAGTAATTGTTGGTTGACCTGCAAAGGGTTCTGCTTGTTGATAGGCGCGAACAAACGCAGGACGTTCGCGAGTTCTCTCTAACCATGGTTTGAGATGCGGAAAATCTTCGATATTTTGTTGTTGACGCTCATGGATTAGTACCCACGGATAGCTCGCCATATCTGCGATTGAATAGTCTCCCGCTATAGCGTTTATCAGTCTAGGGTTTGTCTCCCCGCCGAAGGCGGGGAAACAAACCTGTACTTCGCTTGATTAAAAAGTGCTGTAAATAGCACCACTAGTTTCTTAGGTGGAATAGCTTTCTAGATTTTGATTAAGCTGAGGCTGAGAATTGCTGAATTATGGCAATTACCGTACAATATTCATGCAGGGCGATCCCATAGCAAAGTAAAAGCTATAAGCGCTTTTCAGTTGAAGTACAGGTTTGTACCTTGCTTGAAAAGTGTACTAGCCAACCGAAAGTGAGTAATGATGCAAAGCGTCATTACTTATATATGCCAAGTCTTGCTATGCCAAGCGTTGTAATACCAATTCACAAACATTGTAGTCACACTGTTGTGAATTGAAAGCCAAACCCAGTATGGGTTTTCTCATAAAGAAATGGCTATGCCATTTCTTTATTTGGTATAAATTTGGGAACGCCATGCCAAATCCAAATCTGTACAAGTTACTTAGGAATTTAAAGTTATGCCTCGTGGTGGGAAGCGTGAAGGAGCAGGTCGTCCAGTTGGGACTGGCAAGTATGGCGAAACAACTAAGGCTGTGCGCCTACCCGTTAGAATTGCCAATGAAATTTTAGACGCGCTCTCTAAAGACAGTGCAATTAGAATTGTGCAAGATTATGAAGAGCCAGTTAGCTCGACAATTAGTGAGCCAACCACTACGGTCGAGTCAATTTTTAGGACAGATGCTCAAACAAAATATCGAGTTCCTCTTTACCTAAACCCCGTTGCCGCAGGTTTTCCCGTCACGACTGAAGACTATGTAGAAGGCAAAATAGACCTCAATCGTCACCTCGTCAAACATCCAGACTCAACATTTCTGGTGCGTGTTGTCGGGGAATCGATGCGAGATGCTGGCATTCATCCCAGAGACTTGTTAGTAGTCGATCGCGCGATCGAGGCAGTCAGCGGCAAGGTCGTCATCGCTGTCGTGAATGGAGAGTTGACAGTGAAGCGCTTGCGTAAGCATCGAAATAGATTATGGTTAATGCCTGAAAATCCAGATTTTCAACCCATAGAAGTCGATGAAAATGCTGATCTCCATATTTGGGGAGTAGTCACCAACGTAATTCACGCTTTATAAGTAAAGCCCCAAAAGCCAGTGGCGCAAGCTGCGCCACTGGCTTTTGAAATGGTCGCGAATCCAGCCTTTCAAAAAGATAATCCACAAGAATGGCGGCGCTTTGCGCCGCCATTCTTGTGAAAGATTAATTACTATTTTTGAGCGTAATCGTTAAATTTGGCAGCCCTTCTAGCTTTTCTTCAGGTTGGGTTGGTTCAGTCTGAGGTGCAAAAATTACTAATCCATTGGGAATGCATTCCACTTCTATAGGAGTCGCTCCAATAATTTCACCATCCAAAACTACATTTTGGGGAGGATCGGTTTTGATTTTAAAACTCTTAGCGCGTAAGTAGCCAATATCAGGATTATTAACAGCCTCTCCACTTAAAGCTGAAGTTAATAACTCAAAGGAAGCCGCGATCGCTGTAGCCTTAGACTTAGTTGAGACAATCGTCAAATCTAAAAGTCCATCATCAAAAATTACTCCAGCTACCCCCTGCGCCAAAATAGAGGTGGGTGGAGCGGCGTTAGCGATCGTCAAAGCGGCGGCGGTAACGGTAATGATCTTGTCTTCAGTTTCGATCTCCGCATCAAACTGTTTCATTTTCCCTAACTGCTCAATACCCGCCGCAATATAGGCTAGTACGCCTAACCAATTTTTAGCTTCTCGTCCTGCATTTTTTACGGTTTCGGCTTCAAAGCCTATCCCCGCTAGGAGTAGCATCGGTAGACCATTACAGATTGCGGCATCGACTATGCGGGTATGACCTGCCAAGATACTTTCACAGGCTGGGGCGATCGCGATCGGCAACCCTAGAGCATTTGCAAACCCATTGGCTGTTCCTCGCGAAATGATACCTAGGGGAATATTTTTACCAATTAAAGCATCGGCTACTGCGGAAATCGTGCCATCACCGCCTGAGGCAATTACAGCAGTTGCCCCCATTTCTACTGCTTTTTTGGCAAGTTCTGCGGCACTGATATCAGGGGTTGTCATCTGCACATCTAAGGCGATCGCTGGTTCTAGAATTGACCTAATCATTGCTAAGTCTTGCTCAGGATTACCCTGCCCTGCGACAGGGTTAAAAATCAAACTAATAGACTGTGACTGCATTTTTTCAACCCAATTCATCAACTTAGAATTCAAAGGTTCACTCCTTTCGATCCACAGATTATAGCTGTAATCACCAGTTCAAAAGGTGAATGGCAACGCTTTGTTTCCCCACTCATCTTTAGGATTTGCGTCTTGTAAGTAAATTAAAAACCTAGAAAGCTGTCCCGCCCGCTACGCGGGCGGGACAGCTTTCTAGGTTTTTAATTTACTT
>QBLS01000016.1 GCA_003249015.1 Pseudanabaena sp. | reverse complement strand
AATTCTTAATAAAAGAGGTGAATGATTACTTAACTAATCATTCACCTCTTTTTGTATGACTCTTCCAGTCATATCCTTGTTATAATTTTCTGATGAGTTTTAGCTGCCTACAAAAAGATTGATCTAAAACTATTTACTAATAATCTCTATGACTGTATTTGTTGAAGATAAGAAGCAAGATAAGGTTCAGTATGAAGCTGTTATTGGTTTGGAGACTCATTGCCAACTGACTACAGCTTCTAAAATATTTTGCAATTGCTCAACTAAGTTTGGCACTTTGCCCAATACTAATGTATGCCCTATTTGTTTGGGTATGCCAGGGGTTCTGCCTGTCCTGAACGACAAGGTTTTGGAGTATGCGGTCAAGGCTGGACTAGCTCTTAATTGTCAAATTGCTAGCCATAGTAAATTTGACCGTAAGCAATATTTTTATCCCGATCTTCCTAAAAACTATCAGGTTTCTCAGTATGACTTACCGATCGCTGAACATGGGTGGTTAGAGATTCAGTTGGAGAATGGGGATATTAAACGAATTGGTATTACTCGATTGCACATGGAGGAAGATGCTGGAAAGTTAGTTCATGGTGGCAGTGATCGTTTGTCTGGTTCTAGTCATTCGCTAGTAGATTTTAATCGTACTGGCGTGCCGCTATGTGAAATTGTGTCTGAACCAGATATGCGATCTGGCGTAGAGGCGGCAGCTTATGCTCAAGAATTACGCAGAATTTTGCGATACTTAGGTGTTTGCGATGGCAATATGCAAGAGGGATCGTTGCGATGTGACGTTAATATCTCTGTTCGTCCTGTTGGACAAGAGAAATTCGGCACAAAGGTAGAAATTAAAAATATGAACTCTTTTAATGCAATCCAAAGGGCGATTGATTTTGAGATTCATCGTCAGATCGAAGCTATTTCTGTTGGAGAACCGATTAAGCAGGAAACTCGACTTTGGGAAGAAAACTCTCAGAGAACTATTAGTATGCGTTCCAAAGAAGGGGCTAGTGATTACCGTTACTTTCCAGAGCCTGATTTGATGGCGATAGAGGTTCCACTTTCTACTTTGCAAAAGTATCGATCTGAGTTGCCTGTTCTACCTGCGGCGAAGCGAAATCACTACCATGTTGATTTTGGATTGACTCCCTATGATGCAGCATTGATTGCTGATGATCGCAGTATATCTGAGTTCTTTGACGAAACTATTGCTGCGGGGGCTGATCCTAAGCAGGTGTTTAACTGGGTAATGGGCGATATCACTGCTTATTTGAACGAAAATAAGCTGAAGGTTGCCGATATTGCACTTACCCCTACTATTTTGGCGGAAATGATTGCTTTGATCTCTGATGGAACAATTAGCAGCAAAATTGCAAAGGATATCTTGCCTGAATTAATTACTAAAGGCGGTTCACCGAAGGAACTTGTAGCGACAAAAGGCTTAACTGTCTTAGCAGGAGCAGAACTTGAAAAGATCATTGATGAAGTAATTGCGGCTAATCCCAAGGAAGTTGAGCAGTATAAGGGTGGCAAAACTAAATTGCTAGGATTTTTTGTCGGTAAGGTGATGAAACAGACTCAAGGTAGAGCAGAACCGCAGTCAACTAATAAGTTGATGGCAGATAAACTTGCCTTATAGCCAGTTAATTATTAATTAGCAGTGTGTGGCTTTGCCACACACTGCTAATTACTTACAAGACGCTTGCTAGGAGTGCTTTTTGAGCATGAAGACGATTCTCGGCTTCATCCCAAATACGTGAATGTTGACCTTCCATAACTTCATTACTAATCTCTTCTCCACGATGGGCGGGAAGGCAATGTAGGGCGATCGCGTCTTTATCCGCTAAAGCCATTAGTTCTGCATTAAGTTGATAGGGCTGAAAAATGGGAATTCGATCCTCTGCTTCTGACTCTTGTCCCATACTTGCCC
This sequence comes from Pseudanabaena sp., assembly GCA_003249015.1. GTDB lineage: Bacteria > Cyanobacteriota > Cyanobacteriia > Pseudanabaenales > Pseudanabaenaceae > Pseudanabaena. The sequence goes on along the minus strand of QBLS01000016.1, from coordinate 90,563 downwards.
ACACATCGGTATATAAGACATGAGCTGCGCTTGCGGCTGATTTTGGATCGTTGGTGACAATTACTTCAGATTGTTGCGCTAATGCTCTGGCTTGAGAGACGATCGCAGGATCTGGCGCGAAGTTTTTTGGACAGGCAATGCGTACATTCATTCCTACAAGAGCACAACCTATCATGAGGGAATGTGCCATGTTGTTGCCATCGCCTAGGTAGGTAAGAGTCAAGCCCTTTAGGGACTCAAAGTTTTCCATTACTGTTAGCAGATCGGCTAGAACTTGACAGGGATGTTCTAAGTCACTGAGAGCATTAATAATCGGTATTTTTGAATATTTAGCGAAGGTTGTTAGTTCTGCTTGTTCAAAAGTACGAATAGCCAAAACATCTAGATAACGATCAAGTACTCTGGCGGTATCTTCTATTGGCTCGCCGCGACTAACTTGCGTTACGTTAGGATCTAGGTCAATCACATTTCCACCTAGCTGATGCATTGCTACCGTGAAGCTAACTCTTGTTCTGGTTGATGCTTTGCGAAATAGTAAGCCGAGGGTTTTGCGTTGGAAGTTGAACTCAACTTCTCCTGCTTTAAGCTGTCTTGCGAGATTTAATAATTCCTGAATTTCACTTGGCTGTAAATCTGCCAAACTAAGAAGATCGCGACCTTGGAGGTTTCCCATTGTTGTTATTTAGAAAAGATCTTGTAATGACTGTACCATCAACTTACAGCGCTTTATCTGGCAAAGAACTAGAAGATGGGCGGTAGTTACCTATTTTCTTGGGTTTACAGATGTTGCTGATCGAAAGAACTGCAAGAGAAAGTTTTAAAACATTGCTTTACAACGTTTTAAAATTTTTCTTCTGGGTTGAGTACAAAGTGCTGCACTACTAAATTTAAGTCCCTTTTCTTATAAATTTGCGAAGAATATGAAGCCAACTCCATCAAAATTAAGGATACTTAATTTACCTAAGCACTATTACCTGTGGATATCGATAGGTATTGCTAGTTTGATTTTAGGTGTTGAAGTTGTATCGCGATTGGGAGCTGAGATTCTTTGGTTTCAAGAAATGGGCTATATGCGGATGTACTTATTGCGATTAGCCATACAGCTTGGATTAGGAATTGTGGTATTTGCAATTTCTTTAATTTATCTGTTGAGAAACTTACAGATTGCTCAAGATTTAAAATATCCTGATTTAGCAAGTGACAATAATTTACAAAATTCTAGTTTTTACAAACAACCTAGTACTAAGCAAAAAATATCTAGTTATGTGCCAACTTCAATTAGGCTTTCTTTGCTTTTACCTATAGTTTTAATATTAAGCTTTCTCATTTGTTTGATTGTGATGCATTACGGACAGGTTGCGATCGCGCAATGGCAACCTGCACAGTCAAGGAATATTGCGATTTCCGCTTTACTATTTCGTCCAGATCGTGTCTGGTTAATGATTAATCAAATCCTATCTGCGAATACAACTGTCACTGTGATCGGGGGGATGACCATTGCTTTATTGATTTATCCTAAGTTTTTACTCAAAATATTGGCTGTTTTAATTAGTGGGTTTACTGCTTGGGTAATCTCGCGACAGTGGCTCCGTATAATTCCCTATTGGCATCCTACAAGTTTCAATAAAACTGAATTAGTTTTTAATCAAGATTTGAGTTTTTATATATTTAATTTGCCAACATTAGAAATATTAGAATTTAGTTTATTAGGTGTTTGTCTTTTTGTTTTTATAGCTGTGCTTTTAACCTATTTACTATCAGGAAATAGTTTGAGTGAAGGTAAATTTGTCGGGATTTCCCAAGCTCAACAACGACACCTCTATGGTTTGGGTGGGGTAGTGATGTTGGTGGTCGGATTTAGTTATTGGCTCAATCGTTATGAGCTTTTGTACTCGTCCAGAGGAATTTCCTATGGTGCTAGTTTTACTGACACGGTGGTACAGTTGCCCGTGTATTCGGGGCTGAGTATTTTGGCTTTGGCGATCGCCATTTATTTGATTGTGCGATGGCTGAAATTTCATCGTCAACCTGTGAGTCGTAAGCCAGTACTAATTGCGTTGGGCTTATATCTGGTTATGGCGATCGGTTTGGGAGTTGGGCTACCAATTGCCGTCCAGTCTTTGATTGTTCAACCAAATGAGCTTGCTCGTGAACAACCCTATATCCAACGGACGATCGCGGCGACCCGTGAAGCCTTTGGGCTGGAAAGTATTAACTCACAAGTTTTTAATCCACAGGGTAAGTTAACCGAAAAATCAATCCAAGATAATGAGCTAACAGTTCGCAATATCCGTCTGTGGGATAAGTTACCGCTACTTGCGACCAACCGACAGCTTCAGCAGATTCGCCTCTACTATAGTTTTCCTGATGCTGATATAGATCGCTATACGATTAACGAAGAAAAGGCATCTAATATTCCTGCAAGTCAACAGCAGGTTCTGATTGCCGCAAGGGAATTGGACTATGCCTCTGTTCCTCAAGAAGCCCAAACTTGGGTGAATCAACATTTGATTTATACCCATGGCTATGGATTTACACTTAGTCCTGTCAATCGGGTTGGTGCTGGTGGTTTGCCTGATTATTTCATTAAGGATATTGGGATCACTGAAGGTACGCCTCTGACGGCTTCTAGTGAGGCGGTGAGAGAGAGCATTCCCATCAGACAGCCACGTATTTATTATGGAGAGAATACGGATACTTATGTTCTGACTGGCACGAAGGTAAAGGAACTTGATTATCCTAGTGACAATGACAATGTGTACAACATTTATGATGGTCGAGGGGGGATCGCTCTTGATTCATTTTGGCGAAGGATACTGTTTGCTAAGTACTTGAATGACTGGCGGATGGCGGTGACTCCTGAATTTTTGCCTGAGACTAGAATATTGTTTCGTAGAAATATTGTGCAAAGGATTAAGGCGATCGCCCCATTTTTGCAATACGACAGTGATCCTTATTTGGTGGCGGCTGAGGTAGCAACTTCTAAGGAAGATCCTAGCGCCCTTTATTGGATTGTTGATGCTTACACAACTAGCGATCGCTATCCATACTCTGATATAGGAAATGAAGGAAGTAATTACATTCGCAATTCTGTCAAAGTAGTAATCGACGCTTATCATGGCAAGACTGACTTTTATATTGCCGATGAAAGCGATCCGATTATTCGCACATGGTCAAAAATTTTTCCTGATTTGTTTAAACCCTTGAGTTCCATGCCTGCGGGACTGAGATCTCATTTGCGCTATCCTGTTGATTTGTTTTCAATTCAGTCGGAACGCTTGATGACCTATCACATGACTGATGTGCAGGTGTTCTATAACCGTGAAGATCAATGGCAAATTCCCAATGAGGTTTATGGTGATAAGCCACAACCAGTGGAACCTTACTATTTGATCACAAGTTTACCTGAAGTTCCCTTTGAAGAATTTATCTTACTACTGCCATTTACACCAAGGGAACGTACTAATCTGGTGGCATGGCTGGCGGCGCGATCTGATGGAGAGAATTATGGAAAGCTGTTACTTTACACCTTCCCTAAGCAAATTCTGGTCTATGGACCTGAGCAAATCGAAGCCAGAATTAATCAAGATCCAGTTATTTCGCAGCAAATTTCCCTGTGGAATCGTCAAGGCTCGCGAGTTATTCAAGGAAATTTATTGATCATTCCTATTGAACAATCTTTGCTCTATGTTGAACCGCTCTATCTAGAGTCTACTCAAAATAAACTGCCGACCCTAGTGCGGGTGATAGTTGCCTATGAAAATCGTATCGTGATGGCTCAAACTTTACAGCAAGCTATTTCTGCTGTCTTCAAACCAGCTCAAGAAATTACACCACCGATAGTTCGACCCGTAGAAGTGCCACCTAGTTAATTAATATTGGTGGCACATCGCGCTGCCAATATTAAATTAAGCAACCTCATGTCCAGCGATCGCAATTAGTTCGCGAATCTGTGTCTCGGATAACTGGCTTTCGACACTGATCGTTTTGGTTGCCACATCGCCTGTAATGTTGGCGGTGCGATCGCTATTTTGGATCGCTTTGGCGATCGTATCGACACAGCTAGCGCAGCCGATGGAAGGAACTGATAGCTTTAAATTCATAAATACTTAATATCAATAGATAGTAAATGCAATTATAGTCATAGGATGATGATTGCGTCATTTAATAAGGAATTTAGCAGTTATGCAAAGTATCCTTGAACAGATTCAATGTGGAATTTTAGTCTTAACGATTGACTTAATTTCGCAGGAATCTAATTTAATAAGAATTGAAACCGTTAATTGCAAGTTTATGCAACTTGTTTTTGGGGAAAATAGCGGAAAAATTTTAGACGATATAGTTGGTTTATCACCTCAACAATGTTTGCCAAACGAGTTGTCAAGTTCACTAAATACTCAAATTGCTAATTGTTTACAAACTAGAGAAGTTACTAAGTTCGACATTTGTTTAAATAGCTCAAAATTTATATCGATCTCTCTGTCTTTACAAGCCAAAAGTGATGACAATATTTGTCGGATAATTGCAACTTGTATGGATATTCCTAAACCCAATTCTAAAGATTTTAATGGTAAAGAATTTAGCAATATTATTAGCGAATTATCCGATGCTTTTGTAGTGGTCGATCGCCAAGGAGTAGTTTGCTATGTTAATCAATCTGCGGAGAACTTATTCGGTTGTAAAGCCGAGAATATTGTGGGTGAAGTATTCGGTTTGCCGATGGTTGCAGGTGAAAGTACGGATATTGATGTGCTTAATCGCGGCGGAACTACAATTGCTGAGATGCGGGTATCGGAGTCGATCAATGATGATCAGACAGTCTATGTAGTTGCGTCATTACGCGATGTTTCCGAGCGTAAACGGGTAGAAGCTTCTTTGCGATTGCGAGAAAGGGCGATCGCGGCTAGTTCCAATGGAATTGTGATCACCGATGCGACTCAAACGGGTAATCCGATGATCTATGTAAACCCTAGCTTTGAAAGGATCACTGGCTATAGTTCCGATGAAGCGATCGGGAGAGATTGTGGATTTTTACAAGGGGGTGATCGCAACCAGATTGGTATTTTAGACTTACGGCGAGCGATCCAAGAACAGCGAGAATGTCATGCTGTATTACTCAACTATCGTAAAGATGGCACACCATTTTGGAACGATCTTTATGTTGCTCCTGTTTTTAATGACTATGGCGAATTAACTAATTACATTGGTATTCAAACGGATATTACTGAGCAAGTAAAGTCTACACAAAGACTTCTAGAAAGTGAAGAACGTTTACGTACTGTCCTAACTTCAATCAAGGAAGGAATAACTTTTAGCGATGATTCAGGCTATTTTTCAATTTTTAATGATGGCATGGAAAACTTGACAGGATATACGCTCAGTGAAGCTAACGCTAGTCGAGATTTTACCAATCTTTTATATCCTGATCGTCAAGAGCAAAGTAAGGCTCTGCAAAGACTCCAGCAACTGCAACAAACTGGACAAGCGATGACCATAGAGACACAAATCTGTCATAAGGATGGCACATTTAAAGATGTTTTAGTATCGACAAAGATAGTTACTTATAAGGGCAAGCGCATGTATTTAAGTAGCTATTATGATATTACGGAGCGAAAAAAAGTTGAGACTCAGCTACGATATCAAAGTGAAAGAGAAAGATTACTAAATGCAATTTTATTTAAAATTCAATGTGAATTAAGTCTCGACCAAATACTTGCCATAACTGTAAAAGAAACTCAAGAACTGCTGCGAATTGATCGAGTAGTTATCTATCAGTTTCAAGATGATTGGAGCGGAACTTTTGTTGTTGAGGCTGTCAACGATTCTTCTTTATCAATTTTAGGCAAAACTGTCAAAGATTCTTGTTTTAACCAAGAGTCAGTCCAACGATATCAAAACTGTTCTATTTCTAGTATCAATGATGTTGATCTCGCTGATCTAAGTGAGTGTCACAAAAATTTATTACAATGTTTTAATGTTAAGGCAAATGTTGTTGTTGCGATTTCCTTCGGTGGTGTTATATGGGGCTTGTTAATTGCCCATCAATGCTTTCAGCCGCGCTACTGGCAAGAGTTTGAGATTGATCTGCTTAAGCAATTAGCGAGTCATGTCGCGATCGCTATTCAACAGGTTCAATTATTTAATCGCGTTCAAGATCTAAATAAAAATTTAGAAGGGCAAGTCGCTGACCGTACTCAACAACTAGAGCATAGCTTATCGCAACTTGAAAGAGCTTTGTTAAGAGAAAAAGAATTAAATGAATTAAAATCACAATTTATTGCCAGAGCATCCCATGAATTTCGGACTCCCCTCGCCACAATCCAAACAGCGAGCGACCTTTTACGAAATTATGGACATAAAATGTCCGAAGAAAAAAAGTTAGAGAGGATTGATAAAATTCAACGGGAGGTGAAAAGTATGACCAGCTTACTAGAAGAAGTATTAATCATTGGCAAAACTGAATCTGGTAAATTTAAGCTACAACCAGAACCGATCAACCTCAATGAATTTTGTTTAGAAGTAATTGAACAAACCAAGCTAATTGGTAATGGTAAACACTATATTAACTTTAAAAATATTGATAATCCTCAATCTGTAACTACTGACCCCAGATTCTTTAAACAAATTATCTCTAATCTTCTGTCTAATGCGATTAAATATTCTCCAGAAGGGGGTGAAATTATTTTTTCTGTTTCTTTAATCGATGATTACCAACCTTTGCTTTTATTAGAGTTTCAAGATTATGGAATTGGAATTCCGATCACTGACCAAGAAAAGATTTTCGATCATTTCTATCGTGCTCATAATGTTGGTATGATTAGCGGAACTGGTCTGGGAATGGCAATTATCAAGAGTTCTGTTGAAGTCCTTGGTGGGTCGATTCAGCTTCTTAGTAGCGAAGGAAAAGGTACTAATATTAAGGTAAAAATACCTGTCCTTGTAAAGTGATTAGATTGGGGTTATCGCAATTCTAATGGATCAGCAAAATGCTAAAAGAACTTAGGCTCTGTACAGCGGTTTTAATTGTAAAGATCATTTTTAAAAATTGTTCGTAGTCTAGATTTTAAAAAATAATTTTGAGGTTTTAACGCCAAAGGGTGGTAAATCTCGAAATTAGTTTCATAATGTTAATTGCTGAGTTCCTCGTGTAGTGAGAAATAAATATTTTGATAAAACTATGACAACGATATTAGTCATTGAAGATGTGCAAGCCTTGCGAGAAGAAATTGCAGAAACCCTTATTTATGAGGGGTTTGATGTTTTGGAAGCAGAAAACGGTTTGGTCGGGGTGCAAATTGCCAAAACTTATTTACCAAATTTAATTATTTGCGACATTGCCATGCCAGAACTGGATGGCTACGGCACTATTCAGGCGCTACGCCAAGAACCATCGACTTCAATGATTCCGTTTATATTCTTGACTGCGTTGACTGAAAGGGGGGATATGCGTCAAGCGATGCAACTGGGGGCTGATGACTATTTAACTAAGCCATTTACATCGGCGGAATTGTTGGGGGCGATCGCTTCACGCCTACATAAATATGACTCAGTTAGAGAACATTATTACGGTGAAATCAAAGCAGTTGGTGAAAGATTCAAATATTTATCTCACCATGATGAGTTGACGCAATTGCCTAACCGTATTGCTTTTTATGAGTCCTTAAAACAAGCTGTACTGCACGCCAAGATTAACAATAAACCGCTTGCCCTCTTGTTTTTAGATATGGATAATTTCAATATCATTAATAACACCCTTGGTAATGATATTGGCGATCAATTATTTAGGGCGATCGCCGAGCGATTACGAAGATATGCTGCGCCCTGTGACGTGGTGGCAAGAATTCAAGGTGATGAATTTGCTGTAATTATTTCTGATATCAGTGATATCAATAGTGTCAGACTAGCTGCCCAAAAAATTCTAGATTTACTGAGTCGTCCCTACAATCTCTATGGACATGAAGTTTTTATTACTAGCAGTGTGGGGATCACTATTTTTCCCTACGATCAGCAGGAAGCAGAGGGGCTAATAAAAAATGCAGAATTAGCTATGTACTATGCCAAAAAGCATGGTCGAAATAGCTACAAACTCTATAGCGCCGACTTAAATGTGCAGTCTTCTGAATATATGGCTCTGGCAAATAGTTTGCATCGCGCCATTGATCGTCAGGAGATTCGTGTGTTTTATCAACCATTAGTTAACTTAGCGTCAGGCAAAATCGTGGGAGCGGAGGCTCTAGCTCGATGGCAGCATCCCGATCTAGGACTCATTTTGCCTAGTAAATTCATTCCTGTGGCTGAGCAGACTGGTTTAATCTTGCGATTGAGCGAAATGATTCTATGGTCTGTTTGTGGACAAATGAAGTCTTGGCGAGAACAGGGGCTAGATTGTGGGTTTGTGGCAGTGAATTTATCGGGTCAGCATTTCTTACCTGACAACAACCTCCTAGAAACTATCAGCAAAGTCCTGCTGGAAACTGGTATCGAACCCCATCAATTGGAACTGGAATTAACTGAAAGTATCATCATGCAGAATGCAGAATTTACGGTTAATGTGCTAACCCAGTTGCAGTCTATGGGTGTAAAGGTGGCGATCGATGATTTTGGAACGGGCTACTCTTCCTTGAGCTATTTAAAGCATTTTCCTGTAAATACCCTCAAAATTGATCGCTGCTTTATTCAAGATGTGACTAGCGATCGCCATGATGCGACTATTTCCTTAGCGATTATTGACCTTGCCCATAGTCTTTCCCTTGAAGTAGTTGCCGAAGGTGTAGAGACATTTGAGCAAATCGAATTTTTGAGAGAGCATGGCTGCGATCAAGTTCAGGGATATTTCTTTAGTCCGCCCTTGCCTGTTGTTGAATTTGAGAAAATACTACTCGAAGGCAAATGTCTCTAGTTATTGATTAGTTAAATATTGAACATCAAGAATGATTTTGAAAGCGTTGATTTGCAGCGCTTTCAAAATTATTGGTGGTTTGGGTTTAAGCGTAATATAGCAAAGCAAGGTTTGCTTAGGACATAAAATCAAAAGATGAGTGGCGGCGCGAAGCGCCGCCACTCATCTTTTGATTTTGTACTAGCTAACTCTATACCAATCCACAAAAGTGTGACTACGATGTTTGTGAATTGAAAGTCAAACCCAGTATGAGTTTTTAAATAAACCTAGAATTGAGAGGTGGCGAGAAGCGCCGCCTCTCAATTCTAGGTTTTATTGTAAACTTCTATGGATGTCCTCTCAAACCACCCATACTTAATGAGTAAAACCAAACGCGCCCTAATTACAGGCATTACTGGACAGGACGGGTCATACCTGTCGGAACTCTTATTGGCTAAAGGGTACGAAGTCCACGGCATCATTCGCCGCTCTTCCACAATCAACACCGATCGCATTGATCACCTCTACCAAGATCCGCACTTACCCGAAACTAGATTATTTCTACATTATGGCGATCTAACCGACGGCACTACCTTGGGGCGAATTTTGGAAGCAGTGCGTCCTCATGAAGTTTACAATTTGGGCGCTCAGTCCCATGTGCGGGTTAGTTTTGACTCCCCCGAATATACAGTGGATGCAGTGGGTATGGGGACTTTACGCTTGCTAGAAGCCTTACGAGACTATCAGCAGCGCAACGATCGCGAAATCCGCTTTTATCAAGCTGGCTCTTCGGAAATGTATGGCTTGGTGCAGGCAGTTCCCCAAAATGAGGACACACCCTTTTATCCCCGTAGTCCCTATGCCTGTGCTAAGGTCTACGCTCATTGGCAGACTATAAATTATCGCGAGTCCTACGGGCTATTCGCCTGTAACGGTATTTTGTTTAACCATGAGTCGCCGCGCCGTGGTGAAACCTTTGTAACGCGCAAGATTACAAGGGCGATCGCCAGAATCGTCGCTAACCAACAGAAGAAGCTATACCTTGGTAATCTTGACTCAAAGCGGGACTGGGGCTATGCCAAGGACTATGTGGAAGCTATGTGGCTGATGTTGCAGCAAGAAAAAGCTGATGACTATGTGATTTCCACGGGGGAAACCCATTCAGTGAGAGAGTTTTTAGAGGCTGCCTTTGCCTATGTCAACCTGAAATGGGAAGACTATGTGGAGATTGATCCACGCTATTTTCGTCCTGCGGAAGTGGATCTACTCTTGGGTGACTGTACAAAGGCTAAGCAAAAGTTGGGTTGGGAGCCTAAAGTCACCTTTAAGACTCTTGTGGAGTTGATGGTTGATGCTGATTTGCAAGCCTTGGGCTTGCCTAATCCCAAGGGAGTGGCGGCTGAAGACATTGCGACTTTGCGGAGCGCCAGCCAAGCAGCTACTTGGTAGACCTCAATCTGCCCAATTTAAAGCGTTGCGAAGCAACGCTTTAAAAATGACGTTGGGTTCGGACAGTAGCTCAAAGCACTCTCGTGAATTGGTGTAAATATAATTCTTAATTTTTTATGATAGAAACTCAATCCAAGCCGATCAAAGAGCAGAAAATCTTGGTGACTGGTGGAGCGGGATTCCTCGGCAAACGGGTAATTGCTCAATTAGTTGCCTCAGGTGCTAACCCCGATTTAATTACAGTGCCGCGATCGCAAAATGATGACTTGCGATCGTTAGCGGTATGTGAACGAGTTGCTCAAGGACAGGACTTAATCATCCATTTGGCAGCCCATGTCGGTGGGATTGGACTCAATCGCGAGAAGCCCGCCGAACTTTTTTATGACAACTTGATGATGGGCGTGCAGTTAATCCATGCGGCTTATCAGTCTAAGGTGCAGAAATTTGTCTGTGTGGGGACGATCTGCGCCTATCCTAACTTTACGCCTGTGCCGTTTAAAGAGTCAGACATCTGGAATGGTTACCCTGAAGTGACTAATGCTCCCTATGGCGTTGCCAAGAAGGCTTTGCTGGTGCAATTGCAGTCCTATCGTCAGCAGTATGGATTTAATGGCATTTACTTACTGCCCGTAAATCTATATGGTCCCGAAGATAATTTTGATCCGCGTAGTTCCCATGTGATTCCTGCCTTGATTCGCAAAGTCCATGAAGCGCAGCAAAATGGCGATCGCACAATTTCTGTGTGGGGTGACGGTTCACCAACTAGAGAATTTGTCTATTCCGATGATGCGGCGCGAGGCATTGTCATGGCGGCGCTTGGTTATGACGATCCTGAGCCAGTGAATATTGGTACAGGGTTAGAAATTTCGATTAAGGATTTGATTCATTTAATCTGTGAATTAATGGAATATGATGGCGAGATTGTGTGGGAAGCTGATAAGCCCAATGGTCAGCCCCGCCGATGTTTGGATGTGGAACGAGCCAAGCAAGCCTTTGGGTTTACGGCTCAAGTGGACTTTAGGGAAGGCTTAAAAAATACGATCGCTTGGTATCGTCAACACGCCGCTTAAACCCAAATAAAGAAATGGCGTAGCCATTTCTTTATTTGGGTTTAAGCGGTGGCGCATCGCGCCGCCACTTACTTTTTGTTTTGCAAATGCACCATGCTTTGTTATGATTAATATCCGCGTGGTAAAGCAAACATTTTGAGTAACTTAATTACGATTGTGTAAGTAAAGCCAAGCTAGGAGAGATGGCCGAGTGGTTGAAGGCGCAGCACTGGAAATGCTGTTTAGGGGAAACTTTAACGAGGGTTCGAATCCCTCTCTCTCCGTTAAATAAAGCTAGTAGCAGCGTTACTAGCTATAGCAAGAAAGGCAGTGCGAAGCACTGCCTTTCTTGCTATACGGATCTTGTCATTTGGACGCGAAAGCGTTCTTTTTTGGTGATCATAATCTCACCAACGGTGACTCTGCCCTTGCCACGGATGGCAATTAAATCACCAGACTTAACCTGATGACTAGGCTGGGAAATAGTTTTCCAGTTGACCCGCACATCGTCGCTGTTGATCAGGTCTACCATTTTGCTGCGCGACATCCCAAAACCTGCCGAAGCGATCGCATCTAGTCTTAGGGATGCCTCCGTAGATACGAGTTCTTTGGTGACAGGTACACGAATTTTTAGCTCATCAAAGGCGATCGCATTGACTTTGACAGGAACGGTGCGAACTTGATTGAAATGAATTTGTAAATATTCCACCAATTCAGGCACAACAATCGCCTGTGCACCCTTCTCTCCCAAAACATTGACATCGCCGACCTTTTGCCGCTCAATTCCTGTGCCCAAAATTGCTCCTAAAAAGTCGCGATGGGTGGCAGTATCAAACAGGAAATTTCCCGAAATCGAGATCGGTGTGAGGCTGACCATGGACTCATCTAAAGGCAATTCTCCACGGGCGATCGCCAGTCTCTGACGTTCAGCTTGAGGGTAGCCGCCCCAAGCAAGGCAATGGATTTCGGTCATTCTGCTAAAAATTTGTAGAGCTTCGGTAATTTCGGGCGGCGACAAAAAATCACTGCACACGACATCCCAATTCTGAATAGCGCGATCGCCTAGATCCAGTAAACGGCTAATTACTTCTCTATTTTCAGCACGGTCTAGTAAGTCACGGGGTAGCATTAAATCTCGTCAAAGTCTTCTTCGGGTAGTCGTTGCTTGGATCGCTCAGGAATTTTGGTTTCCCCCCAAGCATCCAGAATTTGTTTTTGAGTCTCGTTACGAAAATCCGACTTAGCGGGAGGATAGCTCTCCTCAAAATCATCATAGTCATCGTAGTCGTCAATGGGTGCTGGTGGTGGCACGATGGGGCGGGAAGGCTCTGGACGAATCTCGGCTCTGGCTTGGCGACGTTGCTGCTGTGGTGGATTTACAGGAACGCGCTCTTCTGCCCAATTGTCGCCATCATCCCAAGATTGCTCTTGGCGATAGACGGGACGCTGTTGCTGTGGCGGCGGTGAATAACTGCTGCGAGTACCTGAAGAAAGGGCGTTATCGCGCATTGATGTAGTCGGCGGAACCATGTACTCATCATCAAAATCGTCTTCCCAAGGTGCTTTACCCAAGCCGAGACGCTCTAATAGTCCCTTGCTAAGCTGGGTCATGCGATCTTCCATGCCCTCTGTGACGATGATGCGATCGCGCCCAACGGCAATGATTTCATTGACATCTAGCTCATAGGTGCTAATCAAGCTAGTGGGAATAATGGGATTGCCAAGGGAAGCCACAATTAAAAACAGCAAATCCCCAGTTTCGGGGTCAAATTTAAAGTCACGCACTTTGCCAAGGGGTTCACCTGACTCCGTAACTACTTCATTATTAATCAGAGTCGTGAAACGTTCGGCAATCAGGATGTCTTCTAATACTGATTCATCGTCAACTAAAATTGCATCTGGTCCCAATAGATCAATATTGCTAAGGGACATGTAGAAAGTGTCGCCAATTCCAATCGGAGTTCCTGGTACAAAACGCTCGGCAACAGTCACGCCAATCACCTGTCGTTGATCGACATCTAGCCATATCTGCGTTACGATGCCGAGCCGAACGGCTGAGCGCTTGCTAAATACTTGCAGCCCCAAAACAGAGGCGCGTTGACGAAGATTTTCCGATTGCATCATGGCGGTGACGTGACTCTAAAGGGTTCCCAAATAGCCCCTAGTCTGTGGGGCATGAACTATGAGGCGGAATAATAGCCTAGCCCTGATTTTAGCAGACTAGATCCCCGCACTGTTTTAAAAACAAAACCCGATTCGTGGTGGCGCGGCGAAGCCGCGCCACCACGAATCAGGTTTTGTAAAAATAATTTTTGCTGGCGCTGCGCCGCCTTTACTTGAATAAAGTTTCGATCGCACAGACACGACACATTTGCCAACGGGTGATCTCGCCTGTGAGGGCGGGGCGATCGCAACGCGGACAGGGGGGCATTTGATTGGTGCGCTGCTGCATCACTGATTGCCAGCGTTGGAAGGCTTCGGTAGCAGTTTCAGGCGCTTTAATAATTTTTGATTCGATCTTTAGCTTGCTACTTTTAGTTTTTGAGCGAGCTGGACTTTGCGGTGATGAATTGGCGATCGCTGGTAAATAGCTGGGATGATCTTCGAGGACTACTTTGCTTTCTTTGATCGTTTTTTGTTGAGTCGCCCACTTTGCCGTGGAAAAATGAATGTCGGCGATCGCGAGGGAATTCGTCTCTCCTAATAATGCATTTACTTTTGTTAAAATTCTGATCCGCTCAAAGGTAAGCGCTTGCGACCAGACTGGGCTAGACACAGCTACCTGCAAAGATTTTTGATAAACACCGATGGGACAGGTTTGCTTGGCAACTGACTCACCGACGATCTCTGACCATTTTTCGACAATCAGCAAATACTGGCAGCGCTGTTGCCAACTAGTGCGCGACTGAATGCTGGTGAGGATGTTTGGTAAGCCTGTGAGGGACATTTGCTTGCTGCCAAATATACTTTTCTAACTATAGCCGTCTCCATCTGCATTACGGCGATTTACGTTTAATTAAACCTCTTCAGACTAATTGCGCCGCAATTAGTCTGAAGGGAGTAGGGGCGCTTTGCGCTCCCATTCCCTTATTTGGTTTTAATTCAGCGCAAAGCGCTGTAGCATTTGAGAATGTTCCTAAATTCTTAACAATTAGCTAATGACTCTGCAAACAGATATTGATCACGCAGCGGCACAACTCAAGGGCAAAACTCCTCAAGAAGTCCTTACTTGGGCGCTAGGCAACTATTCTCAGATTTCTCTTGCTTCCAGCTTTGGGGCAGAAGATGTCGTCCTAATCGATATGATCGCCAAAATTAAGCCCGATGCCAATGTATTTACCCTCGATACAGGGCGTTTGAACAGTGAAACCTACGAAGTGATTGCTAAGGTTCAACAAAAGTATCCGCAACTTCAGTTGCGAATCATGTTTCCGCAGGCGGAAGCTGTGGAGAAAATGGTCAGCGCCAAGGGAATTAACCTGTTTTATGACAGTGTGGAAAATCGCAAACAATGTTGTTTTATCCGCAAGGTGGAGCCACTCGGTCGGGCTACTCAGGGTCTGGACGCTTGGATTACAGGATTGCGCCGCGACCAAACTGCTAATCGCTCCAGCATGGAGACAGTCGAACTAGATGCCGATCGCCAAATCGCGAAGATTAATCCCTTGATTGATTGGAGCTTTGATCAGGTTTGGGAATATATTCGCGCTAATGAAGTCCCTTACAATGCCCTGCATGATCAGAATTTCCCTAGTATTGGCTGTGCGCCCTGTACTAGAGCCGTGCAAGCGGGCGAAGATCTGCGGGCTGGTCGTTGGTGGTGGGAAATGAGCAATCAAGAATGTGGTCTGCACGTCAGCAGTGACGGTAAGCTCGTTCGCGCTAAAGGTTAAGTAAAAAAGCTCGCAACGCGAGCTTTTTTGCTTATAGTAGTGTGCAGCTTTGCTGCACACTACTGTTATAAAAACATTGAGCATTATGTATAGAGCGAGTAGTCTGCAATATCGTGATTGGTACTTTCGGGGCTGGCGATCGCGTTATGGATTTTGCCGATCGCGCAACTCGCTTAGCAATCAGCCGCCCATTTTACTGATTCATGGATTTGGGGCAGCCCTCGACCAATGGCGCGACAATGTGCCTGCCCTAGCGGAAACCCATACTGTCTATGCGATCGACCTCTTAGGATTTGGCGGTTCTGAGAAACCTCCCACTAGCTACTCGATTTATCTATGGGTAGAGCAGGTTTTAAACTTTTGGCAAAAATTTGTCGGCGTGCCGATGGTGATCGTCGGTAACTCTATTGGCGCTTTGGTTGCTGCGATCGCCGCTAGTCATCACCCAGAAATGGCGGCAGGGGTGGTGACGATCAGCTTGCCCGATATTGCCGCTTTTAATGATTTAGTTCCTCCTGCTTTGCGTCCCCTAGAACGCTCAGTCAAGGCGATCGTTTCGGCATTATTTGTGAAGCCCTTATTCTATCTAGTGCGTCAGCCTTGGGTAATTCGCGCTGTGTTAAAAGGAATTGTCTACAGCGATCCCGATCGGGTTGATCGGGAGCTTGTGGAAATCATCGCCAAACCTGCCCGCGATCGCAAAGCGGCGGAAGCTTTTTTAAGATTAAATCGCAGTATCAATAAACCCAACTATTCGCCCAGCTTGACGGAAGCGCTTTCCCTATTGCAAGCTCCGTTATTGATTTTGTGGGGAAATTGCGATCGCTTGATTCCACCATCTGAAGGCAAAAGATTAGTCCAGTATGCGCCTAACGCGACTTTGCTATATCTAGAAGATGCGGGACATTGCGCCCATGATGATCGTCCTGAGCGGGTTAATCATGAAATCTTAGACTGGATAGCTGGCTTAGCCTAAAGAGTGGCGGCGCTTCGCGCCGCCACTCTTCTTTTAGTTTTTTGCGCCGCAACCTAAACAACGAAAAGCGCGATAAAAAATGACAGCGCCTTGCGCTGTCATTTTTTTATCGGTTTTTCATGGTGCGTTCAATCTCGCGTTTATCATCGCGCTTTTTCATGTCTTCGCGCTTGTCATGGAGCTTCTTATTGCGAGCTAGCCCAATATCTACCTTGATCCAACCTTCCTTTTGATAAACCTTGAGGGGGATCAGCGTTAATCCTTTTTGACTGACCGCCACGATCAGCTTGCGAATTTCATCCTTGTGCAGCAAGAGCCGTCTTGTGCGTGTTGGTTCATGGTTGAAATAAAGACTGGTGGTGTGGTGGGGAGAGATATACAAATTTAGCAGCATGATCTGCCCCTTTCTGACGATGCCATAGGCATCACGGAGATTACCCTTGCCCGCTTTGAGGGATTTGACCTCAGTCCCCAGTAGCTCGATACCTGCTTCATAGGTTTCGAGTATTTCGTAGTTAAATCTTGCTTGCCGATTATCGGCGAGAACACGGTAATAATTTGCCATTTAATCCCAATTACAGCCTTTTGCGATTTTAATGCCAAATTAAGAAATGGTTATAGTGCTTTTCAAGCAAGCGGGGCAACAAACCCTTACTTAACTAGACTGATAAACGCTATAAGCTATTTCTTAATTTGAAAAACCCTATAAAAATTTATTGATTAGCGGCATTCTGCGCCACTAATCAAATGCGCCCGGGCAAAGCGCTGTAACGCCATTTAAAATCCTGATGTGACTTCTAAGAGTCTCCATTCTGGACTGTCACAGAAAGCTTTAGAAACGCTATCAGAAATTCCATGACAGTAGTTATTAACCCGAAGGGGCAACTCCGCATTTTTGGTGACGATTGTTAATTTTGCTTGATTGCCTTCAATCTCAGAGCGATGGATTAATACTTCTACAGTTACTAACTGCGCGAAGGAAGCGTTAGTCTCTATTTCTTGAGCAATTACATAATCATCGGTTTCGTAAGTAATTACCAAATTACAAGCCTCCAACGTTTTGATAATCGTTGAATGCAGGTTTTCGGGAGAAATTTCAACTAAGAAATGTTGAGTGTATCTAGCCATAGGTCATCAAAACAACGAGTGTGGCTAGCAATGTTACTAGTCCTTGTCTACAAGCTATTGGTGTAAAAGTTGAGTCTATATTCTAGGCTGTGTCTTTTTTGACGCGAACAGTCTGAACTTTACCGATAGGCTTTACAGCTTAATTATCATAAACCAAGTTGTCGTTAAATCCTCAAGTAAGCGGGATTGTCCAGCGCAGAAAGGTCTTAAAAGACTGGCTTTGTCAGCCTTTCAAAATCTTTCTTAGGAGTAGCGGTGCAAAGCATCGCTACTCCATACTAAATAAAGAAATAGCATAGCTATTTCTTTATTTAGTACGACTACAGCTATATTTGACAGCCTTATACTGGGTTTGGTTTCCATTTCACAAAAACGCTGTAATAAAATTAACGATAGGCGTAGCATTTACCAGTCTAGTGAAGTAAGGGTTTGTTTCCCCGCTGAAGGCGGGGAAACAAACCCTTGTACCGCGCTCACTTGCAAAGTGCTACATACAGTTCTTGTCAATCAAGCTTTTGCTTAGTTTGGTTTTGAGCGCAAAGCGTTATGATTTATGGCAGAAATGGAGTAATTGCATGATTGGTCAGCTACTAGATGGTCGCTATCGCATCGTTAGCAAGTTGGGAGAAGGCGGTTTTGGGCATACCTATCTCGCCCATGACACCCGTATTCCTGACGAACCGCTTTGCGTGGTCAAGCACCTCAAGCCTGCTAGCAACGACCAAGAATATTTAAGAATTGCCAGTCGCCTTTTCACCAGTGAAGCCCAGATTCTTGCTAAGTTGGGCAATCACGATCGCCTACCGCGCCTACTCGCTTATTTTGATCAAGCGGGCGAATTTTATCTAGTAGAGGAATTTGTGGAAGGGCGATCGCTAGAAGCGGAGCTAGCACAGGGTCGCCGCCTCAGTGATACTCAAGTAACTGAGATGCTCGATGATTTGCTCAGCATTTTGGAATATGTCCATAGCAATGGCGTGATTCACCGCGATATTAAACCAGACAATATCATTCGTCGCAAATCTGATAATAAGTTGGTTTTAATTGACTTTGGCGCGATTAAGCAAATCCAAAATCAGATCAATCAAGAAGCTAAAACTATGGCAACGGTGGCGATCGGCACTGCGGGCTATATGCCCAGTGAGCAGGCGCAGGGCAAGCCTAGACCTAGTAGCGATCTGTATGCGATCGGCATTATCGGCATTCAAGCCTTAACTGGTTTGAATCCCCGTGATTTGCAAGAAGACTATCAAACAGGGGAACTAATTTGGCAGCATCTTCTGCCAAATCGCTCGGGAGTCATCGATATTATTTCTAAAATGACTCGCTACCACTACAAAGATCGATATGAATCAGCCACAGATGTGCGTCAAGCGATCGCCCGATTGTCAAGTTCAAATCAACATTCTCTACCCACTGTTAATATCACCAATGGCTCTCAGACTACGATCGTTAGTGTCAACAGTGCCGCAACTTCTCCTAACCACAATGTAACGAATGTACCGCCAACGGAAATTACACCCCTAGCGCCGCCTCCACCTCAGCTACAGGCGAATATTCTCCCCACTGTTGTTAAATCGACCGATCACTTGACTCAACAGGCAACCGTACAAAGCCCTATTTCGCAAAAAGGTAAAAATGAGAATGGGAAAATCTGGTGGCTACTGTGGGTGGGAGCCTTTTCTGTAGCGGTGGCGATCGGGGCGGTCATGGCAACGCGCAGCCCTAAAAATCTATCCGTGGCTAACACTCCCAATAGTTTGCCTCAGGCTAATGCACCTAGCCCTGTGGAGACTGAGGCTCCCACTCCCGAAGCCATAATTACTGAAGAACCAGATAATACGCCAGACCCTGTTGAGCCGAGCCTTGCGCCTAATCCTCAGCCCCCTGCTGAGGAAATCGCTGCATTTTCTGAGGATGAAGCTGTGGATATCGTTACCGAATTAGTTGCTAGTAAGGGGGTAATGTTTGCTCCACCATTTGATCGAAATCTGCTAGCTGAGCTAACTACGGACGAAGCCTATGCAAAGCGTAAAGGGGCGATCGACTGGCTACAAAGCAATAATGCTTTTTATGAATATGGGGAGTTTAGTGTTGTTCGTGCAGGTGCTTTTGGGTTTCAAGACGGGCAAGCTAATTTGACTGTAGAAATTTTTGAAAGCCCGACCCTATATGTCAATGGCAAAGTTGATCCCGCTCAATCTCAGCCATCTAAGGGCAAGTATGTCTGTGTGTTTCGCTTTGAAGATGGCAAGTGGAAAATCGCAAGCCTGACCAAAATCTAGCGATCGCTAATCATTAAACAGAAAAATAGGGCTTCGACTTCGCTCAGCCATCAATATAAGTTGGCTGAGCGAAGTCGAAGCCTCTCCTAACTCATTTAGGATTGCTACATACCACTAGCATTGCTGTAGAACTTTTAATATTAAAAACTTTCTACAAATCAATACATTTAATATAGAAATCTGGTCATATTTACGAGATTAAATAATTTGTTAGATTATATATTCTGTTAAATTATTTAGTGTTTTCTAGCTATCTCTCTAGACTGATTCTTGCATATTACTCATGATTGAATTGTATTGTTTTGTAGTTATACCTAATAATATTATTTTAGTCTAGAAAGATTGGCTGACAAAGATTTTAAGCATTAGTACTGTTGTAATTAGTGTATAAAAATATTTATTAAAACTAGATTTTTATACGGAGGTTTAGATTTTTTAGGAACATTTGTTTAGAGTGATTAGTCACTTATTGGAGTATACATAATTACTTGTATCAGGGATAAAACTAAAAATGTTCAGCCAAAATAAAGTTTCTAGCAATACATTAATAGCCTCCATTGGCGTTAGCTCAGCAATGTTTCTCATAGGAGCATCTACGGTATCCGCGCAAACAGTATTTAATGACGTACCGACTAACTATTGGGCGCAAACCTTTATTCAAGAACTTGCATCCAGAGATATTATCAAAGGCTTTCCTGACGGAGGATTTCGTCCTAATGATCCAGTAACTAGAGCACAGTTTGCCGCAATGCTCAGCAAAGCGATGAATAAGGCTCCGATTCGGGGTGGCGTTACCTTTGTGGATGTTGCCTCCAACTTTTGGGCTGCGCCTGCAATCCAAAGAGCATATACCACTGGCTTTATGTCTGGTTATCCTGGCAATATATTTGAGCCTACTCAAAATATTCCACGGGTGCAGATTTTAGTTTCTTTGGCGAATGGGCTTAACTATGCGACTAGCCAAGCTCCTGAAACGATTTTGCAAAGCTATTCTGACTCTGGCAGCATCCCCAACTACGCCCGAAATAGCGTTGCCGCCGCCACGGAAAACCGCATGGTCGTCAACTATCCCAATGTGCAGTTCCTCAACCCCAACCAGACTGCAACTAGAGCCGAAGTTGCCGCTTTCATCTATCAAGCGCTAGTGCGATCTGGACAAGCTAGTGCCATTGCATCGCCTTACATTGTGGGTCAAAATTCCAATAACACCACGCCTGTGCAGAACCAAGTCAGAATTCCTGCTGGCAATATGATTTCTGTGCAGTACTCCAAAGACAAAATTTTGTTGGGTCCCGATGAAAGAGTGCCACTATCGCTAGTTGTTGCTCAAAATATTGTCAACTCCCAAGGCATGATGTTGATTCCTACTGGTACTCAAGTTGCTGGTGAGCTAAGAACTGTCTCTGGTGGCGCTCAGTTCTTTGCTAATGAATTAGTCTTTGCTAACGGTCAAAGAACTCCTATCAATGCTGTATCTAAAGTTGTCACCACCACTGAGCGAGTCGATCGCGGTGTTAGTACTGGAAACCTTCTTCGCAATACGGCTCTTGGGGCAGCCGCAGCCGCAGCGATCGCAGCCGTTACAGGCGATCGCGCCCTTGCCACTGAGGAAATCTTGGGCGGCGCTGGTATTGGCGCGTTGCTAGGTCTATTTTTAGGACGAGATAGCGTCACTCTTGCGTCGGTTAATCCTAATACTGACCTAGCCCTAACCTTGGCTTCCGATCTAGTGCTAGGCACTCCTAGATTCTAGACTGAAAATTAGTAGCGGCGCGAAGCGCCGCTACTAATGCGAAAAAATTACTACTGCCTGCGTAAGCAGGCAGTAGTAATTTTTTTTACAAATGTGCTTAGCTACTGGTTCCTTTCTCAGTGAATAATTAGGAAGGAGTGATTTTGTCACTCATCCCTAACTTATTCATTGAAAAATAACTATGACTGAGTTGCCTGATCGATCCATTGAGAAAGATAGCGATCGCGGTGAAAGTAGCACTGTGCAGATTCGCGAGATGAATATTGACGATATTGCACCCATATTTCACTTAGGTGAGCAATTATTTACCAGTGATCTTTACCCTTACCTGTACCGCACTTGGGACGAGTGGGAAGTAATCGGAATGTACAATACCGACTCTGAATATTGCCTAGTCGCGGAGATTGATCACCAATTAGCAGGATTTGTGCTGGGAACGATCATCAATAAAGCCTCTTGGATCTACGGTTACATCACTTGGTTAGGCGTAAATCCTAGTTTTCAACGTCGTGGAGTTGCCGATCGCCTTGTCGACAAAATCATCGAGAGAATGATTGAAGATAATGTACGGCTGATGCTAGTTGATACCGATCCAGCCAATACCCCTGCTATCAATTTCTTTAATCGTAAAGGCTTTGGGAATGCCAGAGAGCATGTATTTCTGTCACTCAATCTTGCCAAACATGATTACTACGGCAGGTTAATCAATTACGAACGCGATAAGGCGGAACGTAATCGTCCACGTCTACGCCGCCGTAGTTAAACACGAACATGAGTAACGCCGCTACTCATCTTCTGGGATTACCAAGGTGATCGCAATAATGTAAACTTTTAAGTAACTAAGCATAATTAAAAAGTAAGATTCAAAGCTATAGCGTAAGCGCAGCGTGCACTGCAGCTTTGAAGGTTCTATGTCTAATTGTGCTTAGCAACTTAAAAAAGAATTAGATTTATTGAATTCGGTACGAGAAGCAAAAATTATGCAAGTTGGTCAAAAAGTTCGTGTTCGCGGCTTCAAAGATGGAAGTGGCAAGGCTATCTCTAATAAAATTGGCGAAGTCGGTGTAATTAAGGAAGAAAAGATGATGGACGGAGGCAAGTGGGGCTTTATCGTCGATTTTCCTGATAGTAGCAAGTCTTGGTTTTTTGCAGATGAGTTAGAATCAGTAGCCTAGAATGGTTAAGCATCATTAATTCTTGTTATAAACCAAATTTTTGAGGTTTTTAGAGCCAAAACCACTGGAAACCTCAAAATTAAAGTTTTTATAATGAGATGCGTGATTCATAAAAGTGTGTTAACACCTTTGTGAATCAGATGAGCACCATATACTCAAAATCTAGTTTAATTAACCGCTTGCCCTATGGCAGATATTAACCGTCAAGATATCATTAGGGGCATGATGGCAGAAGTTGATGGACTAAGCTACAGCATGGCTTCAGCCAGCCTTGAAGCGGTTTTAACCTGCTTTACTAAAGCCCTATCGAATCACCAATCAATTATGTTGAGTGATTTTGGCAAGTTTGCGGTGCGTCGCCGTCGCGCTCGCATTGGTAGTCATCCTCGTACACATCAGCCAATCACCATACCAGAGGTGATTGTCCCCAGCTTTGTTCCTAGTCCCTATTTAAAAAAGTTAATGCAGCAGCCCCATGAGCCTAATTCTGACATTTCTCGGTAAAGGTGGTGTGGGCAAAACGACAACTGCGATCGCTGTTGCCCGCGCCTATTCCCAACATAAACAGGTATTGTATGTCGGTCAACAGGCTGGGAGTGAACTCAGTACTAGACTTGGTGTTGAGCTAACCAGCGATCCGCAATTAGTTGCGCCTAATTTCTCGGCTGTACATTTGCAGTCAACCGTCCTGCTGGAAAGGTACTGGGATCGAATGAAAAGCCTAGAGAGCCAATATTTGCGTACTCCCTTCTTTAAAGAGGTATATGGTCAGGAGCTTGGCATTTTGCCAGGAATGGATGCTGCGTTGGGTCTAAGCTTTTTGCGTGAGCGTGATGCTGAAGGCAAGTACGATGTCATCATTTACGACGGGCTGAGCGACCTCGAAACTTTGAGAATGCTGGGTATGCCAGAGATTTTAGGCTGGTACTTACGTCGATTTAAACAGGTTCTTACAGGCTCCGCGATCGGGCAAGCAATTTCCCCCTTTGTCGAGCCAATTTTAAGGAGCATTCTGCAAGTTTCTAGCACTGACGATATTTCACAACAGGCAGGCGAGATGTCTTCAGTGCTTACTCGTGGGCAAAAAGCTGTTAATGATCCAAGTCGAGTCGCTGCCTATTTGGTGACGACGGGTGATCCTTTCGCCATATCTAAAGCTCAATATCTATGGGGAAGTGCTCAGCAGATTGGGCTCACCGTTGGTGGCGTATTTGCCCGCCATGGGGAGCCAAGTCTAGAGGCTAGTTTTGATCCGCTTAAAGTTTACGAAGTTCCTAACCAAGTTGGTGAGCTAGCGATTCCTGAAAGTATGGACGCAACTCTTGTGCCAAAGCCGATTGATATTAATACGAGAACAAAGCAAGTCAGGTTGTTTCTGCCCACATTTACTAAGAAACAGGTCAAGTTAATTCAGCAGGGGCCCGAAGTCACTATCGAAGCAGGTGATCAGCGCCGCAATATTTTCTTGCCTGATGATCTAGTGGGTAAGCAAGCTACAGGGGCAAAATTCCAAGATTCCTATCTGATCATTTCTTTTGGTTAGAGCTTGCGCCGTGCTAGTAGAGAAAGATTGGCGGCGCAAAGCGCTGCCAATCTTTCTCTGACTTTGTATTTCTCCAAAACTAATGGTTAGTAAATTCACATTTATCGATTTGTTTGCTGGTATTGGCGGCTTTCACCTCGCAATGCATCGCTTGGGTGGTAAGTGCGTATTTGCTTCAGAAATAGATTTAGATGCTAGGAAAACTTACCAATATAATTTTGAAGTAATATCACCTGAATTGTTTTTGAATGGTTTGTTTAATAGTGATATTCGCACTGTTGTACCGAGCGATATTCCTGATTTCGATTTGCTATGTGCTGGATTTCCCTGTCAACCTTTTAGTCAAGCTGGTTATAAAAGAGGGTTTGATGATAACCATAAATCTGAAAGAGGAAATTTATTTTTTAATATTGTTGATATTATTGAAGCAAAAAAACCTAAAGCAATCTTTTTAGAGAATGTACGTGGCTTAGTGAGTCATGACTCAGGCAAAACCTTTAGTATAATTCGCAATATTTTAGAAAATGAGTTGGGTTATTCTTTCTATTTCAAAGTTGTCCAAGCTTCTGATTATGGATTGCCACAACTGCGACCGAGGGTGTTTATTGTAGGATTTAGGGATGAAGGATTAATGCGAGGTTTTAACTTTCCTGCGCCGAAGCCATTAAAGTTTACGATGAGTGAGGTGTGGGGCGGTAAGTGCAGTCGTGATATCGGCTTTACAATACGAGTTGGTGGTAGAGGTTCTCAAATTAGCGATCGCCGTAATTGGGATGCGTATCTTGTTGATGGAAAAATCTGCCGTTTGTCTCATGTGGAAGCCAAGAAAATGCAAGGCTTTCCTGATGATTTCCATCTACCAGTTTCTGATACGCAAGCAATCAAGCAACTAGGTAATAGCGTCGCGGTTGATGTGGTTGAAGAAATTGGACATAATTTAATCGATCATATGAACTTACTGAGTGAAAATATATCAAAAGCAAGTCTACACAATACGCAAGGTATAAACATGAAGACTAATTATAATAAGGGAGAATGGAGTGAATTACTGCTTTTTATCAAGCTATTAGCTGAGCAACAATTGTATTTAGCTGATTTTGATTTAAAGCCTAAAGAAGATTTTTTTAATATTCATAAAGTCACAACTCAGAATATGGACTTAGAATTTTTGATCTTGGGAGAATCACAAATTGAAATTGTTAATAAAATCACAGGCTATACACAGGCTATTAATATTTCAGAAATTATTACATCCAAAGTCATACAAAAAATTGTAGAAGCCATAAAAAATAAATCAGGTACTTTCGACTTAAATGAGTTTCTAATTATTCAAGATGCTCTGGGATTTAATGTCGTTAAAGGAGGGTATAGCTTACAGAAATCAGATATTTTGTTGGACATTTCTAACCAGTTTATTAATAAGAAGAATGAAGGCTTTGGGATAAAATCTTATTTGGGTGCGAAGCCAACTTTGTTAAATGCTTCAGGAAATACAAATTTTGTTTTTCAGATTGAAAATTTGCATGTTTCTGATATGGACAAAATTAACGCAATTGATACAGCCACAAAATTAAGGGACAGAATAAGGGCTATCGAAGAATCAGGTGGAAGATTCAAGTATATTGGTGCTGAAAAGGATACTATGACGCACAACTTAAAAATGGTTGATTCTTTTATGCCTGAGATTGTTGCCTATGTGCTTTTATCATTTTATAGAAATAGAATTAGCCATATATCAAAGATTGTGGATTTTATTGACGAACAACAATTACTTAATGAACAAATAAATTATGGGGATAAATCTGTACTTAAATACAAAATCAAAAAATTGCTAGTTGATGTGTTATTAGGATTTTTTGCTGGAAGTAAATGGGATGGGAGTTATGAAGCCAATGGTAATATCGTTATTAAAAGTAATGGTGATTGTCTTGCGTTCCATATCATTGACATAGAAACATTAAAAAAATATCTCTATGAAAATATAAAATTAGATACGCCTTCTACCACCCGACATCGATATGGCAAGTTATATATGGAAAAAGATAACAAACTATATTTTAAATTGAACTTGCAAATGCGATTTTAAGTCTATTTTCTAATAATGCCTAGAGCTACTTAAAAGAATTATCTCAATATGCTTTTTCTACATTTAGTCGGAATTAATCTGTGATGCAATTTAGTCCTCGTTCTAAACTATTTTCTCAACCAATCGATCGCTATGCCATTGGTGTAATCGTTGTATTGAGTGTGATGATCGCGGTACTTTTGTGGTCAGGCGATCGCACTGCTCCACAGGTGCGAGATTTTAGCTGGCAGGGACAAAAAGTTGATGCAACCAATGTATCTTTTACGCTAACTTTTAATCGCCCGATGGATCGAGACAGTGTGGAAAAAAATCTCCAGATTGAGCCACCCCTAGCAGGCAAGATTAGTTGGTCATCGCGGCGAATGTCCTATACTCCTCTAGCCCCAGCTATCTATGGTAAATCCTATACAGTCAAGCTAGAAAATGCATACGATCGCTTTTCCAGTGAAATTAGCCAGAAAAAACCTCTTAAGCCTTTTGTAGGCAGCTTCTCTACGCCTAATCCTTACCTTGCTTACATCGGCTCGCAGGCTGATGAAAAGGGACGTTTAATTATTTATGACCCCCAGCGCAAAGAAAAGAAAATT
Organism: Pseudanabaena sp.; assembly: GCA_003249015.1. GTDB lineage: Bacteria > Cyanobacteriota > Cyanobacteriia > Pseudanabaenales > Pseudanabaenaceae > Pseudanabaena. The sequence continues at coordinate 63,761 of QBLS01000016.1, read as the reverse complement.
TTAACGCCTGCGGAACTCAGGGTTTTAGACTTTCGCATTTATCCCGATCGCCAAAAGATTTTATTTGGCGCGATTAAGGCTAACGAACAAAGCTTAATTGATCAAAAGCTTTATACAGTAACCACAGGAATTGATGAGGAAGATAAACTAACCAAGGTTCCTCAGTTAGAAACCATTCTTGGTAATGAAGATTCCCAAAACTTTAAATTTGATCTTTCCCCAGACGGAGAGAATATCCTAGTACAGCGTCTCAGCCGCAAGCAAGTCGGACTCTATGGGCTTTGGCTGATCCAAGGAAATAACCCACCTAAGCCTCTAGAAAACCAACCAGGAGGAGATTTTATGTTCACGCCTGATAGTTCTTCGGTGGCGATCGCCCAAGGTGAAGGTGTGGCAATTTTGCCCCTCGAATCTCAAGCAGCGCCCCTAGATTTTTTGCCAAGGTTCGGCACAGTCTTGAGCTTTGGTCGTAGCGGAACTAAAGCTGCCACAATTAAATTTAATAAAGACTACACGCGATCGCTCTATCTAGTGAATAATCAGGGCTTACAAAAAGAACTTACGAAGATTAATGGTTCCATTCTAGGTGCTCAGTTTGATCCTCAAGAGCAGACTCTTTACTGTTTGCTAACGGATGTGGAACAGGATACAGCTAAAAATATATTTCTGGAAAAGCCTTACCTTGCGGCGATTAACTTAGAATCAGCTCAATTACAAAGACTTTTAGAGTTACCTCCTCAGCGAGAAGTTCAGTTTAAGATTGCCCCTGACGGGCAAGCAATTCTACTCAACTCCGCCGTTCCTAATGCCGATCCAACTGCCAATTCTTCTATTCCTGAAGACTCGGCGCAGGGTTCGCGAACCTCGCGATCGCCTGTTCTAACTCAGTTGGTTGTTTTACCCATCAATAACGAGCAAAGTAGCGGTCAAATTAACTTTTTACCTCAACCTGAATTGCTACCAATTTTCGGAACATCACCCCGATGGTTTCCATAGCTTATGTTGCTCGCTAAGCTGTTTAATCGAATTACCCTCATCCCCCAACCCCTTCTCCCAAAAAAGGAGAAGGGGAGTATGGCTGTTTCAAATAAGAGTTAGGGCTTCGACTTCGCTCAGCCAACGTATAACGCTGGCTGAGCGAAGTCGAAGCCTCTTCTAAATATTTAAAATTGCTATAAGAAGATTTCTTGTTCCCTTCTCCCTTTTTGGGAGAGGGGCTAGGGGTGAGGGTCTTAGTTACAAATCTATTAGCTAAAGATGATGGGTTATGCCATCACTAACCCATCCTACTTTTAATTACAACAATCTACGAGAGGTGTTCAGCGCTCAAAGATGAATTACTGCGATCATGAAATTGAGAAGACAATAGTTGTGGTCACAGGCATCGGCATGATCACTGCGATCGCCCATGACCGTGAAACCACATGGCAAAGACTGCTAGCTGGAAAATCAGGAATCAAATTTAATCATCAATTACAGCTTCCCATTGCTCAGATTGATATCTCCGAAGATGGAGATTTATCGCGATCGCAACAGTTACTTCAGATTGCAACTCTTGAAGCGATCGCTGATGCTGGTTTACAAGTTCCATTGGTTAACTGTGGAGTCGTGATTGGTTCTAGTCGTAGCAATCAAAGAGAATTGGAATTACTGATAGAACAATCCCCCCAAAATTGGTCATTAAATAATTGGTGGAACTGTCAACCTGCTTCCCTATCTGCTCAAATTGCCAGATTACTCAAAACTCAAGCTCCCGTTCTTGCTCCCATGGCTGCCTGTGCCACGGCAAATTGGGCGATCGCTCAAGCTAGTGAACTGATTCGATCAGGACGTTGTGATTTGGCGATCTCAGGGGCAACTGATGCCGCGATTACACCATTAACGATCGCAGGATTTCAGAAAATCAATGTGCTAGCGACATCAGGAGTATATCCACTTAGTCAAGAACGGCAAGGATTTGCCTTAGGAGAAGGTGCAGCAACTCTAGTTTTAGAATCTCTCGCTTCCGCCAAGCGGAGAGGAGTGAAAATCTATGGCAAGGTCTTGGGCTGGGGAATTACTAATGATGCCTACCACTCCACTAGTCCCAGTCCCGATCATCACAGCGCCAGAAGAGCGATTCAAGATTGTTTAAAACGTTCCCATTTAGATGCGATCGACATTGGTTATATCAATATCCATGGCACAGCTACTCTAATGAATGATGCCCGCGAAGCCAGCTTGATCGCTGACACGTTCCCACAGGCAGCAGTCAGTGGCACTAAAGGCGCGACAGGGCATACCTTGGGCGCGACAGGAATGATCGAAGCTGCCATTTGTTTGCTGGCATTACGCGATCGCCTATTGCCACCCTGTGTGGGTTTGCAGACTCCTGAATTTGATTTGAACATTGTGCGGCAAGCCGAGCGATCGCCAAATCTGCAATCAGCACTCAGCTTTAGTTTTGGATTTGGTGGTCAAAATGCGATCGTGGCATTTGGTCAGTAGCAGGTATATGAATTGTGGAACTCTGAGTAATGCCATAACTGAGAAATATCTAGCCTATTTGCCAATGCAACTGTCATTGCTGATTATGTTACGCTCAAGATTAATTGCGAGTACAACTTTGAGGAAAAGCTAATGACACAGGCTTACTTAGAGACACAGGATATCCACGAACCAGCGATCGCTAGCAGTTCCCGTAATTCACTCACAGCGCTCTATGAATGTGACTTTAATCTATGGGTGGAGGCAACAGCCCAGCTATTGCGTGAAGGCAGACTAGCAGAACTAGATGTGGTGAATCTACTCGAAGAAGTGGAATCAATGGGAAATAGTGATAAACACGCTTTAAGTAGTGATTTGGTGGTGGTTTTACTACATTTGCTTAAATGGCAATATCAACCGAACAAGCGCACAAGAAGTTGGGAAAAAAGTATTGCTGAGCATCGTCGTCGCTTAGATGAACGCTTTGAAGCTAGTCCCAGTTTGAAAGGACATTATTTGCAAGTATTTGATAAGTGCTATCGAAATGCAAGAAAACAAGCCAAAATTGAAACAAGATTACCTTTAGCGCATTTCCCTGAGATTTGCCCTTTTACTTCTGAGCAAGTGCTTGATGAAGAATTTTTGCCTGAGTAGGGGAATCGCCGCAGATAGTTGCTAAGACTTACTCACGGTAGGCTATAACTGGATTATCAAAGCTAAATTTTTTAAGATTGATCTAGCATGAGTAACTATCTCTGTCTTGCTTGCGATCGCGCTAATCCTCTAACCACAAAATTTTGCACTCAATGTGGCGCTAAGTTACAAATTCAAGAGCGTTATCGCGCTTTGAAGGTAATCGGACAGGGGGGATTTGGTAAGACTTTTTTGGCTCAGGATGAGGGCAAGCCATCACAGCCCCGTTGTGTGATTAAGCAATTTGCTTTTGAGGCGATCAATCCTAATGCGAGTCAAGGGAATGTGGATGTTGCAGTTAGGTTGTTTGAGCAGGAGGCAAAACGGCTTGATGATTTGGGTAAGCATCCACAAATTCCTGAACTTCTATCTTTTACAATTCATGAGGGTAAGCAGTACCTCATCCAAGAGTTTATCGATGGTGAGACTTTGGAACAGGAATTAAGGCGAGTTGGTGCTTTTAGTGAGCAGCAGGTGCGAGATGTATTGGTGGAGGTGCTGCAAATCTTGGAGTTTGTGCATAGCAAGTCGGTAATCCATCGCGATATTTCGCCCGACAATATCATTCGGCGGCGCAGTGATCAAAAGTTGGTATTAGTAGATTTTGGGGCGGCAAAGCACGCAACGGCGACGTTATTGGCAAAGACGGGAACGGGTATCGGGAAACCAAGTTATGGCGCTCCTGAGCAAATGCTGGGTAAGTCGGTGTTTCAGAGCGATTTGTTTGGGTTGGGTGTGACTTGTTTGCATTTGCTCACGAATGTGGAACCGTTTACGCTCTATGACGTTTTGGAGAATGAATATCAATGGCGACAGTTTTTGAATGGGAAGATGGCTAGCGATGAGTTTGGGAAGTTATTGGATCGGATGACTGCTTACAGAGTAAAAGAACGTCCCAGTTCGGTTACAGAGAGTTTGCAAGAGCTAGGATTTGGACAAAAAACATCGACTTCTATTAATACTTCTTCTGGTGTCTATAGTTTTAAAGCCGAAGAATTAAAGACAGAACATCGTGTGTCAATTTCTTCTTCCATATCAAATAATCAATCAGCAAAAACAATATCTTCTAAAAATACTGTTTCTAATCAGAATATCGCTAAATCTCCAGTTGAGTTAAGATCGGCTAAAGGGATTAACTATCGCGGATTAGAAAAATTATTAAAGCAGAAAGAATGGCGCAAAGCAGATGAAATGACAAATATGCTAATGCTGAGAGTATGTGGTCGCGAAAATGAAGGTTTTCTCCTTGGAGAACATATCGCTTCTTTCCCTTGTCAAGATTTGCTAACTATTGACCAATTGTGGAGTCATTATAGTGATGGGAAGTTTGGTTTTACTGTTCAGGTTAAATTATGTCAGGAGTATTGTAAATTCGATAAGTATGACAAGTCTGAAGAGGAAGCTTACAAAAAATTTGCTGCAAAAGTTGGTTCTTACAATCCGAACAAAGGTTATTGGAAAACTTACGATGAGTTTATGGAATACACTAATAATGCTCAAATCGCTATGCCTGCAAGTTTGCCCCAGTTTTGGCTGGGATATATTGGTGGTTCCAAGACTACTGGACTAGGAGGTGGACCAAAGGGAGGGTGGTATGTGCTATCTAAGACAATAGATGCTTTAAATTGGTCTACAGCAGGAGGATTATCTGCTCTTGGGAGGTTCTTATATGGTGGAGGAGAAGAGTCAACAGATTTCTCTGTAGAGATCTGCGGCTGGAAGATTATTTCTTCTCTTTCGCAGAGGCTTAGAGAGTGTAATAAACGAATCGTATACATTGCATTTGTTTTCTGAAACTAAATTAAGAATCATGGACTAAGCGACCTCTACTCGCCAATTTCAATCACCTTTCTCAAAGCTTCAACCATGTTATAATTAAAAGTAAAATTTAGGAGTTTAATTGTGTTAGAAAAAATGGAAGCATCATTTGAATCTAAAGATAATGCTAATTTATTTAGAGAATCCTTGGAAGAGTTTCTTTTAAACAAAAAAATTGGTCATATTTATAATCCCCGTCATTTTTTAGGTGGTGGTGTAGGCGGAAAAGAAAAATTTATCTATGAAATTTGTAAAATTGAAGATGGTCTAGTTGAAAATATTAAGGAATTAATTAAAAGGTTTAATGGATCACTGGAATGAGCATTTCTCGTTATCCCCTTGGACACTTACCCCAAATCATGGCTATAGTCAGAATAGCTGCTTTACTCTTTAGATATAGACTATTTCACCAATTTGAATACTTGCAATTACTTCCTTAATTCTTGGCACTAAAGGCTTGAGAGTTTCTAGGCGATTATTTGGTGCAGATAAAACAATCACAGCTAAATCAATCTTAGTGAGGTTTTGTTGTGCTGACAGATTATTGTCAATCGTGATAAATACATCAAATTCACTCGCCGCAAGCCTCAGTAATTCACCGTTCTTTTTGCTTGCCCATCCTTGCTCTGGCACAGTCACAATAGTATGACTATCAGATATTTCTCGTTTCAGCTTTTTGGGCAAACACTCATCAAGCAGCACTTTCATAATCATGTGCCAAGTAATATTTGATTGACAGATTTAAGAACTTCACTACCTTTTCTTTCTGCACAGTTGGAAAGTCATCTAAAAATTCTTCCAGAGAATCTCCTGCCTCCAGATAATCAACCAAATTCTTTACAGGAACTCTAGTTCCCTTAAATACAGGTATTCCAGAAAGAATTTCAGGATCTCTCACGATTAATTGATTTTCCATTTTGTTACCTCAATTTGTAAACATATATTTGAGTTTAGCTAAAGCCTTGATTTGCCTCACTATAACAAAAAAATCTTTGAAGATGGTCTATTTTTATAGTTATTGGCGGCATTACTGGGCTGGGCGATCGCTAACTATCTGTAATTAAGGTTTAGCAGCAAAGAGCGATCGCGCTCAAATGCTAAATTTACACAGCTAATTCCTCTTTGCTAAAATAGCCATCAACAACAATATCTTGGTTAAACTTATGATTAGTCGAGAAACCTTAAAAAAAGCTATTGATACCATAGACGACACCCAGCTAGAAATATTGCATCGCGTCATCTTGGCATTCAGTCAACCTATTCCCAAAATTGCAAATCTCCCCCCCTCAGAAAATATCAATCCACTCAAAGGCAGCATTACATTTGAGAACGATATCATTGCTCCAATAGATTTGTTATGGGAAGCCGAGCAATGATTATCCTCGATACCCATACTTGGCTTTGGTGGATGAATGAGTCTAATAAGCTTTCCTTTAATGCCCTTGAAGCCATTAATAGCGCCGACTTGATTGGCATTCCTGCAATCAGTTGTTGGGAGGTCGCCATGCTCGTTGAAAAATCAAGAATTGGTCTATCAATGGATGTGCAAATATGGCTAGACTTAGCCCTCCAACATCAGAATGTTCAATTATTACCCCTTACCCCAGAAATTGCAGTCCTTTCCACTCGATTGCCTAGAGGATTTCATGGCGATCCAAGCGATCGCTTAATCGTAGCAAGTAGCCTAATTCACAAAGCCCCATTAGTCTCTAAAGATGAAAAAATATAGCAATGCAGCTATTTAGAGGTGATTTGGTAATACCGATCAGTTTGAGCAATCAAGAGAAACCTTCAGTGCTCGGATTGTGCTAAAAGCATCGCTAGATTCGTAATAGCAGTACCACAACTCAGCAGGGGGCAAAATTTGAGTTGTGAAAACTGGGAGAATTCTTGTTCCTAATTCATGTAGGATTCTATATTGCATTTATTTTCTTGACTGGGTAGATTGTGCCAAAAACGTTACAGCTAATGTGGGCTTTATCTGGGCTACTGCTAACCATTGCTAGCACTTTTGTTCAACCATCTGTAGTTTTGCCATCTCTAACAAGTGGAGACAGTAAGATTGCGATCGAGTCTGTAAGTGTCACGATGCAAATTGGTGCAGTATTGTTAACAGGTTGTCTTGGTGGTCGCAATGCAGCACTGCTATCACAGATTGCTTACATTACTCTAGGATTGAGTGGATTTGGGGTGTTTTATCAAGGCGGAGGGTTGAGCTACTTGCGATCGCCTGCCTTTGGATATTTGTTAGGGTTTATCCCTGCGGCTTGGCTATGTGGGTTTCTTGCTTTTTTAAGACCACCGAGCCTAGAGCGTATGGCGATAAGCTGTTTTGGCGGATTGTTGGCAATTCACTTAGTTGGTATTACTTACCTAGCCGCAGTTCAACTACCCAATTTTAGTAATTTTCAAACTTTTTTCTGGCAATATTCAGTACAAGTTATTTCGGGACAGCTTTTAGTCGTATGTGCCACGGCTGTGATTGCTACAGTTTCTCGTAAATTATTATTTTATTAATTAAAAACCAAATCTAAAACCTGTAGCGCACGCTGCGCGTGCGCCACAGGTTTTAGATTTGGTTTTTAATTATGCTGATAGTTACTTATCAAGCAATAGCGTCACCGCTAAAACCCAAATAAGCTGATTCTCCCGCGAAGCGGGAGGATCAGCTTATTTGGGTTTTAAAAAAGCGCAAAGCGCTGTATCCTAGATAAGCCCTTAAAAAACACACGCTTGAGGTTTCGGGTGTTTAGAGTTACTTGCTAACTACTAGATTCCATCTCAGGCGCAAGGATAAACCCGAACACAGGAGAAAATTTAAATGGGAGTCGTAACCCTAGCCCAATTGCTAGAGTCAGGAGTTCACTTCGGACATCAAACCCGTCGTTGGAACCCCAAGATGGAGCCTTACATCTTCACAGAGCGTAATGGCGTTCATATTATTGACCTTGTGCAAACCGCACAATACCTCGAAGAAGCCTATGCCTATTTGCGTCAAGCTTCTGAACAAGGCAAGAAAGTATTATTTGTTGGCACAAAGCGTCAAGCTGCTGGTTTGATTGCTCAAGAAGCAGCCCGTTGCGGTAGCTACTACATCAACCAACGCTGGTTGGGTGGAATGCTCACCAACTGGACAACGATCAAAACCCGTGTCGATCGCCTTAAGGATCTCGAACGTCGCGATGAAAGTGGCGCACTTGATCGTTTACCTAAGAAGGAAGCATCGACCCTTCGTCGCGAAATGGAAAAGCTCCGTAAGTACCTTGGTGGTATCAAGCTGATGCGTAAGCCACCCGACATCGTGATCGTAGTTGACCACAAGCGCGAATACAATGCGGTGCAAGAATGCCAAAAGTTGCGTATTCCCATCGTTTCTTTGCTAGATACCAACTGCGACCCTGATAGCGTTGACATCGGTATTCCTGCCAACGATGATGCGATCCGTTCGATCAAGTTGATTGTCGGCAAGCTCGCTGATGCCATCTACGAAGGTCGTCATGGCGATATCGAAGACATCGAGTACGAAATCTCGCCTGAAGATGTTGAAGCCATGGCTGAAGCTGAAGAAATCGTCACTGGTGACGAAGAAGAAGCTGCTTAATCAAAAAGGCTTGAAGGTGAACCTTCAAGCCTTTTTGATTAAGCGTAGATGATTGGCGGTGCGAAGCTCCGCCAATCATCTCTTATAGCCAGCAAAGAAATGGCAACGCCATTTCTTTGCTGGTTATATTTATTTGCGAGAAAGTTTAGTGACGAGGAATATAGCGATCGCACCTGCCACAAAGCCACTGACATGGGCGAGGTAGGCAACCCCTGGCAAATCGGGATTAGCCATCGCTGCATAGACAGTTTGACCAGCAATCCATAAACCTAAAAACACTGCCGCAGGAACAGGAATAGCTGTGATAAAGATTCCTAAAAATACTAAGCTCAAGATTCTGGCGCGGGGAAATCTAACTAAATATGCGCCCATAACCCCTGATATTGCGCCGCTTGCGCCCACCATCTTGATTACAGACATAGGAGCAGATACCACATGGACGAATGCCGCGATCGCGCCACAGACAAGATAAAAAAGCAAAAATTTCCAATGCCCCAGTTGGTCTTCAATATTATTGCCAAATAGATAGAGAAACCACATATTCCCGACTAAGTGGAAAATATTGGCATGGAGAAACTGCGATGAGATGAGCGTGAATGACAACTTGGCGGGATTGGCAAGTAACTCTTGGGGAATTACTGCCCAAGTATTTAGCCACTGTAGAAGTTGAAAATTTGGCAAGCTAACCTGATAACCAAAAATTAAGACATTGATCAAGATCAAGATATAGACAATGAATGAAGTATCTTGAGTTGGATTATCATCATGTAAAGGAAACATTGCGAATCAGGGGCGACATCTCTACTAATATAACTTTTTATCCCAAATCAAGAAATGGCATAGCTATTTCTTGATTTATAAGTAGTTCGGCATAATTAAAAACCAAAACCAGAGAGCGTAACGCCCGCGTAGCGGGCGTTACGCTCGTCTAGGTTTTAAGTTTACTTATGCTTAGCTACTTAGCTGTCGCTACTCAAACCCCAAGAGGAAATGAACACTTTTTATCCTGAAAATCGACAACAGTGGCGAGAGTGGTTAGATGAAAATCACGCTATCGAAAGTTCTGTTTGGATAATCTATTACAAAAAAGGTAGTGGCAAACCTTCCATAACTTACAGTGATGCGGTAGACGAAGCGCTCTGTTTTGGATGGATCGATAGCAAGGTAAAGTCTATTGATGTAGAAAAGTATATGCAATTCTTTTGTGTAAGAAAGCCAGATAGTGTTTGGTCGAAGGTGAATAAAGAGAAAGTCGCTAATCTGATTGAGAAAGACCTGATGACAAGCGCGGGACTGGAAAAGATCGCGATCGCTAAAAGTAATGGCTCTTGGAATATTCTTGATGCAGTTGAAGCTTTAATCATTCCCGATGACTTGATGACAGCATTATCTTCCAATCTGGTGGCAAAGGAATATTTTTTGAATTTAAGTCGAACTGATAAGCGCAATCTTTTGCAATGGATAACCTTAGCGAAAAGGGAAGAGACGAGGCAAAAACGCATTAGAGAAATTGTATTTTCGGCAGAAAACCAGAGTAAGCCCAAGCAGTTCTGAGAGTAAACGCTTCCATTGTCGGGCGTAAGTAAACTTAAAACCTAGAGAGCTGTCTTGCTCGCTGTGCGGGCGGGACAGCTCTCTAGGTTTTAATTATGGTGAGCTACTTAGTTTAAAAATTCATAAGGATTGAATACATTACACTGGCGCTAATGTATTCTACAAATTACTAACAAAATTCCCTTAAAATTGCTATGGTTCATTCTGTTTCTGAGCAATCACCAGACCACTCTAGCCAAATCATCACAGTTCGTCCTGACAGTGAAACCGCCACTCTGCAAAAACTGCCCTATTTTGTTGGCATATCTGGGGTTACAGCAGGTGCAAAGGGAATTTCGATGAATCTGGTGATTATTCCCGCAGGAGGTAAGGCTGAACCGCATTTCCATCGCGATTATGAAACTGCAATTTATTTGGTGAAGGGAAGAGTAGAAACTCGCTATGGTAAGGGTTTGAGTCAATCAGTAATCAATGAGGCTGGGGACTTTATCTTTATTCCCGCAGGTGTACCACATCAACCCCATAACCTCAGTGAGACGGAAGCAGCCCATGCGATCGTTTCTCGCAATGATCCGAATGAACAAGAAAATGTCGTTCTCTATAATCCAAGCATTTACAATTCTGGTCATTCATAACATTACAAATCTTGAAATGTTAACAGCGATCACCTCTCGTTAGTAATTGTGATATTTAAAAAATGCGACAGTTGAACGATCACGATAGTTCATATTTTTAGATCTACTTTCGAGTTCTTACTTTGCGATCATCCCAATTTATTTTTTGTAATACGTGAAATGCGATCGCCAAAATACCATGACTTAAGATCTAAATGAGAAAATTTAACATAGGGTCAATAGCCCCAAAGATTCTGTGTTGGTTAAATCTTGAATATCAAGATAGTGGATTCTCAAAATATGCTCAATTTTCTTAGTTGAGCAGTTGCCAAGCCGAATCCAAATGATTTTGGGCGGAAATCCTAACAAAATCAACAATTCATTGTAGTCACCATCTTTTGTGACAATCGTGAATTCATTTATCTTTGCATACTGCCAAACTTCTCGATCTTCTACTTGGTCTAATCCTAAATGATAAACATGATTAGAATTTGGAAACAATTCTGCTAAATGATGAATCAATTTTGGCGAAAGATTGTGATCAAAAAGTAACTTCATGCTTGAATTAGGAGGGTCTGTTGTTCACGGTCGGCAGCATAGGCAAGACAAGCAAAAATATCTTCTTGAGTAAGATATGGGAAGTCTTCAAGGACTTCTTGATAGGTCATGCCAGAGGCGAGATAGGATAGAACGTCATAAACGGTGATTCGCATTCCTCTAATGCAGGGTTTGCCTCTGCGCTTTCCTGATTCAATGGTGATGCGATCGCGATAGTTCATATTTTTTAGCTCGTTCTTTTGATTGCTCGTTTTCTATCATACCAATTTATTTTATCGGTTCATAATGCGTGAAATGCGATCGCCCGAAGCACCATGACTCAATGAAAGTATTAGATTTAATACACTTCATCGTGAGTGCCAAGATCAATCAATAAAACTTTCGTGTCAGATAAAAATTTAAATACTAGCCTTTGCTCGTAATTGATGCTGATAGCCCAATATCCTGCAAGATTTCCAGCTAACCCATGTGTTTTTAATGACGGATGAAACGGCTCATTTTTGAAGAGATTAAGTTTTTGTTGAAACCGATCAACGAGTTCGGGATGCTTCTTGCGCCATTTCTTTAGGATTCGCGTAAATGACTCATCCCAACTTAGTTCAATCATCGTTAGAATCCATCATAAGATCTTCAACAGAACCTGTGCGAACTTTTCCAAGTCGATAGTTTTCTTCTGCTTCTTTTGCTCTTATGGCAATTTGATTTCTGCGTAGTTCTATCATTCTTTTTTGCAGGGTTTCGGCTACAAAGAGTTGATCTTCAAAGTCAAGAATGGCTATGGCTTCTAAGATATTACCGACTGAGGTTGATGCTTGCATAAGACTTGAATCAATTTTCAACGTTCCTGCTTCTTATCATACCAATTTATTTTATCGGTTTATAATGCGTGAAATGCGATCGCCTTAAGCTCCATGACTCAAGAACCAGAAAAGCAAACTAATTCTAGTCCTGAAAAGAGATTTGTACAGCGATCGCTTGCTGCGGTTGCTCGATGGTCGCCTTTGGGTGGAACAAGTTTTGCATTTGCTTCCTTTTTACTCAAGCAAGAATGGGTTACGGCTCTGGCATTATTCCCAGTTACGGCAGTTTCGGGAGTGTGGGCTGCCTATAGCAAAAACTTTACAGAGCGCTTGAGTGAAATTTATGGTGAGCGAGGCAAAAAGGATGCTGAAGGTTTTGTTGAAAACATGGATCAAGCTAATCAATTCTTGACCGAAAAATTGAATTGGCGATCGCTTGGTTTTACGGAGAAATATCTCAAGTGTCAAGAGTGGGATTGCCATGAAGACAATGTAGTGGGAATTCGCGAAGAGGACGATCTGCCAGTTAATAGTCCTTTATTGAGAGAAGTATTTGTGCCTTTGGAATTGAGCGCTGACTCGTTGACTAGAGGCTATGAATTTCGCGATCGCACCGAATGTGAACAACTGCAAATCTGGCAATTATTAGAACGGGTGAGAGAAGATAATCGCTTGCGACAAATCGCGATTAGGGCTTGGGGTGGCTATGGCAAATCGACTCTGTTAAAGCATCTCGCATATATCTACAGCAGACAGGAATATTGCAAGGGAAGTTATCGCAAATATCAAGTTCCTACTTTAATTCCCTTTCTATTGATTTTAGGAGGTTGTTGGAAAGAACTCACTAAAGACAATCCGCCGAATTTGCCCGAACTTTTGACTGACTATCATATTGGCAGATTGACGAAAATTAAGCCTCTTGACTCTGTGCCAAATAATTGGGCGTTGAATATTATCAGACGTGGTGATGCTTTAGTCTTGTTTGATGGTTTTGATGAAGTGCCACCTGCGGAACGGTCAAAGGTAAGTACTTGGCTGAGTGATGAAATGCGCCAATATCCTGAATCGGTGTTTATCTTGACTTCGCGCCCTACGGCATACGCTGAAGACTATACAGCTAGAAAACTGACAGCAAGTTTTTGGATTAAAGATTTTAATCCAGAGCAGCGCAAACAGTTTGTGGAGCAATGGTATATCTATCAAGAACGCTATGCCAGACCTGATAGATATACGCCCGATGTCGAAGCCAAAGCAAAGGAAAAAGCGCAGAAGTTACTAGAACAAATTGATGCTCGTCCCGAACTTAAGGATCTTGCGGGTAATGCGTTGCTATTGAATATGATGGCGAGGTTTCATCGCAATAATAAGCAGGGGGCGGAGTTGCCACAGCGCAAGGTGGAGCTATATCAGGATATTTGTGAGTTGCAGCTAGGGCGGCGAGCAAGTGCTAGAGGTGTTTTCTTGGTTCTCAATTCTATTAGTCAGCGTCAGGAAGTATTGCAATTTGTGGCTTTAGAAATGATGTGTGGAAGAGCTAAAACAATTGATGCTAATGATTTTGCCCCAGAATATTTTGAAATAGAGGGATTTAAGCAGATTTCTGAAACTGATTTGTTGGAGTACATTGAGATGTCGTTGCAAAGAATCGATCCTGATGTATCAGCAAAGGAGTTTCTAAAGCAAGCTGAAGATATCAGCGAGTTACTGGTAAAAAAAGATGGACATACCCATGCTGTCTATCAATTTGCCCATCTTAGTTTTCAAGAATTTTTAGCTGCTTGCGAATTAGTCCGTTTGAGACAACACGGAGAAAAGTTAGTTTTTGAATGCTTGGGAATTAGCGCATGGCAAGATGTAATTTTGTTTTATGCAGCGATGATAAATCCCACAAAACTCATCCAAGAATCACTGAGGCAAAATCATAACGATCTCGCCTATCTTATCTATAAGCAAACTGAGAAGCGCTTAAATTTATCTATTGCCGAACAGAAAGCACTAGCAGGAGTAAAGCAATCTGTCACCAATTCACGATATCAGCAATTAGAAGATTATTTGACAACGAAGCAATGGCATGAAGCGGATCAAGAAACCTATCGTTTAATGATTACGGCTGTGGGGAAAGATGAGGGGCTATGGTTTAGCGAAAAAGATTTAAAAGAGTTTCCCTGTGATGAGTTATTGTTGATCGATCATCTGTGGGTGAAACACAGCAATGGACTTTATGGCTTTAGTGTCCAGAAAGAAATTTATGTCGAGTGTGGTGGTAATCTAGATTTTAGTTATCCAAGTGAAAAGACTTGGGATCAGTTTTGTGCTCGCACTGCATGGAAAAAGGATGGTGAGTATGTGAACTACCCCAAGCCATTTTTTGAGAATGATTTTATGAATACAAAGGGGCATTTACCTAGACAACTCACCTTTATGAGACGGCGAGTTTTTGGAGGAGGGGCAGCCGCTGCAGTTTCTTCACTAGCATCGAGAATTGTGAATCTAAAACCGTAAAGTCTTCACACTTCTATTAACTTTTGTAAGCCTACAATTTCTTACAGCATAATCAGTATCTCAGCGTTTCGTTACCTGTCCCCAGCCTCCTCACCATCATCACCGCCCTTATCCGAAAACTTCTGGCAAGCAGCCTTGTGATCATAGCAATTTGCCATTACAAATTTTTCGGATGATTCAATAATTTAAATTTAGCTGTAGGGGTAGAGCATTTGCGCCACCATCTCGCAACTCTCCACCACAATCTTCATCCGCAAATGCTCTACCCTCTTGGCTATAACCAACAATCTATCCCTGCGGTCTAGTTATGGTCAGTAAATGTTAAATATTTGGGGCAGTTTGAGATTTTGGGTAAATGTTGAAGGTTCAGGGCAGAGCATTCCCGATCTAGACGGATCTAAAAATTTATAAATTGTGGCAGGAATGCTCTGCCCCTACGACCTGAATGTAAACAAATATTTTCCTTGTGTTTCACCGACAATCACCAAACCGCAGTCATAAGTTATCGTTAACATCGCAAAGGGTAGAGCATTTGCGTATAGAGATTTCGGCGATAATTTATAAATGCTGGCGCGAATGCTCTACCCCTACATTTGCCCTGTTTGTCATATTTGCCGAACTTATTCCATGTCTTACAATCCTGAAATTCATCATCGGCGTTCTATCCGTTTGCAAAGATATGACTACACAAACGCAGGAATCTATTTTGTAACCATCTGTTGCTATCAAAGACAGCATTTATTTGGGAACGTAAATAACGGAGAGATGGAAATAAGTGTGATTGGTCAAATTGTTTCCAACCTCTGGCAAAAAATTCCCCAGCATTTTCCGAATGTAGAACTTGATGAATTTGTTATGATGCCCGATCACTTACATGGAATCATCGTAATTTCAGAATCAACTGAAAAATCATCATTAGCGAATATCGTCCAAAACTTTAAATCGGTTTCCTCTCGCAAAATTAACCGCATTAACAAAAATTATGGCGTATCAATTTGGCAACGCAACTATTACGAAAAGATTGTAAGGACTGAACAAGAATTAAAAAACCTACGCGATTACATCCAGAACAATCCAGCTAATTGGACAGGGCACAATACCGAATAAATCGACAAAATTCATATCCCCACAATCCTCGTAGGGGCAGAGCATTCCCGCCACAATCTATAAAATTCTCCAATCCCCTAATTCGGGAATGCTCTGCCCTAAACCCACAATATTCATCGATCATTCTCAACCCGCCCAAAAACTCAAACATTTACCGACCATTACCAAACCGCAGAAACATATTATTGGTAAAAGCACAGAGGGCGCAGCATTTGCAAAACGAGATTTCTGTGATGGGCTTGAAAACTGTCGCGCAAATGCAACGCCCCTACCTATACAAAAATTATTAACAAGACATTGACAATAATCACCGTCATTTGAGATATTAAATGATCGTGAGATTTTATTAATTGAGCATAAAGACTCTTGGCTAATGTAATTGTTATTGGGGCACAGTGGGGTGACGAAGGTAAAGGCAAAATCACCGATTTGCTGAGCCGCTCCGCAGATGTCGTTGTTCGCTATCAAGGCGGTAATAACGCAGGACACACGGTTGTTGTCGGCGATCGCACCTTCAAGTTACACCTGATTCCGTCAGGAATCCTGTATCCCAAAACGGAATGTATCATTGCCAGTGGCACAGTGATCGATCCGCAGGTGCTTCTCGAAGAAGTGGATCGACTCAGAACTCTGGGCATATCAACCGATAATCTGTTTATCGCCGAAACCGCCCATGTCACCATGCCTTATCACCGCGTGTTGGATCAGGCTTCGGAAGAGCAACGCGCCGAACATAAGATAGGCACGACAGGGCGTGGTATTGGTCCCACCTATGCCGACAAATCTGAGCGCGTAGGCATTCGGATTATTGACCTAATGGACGAAAAGCGTCTTGCCAAAAAGTTGCGCTGGGCGATCGAGCAGAAAAACATTGTCCTGCAAAAGCTTTATAATTTAGAACCCCTCGATGCTGAAGCAATTATTGAGGAATATCGTGGCTATGCTGATCGCTTACGTCCCCATGTAGTTGATGCTTCACTCAAAATCGATGATGCGATCCGCGAACGTCGCAACATCTTATTTGAAGGCGCACAGGGAACCTTGCTGGATCTCGATCATGGCACTTACCCCTACGTGACCTCCTCTAACCCAGTTGCAGGCGGCGCTTGTATCGGTGCTGGCGTAGGTCCTACCTGTATTGATCGCGTCATTGGTGTTGCCAAGGCATACACCACCCGCGTTGGCGAAGGTCCTTTCCCCACCGAGTTACATGATGAGATTGGCGCACAGATTGGCGATCGCGGAGCTGAGTTCGGCACAACTACAGGGCGCAAACGCCGTTGTGGTTGGTTTGATGGCGTGATTGGTCGTTATGCCGTTCGCATCAACGGTTTAGACTGCCTAGCTGTCACCAAACTAGACGTACTAGATGACCTTGATGAAATCAAGGTTTGTACTGCTTACGAACTCGACGGCAAAGTTGTCCGCGACTTTCCTAGCGATGCCCGCGCCTTTGGACGTGCCATCCCCATCTACGAGACACTCCCTGGTTGGAAACAGTCAACTAGCGAATGTAAAACCGTAGAGGAGTTACCTCAAGCCGCCAAAGAATATCTCAAATTTCTGGCTGACTTGACAGGTACACCGATCGCGATCATTTCTCTAGGTGCAAGCCGAGGACAAACCATCATCGTTGAAGATCCAATTCATGGACCCAAACGCGGTTTATTAAGAGCTTAGATTTAACTTTTGAGTCAAGTCTAAGTGACTAAAAGCTAATCAATAAAACCCATCACAAACTAATAAAATGCAACTACAAATCAACGCTACTACTCGTCCCCCAGCCAATAACCGTACTTTGCGTCGTAATGGTCAAATCCCTGCCACTGTATATGGACACAAAGGTGCGGAATCAATTTCGATCGCACTCGATACCAAAGAAGCAATTACCCTATTACGTGAGGCTACGATCAATAACACAATGATCGAAGTAAATGTAACTGATGGCGATTTCAAAGGTAAGACCCTATTACGTGAAGTCCAAAACCATCCTTACAAAAATGATATTTATCACCTCAGCTTCTTCGCGATCGAAGCGCAGTCGAAGATTGAAGTAGATATTCCTTTGCACTTTGTCGGCGTGCCTGTCGGTGTTAAAGTGGGCGGCGGTTCCATTGACACAATCAAGAACTATGTGCGTGTATCTTGCGCTCCTAACTTAATTCCTGAAAGTTTTGAACTAGATATCACCCATCTAGAAATTGGTAAGGGCATCCACGTTAGTGAAATCCCCTATCCAGAGGGTGTCAAGCCTGTAACTGAAACCACAGCCTTGGTTGTGACCATTCTGAAGAAGTAAAAAAAGGGCGCATCGCGCCCTTTTTTTTGAGGAAAATTTTTGTGAATACAATTCGATACTTGCCTCTTGTCGTGGGTACAGTGGGCGGATTAGCGCTTTTGGCTAATCGGATGGTGACGGCAAATCTGACATCGAGTCAGTCGCGGGCAGATGCGCTAGGAGTGTTGCTGAGTGCAGTTTTGATTTTGGTGGGTTTGTTATGGCAACAAGCTCAGCCCAAGCCCCCTGAGGCAGTCACCTTAATTGGGAATGAAGGCTTTGAAATCGATAATTCGCTAAATGATGCGATCAAAACCGAACTAGCTTGGGCTTCGCATATTTTGCTGACCAATACGGTAACTAAGGTGGTGGCAGTCTATTACGATCGCCAAACCATTTTGAGGCGCGGCATCTTGGGCAAGAGTAATCAGGTAAATATTGGCGCGATCGCCGAGCGGGTGATGAAAACTCAAAAGCCCGTGTATCTGGTAAAACTGGAGCTTTATCCTGGAAAGGTAGAGTTTGACTATTTGCCTGAAAATACTCAAGGTGTAATCGTGCAACCTCTGGGCGAAAAAGGAGTCATGGTTTTGGGTGCTAATATTCCCCGTAGCTATACCAAGCAAGATGAAAATTGGGTCACGGCGATCGCTGACAAACTAACTTACAATCTTGAACTTGCAGTTAAAGGTTAGCGTTGCGTGTCTTCGTCACGCCATTGCTCAAGAACACTCTATGAAAAACCTAGCCATGCTAAACCGCATTTTTGCTACTTTTACCCTCTCTGCACTATTAGTGACAATCCCCGCTTTAATTCCCGTAGAGCAAAGGAATAATCAGGCGATCGCGCAAATTCCGCAAGAAACCAATTCTAAAAAAATTGAGGAGCCAACCGCAATTTCTGCTAGCAAACGCGCCTTAATCAAAGAGCTATTAGAAATTACCGAATCGGACAAGAGCGCTCAGCAAATTATGGATTCTATGGTGAGGGCGGAACTGCCGAAGCTAGTGTCTACGATTTTGGAACAGGTTCCCTCTCTGGATAGCGATCGCCCTGAAATCCAGCAGCAATTTAGTAAAGTCGTCTCGCAAATGGCGATCAAATATCGCGATCGCGTGGCAAAAAAAATCGATTTAGGCAAATTAATCGAGCAGGTTTCCTATCCCATTTACGATAAATATTTTACGGAATCTGAACTGCGCGATATTCTGAACTTCTACAAATCATCGACAGGTAAAAAGGCGATCGCTATCCTGCCCCAAGTTGTGGGCGATTCGCTGAGCCGTACTAATGAAATTTTAATGCCGCAAATGACCAAAATTATGGGCGAGGTTATTGCTGAAGAACTTTTGACGCTAATCAAAAATCGCTAAAGCCCATAAACCTTTTGAAAGAACGGCTCCGCCGTTCTTTCAAAAGGTTTATGGTTGGCTATCTTGAAGGATTATCAGCACCTTCGGTGCTGGTAATCCCCCAGTAGGTTTTTGAAGAATTTCAATTTGCATTTATACTGTAATGCTGAATATGAAACTCACAGAGATTTTTCGCTCACTCATTTTTAAAAGAAAGACGCATGGCTATTTTGGATCGGCAAGGTCGCTTATTTGGCAAATTTAGCATTCTGGACATCGGCGCGATCGCCACAATCTTGATTGTCTTAATTGGGTTACTGCTCGTTCCAGGCAACAGTGGTAGCTCCATTGCTCAGATCCTCACTGCCGAAAATAAAACTGTTCAAGTGGTAATGAACGTCAGAGGGTTGAGTGCTACTGATCCGCAGGATCTAGTCAAGATCGGCGATGAAGTCAACATCATTATTCGCAACCAGCCTCGCGGCAAAGTTAAGGTCACTAAGGTAGACATCGCCGTTCCCAAAATTGTGGCGGCTAAAGCCGATGGTACGGCTGTCTTTTTTGATGATCCCCGTGCGGTGGCAACATCCCAGTCAGATCTAGCAATCACCCTCGAAGCAACTGCCCAGATTACCAATGACGGCGCAGTATTTGCGGGTGAAAAGGTCAAAGTTGGCACTTCGATCGATATCGAAGGTGCCAAATATATAATTCGGGGTAGTGCTATGGCGGTGAGGTATTAACGATGCAATCCCCATTTCCTCAAGGTTTTGTACTTAAAGGTCGTTATGCTATCCGAGCTACTATCGGACAGGGAGGAATGGGTCGTACTTATTTGGCGCAGGATCTCGAACGCTTCAATGAAACCTGCGTGCTCAAAGAATTTATCCCACCTCAAGATTCTCAAGAAGTAACCGAAAAATCGAAGGAGTTATTTCGCCGCGAAGCCTCGGTGCTGTATCAGATCCGCCATCCTCAAGTGCCAGAGTTTCGGGCTACGTTTGAGTCGGAAGGTAGACTGCTGTTAGTGCAGGACTATGTGGAGGGCAAAAACTATCGGAACCTACTGCTTGAACGTTTGGCGGTAGGGCAGACTTTCTCGGAAGTTGAGATCTTTGCCTTGATGCAGCAACTCTTGCCTGTGCTTAGCTATTTGCATGGTCACAACATCATTCACCGTGATATATCACCAGAAAACCTGATGTTGCGATCGCGGGATAATTTGCCTGTGCTGATTGACTTTGGGGTGGTGCAAGAAACCAATGCCAAGCTCAGCAGCCAAATGGGAATTCCAGCCTCAACGGTGGCGGGCAAAGCTGGCTATGCGCCCCCTGAGCAGTTGCAGTCGGGCAATGCCTATGCCAATAGCGATCTCTATGCTTTGGCAGTAACTTCGATCGTGTTGCTAACAGGTAAAGAACCTACAGAATTGTTTGACAGCATTAACCTTGCTTGGAATTGGCAGCAGTTTACTAATGTCAACCCTGCCTTTGCGCGGGTGATTAATCAAATGCTGAGCTATAAACCCACCAATCGCTATCGGTCTGCCGATGAGGTGTCACAGGCTTTGCTGACCGCGCAGGCTTCTTTTTCGGGAGCTAAAACCTATGCGGTAGGGCGGCAAGTACCTCCCACTGTCGCCGCTGCCTTGCCGCAAAAAACCGTGGTTGCTGGCGTAGATAACCGCAGTCCTGCTTACCGTCCCCAAACTACTGCTTCCAATAATGGTGGCGGTTTAAACTGGTTTTTAGGGATTTTGATCATTGTGGCGGCTGGCTTTGGGTCTTGGGCGATTACATCTTTATTTTTTAGTCGCAATCGGACGGTCACAGTACCCACAGAAACTGCGATCGCCACACCTACGGTTGCCCCGACCGCAAATATTACGAATATCAATACCAGTCTTGATCTCAAAGAGATCGATGAAGGGATCAGCCGTGGGGTGGTGAGCAATGTGATCTCATCTGGACAAATAGTCAACGTGCGCTTTAATGGCGAACAAAATCAGCTAGTCACAGTGTCGCTGACAGGTGCGGATTTGCAAATGACGATCCAGAGCGATGATCAAGTTGGGTTAGACCGCCGCGCGATCGACAACTCCACAGGCTACTGGCAAGGAAGGCTAAAAAAAGATGGTGTCTATTACGTCAAGATAAAGACTACAGGCACTGGCGAAACTGCCTACAACTTGGAGGTGCGCCTAGAAACTCCTGCTAGACCAACACCAAAACCTACCCCCACCCCAACTCCAAGCATCCTCATCCCCACGACTACTCCCACTGCCACTCCTTCTCCCACGATTGAACCTACCGAGCCTCCCGTGTCGCCTAGTCCCACGCCCTCTGTCCCCGTTGAACCAACGCGATCGCCTGAACCATCGCCTATTCCCAACCCACCTGAACCCGCACCTGAGCCAGCTAGACCAAACTCAAATCCGAATAATCTTAACTTTTAGGTATCTTCCCTAAATCCTAGAAGATGAGTTGCAGCGCTCGGCGCTGTAACTCATCTTCTGTTTTTTGAATGAAACTCATCTTCTAACTGTGACAAATAAATGAAATCTATTGCTATTAAATTTCAAAAACTCCACCCCGATGCTCAAGTTCCTAGCTATGCCCATGATGACGATGCGGGAGCCGATGTCTATACTGTTTCAGATATAACCCTACAGCCACTCCATCGAGCCGCTATCCCCACAGGTTTAGCAGTGGATATTCCCAATGGTTATGAGATTCAAGTGCGTCCTAAAAGTGGCTTGGCGCTTAAGTATGGCATTACTGTTCTCAATTCCCCAGGGACAGTTGACGCTGGCTATCGCGGCGAAATTCAAGTAATTATGATCAATTTGGGGACTGAGGCTTATACCTTTACGAAGGGACAAAAAATTGCTCAGTTAGTACTTAAGCCAGTAGTTAAGGCTGACTATATTGAGGGTGAGTTAGGAACTAGCGATCGCGGTACTGGCGGGTTTGGCAGTACGGGGCTTTAACACAAAAAAAGAGTCGCTTTGCGACTCTTTTTTTGTCTATTTAACGGGTCTGGCGGGGCTCGAACCCGTAACTTCCGCCGTGACAGGGCGGTGCTCTAACCAATTGAACTACAGACCCAGATTTTTCTTTTGCAAGAACCGCTCAGTAATTAACTTTCAGGCGATAACCTTTTGTGTTACTTATTTAAGCGATCCTTATTGTCTAGATTTAGGGGACTTTTGTCAACACATTTAGAAAATATTTTTAGAATATGGCAATTTTAAATAAACTCAAGAGGCTTCGACTTCGCTCAGCCAGCAGTATACGCTGGCTGAGCGAAGTCGAAGCCCAATCATCTTCTAGTTTTTGCCCACGGTAAAAGCAGAGCTAATATTCTGAGAATATCTTGCTCCCATCTTGGTCGTTTGCTTGACGGCTACTTGATAGGTCACATCGTAGTTAGCCTTTAGCCAAGGTGAGCAATATCGACCGACGGGTAGCGTGTAAGTACTGCCATTGACGATCGCCCCTTCAGTGGCGGGCTTTTGGGGAGGAACCTTAAAAGTAATGCTGCGCCTTGGCATATAGTCATTGGCAACTGCACCTGTGGCGGATTGCTTGCTAAGGCACTGTACTTCAATTTCAGTATCGCGGAGCAGTTCACGGACATTGCCGCGATCGCTAAGAATTACTTGATTCTCTGAGCCAATGCCAGAAATGCTTTGCAGTTGAAAGGCGCTGACACGGTTGGGGTTAAATCCGCCTGTGATTTTGACGATCTGGAGATTATTGCTAGAGACAAGCTGGTATTCCAATGTGCCAGGTAATTGGTACTCGATCTCGGCTGTTTCATTGCGAAGGTTTACCGATGCGCCAATTTCCACGCGATCAACGCCCAAGGCGGCGGGTGTTTCTTTGGCAGCCCAATCGTATTGATAAAACAGTCGCGCTGTGTCCTTGAGATAGGTATAGCGATCGGGGACATCGGAGCTAGGACGAAGTAAGCGCGACAGACCACCTCTTTCTACCCAAATATTTTTAACTAAGCCGACTTTACGACCGATCGCTGTAGATAGGGGCATGCGATCGCTGGTAATTTCTACAGGAATATCGAGGCGGGGAATTAGGGTGATTTTGCCATAACTGCCCGTTTCGCCATTACGTCCGTCGGTTCCTGTTTCGCCATCGCGTCCACTGCGACAGGTATATTCACTAGTACGACTCACGCCTCTGTTAAAGCGGCGATAGAGCCAGTTGCCTTCGACATATTCGGTTTCGCGCAAGTAGCTACCGCGATCGGATAGCCATTCCCCTGATGAACGTCCGCAGAGTCTGGTTTCAGTGCCGTGAAACTGCCAAGTTACATTTTTTTGTCCTTGGGCATTGGCATCAAAGACTGGACGGCGATCGGTCTGAATTGTACAGTACTGCACTTGCCATTCGGGTTCGCGGCAACCACAGCCAGCCCCACCCCTTGCACTGCGTCCATTGCGCCCACCGCGTCCCCCTGAGTTGCGAATTTCTAATTGCTGGAGGGCGGCGCTATCGGTGTAAAAGATATTAGCGTCGCCGCCATTGCCACCGCGTCCACCATTGCCCCCATCGCCGCCGCGTCCGCCCGATGCGCCAATGATTGAATATTCAGGTCGATAGGGTGGCTCACAACTGTTGGCGGCGCGTCCCAATCGCCCATCTTCGCCATCTTCGCCGCCTGTCCCTGAGAGGTCATAGCTAGCGGGCTTGCCATCTACGACAATTTTTAAGGCTTGACCATCTCGACCACTGCGCCCATCGCGTCCGCGATCGCCTTCCTGTCCAGTCTGTCCAAAGGTTGTCTGTGCGATCGCCTCTAAGCCAACAGATGGAATGACCAGCGATAGGGTCAGGTTAGCTAGCGTTAAGACAAGCAAGCAATTTTTTTGCATGAATTCATTTCCTAGGGGATTGCCAAAACCAGTTTAAAGAGATGCGAAGTATCTTTTTAAACTGGTTCAGAATTGTTTGTAATTTTCTTACCCAGCGCGATCGCGATACCCGCACTGAGAAAAACGATCGCATTTAGTAAAATCACATTGGGTGTAGTGATGATTGAGGACTGGGGAACTAGATAGCCGAATATGGCGATCGCCCCTGAGAGCCCACCAAAGAACATTCCAATCGTCAGACCACCAAGGGATGATGGAACCATGGTCAGGGCGAAGGCAATCATGCCATTGTTGACGGCACTGAGACAAAAAAGTATCAATAAAATAATCAATATTGAGGCGATCGCGCCGTAGCCAAGGGACAACAAGATCAACCCAGCGACAATTCCGCCGAGACTGAAGATCATCAGGCGTTTATTGTCGATTAGTTTGGAAATTTGACCTGTAATCAGGGCTAGCAATGCTTGGGTAATCAGGGCTGAGCCTAGCAATATTTCAAAGGAGAGCCCTGTAAAGCTGATTAAGTCAGTTCTAATTGTGCGGGGCACTACTTCACCCATGAGCAAGCGAATCCCTAAGCCGATCGTAGCTCCCACAAACATCACGATCGCCAAATTCAGCCAAAACCTAGAAATCGTAGTTAGGCTCTGATCAGAACTAGGATTAAGCTGCTTTGGAATATGCGCCATTGCGCTGCGTAAACCAGCTACACCTGCCAACAAAGCAATTGAAGCAATCGCGAAGGTAGCTGGTGCGCCTAGGCTCAAAATAAATTTAGTTGCAAGAGGTCTAATCGAAGCCACAAAACCTCCCACTAGGGTCAACACACTACCTGCTAGGGGTAATTGGGTGGCTCCTGCAAAACTTGCCAGCAGACAAATTACGGGACTGCGAAATGTGGACATGGCGATCGCCCACAGCACCGCTAAGCTCGGTAAGAGCAACCTCGTAAAGTCATTTGCGCCGCCAAAAATTACCAGACTGGGCAAACCAATAAATATGGCTGTAGCTGCAATTGTCCCCGCCACAATCATCGGCATCCGTGAACTGTACCACCGCTGCCAGCGATCGGAGAGACTGCCAAATAATGGCTCTACAATTATCCCGATCGCACCTTCGATTACTAATAAAATTGCGGCAAACTGCTGAGCTTGCTCGACAGGATAGGCAAATACCTCAGCAATAAATTTTGGTAAGTAAAGCCCGTAAGCAATCCAAGTTAAGGATATTGCTCCCTGCACGGAAGCGAGGCTCCATACCTGTAGCCAGCGCACTTGATTAGATGGTGTGGCGATCGCCATAAATCTCTCTTTACAGCCTATTGCGGCATTGTGTAGTACAAAAGAATTTTTGAAAGCACCGCTTCGCGGTGCTTTCAAAAATTCTTTTGGGTTTTAAGTCAGCGCAAAGCGCTGTAATACCAAGGAAATTACAATGCGTCCTTGTGCAACACTTTTAAGTTTTTTGATTTTAAGCGCAAAGCGAGCGCTATTAATTAAAACTGCGTGCAACCCTGCATCGACATCTTGCCGTCGGGCATAGTCGCGCGGCAAAGATTGGCTTGGGTCAGGTCTACATTGGTGATATTGGCATTAGTGAGATCGGCGCGATACAGGTCGGCTCCCCTAAGATTTGCACCTGTCAAATCGGCTCCATAGAGACTAGCGTTTCGCAGTGATGCGTTGGTGAGATTAGCGCCATTGAGCTTGGCATAGACAAGTTCAATATCAATGAGATTGGCATTTTGTAAGTTAGCGCTGGTCAAATCTGCATACTTCCAGCGGCTATTTCTCGCATTTGTCCCTGACAAGTTGGCTTGAATCAGATCCCCATTGATCAAGTATGTATTGCGAAGATCGGAATTACTGAGGTCGGAGCCACGAAAATCAGCATAGTACATGGTGCTAAATGCCAAAATTACCCCAGACAAAGAACTCTTCCGTAAATCGGCAACATCTAGAAATGATTCGCGCAGATTAGCTCCTTTTGCCTCAATGCCTCTTAATTCACAGCGTTGACAAGTCCGATTTTCTAACAAGGCTTTGAGATGATCAGCATTTTGAGCTTGGGCGCTACTGCCAAAGAGGAAGGTGCTAGCCACGGCAGCGCTAGCGATCGCGGTTATGGAATGAGTAAAGGCGGTTGACTGCATAGTTAAGATACCTGAGTTAAATTCCTAAAATTTAGCTAATTCCTTACTAATTGTTATCACATCCCCTAGCTTCGTAACACAGCAAAATGCAGCAATTCTCAAAAATAGGCTTCGGCTACGCTCAGCCAACTCATATCGCTGGCTGAGCGAAGTCGAAGCCTCTTCTCTTTTGTATATCTTTAGTAGATCTGTGGCGCACGCGCAGCGTGCTTGTATCCCTTCCTTTAGGGTTTTGTGAGTTAGGCGATCGTTTTGTATACTTAAAACATTTGTTAACGCATTGTCACGGATTGTACTGAATGTTCGAGCAGTTTCTAGATACGAATGCTTTGTCCTTTCGCCCCGAAGTTATTCCCATTTTGGGGGTATTAATTCTGCTAGAAGCGATTTTATCGGCGGACAATGCGATCGCCTTAGCTGCGATCGTTCGTAGCCTGCCAGACCCCAAGCAAGAGGAATGGGCGCTGAGATATGGATTAATCGGCGCATTTGTCTTGAGGGTGATTTTAATCTTTACAGCGACATGGGTGATTAAGTATTGGCAATTTGAATTAGCGGGGTCAGTCTATTTGCTGTGGTTATCTGGAAAGTTTTTCTTAGAAAAATCTCAAGATAATCATGATGCTCAGAATCCAGTTAGGATGGCGGACAAATTGTGGCAAGTCGTAGCGCTAGTGTCACTGACGGATTTGGCTTTTTCGCTAGATAGTGTGACAGCGGCTGTGGCTGTTGCGGAAGAGACTTGGTTAGTTTTAATCGGTGGTGTGGCGGGGATTATCACATTACGATTTTTAGCAGGGTTATTTATCAAGTGGCTAGAAGAGTTTACGCACCTTGAATCGGCGGGATATTTGATTGTTTTGCTCGTAGGTTTGCGGCTCTTTGTGAAGGTGTTTTCGGATAGCCTCGTGCCGCCTGAATGGTTAATGCTTACTTGCATTGGCTTGGTCTTTCTCTGGGGATTTTCTAAGCGAGAGCCAGTAATAGATGAGCAAATATAAATTAGAACCTAAAACCAGAAGCTGTCCCACCTGCTACGCGGGTGGGACAGCTTTCTAGGTTTTTAGCTATAGCAATTTTAAATATTTAGAAGAGGCTTCGACGCTTCGACAAGCTCAGAGCATCGCTTCGCTCAGCCAACCTATAGCAAAGCAAGAGTTCGTTAGTACAAATCAAAACCCAAGAAGCGAGTGGCGGCGCGTAGCGCCGCCACTCGCCTTCTGGTTTTATGTCCTAAGCAAAAAAAGTTTTGCTATATACTGCTGGCTGAGCGAAGTCGAAGCCCTAACTCTTACTTGAAACAGCTATATTTCTTGATTTGGAATTACTCTATTTTGTCGAAAAAACCAACAGCTTTTTTGGTATAAAGTCTTGAGACATAGCGATCGCATTGCATTACCAAAGGAAAAATTAATCAGATGTTTGAATATCCTGATGACCTCAAATACACTAACTCCCACGAATATATTCGACTAGAAGAGAATATCGCCACGGTGGGTATTACTGCTTTTGCGATCGACCAACTCGGCGACATTGTTTTTCTGGATCTCCCTGAAGTTGGTACAACTGTTGAGAAGGGGCAAACTTTCGGCACAATTGAGTCAGTAAAGGCTGTCGAAGATATTTACTCTCCTGTGACTGGTACGGTAATTGAGTCAAATCAAGAATTGGTTGACGAGCCAGAAAATATTGCTAATGATCCTTACGGCAAGTCTTGGCTAATCAAGGTCAACATTGAAAATCCCCAAGAAGTTGAGGAAGCCCTGTCTGTGGATGAGTATCGCAGCAAAGTTGAAGGCGCTTAGCGCCATCTGTAAAACTAAACCCCAAGAGATGAGTGGCGGCGCTTCGCGCCGCCACTCATTTTAACTATCAACAAAGAAAGTAAGTACAGTCTCGTCAACACCCTTTAGCTTTAACGGTTCGCGCTTGCGAAGTTCCTCATCATCAAGATAGTCAGCGACTGCGGCTGACACAAGGATACAGTCTGGCTCAGCCGCCGCCTGAATCCTTGCCGCAATATTTACAGTTGGCCCGATCGCTGTGTAATCCGATCGCTCGGCGCTACCAAACATCCCCACCACCGCCGTACCTTGATGGATGCCGCAGCGAAATCTCACCTTAGGAATTCCTTGGGCTTGCCACTGCTCATTGAGTTGAGCTAGGTATCGCTGCATATCTTTGGCGGTCTTGACGGCGCGGCGCACCTGCTCGTTCGGGCTGCAATCTTCGGGTGCGCCAAATAGAGCCATAATCCCATCGCCCATAAACTTGTCCACAGTGCCACCATTGGCAAAGATGGCTTCAGTCATTGCGCCTAAGTACTGATTGAGCAGTTCGGCAACACGCCGCGATCGCAAAGTATTGGCAAGGGAAGTAAAGCCGACAATATCCGTAAATAAAACCGTGATCATCTTTGGCTCTGGGCGCAGGTCTAGACTTAGCTCCCCTGTAGCTGCTTTCGCAACTAGACTTGCTGGCAAAAATCGCTTGAGGACTGACTCAGTTAGGTAGACATTGAGTTGAGCAACGCGGCGTTCATTGTTTTTGAGTGCCAACAGGTTTCTTACCTCTGCGAGCAGTTCGCGATCGTTAAATGGCTTAGCTAGGTATGCGTCCGCTCCCTTTTCCGTACCTTCGATGCGGGTTTCTTCATTTGCCTTGGCAGTCAATAAAATCACAGGTGTACCCGACAACTGCTGGTCTTCACGGATGAGAGCAATCAAATCTAACCCTGATACCTGCGGCATCATCAAGTCAGTCACAATCAAATCAGGATGATGCTCTTGAGCTTGAGCATAACCATGTGACCCGTTGTAAGCCGAAATCACCGTATAGCCAGCTTGATTGAGAATACGGCGTAAATAACCGCGCAAATCGCGATTGTCGTCAACCACTAAAATTCGACCAGTTTGGGAACGGGCTTCTTCTTCATCGTCACTAATACTAAAGTTCTCATCAGCCTCTAAGCTGATATCAGTTTCCAGATCCGCTAGCTCTACGGAGGCACGCGACATTTGCAAATCGACATGAAGGTTAGTCACTTGATCGGCTGGCAGATGTGCCTTACCCATGGGAATGGAGATGGCGAAGGTTGTACCGTAGCCATAATCGGAGTTGACAGAAATATCGCCACCATGCAAGTTCACTAACTCTTTAACCAGCGCTAGCCCTAAGCCACTGCCCTCATAGCTGCGATTAACCGATCCTTCAGCTTGGCGAAACCGATCAAAGAGAAATGGAATTTGATCCTGTCGAATGCCAATGCCTGTGTCATGTACCCGCAAAATACATTGGTTATTCGCAGTGTCTGAGGAAATACTGACGGTAATGCTGCCATTGCTGGGTGTAAATTTCATCGCATTGGACAGCAAATTATAGAGAACCTTATCAAATTTTTCTAAATCAAGATAAATCTCTGGACAGTCTTGGAAATCACTAGATAAATGGATACCTTTGCGATCGCAATAAGGACGAAAAGAATCAATGGTTTGGCTAGTAAATTCGATCAGGTTGCAAGGTCGAAAACAAGCCTGCATCTTGCCTGCATCTAGTCGCTGAATATCGAGGAGTTGATTAACTAACCGTAAGAGTCGCCGACAATTGCGGAGGGCGATGACGGACTGCTCGTAGGGAAGAGGCTGGGAACGCTCGATCGCCGACTCTAGGGGCCCAATCGTCAGGGTGAGGGGTGTGCGGAATTCATGGGAAAGATTTTGAAAAAATTCAGTTTTTTGGCGATCCAGTTCTAGAAGCTGCTGAGCTTGTTGACGAGTCTTTTGAAAAAGATTAGCTTGCTGTACAGCGATCGCAGCTTGGGCTGCCACAGCTTGAACGAGGGAGACTTCTTCAGGTTTCCATTGCCGAGGATGTTTATTTTGACGCATAGAAATGCTGCCAATAATTTTGCCGTCGGATAGCAAGGGAACCATTAATAGCGATCGCGCTACGGAACGCAAAGGTAGATCGATAATGTTCCATTCGATATCTTCATGGAGGTCAGAAATAGCTACAGGTTGTTTAGTTTCGATAAGAGCCTGAAAAACAGGATTAACGGAAATATCAACAATGGACTGGGGAAGTCTGGGTGACTCACTGCTATTGGAGATACTGGAAATATTGGGGAGATTACCCGTTTCTTCGGATTCTAGTAAATGTAAGCCCACACAACGCAAGTAATGATCTTCTTCATTCCAAAGCGATAGAGCGCAACTTTCCGAATTGAGAGCTTGCCCTAATTGCTGGGTAATTGAAGCAAAGATTTTTTGAGGATCAAGACTAGAGCGGATCGTGCTGGTAATTGTGTTTAGCAAAGACTCGCGCTTGGCTAATTCTTGAACCTGATCATAGGCTCGCGCCCGCGAACTGACGATCGCTGCTTGATCAGCAGCCAGCTCGATTAAATCTAGTTCATCTGTACTCCACAAATGGGGCGTTTCACAGTGATAGAGCGCCAGCATTGCCAAACATTCCTGTTGAATCGTGAGCGGTACAAATAGAATTGATTTAATGTTGGATTGCTCATAAATGGTGCGTTCAACTTTGGAGATGCGCTGGTCATGTTCCACATTGTTAATTGCCACAATCTGCGGATGGGCGGTGAGAACTTGAGCTAGTTGTGGTAAGTTCTCAATCGGCTGATCGCCATAGGTAAAGTAGTCTTCCGTAAGTTCGCCGTTCTCAAATAGCTTGAGTATGCTGCCCGAAACTTCAAAGTTACGCACAATTGATTCCGCGATCGCGGCAATACTTTCGCGATAAGGAGCGGCATTATCCACTGAGGAGGCGATCGCATTGAGCAGGGATTGTTGTCTTAATGTCCGTCTCAATTCGGTGGTGCGACTTCTCAAAACATTGTGAGTATCAATTGCTTGGCTAACCACATTTCGCAGTTCTACTTCATCCCAAGGCTTGGTGACATATTTAAAAACCTTACAGGTATTAATTGCTTCAACTAAATCTTCGACATCGGTGTAGCCCGTCAAAATAATCCGCATTGTGTCGGGATATTTAATTGCCATCTGACTCAAAAATTCCGTTCCACTCATGATCGGCATTCTTTGATCAGAGATGATTACGGCGACTTCGCCTTCATTGTCAAGTATCTCTAAAGCTTCTAAACCGCTATTTGCCCGCAAAACCTGAAACTCGCGGTAAAAAGTACGAAACAACAAGTCTAGGTTATCGGGTTCATCATCGATAACTAGTAATTTAGGTTTGAGGGTGCTTTGTGAACCCATGAAGCCACTTATTCCTAAATACAATCTATAGTGACTTGAAATTGCTGAGTTACAATTGCCAAGTTGGAATTGATCAAGTAGATCAATTAGTCGATTTGATCATTTAAATCGTTAGCACAATTAAGTTCCAACCCTTGCCAAAAATAACTTTCCTTTGAATATACTCTTTTTGCATCATAACCGATCCTACTTGCGTGTTTTTGCCTAAAGTTTACGCCTAAATTAATGACTAGTTAGGTCATAAAACCCAGAAAATGAGTGGCGCTTCTTGGGTTTTGATTTTGTCCTAATATTAAAAAGATATTGAGCGGCGCGAAGCGCCGCTCAATATCTTTTTAATATTAGGGCGGAATAACCTTTAGCTTTGTGGAAAGCGCTTGGCAAGGGCAAGCCTCGCTTCCTCTCGGTCGTCAAAATGAATTTTTTCGCGCCCAATGATTTGATAATCCTCATGCCCTTTACCCGCAATCAAAACTGTGTCGCCAGCTTGTGCCGCCGCGATCGCCATTTGAATACACTTGTGGCGATCTCCTTCCACAGTCATCGGTTTATCGCCAATATCCGCCTTAACGCCCACCACCACATCATCTAAAATCTGCTGCGGATCTTCAGTACGTGGGTTATCAGAGGTGACATAGACGCGATCAGCAAGTCTGGCAGCAATCCCCCCCATCAGAGGGCGCTTGGTGCGATCGCGATCGCCACCACAACCAAATATACAGATCAATTCTCGCTGGGTAAAAGGACGCATCGCCTTTAAGAGATTTTCTAGACTGTCGGGGGTATGGGCATAGTCCACCACTACGGTGACATCCTGCGCGTCACTAATCTGCACCCGTTCCACGCGCCCTGGTACATTCACAAAGTCTGGTAAGCGATTGACCACATCCGCCAAATCCAGACCCATATGCAGACTGGTAGCGATCGCTGCCAACATATTCTCCACATTAAATCGACCGACTAGGGATGAGCTAAATTGAATCGCGCCTTGGGGCGTATGCAGAGTTCCTGTTGCCCCATTGGAAAGATAGGTGAGATTTTCGGTGTAAAAATCTGCCTGTGAATTATTGATGCTATATGTCCAGACTGAGCTTGTGCCAAGTATCTGCACCAAACGCTGACCAAAGGGATCATCGATATTAATAATCGCTCGACCTTGCAAATAGGACGCATCAAATAACAAAGCCTTGGCTTGAAAATAAGTTTCTAAGTCCTTGTGATAGTCCAAATGATCCTGCGTCAAGTTGGTAAATACAGCCACATCAAAGGGACAACCCAGCACCCGCCGCTGATCGAGCGCATGGGAGCTAACTTCCATCAAGCCTAGATCACATCCTGCGGCGATCGCCTCCGCAAGCTGCCCCTGTAAGTCCACCGCAAAGGGTGTCGTGTGTGTCGCCGTCTGAGAGTAACCCGCCCAACGGGTATACAAAGTTCCAAACAGAGCCACGGCGTATTGAGATTGCAGCAAAAACTCGATCAAGTGGGTGGTGGTCGTCTTGCCATTTGTCCCCGTTACGCCGATCAGTTTCAATTTTTGAGCAGGATAGTTATAAAAAGCTGTTGCTAATTTGCTGCAAGCCAAGACCACATCATCCACAGCGATCGCTTTAGTTTGCAGTTCTGGAGTTAATTCTGCAAAAGCTGAGCGGGAGATGATAACTGCGATCGCGCCTTGGGCGATCGCCATCGGTGCAAATTTGCCCCCATCCACCTGCGTGCCTGTCATCCCAATAAACAAGTCCCCTGCTTGGCAAGCTCGCGAGTCAGTAATTAAGCGTTTTATCTCCGCAGACTCTAATTCAGGCTGAAAATCTGAATAACCTGCCGATGTTAGCAACTGTCCTAAACGCATAATTTTTGATTCCTGCTCACAAAAATGTCCCAGAATTTTGACATGAAGTATTCACTATTAGCAAGCCAAAAGAGTAATGGCGGCGCGAAGCGCCGCCATTACTCTTTTGGCTTGCCTAGAGGCGCTAAAAATCCCAAAATTGGTTTCATAATAAATGCGGTATCTTTGCTACTACAGCGCTTTCTTTAAAACCCAGAGAAGTTTTGAAAGGATGGCTTTGCCATCCTTTCAAAACTTCTCTGGTATCCACCTAATTTACTGAGAATTCCCATGAGTGCAGCTTGGACAGGAGAACTAGAACTCGAATTTGCGAAACGGAATCAACAAACTGTACTAACTCGCAACTACACCGTTGCCCCTTGGAAAGTCCAGCGATCGCTATATCCCGAAGGTGAAGAGATTTGTCATTGCATCATCTTGCATACCGCTGGAGGACTTGTCGGCGGCGATCGCCTTTCCACTAAAATCAATCTCCAACCTCAAACCAGAGTCCTGATTACAAGCGCCGCCGCTAGCAAAATCTACCGCAGCACAGGCGAAGAAACTATTCAAAATATTCATATTCATGTTGGTGAAGGTGCGGCTTTGGAGTGGTTTCCTCAAGAGACGATCGCTTTTGCTAAAGCCAAATATCACCAAAAGATGAGGGTCGATCTTGCCGATGGAGCAACCTTAATCATGTGGGAAATTGTCAGGTTTGGACGCACTGCAATGGGTGAAAGATTTATCGATGGAAATTGGCGATCGCATACAGAAGTGTGGCGTGGTCAAAACCCTCTCTGGATTGATCGGCAGTATCTCCATGGAAATTCAGAAATGCTAGATAGCCCTAATGGATTGGATGGACAAGCGATCGCGGCAAGTTTAGTTTTTGTCGGGGCAACTGTCGAACCAGAATTAATTACCCAGATTCGCTCTATTTGGGAACAAGGCGACTACCAAGGAACTGCGGGAGTGACGCGATCGCTCTGTGGTTTGGTCTGCCGCTATCGTGGTAACTCCTCTAGTGAGGCGCGTCATTGGTTTCAGCAAGTTTGGCAGCTTTTGCGTGTATTCTATAGTAACAAAGCAATTTGCGTACCTAGAGTTTGGTAAACACCTATGCAGCTTTCGCCTCAAGAGAAAGATAAGTTATTGATTTTTACGGCGGCTCGTGTCGCAGAGCGTCGCAAAGCTAAGGGCTTGAAGCTCAACTATCCTGAATCAGTAGCCTTTATTACAGCAGAAATAATGGAAGGTGCTAGGGAAGGGAAAACCGTTGCTGAATTAATGAGCTATGGAGCCACCCTCTTGACCCGTGATGATGTAATGGAAGGTATTCCTGAAATGATCCATGATGTGCAAGTGGAAGCGACTTTTCCTGACGGTACAAAACTGGTGACAGTTCACAATCCTATTCGCTAGGTTGACTTACTAATTAAGCTATGGAGGTCTGAGATGATCGCGATCGCGAAAACACAGAATAAGCCAAAGTTGATAGATGGGAAGCATAAGCTAACCTTTGAGCAATTTTTAGAAGTTTGCCCTGAATATGGACATTTTGAACTAATTGATGGCGAGGTAGTTGAGATTAGTGAAATGGCATTTACACGCAATCATGATGATGTTGGTGAATTCATCGATAGACGCTTTTACCGAGAGGTAGAACGGTTATCTCTTAACTATGTTGTCAAAAGATCAATTCCCATCAGAACTCTCACTCAAGAGGGTAGTGAACGTGGGCGTATTCCTGATGTAAGCGTGATTGATGCAACTATTTGGCGATCAAGTCGCGGTGACTACAAAGGTCTACGGGAGAAGATCCAATTAGCGGTTGAAGTTGCTTCTAACAATTGGGAAGATGATTATATTGACAAGTTTATGGAATATGAACGTATCGGTATTCCTGAATATTGGATTGTGGATTACTTAGCCGTAGCTAGTCGTGAGTTTCTTGGTAATCCCAAAATTCCCACTGTGTTTGTGAATTTGCTAGATGAAAATGGTAAATATCAAACAACTAAATTTACGGGAGATGCCAAAATTGTTTCGCGGACTTTTCCTGAACTTGACTTAACTGCTGATCAAATTCTAAGTATCTAGAATGGATTGCTTTACATTTTAATTAACTTTAATTACAGCGCTTTGCGCTTAATTAAAATCTAGTGAGATTTTGGAAAGCAGCGCTCTGCATCGCTTTCCAAAATCTCTCGGTACTACTCAAAGCCTCAATAAGCTGTAACAACGGAGATAAACCGATGATTGTTGGTGAAATAATTGCTCAAGAAGGCGATATTGAATTAAATGCTGGGCGCGAAGTGACCACACTCAAGGTCGGCAATTCAGGCGATCGCCCGATTCAAGTTGGCTCTCACTTCCATTTCTATGAAACCAATCGCGCCTTGATATTTGATCGCGATCGCGCTAGAGGTACACACCTCGACATTCCTGCGGGAACTTCGGTACGCTTTGAGCCAGGGGATGAGAAGGAAGTAAATCTAGTTCCCTATGTAGGCGATCGCGAAATCTATGGGTTTAATGCATTGGTTGAAGGTAAGTTGGATAGTGTTGATTAAAAGATAGAAGCTGTAATCACCAATAGTAAAGGCGGCATTTTGTGCCGCCTTTACTATTGGTTGCTGTTACTTTTTGTCGGAAGATGGGCGATCGACAATGACGCGAATCAGGACGGCAAGAGCAAGGATTGTCCAGAAGATCGGATCGCGGACAAATGCGAGATGGCTACTTGCGGGTGCGTTATCGACTTGGGCGATCGCTTGAGTTGTAACTTGCTTTTGAACTTGGGCTTGATTTGGAACTGACATAATTTTTTGCTCTGAATTAACAATGCAATCACTATGAAATATGCCTGCTTGACTGACTTTGCATGATTTGCGTAACTTGCGTGGATAGAATGTCCTGCAAAGTTTACGGGCTTCGACACTTCGACAAGCTCAGTGCATCGCTTCGCTCAGCCCTCAATTTATTGCTCAGCCTTAGATCGATTCGTTGGGTGAGCGGAGCCGAACCCAGATTTTGCGTGACTTTGAAAAAATGTCAAAATAGTTCTTAGATTCTTGAGGATAGCAAATGTCCAGATCTTTACGGGCTTCTGATGACGGTATTAAGCGGATTAAATCGGCGATGAAACAGGGTGGTTTCACGCAAGAGGCTTTTGCTAAGGCTT
The DNA here is from genome assembly GCA_003249015.1 of Pseudanabaena sp. Lineage (GTDB taxonomy): Bacteria > Cyanobacteriota > Cyanobacteriia > Pseudanabaenales > Pseudanabaenaceae > Pseudanabaena. The sequence continues at coordinate 27,110 of QBLS01000016.1, read as the reverse complement.
TGGGGATTTCGCGATCGGTGATTACGGTTTTGTTTCGGGGAGAGGCAATTGATCGAGCAAATTTTGAGGAGTTGTGCAAATTCCTAGAACTGGATTGGCGCGATATACGAGGTGAGGATGTTGTTAGTGATGACCTTGAATTGTTAGTCCAAGAGGTGAAGCAAAAAATCGCGGCGGATGTGACGGAACGCTGTGGGACGATGCGGGTGTTGGACATGACGCAACCTGTCGATCTGGATCGGATTTATACCGATGTGAATATCATCAAGGATGTGACTGGGCGGCGGCGGATAGGCTATGACGAGGTGATGGAGGTATGTACCCGTGAGCATTTTGATCGCTTTTTAGTGGGGACGATTAAAGAACGGGTAAAGGGATTTGAGGCGGTTGAAGAATTTCAAAAGCTGGTGGTGTTGGGTAAACCAGGGGCAGGGAAAACTACGTTTATGAAATATTTGGCGATGTCTTGCCTTGCGGGTAAGTTTCATGGGGAACTTGTGCCGATCTTTGTGACGCTGAAGGCATATGCAGAGGAGAGGGGACAGCCATCGCTAGAGAATTATATTTTGACGGAATTTGCCAAGCGCAAGGTATCGCAGGATCTGGCGAAACAGTTGCTAGATAACGGTAAAGCGTTGATTCTGTTGGATGGATTGGATGAGGTGAAGAAGGAAGATGATGATCGAGTTAAGCAGGACATTGATCAATTTTCGCGAGATTGGCTAAAAAATCGGTTTGCGATTACCTGTCGGATTGCGGCGCGAGAATATCAGTTTGAGAAGTTTACGGAAGTTGAGGTGGCGGATTTTGATGATAGTCAGATTGAAACCTTTGTGAATAATTGGTTTCGGGAAAGGGACGATTCAAAGGCAAAACGTTTATTAGAGAGATTGCAGGGTAGTAAACCTGTCAAGGAATTAGCAAAAAGTCCTTTGTTACTGACGCTGTTGTGTTTGGTATTTGGTGAGAGTAACGACTTCCCGCGAAAGCGATCGATACTGTATAAGGAAGGTTTGGAAGTATTGATGAAAAAGTGGGATGCCAAGCGCAATATTGAACGAGAGATGATTTATAAGCATTTGTCGCCCCAAAATAAGGAGGATATGCTGGGACAGATTGCCTTTAATACCTTTGTGAATGGTGAATATTTCTTTCGGCAAGAGGATTTGCAACGCCAGATTAAAGACTATATCTGCAACTTGCCTGAAGCTTCCGCCGATTCTGAAGTATTGCGGCTGGATAGTGAGGTGGTGCTAAAGGCGATCGAGCATCATCATGGTTTGTTAGTGGAGAGGGCAAGAAATATTTATTCTTTTTCCCATTTGACTTTTCAGGAATATTTTGCAGCACAAGAAATTGAGAGAGAAAGACATTTTGAAACGTTGATGCAGCATATTACCGATCCTCGATGGAAGGAGGTGTTTTTATTGACTGCTGAAATGTTGAGGCGATCGGATAATTTTTTGCGATTAATGAAAGATTGGATTGATGGAATGCTGACTAATGATGAGAATTTGCAAGCTTTTTTAGAATGGGCAAATCGAAAGACAAATTCTGTGAAATTAAGTGGTAATAACGTTGCTGCCAGATCATTTTATGCTTGCGTTGCTCTCCGCGCCATCAACTACGACATCAGAGACTCCGCCAAATTATTTCAGAGCAACTCTGTTCTAAAAGTAGATCTCTACAGTCTTACAGCCAATGAACTCTATTTCGATCAAGACCTCGCTCGCGCCCTCGCACGTAGCCGTGACCTCTACCGTGCCCGTGCCCGCGATTTTGCTCAAGACCTCGTGTTAACTCTCAAGCGCACTCTATCCCATTCTAATGTAGTGTTATTCCAAGTGCAAGAAGCACTGAAAGCGCTTGAGCGTAGATTGCCAGACGACCGAGAGGAGTTCTATCAATGGTGGGATAATCATGGAGAGGAATGGAGTGATGAATTGCGTCAAGTTTGTATTGATCGCCGCAACATCGGTCATAATTGGCAATTTACGAAGGAGCAAGTGAAACTTCTCGAACAATATTACGAAGCCAATCTCCTCCTTGTTAGGTGCATGAACCGCAGCTACGTCAGCAAACCAGTCCGCGAAGAAATCGAATCAACGATGCTGTTGCCAAGTAAAAAGTAGAAAGGCAAAAGGAAAAATTATCGCCACATTTTCCTGTAGGGGTTAAGCATTTGCGTCACAATTTTTAAAGCGATCGCAGAGACATCATTCCGCAAATGCTTAACCCTCTTCGCTTTCACCGATAAATTGTCCCTGCGTTGCGAGGTTTAGGGCAGAGCATTCCCAAATGAAGGGAATCGGTAAAATCATCAATCTCTGTGGGAATGCTATGCCCCTACGAGATTTCAACTATTGTTAACGTAAGACTAGCTATAATCAACTCACAGCAAAGACTTAGGCATATGAACAAATTTACTTTACCCGTAATCATAGAAAAAGATGAGGATGGATACTTTGCCTCTTGTCCTTCCCTTCAGGGTTGCTACACACAAGGTGATACCTACGAAGAAATTTTAGAAAATATTAAAGATGCAATTTCCCTCCACATTGAAGATCGGCTATTGAGCGGTGAAGAATTACCCAAAATTGGACAGATTAGCCTCACATCAGTGGAGGTGACTGCTTGAGTCCTCGTTTGCCTAGAGTCAATGCTAACGAAGTAATTCGTGTGCTAGAGAAAATCGGATTTGTCCTTACCCGACAAAGTGGAAGCCATAAAATATATAAAAATGATGAAGGTCGCAGGGCAACTGTTGCATATCATGGTTCGACAATTCTCAAACCTAAGACATTGAAGAGCATCCTGAATGACGCTAATTTGACGGTTGAAGAGTTTATAGATTTACTGAATGATTAATTCACATCGAAAATCGTTCTCAAAGTTGCCTTATAGTTAGTGGACAAATTGCGATCGCTACTACCACAACCGATAAAACCACTTTGTTTTAATAGGAAGGCAGGATCGCGCTTTTTCTCTTGAAGATATTGATAATAAAAGGCGATCGCGTGTTTAATAGTTTCTATCTCACTTTCCTTAGTTTGTTGCTGGATATAGGCTAACTTAGCAGTATGTTCATCATCAAGAACAGCATTAATTTGAGCAGCCATAATTTAATTACATAATTCTCTACAGCAATTAAACAATATTATAGTCAACCTACAGTAAATACTTAGATATATGAACAAGTTTACTTTACCCGTAATCATGGCACAAGTCATTTAATGAGAAATGGGTGCTGAAACACCCATTTCATGCTGACAAAAAAGACGAAAATACGTTGATCGCTCTTTAGCTGACCAATGCCACTTCTTGATTTGGTGTTACTGGTATTTCTTGAAAACTAGAGTGACATTATGCCCACCAAATCCAAAGGAATTGGATGTCGCCACATTGATGGTCATGGGGCGAGACTTATTCGCAACATAGTCGAGATCGCACTCAGGATCAGGATTTTCTAAATTCATCGTTGGCGGCGCAATGTCATTTTTGATCGCCAGTACTGTCGCCACTGCCTCAATACCACCAGAGCCACCGAGCAAATGCCCAGTCATGGACTTAGTAGAGCTAACCGCCACCTGATAAGCGCGATCGCCTAAAACTTGCTTGATCGCCTTAGTCTCAGTCTTATCATTAGCCGCCGTACTTGTACCGTGAGCATTGATATAGTCCACCATGTCAGGAGTGATATAGCCATCCTTGAGAGCAAGGGACATCGCCCTAATCGCACCTTCACCATCGGGAGATGGCGATGTCATGTGATAGGCATCGCAAGTACAGCCATAGCCGACAATTTCCGCATAAATCTTGGCTCCCCTTGCAAGGGCATGATCCAGATTTTCAATAATCAAAATACCCGCACCCTCACCCATCACAAAACCATCGCGATCCTTGTCAAAGGGGCGTGAAGCATGAGCAGGATCATCATTGCGGCGCGACATCGCTCTAGCCGAGGCAAAACCCGCAAACCCCAAGGGTGTAATCGCCGCCTCAGTGCCACCGCAGATCATCGCCTGAGCAAAACCACTCTGGACGAGTCGAAAGGCATCACCGATCGCATTAGATCCCGCCGCACAAGCCGTCACCGTACAAGAATTTGGCCCCTGAGCGCCTGTATGAATGGCAGTCAAGCCCGCCGCCATATTACCGATCATCATCGGAATCATAAATGGACTACAACGGCTAGGTCCCTTAGTACGAATAATCTCATGCTGGTCTTCTAGTACTTGTAATCCGCCGATGCCTGTTCCCAATAGCACCCCTATCTGTGGCGCATTTAGGGGTGTGATTTCCAAGGCGGCATCGCGCAGGGCTTGGATGCTGGCACATACGCCAAACTGGGCAAAGCGATCCATACGGCGAGATTCTTTGGCTGGGAGATAAGCAAGGGGATCGAAATCTTTAACTTCGCCGCCTACACGACACTCATGATCCGAAGTATCAAAGCGAGTAATTTCTGTAATTCCGTTCCTACCTTCGACTAGACCTTGCCAATATTCTTCGACCGTGTTACCGATCGGGGTGATTGCACCTAGTCCAGTGACAACGACGCGAGAGAGTGGCTGAGGGTTTTGCATTTCGTTTGGAACTCAGTATGTCAAAATTTTATTTTTATTATTGAAATACAGCGCTTAGCGCTGACTGAAAACCTAGAAACATGATCAATTGTCGGTGCATCGCGCCGCAAATCAAACAGATTTCTGTAATGTAAAACAAAAGCTTTGTCGCTTAGCGACAAAGCTTTTATTTAAAAATAATTGCTTAAGCAGCTTGCTTACTGTCAATGTAATCAACAGCATTTTGAACAGTGGCAATTTTTTCTGCGTCTTCGTCAGGGATTTCAACGCCGAACTTTTCTTCCAGAGCCATGACTAATTCGACGGTATCGAGAGAGTCAGCGCCAAGGTCGTTCGCAAAGCTAGCCTCGGGCTTAACTTCAGCTTTATCAACGCCTAATTGTGATGCAACGATCTCTTGAACTTGCTCAAAGGTACTCATTTAATTAATCTCTACTTTTAACCAGAAACTTTTTAGCGTTTTTCATTTTATCGGATAACGGTAGCTGTATATACACGATCTCAAAGATCAGTAAAAGTAGCGGCGCAAAGCGCCGCCACTTTTAGACTAGGTTTGGCGCTTCGCGCCGAACCTAGTCTAAAAGTGGCTTGCCCAGCCGAAAATCTTGCCAAGCTGTTTCTACAAATTCTAAAAAATCTTTTTGAAATCTTTCCGTCGCAAACCGCATCGCATTCTCACGACAGGCGATCGCCGTAATCCGATCGCAATTTTGCTCAAACTCAAGCACCGCATCACAAATGCTCGCCGCACTCTGCTGATCAAAAAATACACCCGTGGGGCGATCGCGATCTAAGCCCTGCACCGACTCACATACGCCACCCCGACCATAGGCAATCACTGGAGTCCCGCAAGCCTGCGCCTCCACAGGCGTAATCCCAAAGTCTTCTTCCGCCGCAAATACAAAGGCTTTGGCATTTTGCATATATTCCCTTAAACTTTGAGGTTCCAAATGTCCGAGAAACTGGATATTACGGGTGGCTTTGGCTTTGATCTTCGGCATTTGTTCGCCATCACCGACCACAATTAATTGGCGATCGCCCATCTGAGCAAAGGCTTCCACAATCAAGTCAATGCGCTTGTAAGGAACTAGGCGCGAAGCCGTGAGATAAAAATTTTGTTTTTGAGGTTGCATTGCGTAGTTTTGCAAATCCACAGGTGGATAAATCACTGTCGCCGATCGCCGATACACCTTTTGAATCCGCCGCGCAATAAATCCCGAATTAGCCACAAATAGATCGACCCCATTGGCGGTGCGAGCGTCCCAGTTTCTGATCTGGTGCAATAGCCATCGCACGATCCAGCTTTTCACGCCGCGATCGAGGTTTGACTCTTTTAAATATTGATGTTGCAAATCCCATGCATAGCGAATCGGTGAATGCACATAGGAAATATGTAACTGGTGTGGTGCAGTCAATATGCCCTTAGCAACAGCATGGGAACTGGAAATAACTAGGTCATAGCTAGACAGATCAAGCTGTTCGATCGCAAGGGGCATTAACGGCAAATATTGCCGAAATTTAGTTTTTGCAAAGGGTAGATTTTGAATAAACGTAGTCGCAACTTTTTTGTTTTGGATAAAATCGCGCTTTCCCTGTTCTAGAAAATCGACCACGGCAAATAAATCCGCTTGCGGAAATAAATTTAAGATTTGCTCAACAACTCGCTCTGAGCCAGCATAGTTAACAAACCATTCATGGACGATCGCCACTCGTAGACTTTCTAGTTTTAATCTTGGGCTAGACATTTTTTATGACTTACAGCACTTTGCTATTCCATGAAACCTTGATTTTGTGGCTACAATAACAGCGTTGAAATACTTTGAACTATGAAGTTTCGCCACACTTCTTCTCTATTAGCCTCCATGAGCATGGCGATCGCCAGTTTTACTAGCATCTCTGCTTTGCTCCTGACAACGCCATCGACAGGCTCAGCGATCGCGCAGCAAGCAGCCCCCAAAGTAACCACCAAATCGGGTGTGCGGGAGATCGCCCTCGCTAAGCATTTACGCAAGATTGGCGCAAAGCTGTATACAGCCTATTGGTGTCCCTACTGCCACAAGCAACAGCAGCGCTTTGGTGTAGAAGCTATTCGGCAGATAGAAGTAATTGAATGTGATCCTAGGGGTGTCAGACCCCAAGTACAGGCTTGCCGCAGCAAAGGTATCAGATATTTCCCATCTTGGGAAATCAATGGCAAGATTTACCCAGGAAATCACACTTTAGAAAGTCTTGCCAATTTCTCGCAATATCGCGATCGGCAGTAAGCGATCACTAAACCAGACTATAAGACGGCGGCGTGAAGCGCCGCCATCTTATAGTTTGGTTTTATCGCCAAAAACGATTGCTCTAGAGCAATCGCGTAACTACTCATTCACCTGATTGTTATCTTGCGTGATGTTAAATTCCATGTATTAATTGACTGCATGGCACTAAAAGCCATAATTTGCAACTAGTAATTTCAACTAAACGTTAGCGTAGTTGCCGTCTCCTTAAAAACTAGTAAATTCTGGCATAAACATTGTATATAGGTTAAGAAGGCATTTAATAAGTTTTGAAAATTAAAGAAATGATATTTGGTGGCGCGGCGAAGCAGTGCCATCAAAGGTCGGGATCTTTTTAAGTACCTCAGTTGTCTCGATTACCGCGAACCTTGCAGGCTAATATGTCTACTCTTGTCATTGTCGAATCACCTACTAAAGCCCGTACCATTCGCAACTTCTTGCCTGCTGGCTATCGCGTTGAAGCGTCTATGGGTCATGTGCGCGATTTGCCCCAATCAGCTAGCGATATTCCTGCGGAACTCAAGGGGACAGAGTGGGCAAAGTTAGGCGTAAATGTCGATGCTGACTTTGAGCCACTGTATATCGTGCCAGACGACAAGAAAAAAATTGTCCGTGAACTAAAAGCAGCTCTCAAAGGCGTAAAAGAATTAATCCTAGCCACTGACGAAGATCGCGAAGGGGAAAGTATTTCTTGGCACTTATTGCAAATCTTGCAGCCCAAAGTGCCGATCAAACGCATGGTATTCCATGAGATCACCTCGGAAGCCATCAAATCTGCGCTCAAAAATTGCCGTCAAATCGACGATCGCCTAGTCCATGCCCAAGAGACTCGCCGTATTTTAGATCGTCTTGTGGGTTACACCCTCTCACCATTGCTATGGAAAAAGATTGCGTGGGGCTTGTCGGCGGGTCGTGTGCAGTCAGTCGCCGTGCGCGTAATCGTCAACCGTGAGCGTGAGCGTCGTGCTTTTAAATCAGGTAGCTATTGGGATCTGAAGGCAAACTTGTTTGCCCCCAAGCAAGAATTTCCTGTGCAGCTAGTCTCGGTCGGTGGCGTGAATGTGGCGACTGGCAAAGATTTTGACGAAGCAACTGGCAAAATTGCCAAGGGCCGTAAAGTATTGCTCTTAGATGAAGCCGCCGCGATCGCCCTCAAAGAAAAGCTAAACGGCAAAGTCTGGTCAGTCAGCAATCTCGAAGAACGTCCCACCACCCGCAAGCCTTCACCACCCTTTACCACCTCCACGCTTCAGCAAGAAGCCAACCGCAAATTGCGCCTCTCCGCGAGGGATGCGATGCGCGTTGCTCAAGCTCTGTACGAACAGGGTTTCATTACCTACATGCGTACTGACTCGGTGCATTTGTCCCAACAGGCGATCGCGGCGGCGCGTCAGTGCGTGACCAAGATGTATGGCAACAACTTCTTGAGCAAAGAGCCGCGTCAGTATGTGACCAAATCCAAAGGCGCACAGGAAGCCCACGAAGCAATTCGTCCTGCAGGTGAAACATTCCGCACTCCTCAAGAAACAGGTTTGTCAGGGCGGGAATTGGCGCTTTATGACTTGATCTGGAAGCGCACCGTTGCCTCGCAAATGGAAGATGCCAGATTAACTATGCTTAGTGTGCAGTTGACCGTCGAGGATGCTCTATTTCGAGCCTCTGGCAAGCGGATTGACTTCGCAGGATTTTTCCGCGCCTATGTCGAAGGTTCCGATGATCCCGATGCCGCATTGGAAGAAAAAGAAGTCATATTGCCACTGCTCAAAGTTGGCGATCATCCAGTTTGTCGCGAATTAAATACTGTCGGGCATGAAACTCAACCTCCTGCAAGGTTCACAGAAGCGGCTCTAGTCAAGATGCTCGAAAGTGAAGGCATCGGTCGTCCTAGCACCTACGCCAGCATTATCGGCACAATTTGCGATCGCGGCTATGTGCAACTGGTCAATAATGCTTTGATTCCTAGCTTCACTGCCTTCGCTGTCACTAATTTATTAGAAGAGCATTTCCCTAATCTAGTCGATCCTAGTTTCACTTCCAAAATGGAACAGACCCTAGATGATATTTCCACAGGAAGTGTGGAATGGCTTCCCTATTTAAAGAAGTTCTATTCGGGCGAACAGGGCTTAAGCGGACAGGTGAAATCTCGTGATAGCTTGATTGATGGTGAATCGGCGAGAACTGTCCACTTAGAAGGACTAGATGATGATGTTAAAGTCAAGATTGGTAAATTTGGTGCATATATTCAAGTCGGAGATGGCGATCGCACAGTCAACTCTTCCATTCCCCAAAACCTCACGCCTTCCGATCTAGTTCCCGAAAAGATTGAACTACTCCTCAAACAGAAACTAGAGGGACCCGATCAAGTGGGCATCCATCCAGAACTAAATGAGCCAATCTTCATGATGATGGGGCAGTATGGTCCCTATGTGCAGCTAGGTCAAGCCACAGAAGCAGTTCCCAAGCCTAAACGAGCTTCACTTCCCAAGGGAATGCAGCCTGAAAATGTCACTGTGGATATCGCCGTCAAATTACTAGCTCTCCCGCGCACCCTCGGTGAACATCCTGAAACGGGTAATCGCGTCTTTGTCAATACGGGGCGCTTTGGTCCCTATGTTTGCCATGTCAAAGGTAATGGCGATAAGGACGATAACCGATCGCTCAAGGCAACGGATGATCCTTACACAATTACCTTTGAGAGAGGTTTAGAGCTGTTGGCTCAGCCCAAAGTCCTACGCGGAGCCGCTGCCGCTAAAGTGTTGAAATCCCTCGGCAATCATCCTAGTGACAATGAGGCGATCGAGGTCTTGGATGGTAAGTATGGTGCTTATGTAAAGCATGGCAAAGTGAATGTTTCACTGACTAAGGAGCAAACCGTAGAAGGTCTGACCCTAGAAGAAGCTCTAACGATGTTGGCAAGCAAGTCTGGCAAAGGCACGACCAAGCGCACTAAGTCCGCCGCCCTTGACACTAAAAAAGCTACCACCAAGAAAACCACGACTAAGAAAACAACAACCGCAAAATCAACCACTACCAAAGCCAAAGCTACTACCCCGAAAAAGACAGCCGCAACCAAATAGTAAGCATGGGCGGCGCTTCGCGCCGCCCATGCTTACTATTTGGTTTTATATAGGCAAAGCTTACTTTGTCAAAACATAAAAGAACTGTTGCTTTGCAACAGTTCTTTTATGTTTTGGGTTTGCACCACTTAGCGCGGTAAAGTAGTCAGTACTTAAATTTTGACATCAGCGAACGAGGGAATTTACTAATGGTAGTCGTGAGTGATAAGGCTTCTCTAAATATCGGGCTGCTTTTTGGAGGGCAATCAGGAGAGCATGATGTCTCAATTACATCCGCTAGGGCGATCGCCTCAGCCCTCAGCCAAAACTCACGCTATCAAGTGCAACCCTTTTACATTCAACGCGATGGCACATGGCGCAGCCCTAATGTATCGCAACAGGTTTTAAGCTCTGGCAAAAGCCTTACAGATTCCGAATTATTGACTGGGGCAGCTTTTTTCTTGCCAGCAGAAGTTCAGCAAATTGATCTGTGGTTTCCTGTGCTGCATGGCCCCAACGGAGAAGACGGAACCGTACAGGGGCTATTACAGTTAATGCACAAACCCTATGTGGGTAACGGTGTACTTGCCTCAGCGGTGGGTATGGATAAGATTGCGATGAAAGCAATTTTTGCCAATGCGGGTTTGCCACAGGTTAAGTATGTAGCTCTCAACCGTTGGCAATGGCAACAGGAGCAGCAGGAATGGAGTGAACATATTGAAGCGACTCTTGGCTACCCTTGCTTTGTCAAGCCTTCTAATCTTGGCTCATCGGTGGGTATCTCTAAGGTGCGCGATCGCCAACAATTACAAGAGGCGATCGCGAGTGCAACCAGTTACGATCCCCGCATCATCATTGAGCAAGGGGTCACGGCTCGTGAGATCGAATGTGCGGTTTTAGGAAATGAGCAACCCCAAGCCTCAGCGATCGGCGAGATTACTTTTAACAGTGATTTTTATGATTACGAAACCAAGTACACCGCAGGCATGGCGGATCTAATCATTCCTAGCCAGTTACCCGATAACGTCGCTCAAGCAGTGCAAGCGATGGCGGTGAAGGCTTTTCAAACTGTGGCGGGATCGGGGCTAGCTAGAGTTGATTTCTTCTATGTCGAAGCCACAGGTACGGTCTTAATCAATGAAATCAATACTTTCCCTGGGTTTACAGCTTTGAGTATGTATCCCAAATTATGGGAATATTCGGGTATTCCTTTTACAGAACTCTGCGATCGCCTAGTGGAATTGGCGATCGCAAAACATAATTATGCTAATTGACAACTGATGGAAATATTTATGGATTGGCTCAGCCAGTGATAGCCGAACCAATCCATAAAAACATTTTAAAAATCACTAGTAAAAATCCAACTCTATCTGCTATAGTGTTAAAGCTTAAGAGCAAGGGCGCTTAGCTCAGTTGGTAGAGCGTCTCGTTTACACCGAGAATGTCGGGGGTTCGAGTCCCTCAGCGCCCATTAATACAGGTAAAGAGAGAGCCATTTTAAACGGCTCTCTCTTTGTATTATGTAGCTGTCCTTGCATGAAAACCCCAAAATCCTATGAGCGAGAGTGATCCTTAGTTTCGGGAAACCGCCTAGATCTTGCTTAGTGCTGGCAATACTTACGTCTTAAAAAAGCGCTACACTTGGACTTTGGTATAGATTGAGACCTTTCATGAGGGTATTGGTATGGTGTTTAACTGGTTTCGGCGCAAGTTTGATGATGACAAAGATGCTAATAATCAATCTGTGGAGCCAGCCCCGACTGAAGTAAAAGCCCCCGATCCTATACCGACAGAATCTGCGCCATCGCCCGCGTCTCAGGATTTATTAAACTGGGCAAAAGCAGCCTATGCTAATGTGCAGCAACAGGCGGAAATTATTGAGCCCGAGCCTCAAGCCAATGAGGATGCGGCAGTTATTGCGGAAGCAGAAACTCCTCAACCAGAAATCGTTGAACCAGAGGCTCAGATTACTGAAAGTGATGTTCTATCTCAGGTTGAAGTTGTAGAAATTACAGAACCTGAGATTGTTGTTCAGAATTTAGATTTAGAGACTGTTGCCGAAGTCGAGACTGCATCCGAGGATATGCAAACTGCGGCAATAGAAAATCCTGAAATAGCGGCTCAGAATACGGAAGCACCGTTAGAAAATAAACCTGAAGTATCAGAGCCAGTCCCTTTTTGGATGCAGTCGGAAAGCGATCGCCTTGCCCGTATTGCTGCCCTTGAAGCCACGGCAATCATTGAGCCAGAGCCAGAAGTCAAGCCTGCTCCACGCCGTAAAGCGACAATCAAATTTGATGATGACTTTATCTGGTCAGCCGAAGTCCTTGCGTCTCAAGGTCGCCGCCCCGAAGAAATCTCTGCGGAAGAAATTACATGGCTGAACCGTCTCCGCCAAGGCTTAGATAAAACCCGCCTATCTCTGGTCAATCAGCTCAAATCTATCGTTGGTCAAGGCCCTCTCAGTGCCGAAGCAGTTGATGATATCGAAGCTTTGCTCTTACAAGCTGATGTGGGCGTAAAAGCCACTGACCAAATCATTTCTAAGTTGCAAGCCAAACTTCGTGCCGAAGTATTGCCGCCTGAAGAAGCGATCGCCTATCTCAAACAAATCTTGCGAGAGATGCTCGATGTGTCTGCAGCAAAAGGCAATGAACCAATTCCCATGTTGATTCCCGAAAAAAATCAACTGAATATTTGGCTGATTACAGGGGTGAATGGAGCGGGCAAAACTACGACCATTGGTAAGCTCTCTCACCTAAGCGTCAAGTCAGGCTACAAAACCCTGATTGCGGCGGCTGATACCTTTCGGGCGGCGGCAGTGGAGCAGGTCAAGAGTTGGGGAATGCGCTCTAATGTTGAGGTAATTTGTAATCCTGCTCAAAATGCCGATCCTGCGGCGGTGGTTTTTGACGCGATTAGTGCGGCTCAAGCTAGAGGTACAGAACTGCTCCTCGTCGATACCGCAGGACGCTTGCAAAATAAAAAGAATTTGATGGAAGAACTAAGCAAGATTCGTCGCATTGTTGACAAAAAATCTGCCGATGCCAAAATCGAATCTTTACTGGTGCTTGACTCTACCCTTGGGCAAAATGGACTCAAGCAGGCTGAGGTCTTTTCGCAATCCGCAGGAATCACTGGCGTAATCTTGACGAAGCTTGATGGCACTGCCAAAGGTGGTGTGGCGATCGCCGTAGTGCAACAACTCGGTTTGCCGATTCGCTTTATTGGTGCTGGTGAAGGAATTGAGGATTTACGCCCATTCTCTAGCTACGAGTTTGTGGAAGCATTGCTAAGCAATTAATTGGCGCGTTGCTTAGTGTTGAGGTGCGAAGCGCCTCAACACTAAGCAACGCAATTAATACAGGTCAGGACGATCGCCACTTCATCGGCGCATTGTTGAATCGCGGCTACATCCTTCAAACTAACCGCATTAGCCCTCTGCCATCGCATTGACAAAACCCCTAACACCTTTTCTCTAAACACAATCGCGATCGCTAAACTCGTCCGCAAAGATTGATCTTGCCCCGTTTCTTGCCCCACATCAAGATTGATTTGCGATTTTCCTAAGGTGATCGCTTGGAGAGCCTGCGGATCACTCTGCAAATCCCAAACCCCACTGCCGCATATGGCTTGAATATCCGTAAAAAGACTATTTTCTACAAGTTGAAAAACCACCGCATCGGCACCAAAATTTTGCCAAAAAGCATTGGCAAGAGGAAATACACTATCAGCTAACTGGTTGGATCTCTGGGCAATCTCTACAATTACAGCGAGAAGATGATTTTGAGCTTGCGATCGGCGTAACTCTTCCGACCTTTGTTTGAGCAAGTCGTAGCTTTGAGTGGCTTCCGAAATGATTGACTTTAACTGATCTGGCTCCCAAGGCTTGGTAATGTACTTATGGACTTGCCCTGAATTAATCGCCTCGATCAAATCTGCAATATCTGTATATCCCGTCAGCACAATTCGCATCGTATCGGGAAAGTCAGAAACAGTGCGACTCAAAAATTCTGTACCCTTCATTTCGGGCATTCGCTGATCGGAAATAATTGCTGCCATTTCTCCTTCACTGGCAAGGATTTCTAATGCTTTAAAGCCGCTATCAGCACGGAATATCGTAAAGTCGCGGCGAAAAGTCCGATATAGCAAATCTAGATTGTCCTGTTCATCATCAACCACCAAAAGTTTTGGTTTCTTAACTGGACTAGCTTTACTTGGCTCAGCCGTTGAAAATAAAGAGAAAGTCATAGAAGAACTTTGATTGAGTACAAATCAGAATTGAGTGTGAAGGACTACTTGCCAATAAATAAGGGGCGTACAGCGCCCCTTATTTGTTACTTAGAGATGAGCAGCGATCGCTTATGCCGCTTATGCTTTGACAGCTTCGCGGCTAACTTGCTTTAGTTCACCCTTAGCATACTTGCCAACAAAGTCATAAATGCTAACTTGCTTGATCTTGCTTGCTTGACCAGCAGACTCAAACTGCACATAGCGATCGGCACATACTTTTTGCATGTACTTGATCGAAGGCTTCAAGAAGTGACGAGGATCAAACTCTTTAGGAGCCTTAGCCAAAGCTTCACGTACCGCAGCAGTAATCGCCAAACGGCAGTCGGTGTCGATGTTAACTTTACGAACACCACACTTAATGCCCTTTTGAATTTCTTCCACAGGTACACCGTAGGTTTCAGGGATTGCGCCGCCATACTCGTTAATCATTGCTAGTAGATCTTCAGGAACTGAAGAAGAACCATGCATGACCAAGTGGGTATTGGGCAAGCGATTGTGAATTTCTTCGATGCGGCTGATGGCAAGGATTTCACCAGTAGGCTTGCGGGTAAACTTGTAAGCACCGTGGCTAGTACCGATCGCAACTGCCAGAGCATCAACTTGAGTGCGCTCTACAAAGTCAGCAGCTTCGTTAGGATCGGTCAGAAGTTGCGAATGATCCAACGCTCCTTCAAAACCATGTCCATCTTCAGCTTCACCCTTACCAGTTTCAAGGGAACCTAAACAACCTAGTTCACCTTCGACACTTGCGCCAAAAGCATGGGCAACTTCAACAACTTTAGAAGTAACTTCTACGTTGTACTCGTAGCTAGCAGGAGTCTTGGCATCGGCTTCCAATGAGCCATCCATCATCACGCTGGTAAAGCCATTTTGAATTGCCGAGAAGCAGGTTGCGGGGGCGTTACCGTGATCTTGGTGCATCACGATTGGCAGATGAGGATAGGTTTCAGCAGCAGCCAAAATCAAGTGACGCAAGAAATTTTCGCCCGCATAATTGCGTGCTCCACGCGATGCTTGCAGAATTACAGGGCTGTTGGTTTCATTTGCAGCCTGCATAATCGACTGGATCTGCTCCATGTTGTTAACATTGAATGCAGGAATGCCGTATCCGTTCTCTGCCGCATGATCGAGCAGCAGGCGCATTGGTACTAAAGCCATATATAAAATCTCTCCTAGACTAGATCGAGCTTGTTTCGATTGTTAACAATCTTAAATCATTTTGAAGACTTATCAAATTAAAATCCCAAAAGCAAGTGGCGGCGCTTCGCGCCGCCACTTGCTTTTGAATAACACCAAATATCTAAATAAAAAAGGGTGCTTAGCACCCTTTTTTATTTAGATATTCTTTTCGCTTAATTCGCGGCTCATGTAGTCGAAGGGAGCAGCTAGCCATTCAGCAGATTCACCAACTTGTTCAAATACAAGCTGCTTCATGATTTGGATACCTTGGACTGTCGGTCCAATGGGAACGCCCAGTGAGTTGTAAGTTTCGCGCAATCCTTGTAAAACTCTTTCGTCAAGAACATCGTTGTTGCCAGCGATCAGAGCATAGGAAGCATAGCGCAGGTAGTAGTCCATATCGCGTAAGCAGGCGGCAAAGCGACGAGTTGTGTATGCATTTCCGCCTGGACGGATTAAGTCGGGAACCTCTTCAAATAGCTGAGATCCAGCTTTGCGGACTATGGACGCAGCATTAGCGGTGATTACCGAAGAGGCGGCTAGGCGAGCGTTGCCTGTGGCGAAGTAGGATTTGAGGGTGTCCATGGCATCGCGGTCAAAGTACTTACCAGTGGCATCATAAGCACCAATCAGGCTGGTAATTGCATCCTGCATATAGTTTTCTCCTTATTATTAGCTTTTAAATAAATGTATCTGTAACGTATTTATAAAGTTTGTAAAGTATATATAACTTAAACTTGGTAACTCGCTCATTGCTGACTACCAAGATCATTTTACTGCGATCGCAGTCCTTATTACGTCACTGCAAGGTAAGCTTAGAATACTAAAGATTTATTAAATTAAAGATCAATATTTGAGCGTCTATACTTAAGCAACATATTTGCTAGATATCTGCTAGGTTTAGGCTCTGAATTTTTGACATCAAGACCAGATCCTAGGGCTTAACTTAATTAAGTAAACTAAGTAACCCTGAATAAATTTTTTATAGAGCAATGCTAAGAAATGAGTTTACTGCGAGGCTAGGCGTATGAAATGGGTTACTAGTCTTTCAACAAAGATATCTTTAGAGGCAGCGGTACAGGATTTGGCGCAGCAGGTTTCGGCATTGCTTGGCGATCGCTCTCTGGATTTGGGTTTTTTATTTGTTTCTACCGCTTTTGCGAGTGACTATCCGCGACTATTGCCACTTTTAGCTGATAAGTTGCCGATCAAAAAATTAATCGGTTGTTCGGGGGGAGGTATTGTTGGCAATGGTCAAGAATTTGAGGATAAGCCAGCTATTTCTCTCCTAGTCGGTCATCTGCCCAATGCTCAGTCTAAGATATTTCACTTAGATGATAGCGACTTGCCCGATTTGGATAGTTCACCCGACCGCTGGCAAAGTTTGGCTGGTGTCGATCCATCTACTGAACCTAACTTTGTCTTAGTTGGTGATCCATTCTCGTTTCCCATTAATGACCTGATCCAAGGGTTGGACTTTGCTTATCCAAATTCGATCAAGGTGGGTGGTTTGGCTAGTAGCGGCGGCATGGGAGCCAATGCTCTATTTTGCTTTTATGAAGAGGGCAAGTATAAGCTCTATCGCACAGGGCTACTGGGTGTGGCTTTATGGGGAGATATCACCATTGATCCAGTGGTGGCTCAAGGCTGTCGTCCCATCGGTAAGATTTTGCAAGTGTCTGAATGCGAACGCAATCTGATTTTAGGTTTGGAAGGTAAGCCGCCCTTAAGTCTATTGCAAGATACGGTGGGTGGGCTGAGTCAAAGCGATCGCGAGTTAGCGCAACATTCTCTATTCATCGGCGTAGTCATGAATGAGTTTAAGGCGAATCCTTCGCAGGGAGATTTTTTAATTCGCAATATTATTGGTGTTGACCCGCGCTCTGGTGCGATCGCTGTTGGCGATCGGATGCGCCCAGGGCAACGTATTCAGCTTCATCTGCGCGATGGCAAGGCATCGGCGGAAGATCTCGAAGAAGCAATGATTAATTATTTGAATCACTTGAACCTAGAATCTCCCAATGTTGCGCCGACCGCCGCCCTCATGTTTTCTTGTATGGGTCGTGGCGAGAGACTATACGACAAGCCTAATTTTGATTCTGAAGTATTACAAAAACACCTTGGCTTAATTCCCTTGGGAGGCTTTTTCTGTTCAGGAGAGATTGGTCCCGTGGGAGGGACAACTTTCTTACATGGTTATACTTCTGTTTTTGGGATTTTAAGACCTAAAAGTTAAACCCAAAAGCAATCTTTAAAATCTCGGCTCCGCCGAGATTTTAAAGATTGCTCTGGACTAATCAAAGCCCAAGAATTAAGTGGCGGCGCTTCGCGCCGCCACTTAATTCTTGGGCTTTAATGGTGTAGTTTTGCGAATAGTTACAAATACTCAGTCATAACTATTCCTATGCTAAGTTGAGGATACATGGCAGCCTGTGATTACTGATGAGAGCGAAGCCTCTCTTAATTGAAGATTGCTGTAACTAAGAGATAGGGAATATCTAAGGATTAATTGAATGTTTGATTTGCATTGCATGGGTGCATCTGTTGGTGATTATCTGGGTAACTTCTCGCGATCGCATTGTGTATCGATATGTGCGTTCCTTGTACCTGCCAACTTGATTGTCACTTTCCAAACAATTCTATTCACGATTTTGAAGCGATCGCCTATCCAGATTTTTACAATTAGTGTGAGTGCGATCGTTTACGCTTTGCTAATGATTGCCCATGTGGTTAGCTGGTATATCGTTGGCGTGGTGATGGCTCCGACTTTTATCTTGCTGTTTTTGGGGATAACTTGCTTGGGAATTAATTGTGTTGCGATTTGGCTAAAAGTTAAGCGTATTGAATTTGATTATTTAGGCAGTCGTTACAAGCTTAAATATGAAATGTCCAAATCCTAACCAGAATTGGTTAAGAACTTAACTGAGTAAGAATATAAAACAATATTGCTTTAATACTTTGGTTATGAATCGAATTTTGCTGGGCATTGTCACCACCACTGCTTCTATCTCTACCTTTGCCTATAGCCCTGAGATACTAGCTGCCAAACCACTAGATCCATTAACTGGTATTTGGATATCTGACGATAGTAACTCAGGTGTGTCTAGGATGCGCTTTACTTCAGATGGGCAAGTAATGATTTTGCCGATAGTTGCCTATGAGGACAGAATAGAATCTGAGGAAGTCGCTAAGTACGTTTTTTCTGCTGACGGTAAAAAGTTAGCAATTACAACTAGCGATCGAGTGACTACAAATTATGACGTTCAGGTGCTAGCAGATGGTAAAGCTACCCTATTCAACTCCTCAGGAACCTCCTATTCCAATAAACTTAATTTAAGAAAGGCTTGCGAGACTCCTGAACTAACTTCTTCGCCAAAAAATCCAGTGGTTGGAACTTGGCTGATGATTGCACCTCGAGCGATGGCATTGAGAGCAATTTTTACCTCAGACAATAAAATGATTTGGCTATCTATTGATGAGACGCGGAATTCTGCACGCTCTGAATTCTCGTATGCGATCGCCCACAACAGTCAATCATTCACAATGATGATCTCCGACGAAGAAAAAATCACCTATGTTTACGCATTAAAAAACGATCACCAAATGACTTTTGAGGCAAAAACTAGGAATGAAAAATGGAATTTGTTCAAGATGTGTGACTCAGCAGCAATACCTGCCATTCAAACAAAGTAGTACAGCGCTTTGCGCTTACCTAAGCCAGTCTCTTTAGGACACAAAACCCAAGAAGCGAATGGCGGCGCGAAGCGCCGCCATTCACTTCTTGGGTTTTAGTTTGTTATGGCTATATGAAATGTGCAAACCCTAAAAAATAGATTTTGTGCAAGGGGCTAGTAGTTTTCATTTTGCCTTGGGCAAAATGAAAACTAAAATTTTCACTTTAAAATTTGGTCATCAGTGGAAAAGTCAATGTCGGCTTGACCACGTTGTCTAACTAGATAGTCCTGTTCAAAGGAAGTTTTTAGTCCAGAGACAAGATCGTACTTGGGTTGCCAATGGAGATCTTGGATGGCTTTGTCAACGGTGGCAAAGAAATGCTGTAAGCGGAATGGGAAAGCCTTTTTCTTGCCGAAGTCATAGTCTTTGGGATTGTAGTACACAAAGTTTAGCTGGCTAGGATCTTTGCCTGCGGCGATCGCACATTGCTTGGCAAGTCCAATAAAAGTGACATAGCGAGTATCGGACACATTGTAAATTTCGCCGATCGCCTTTTGGTTTCCTAAGACTGTGACCATCGCGCTAGCAAGATCTTCGACATGACCAAGTTGGGTAATAAATTTACCATTCGCTGGGAGCGGGATGGGGCGATCGCGCACAATGCGGTCAAAGAACCAAGCTTCTACATCGTTATAGTTTTGGGGCCCATAGATATAGGTAGGACGAATGGAAGTATAGGGAAATCCATTTTCGGCTCGTAATTGCTGCAAATAGGCTTCGGTGTCGAGCTTGCCCTTGTGACGACTCTTGGGGTCAGTGGCATCGGTTTCTGCATAGGGCAGCACATCACTGTCGAGGTATACACCCGCCGAACTCATGTAAACAAAATGTTGTAAGCGATCGCGAAAAATTTCCACTAAGGGCTGAGTATCACTCAACTCACGACCATTGTTATCAAAAATCACTTCAAAAGATTCATTGCCTAGCTTTTCCTTGAGCTGCTGCGGATCAGTGCGATCACCGATAATTGTCCGCAGTCCCGCGATAGGTGAGGGTTTTTTGCCTCGATTAAATAGGGTGACATCATGCCCTTGGGCAACTAATTGTTTGACTAGGGACACACCGATAAATCTGGTGCCACCCATGACTAAAATTTTCATTATTTAAAATTGCTGTTGTGAACTCTCCTAATTATGAAACTGATCGGTAATTTTGGCATCGTTAACGATCGCTTGAATCCTTAACGTTTGACAAAGCGATGTCCTAATCTTCACGAATTATGACTTTCTCTGACCAGATTGACTCGATTTCTTCCTGCTGCTGACGCGCTGTGAACTTCTCCCAAGTGATTCCATTGCAATCAATATCTTTCGAGAATTCAAGAGCAGTTCCATCTTCCCAGCCAAGATGCCTCAGATTACCGCGATCATCTGAACATCTCACCGAGAAATTCAAAAACTCTGTGCGCCATAGTGCATAGTCGTTTGGAACAATTACACAAGGTTTACAGCCAAGCCTCAGGGTGTATTCAGAGATAGAAGCCTTTAAATCAGCGGTATTAATCGCAATATGAAATTTTTTATCCATCGATCATTAAAATTATGTTATTAGGATGAATAGCATAATTTTAGGTAACCAAACAGTAATAAAGAAATGGCGTAGCCATTTCTTTATTACTGTTTGGTTTACTTTGGAAAAATTTAAAGCATAATTGCTCAAAAGGTAAGTGCTGCTCCTCGCATTTTGGGTTCTTATTAGCTGACATATAGCCGTCCTAAATCATTTAGAGAAAAATAGGGCTTCGACACTTCGACAAGCTCAGTGCTTCGCTTCGCTCAGCCAGTAATATAAGCTGGCTGAGCTTGTCGAAGTGTCGAAGCCTTTCACAACTCATTTAAGATTGCTATAGTTTCGCAACCCAGAGAATGATTGGCAGCGCTTCGCGCCGCTAATCATTCTCTGGGTTACACTTGGCAATGGCGAAAGATAATTTAGAAACACTATGCGGCGATTGATCGGAATTTTTTTAATTGGGATACTGAGCTTCCTAGCTGCCACGAGTCTTAGCGCTCAAACCCCAAACCAAGAATTTATCCCCCCCACAGGGCTGCACCTCACCTATCCACCATTGCAACATCGGACAATTAGCGATCGCCTATTCTTTATTGGTACTGCGCCTAAAAATGGCAATGTCAGCATCAATGGCAAATTAATTCAAAGGAGTAGTGCGGGACATTTTGCGCCGAGCTTACCGCTGCAATTGGGCGAAAATAATTTCAATATTGAATATACTGAGGGAACAGGCGATCAACTTAAAGAAAAAATTAATGTCAAAGTAATCCGAGAAGCGCGGATTGCCCTCCCTCCTACAGAATTTGGCTTTATTAGTGATTCGTTATTTCCCCCAGTTGACATTGCTAGACAACCTAACGAGAGAATTTGTTTTGATGCGATCGCCACGCCCAAAACGGAAGTCTCGGTCAGAATAGGGGATCAGAAAATCGCCATGTTGCCGCGCCGCCGCAATGTCCAACTACCACCCAACTCATCGGTACTCACAGGCGACAATGAAGCCAATGCCGAGTCACCTTCGGGCTATTTCCGTGGTTGTACTACTTTTGAAGTTGCAGGACAATTGGGCAAACCTGAGTATGAACTGCGCCAAGGCGATCGCCTCATCAAGCAAGAAGCTAAAGGTAAACTAGAAATTCTATCGACCAAAAAATTCCAGATTGCCCATGTGAAGGCGATCGCGGCTGATGCTCGAACAGGTGCAAGTACAGACTTCTCCCGCTTAACACCTTTGCCCGAAGGCACAAAAGCCCTAATTACGGGAAAACAAGGGAACTGGCTTAGGTTTGACTATGGTGGTTGGGTCAGAGATAGCCTTGTCACCATCGAAGAGGCAGAAACTATTCCCAAGTCAATTGTGCGTAGTGTCAATACTAAGCGTATTGTCAATCCTCTTAATAATGTGTGGACAGAAGTAAAGATTCCCCTTGAAGTTCCTGTACCAATTTCCATTGTTCAAAGCGATCGCCTATTTACGCTGACTCTCCACAATGTCACCGCTCAAACCGACACTATTTCCATTGATCCAGATTCAATCATTAATAAAATAGATTGGGAACAAACAGATCCCGATAAGGTAATTTACAAAATTCATCTTAAACCTAAGCAGCAATGGGGTTATAAGGTTCGCTATCAAGGCACAACTCTGATTGTTTCTCTCAAACATCCACCGCAAATTTCTCAGCAGACAGCCAAAACCGCACCTTTGCAAGGAACAAAAATCTTGCTCGATGCAGGACATGGTAGCCAAGAAGATCTCGGCGCTCGTGGTCCAACGGGCTATCCTGAAAAGGATGTCACCCTAATTACTTCCAAACTCCTAGAAACAGAATTGCGATCGCGTGGAGCTAAAGTAATCATGACGCGCACCGATGACTCAGATGTATTGCTGGAGCCAAGGGTTAACCTGATCGCTCAAGAAGAACCAACGCTAGCGATCAGTATTCATTACAATGCTCTGCCAGATAATGGTGACGCGATCAATACTTCGGGAGTTGGTGCTTTTTGGTACAATCCCCAAGCTCAAGGTTTTGCAAGTTTTATCAATACTTACCTAGCCCAAAAACTGAATCGCCGTGACTATGGGGTTTATTGGAATAATCTAGCCCTCGCCCGACCTACGGTAGCGCCATCTGTTCTTTTAGAGTTAGGCTTTATGATTAACCCTGTTGAGTTTGAATGGATCATTAATCCCCAACAGCAAAAGCTACTTGCCAAAACTCTGGCTGATGGTATCACCGAATGGATTCTCAATGCTGCTAACTGATCATCCCAATTTTTGGTCTATCTTTCACTTAGGGGATCTTGCCAATGCCTATTTTCCACTAGTCCTGTGGACTGGTGTTGGACTGGTTATCTCAAGATTTGCTTCAGCTAATTTGTCCAAATATTTGGGTGTAGGACTTTACTGGGTGGGCGTGCCATTACAGCTCTTTGTTTTGGCTAGACATACGGAGTTCTCGGATACACCTTACATTCCCTATGTGGCGATCGCGGCTTTGATTCTCAGTTGGTTACTTGCCCTGATAGGCTGGCAGTTTGTCAAGCGTGAAGATAGCGATCGCTCCAGTTTAGGAAGCTTTATCTTGGCGACAATGCTCGGAAATACGGGTTTTGTGGGCTTAACCCTGACTAATTCCTTAACCAGTTCCACTTATACCGATTGGGCGGTTTTGTATAGCATTGCCAGTAATGTCGCTGGCAATTATGGAATTGCGGTGTTTATCGCCAGTTACTTTGGCAAGAGTCACGTAAAGCTGCCTTGGTGGAAGCTGATCCTGAATGTGGCAACTGTGCCAAGCCTCTGGGCATTTGCGATCGGCTGGTACACTCGCCCGATTGGCTTGCCTCCATCCATTGAGTCAGCTCTGGATACGGGCATCTGGGTGACGATCGCCTTTGCCCTTACCCTAGTTGGGTTGCGCCTCGGTAAAATCGAGAAATGGGAAAGCCTTAAGCCTGCCGCGATCGCTGCAGGTTTACGGGTGGGAATTGTGCCATTAGCGATCGGTTTAGGTGCGACTGCCTTTGGTTTGAGAGATGATCCGCGCTTGATTTTAACTTTGATGTCTGGCACACCTACGGGTTTATCTGTGCTGATCTTGGCAGAAGTGTATAACTTAGATCGGGATTTACTAATCAGCACGATCGCGCTCTCTTTCATCGGCTTAGTTTTTGCCTTACCCCTCTGGATTGTCTGCTTTAGCTAATAAACCTGAAGAGGAGTGGCGGCGCTCCGCGCCGTCCATCCTCTTCATCTAAGGGGCGATGGGCTATATACAAGCAATTTTAAATGAAGAGGCTTCGACTTCGCTCAGCCAACGTATATCGCTGGCTGAGCGAAGTCGAAGCCCTAACTTTTACAGCTATATAGCAAAGCAAGTCTTGCGTAGGACATAAAAACCAAGAATCGAGTGGCGGCGCGAAGCGCCGCCACTCGATTCTTGGTTTTTGGTTTGTACTAGCTAAATCTTTTATTGCTTTGTCAGAAAATGCTAGAAAAAAATATCAGACTTTTTCCGTTTCTATAATTTGCTGGTTAATGTCTGCATTGATGTCATAAAATATCGGACTTCCTATCGTTAAAAACAAGTTTAACCTGTATGTAAAAGAATCGTTAAGGCTTGAAAACCTTGCTATTAAATGTTTTTGGAGTTTACATATATACAATTATCTTAAATAACCGTTTTAAATAAACTGTGCTAACTTAGCTGTGCTTACGGAAACAACATACAAAACATTCTACTTTTTATGTTGTTAACTGTAATGATTTTAGGTTTTTTCTAAAACTTTTGATCAAGTCTAGTCCTAATTCACAAAAGTGCACTAACACTCTTGTGAATGCAAACGGAAGGGTGTTGAGCAATTGATTGTCAAATAAAAACTATGTTTTTGGGCTTGTAATTTTTTCGTTTCATGTGTTGAGTACAAACTATTAGTTTGGTGAGGTAAGAAAAATTATGAGAACTATTAAAACATTTTGACTTGTCAAATGTACTAGAAAAAATTCTAAATTCACATATAAATAATTAGTGAAATGTGAGGAAGAAAATGACTATTGAAGACGCACTCAATATCGTGGATTCTGTTTTGGGAAATAAGAGCCTTAGTACGATTCAAGAGGCTATCTTTCGCCAAACTTGGGAAGGTAAGACCTATTCAGAGATTGCTGAAAAGGCGGGCTATGACGCTGCTTACATCCGTGACGTTGGTTACAAACTATGGCAGTTATTGTCAGATGCATTCAACGATCGCGTGACTAAAAATAATTTGCAAGTAGTTCTACGCCGCTACAGCAATCGAGCCATTACTCCTAGTGTTCCTGTTAACAACTCTCCGATAGTCTCAGCAATTTCCGCACCTATAAATTTGTCTGGTACGGAATCCTTTAGCCAAGAGATCAGTAATGGTGCTTCTCGGCTATTGCAACTGTTGTCTAGGGTCTTGACTGAGCCAATTGGCGATCGCTATTTACAGCAAATTCATGATTCAAACACTGACTCATCTTTGAAGTTGACGATCACTGTAAATCTGAGTATGGCTGACTAAGGGCAGTTTTTGAAGTGCGGCGAAGCTGCACTTCAAAAATTAACTGTCATAAAGTTGTGCGGTTTTGTCTAACATCATCTCGCTAGAAAACAGTTGACGGTAACGAGCATAGCCATCTTTGGCAAAGCGATCGCGTAGGTTTTGATCATTAATTAGTTCGATTAGTCGAGCTGCTAACCCATCAGGATCTCGCGGATTCACGATAAAACCCGTTTGGCGATCGCTAACTTGTTCGGCGATGCCGCCTACGCAAGTGCCAACCACGGGCTTAGCTTGAGACATCGCTTCGGCACAGGCAAGACTGCAAGCCTCCTGCAAAGATGGCAGTACAAAAATGTCAAATAAACTCATTAAGTTGGGCAAGTCATCTTGATAGCCTGCAAAAATTACGCGATCGCTGATGCCCAAATCTTGAGCCTCTTGTTTGAGGGATGTTTCTAGTTCGCCAGTACCTGCGATCGCAAGCCTTAGCTCTTTATTGCCGATCTTGTCTGGGGTAATTGCGGCAAATGCTTGCAATAAATAAGTCAGCCCTTTAGCTTCATTGAGGCGGGCGGCTGTGCCGAGAATAATCTGACTCGTTGGATCAAGATTGAATTTTTCCGCAATTTTATTGGATTTGTAAGAATCCAGAGTTGGTTCACTAACTCCGTTATAGATTAAATGGAGTTTTCTAGTATCTAATCCCAATTCCTTAAGGGTTTTATACTCAGCCTCGCAGACACTAATCACTTGATTAGCGAAGCGATTACTAAACCAACAGGACATTCGATAGCTAAATTCGGCACTATCGCCATGATACCCATGCACTGTAAAGATAATCGGCACTTTGCCAAGGGCTAAGCGCACCGCCGCCATCAACTCGTGCGCTCCATGGACATGGACTAAGTCAATCGCCTGTTCTGCATGAATTTCTTTAATTCCTTTAATTAATTCGCTTATACCTTTAAAAAAGTTAAAGTCCCATCTGGTAAATTCTCTTTGCGTAATCGGTAAGGCTCGAAACTGTGGTGCACCTTTGCCATCGGGAGCAATTAAAGAGATTGTGTAGCGATCGCGCAGTCCTTCGATCAAACTAAGAGCTTGCTTTTCGGTTCCGCCTTGGTTGAGATAGGGCAGAACGAATAAAATATGTTTTTTCATTTTGTTTTTTATCTTTTTGCTCAAATATCTTAAGGCGGCGCGAAGCGCCGCCCTAAGATATTTGTCACCACAGCTATAATTTAGGACAAATCATAATCAAAAAGTTAGAGGTATAGCGATGTTACAAGCCTTAGTTGATCGCGATCGCATGACTTTTGAAGAGTTTATCGAGTGGTATCCCGAAGATGGTAAGCGCTATGAGTTATACAGAGGAGCGGTCAAAGAAGTTATGACTACAGGTAGCCATGAAGATGTTAGTGGCTTTTTTATCGCTGAATTAAATTTTGAAATTCGTAGATGTAGTTTGCCATTCTCAATTCCTAGGGCTTGCCTAATCAAGCCCGAAATGGCTGAGACAGAGTTTATTCCTGATGCAGTGGTTATAGATCGGCGGGAATTAGCAAATGAACTGCTTTGGCAAAAGTCTTCAGTAATTCAAAACGGAAAGACTGTGCCTTTGGTAATTGAAGTGGTAAGCACCAATTGGCGCAATGACTATGCGGTGAAGTTAGCTGAATATGAGGCGATGGGCATTGCTGAATACTGGATTGTGGACTACTTAGCTTTAGGTGCGGTGCGCCACATCGGCAAGCCCAAACAGCCCACCGTGACAGTTTGTAAATTAATCGAAGGAGAGTACCAGTTATTTCTTTTTACTGCGGGTCAACGGATTGAGTCTGATATCTTGCCCGAATTAAATTTAATGACTGATGCTATATTCGGTAATGTTACAAAGTTGTTGAAAAGTAATAAAGTAGAGTAAGTAAAAAGAGACA
>QBLS01000015.1 GCA_003249015.1 Pseudanabaena sp. | reverse complement strand
AAAACCCAGAAGACGAGTGGCGGCGCTTCGCGCCGCCACTCGTCTTCTGGGTTTTATTTCTTTATTTGGTATTACTTGCTTTTAAGCGCGTTTTTAAAGCCTATTACTAGCAAAATGTTAGTCATTGTCAGAAATGACTCCGCGCTCCCATGTAACCAATCAACATTAGCTAAGACTTCGCCATAATGGATTTGAGCATAAAGCCCAGCAGGGATCGTAATCGCCACAAAAACTAATGTGCCATAAAAGCCCCAAAGCCCCAACTTCGGAAACTGCTGAGATTTAGTCGCAAACCACAGGAATGCAAGGTAAGGAAATAGAGATAATCCGAATAAGGCTTCTTTGGGCATAGTTTTGATTTTGGTTTTAGCTATTGGCTTTTAGCTTTTTTCATAAACTAATTTTAAATTCAAAGAGCTAATAGCCAACTGCTAATGACTAATGACTAATAGCTAACAGCCAAATTAAACCCTAACCCTAGAAATTTTCCAAATAAAATAAGCAGCGATCGCAAGGGTAGTGTTTCCGATTACAGTCAAAGCTGCTTGCACTGTTACCAACCACTCTAGCGAGTCAGCATTTTCAAAAAAATGCCAAGTTACGGCACACATAGCACTAACTAAGGCGGGAAACATAGCCCATGCTAAGTTACGCCAGCCGCGATCAGGATTTTGTTTGTCGTATTGCCAGATTAGCCAGATTGCTAACGCCCATTCGATCACGCTCGAAATATGAATGATCCAAGTGGGTAAAGATAGAGACTGCATAGTTAAATATTGCTTTGCGGTGCGCGAATTATCATAGCTTTCGTAAATTTGTACTAATGTTTGCTTTTTCGCATAGCCAAAAATTCACGGATTTGCCGATCACTGGGCTGAGCGGCGATCGCACCCAGATCTAAAGTAGTCAAAGCTCCTGCGGCACAGGCATAACCAACTACTTCATCAGCAAACTGAGGATCGAGTAAGTCGGTGAGTGGACGGTGATAGATTTTATGAATGAAGGCGGCTAAAAAAGAGTCACCTGCGCCCGTGGTATCAACAGAATGAACTGGATACACGGGATGCTTGCCTTGACGCTCGCCCAGATAGTAACGACAGTCTTTGTCACCGTTAGTAATTAGGATTCCTTCCAAATGACTATAAGCTTGAGCGATCGCTGCAGGGCTAACTAACTTAAAAAGTAGGTTTGCCTCTTCCTCGGTTAATTTCAGAAAGTCAGTATATTTCAGCAATATCGGCAGTAGTTTAGCTATATGTTCAGGACTTTTCCAAAACATCGCCCGCCAATTGATATCAACAATAACTTTTACAAAATATTGGTCAGCTAGCTTTAAAGCTCTAGCGATCGCCCTTGATGTTTGAGGACTTGCTAATCCCAAGGTTCCCATCACCAAAAACTTAGCATCAGCAAACAAATGTTCAGGCAGATGTTCAGGAGACATCAAAGTGTCAGCGAACACCGTAGTCGCATCACCATTAAATCGCTCAAACCTGCGGTCACCATGTATATCTCGCGTCACATAAACTTGGCGAGTTGTAGATTTTGGATGCACCTGTACACCAGATGTTTCGACACCTGCGGCTCCCAACTGTCTCAATAGATCAGTTCCCACATCATCTTGACCAATGCAGCTAATCAAACTGACTGGGGTTCCCAACTTGGCTAAACCGCAGGCTACATTAGCAGGTGCTCCACCAAAATATGGCTTCCAAGAGCTAACCTGATCATAGGGAACACCAATATCTTCAGCTATCTGATCAACTAAGACTTCGCCGAGACAAATTACACGCGGCATAAGCAGACTTTACGGTGATAATTTGGACTTTCGCGATTCAATAATAGCAATAGCTGAATCCACTTTGTCAGGAAATACCACAACGAGACTACTTTGCGGGGCGCTATCCAAGGCGGCTGTGATTGCTTCGGATTCGTCAAGAATTGTAATGCACAGAAGACTGCTATCAACTTCTTCCACTCCCTGACGCAAAAGATCAGCCACAACGCGGGGTTCTCGACCACGCAAATCCTTATCTTCTTTGATAAAAATTCTGCTAAACATCTTGGCGGCTAACTGACCTAGCTCAATGATGTCCTCATCGCGGCGATCGCCTGGCGCTCCGATCACACCAATCGCTTCCCCTTCCCATTTTTGAATAAAATCCGCGATCGCTTTAAATCCCGCAGGGTTATGAGCGTAGTCCACCAAAGCATGATATTTACCCAAGTCAAAGAGATTCATCCGACCTGGAGTTTGCTCACTAGAAGCAACAAAAGTAGCTAGTCCCTGACGAATCTGGTCAATCTGCACATCTTGAGCAAAGGCAGCTAAGCTTGCCGCAAGAGCATTTTGGATATTAAAAGCAGCTCTACCGCCAAGAGTCAATGGCACATTAACCGCTTCCTCAATCCGCAACTTCCAGTCACCTTTGAGAATTGTCAAGTAGCCGCCCTCATAGACAGCCGCCAACCCACCTTGGGATACATGGGACTTAATCAAAGGCAGTTCAGGATTCATGCTGAAGTAAGCAACCTTAGCCTGCAAATCTTTCGCCATCGCGACCACAAGAGGATCTTCGGCATTTAAAATTGCAAATCCGCTTGGCAAAGAAGTTTTCACAACCGTACTTTTCAGCCTTGCTAAGTCTTCAATAGTATCAATGTCTCCGATACCAAGGTGATCCGCTTGCACGTTCATCACCACACCCACATCGCAACCATCGAAACCTAAGCCCGATCGCAAGATTCCGCCTCTAGCTGTCTCTAATACGGCAACTTCAACCGTGGGGTCGCGGAGAATAACTTGAGCGCTATAGGGGCCAGTCGTGTCGCCTTTTTCAACAAGGCACTCACCAATATAAATACCATCCGTGGTGGTATAACCAACGCGCTTACCAGTTTGCTTAAAGATGTGAGCAGTCAATCGAGTCGTGGTGGTTTTGCCGTTTGTCCCCGTAATTGCCACGATCGGCACTCGCGTTGGCGTACCTGCGGGAAATAGCATCTCAATCACAGGAGCGGCGACATTGCGAGGTTTACCAATGCTTGGAGCTGTATGCATTCTAAATCCAGGAGCCGCATTCACTTCCACGATCGCCCCATCCGTCTCCCGCACAGGCTTAGAGATATCTTCTGTAACCACATCGATACCCGCAATATCTAACCCAATAATTCTGGCTACTCTTTCAGCCAACCAGACATTTTCAGGGTGAATTTCATCGGTACGATCCACCGATACGCCACCTGTACTCAGATTTGCCGTTGCCTTGAGATAACAGATTTGCCCCTTGGGTGGAATTGAATCTAGGGTAAATCCCTGTTTCGCAAGGATATCCATACTAGTGCGATCGATTTCAATGCGGGTCAGAACATTATCATGACCATCACCGCGTCGTGGGTCTTGATTGGTAATTTCAATTAATTGTGAAATGCTAGAAACCCCATCCCCCGTGACATTGGCAGGAACTCGCTCAGCTACAGCCACAAACTTACCGTTAATTACCAATACGCGATGATCTCGTCCCGTATGAAAGCGCTCAATAATTACTTCTTCTGATACTTCTTGAGCCATATCAAAGGCGGCAAGGGCTTCTTTAAAAGTGACAATATCAATGGTGATCCCTCTGCCATGATTACCATTGAGGGGCTTAATCACAATTGGGAATCCACCCACTTCAGCGATCGCATCTTCTAGATACTTTGGCGATCGGATCGTCGTGCCTCTAGGCACAGGAACTCCTGAAGCTCTCAAAATACTCTTAGTTCCCTCCTTGTCACAGGCTAGCTCTACTGCCAAAATACCTGTTTTATTGGATAGGGTTGCCTGAATGCGATTTTGATATACGCCATAACCTAACTGGATCATGGCACGACTACCCAACTCTAGCCAAGGAATATTTCGAGCCTTAGCCTCTGCCACAATCGACTCAGTACTTGGACCTAACTGACCATCAAGGCGAATATCGCGCAAATCCTTGAGATCTTCCTGTAGTTCGTGAGTTGCGTAGGTTCCTGTTTCAATGATGCTGGTACAGATTCTTACTGCGGCTCGCGCTGCATAACGACCTGCCCCCTCGGTGTGATATTCAAAAACAACTTGATAGACATTTGGCTCAGTGGTTGGCTTGACCGTACCAAAATCAACTTTCATCCCCACGTAGCCTTGCATTGCGATCGCAATATCTTTAACAATTTCCGCAAGAAAATGGGCATCATCTATATCTGAGCGCTGAGCTAAGTTGCCACCCTCAAAGCTAGGCAGTACTTTGCATAGGTTGTGATAAAAACTAGTTCGCTGTACTTGAAAATCCTCTAAATCTAATCGTACAACCACAAGCTGATGTCGCTGGATACTCCAAAAATTTGGACCACGTAATGTCTGAATTTTGAGAATTTTCATAGTCAAGCGCTTTTAAAGATGCATCCAATGCCTAAATGTCCAATGCTTAATCGTAGCGATCTTGTGGATCTTCATTTTGTATAAATTGAACCAAAATCAAATTGGTTACTTGCAATTCAGATACATTTTATACATAAACCTACTAGCCAAATAATACCAATTCATAAAAGCATTAGCACAATCATATGATTAAAAACAAATAGGGTGGGGCGTTACGAAGCTCCGCCTCACCCCGATTGTTTTTTTAGCGCCAAAAGCTTGACTTACCCCTGACTGATGCCTACAGAGTTTCGTCCGTATGCTGATGCGGCAAAGTATCAATCCTGCCAGGAATAGGCTTTTGAGTGGGTTGCAATCCTGACAACATCTTCGATAGCTGTAAACCATCAAGCACTGGTTTTGTCTCTCGAATCTTATGCCACACTGATCGCGCCATCAGCAACGAATGCCCCTGTCGCTGAGCTTGAATTCTCTCCAAATAATCTTCACGCTCTGGTTGATAATCAGCCGAAGAAAGTTGCAGAGTAAAATTTGCTGACAAATTCTCAGGGGATTGGTTAATAATAATTTGCGCGATCTGGGAGGTGAGTTCAGGATAAAGCCAAGTATAAGCAGGATGAACCGTAAGCTGACAGTGATGTACTAGCTTCTCATCAGGTTGGTTAACCGTGGGACGTTGCAGCAGCAAGTAAAAGTAACCGATCGCGGCTTTACGTTGCGGCTCATAGACATAACCAGAAATATCTTGCAGTTGGTTAATTAGCAAAGAACCGTGATTAATTAACTTATCAAGGGTCTTCGCTCTAAAGTCATCCACATTCAGGTCATAAACTTGTCGAATTTGCGGTGGCATCGCCGCAGTGTCAAGCTGGTAAAGCAGGCTAGCATCAGCGTTGCTCACTGGCATTAGGTTAGGCAAATCGGGAGAATGCTGTGCTAACTCACGGAGGCTATCCGCTGCTATCTCCCAATCAGTGAACTGTGCTAGGGGCTGAAAACCATTTTGGCGGTAAAGGGCGATCGTGTCTTTTTGATTAATGTCAACCTGCAATACCCATGTTCTTGCTTCGAGGCATGACTCTAAGCAGTAACGAATAAGCTGTGTACCGACATGATGTTGTCCATTTTGAGCTTCAGGCAAGACCACGACTCGATCAATTTGCCAAGTGCTGCTGTTGTTGTTAAAAGGTGAAACCCTAATAAATCCTTGGATAATCCCGTTATATTCAGACACATAGGAACGGACATAGGGATTAAGCAAAGTTTGCACAGGAGCAGGTAACCAACTGGCGAGTTGGTGGAGACTGATTTTTTGGCGACTCCGACAGCCACTGAGATCGCTGACAGCAATCTGCTCAAGATCGTGGGGCGAAGCAAATCGCTGAATGATCTCTAGATCGCGGTGTTGGAGAGGGCGGATAGTGTTACCAAGCACTGGGAAAGATTGCATAATTGCTTGTGCCAGAAGGAAAGTTGAAGGAGTTAGCGAATACTTGGAACGGACTATAACAATTAGCCTTGTGTAGAAATAGGTATGCTTACTCTTTAATACCAAAGTTCTTAAGCATTACTCCTATCAAACAATTTTAGTACATCCAGCACTTGGTCAGCAATTCTCACTATAAAGATTGCTTTTTTGAAAGTCTCCTGTGGGCGCACCGTCAAAAACCAATATTAGAGTTTTCAGCGCCGAAGTCACTGAAAACTCCAATATTGGTCTAGCAGGCAAACGTGCGATGTTGCAAACATGGCATCTGGCGACGAATTTGATCGATGCGGGATGGTTGTATTTCGGCGATCGCTACACCAGTGCGATCGCCAGCATCTGCCAAAACAATGCCCCAAGGGTCAACGATCATCGCGTGACCGTGGGATTGGCGGCGTGGAGTATGCATTCCCACCTGAGCAGGGGCGATCACATAGCTAGTATTTTCAATCGCCCTAGCTTGTAGTAAAACTTGCCAGTGATCCTTACCCGTAAATGCCGTGAAAGCCGCAGGCACAAATAAAACATTTGCTCCATTTTGGGAAAGGTAGCGATAAAGTTCAGGAAATCTCACGTCATAGCAAACCGATAGACCAAGGTTGCCGTATTTTTCTGAACTATAGACAGGTGGAGACTCTGTACCCGCAAGGACAGTTGCCGACTCTTGGTAAGTATTACCGTCGGGAAGATTAACATCAAATAAATGCATCTTGCGATAACGAGCCAGCTCTTCGCCTTCGCGACCGACTAACAAAGCCGTGTTATACATCTTGATCGGAGATGCATTGTCAGGAGAGGTTACTGGTACGGGGAAACCACCACCGAGCAATAAAATTTGGTAGCGTTGGGCAAGTGTAATTAGAAATTTCTCACTTTTTTGAGCAATTTCTTGGGAACGTCTCGTCTTTTCGTTTTCGTCTCCCAAAAAAGAAAAATTCTCAGGCAGACATACTAATTCTGCACCTCGATTAACCGCCAGTTGTATTAAATCTTCAGCTTGAGCAAGATTCTTGTCTACGTCTGAGACACTGGTCATTTGTACGGCAGCCGCCAAATATGACTTCATTTCAATCCTTAAAACTTTCCCACATGGTCAAATGTGCTTGTCAGCACTTATCTTAAGATTAACCTGATGGCGATCGCAATTATGTAGCAATTACAAAAAACTTCTTACAGCCATTTCCGTACCGCAAGAAGTTTTAAATTTCTACACTGCAACTGTTATAGAGACTCATGGCTTTTTCTAGTCCATCTTTGAAGATGCTAAGCACTACTGATTCCCCTAATTTGAGAATTTCCGCGATCGCTTTGGTTTCCGTGGCTGAAAAACCACCTAAAACATGACTGGTGACATTTTGATTAGCTTTAGTAGCGATATCCCCCTGTCCACCACGCCCAATGCCAAGGCGCAGTCGCGGAAAGTTTTGTGTGCCAAGGTGAGAAATAATCGACTTCATCCCATTGTGACCACCTGCTGAGCCAGAGGGTCGTAGCCGCAATTTACCGATTGGCAAATCCATATCATCGTAGATCACCAAAATATTTTCAGGTGAACATTTGAACCAATCAGCACAGGCTCGCACTGATTGCCCCGATACATTCATATAGGTAGTCGGCTTGAGCAAACGAACTTTGCCGCTAGATACTAATTGGCTGGACAGTCTACCTTCGCCAAAAAGACCGTAAAATCGCTTTTCCTTACCCAAGGAGACATTCCAAGAGGTTGCCAAGCGATCAATTGCCATAAACCCAATATTATGTCTGGTGCGCTCATACTCGGTTCCAGGATTTCCCAACCCCACAATCAGTTGAATCGGCTCAAGCATCCGCAGTCGTCACCGCCTTAACTTCTTCGATCGCTACTTCGGCGACGCTTTCTACAGTCACGGCTTCAGTGGGCAAGGGATTTGCTGCTACAGGAGTAGCTGTAGCTACCTGAGAGGGTACTTGCTCTAAGCGATCAGCTTCGCGCTTAAATTCTGACTCAAATTCCCGTGAAGCATCTTGAAATCCTTTGATAGCTTTGCCCATACTACGTCCAATTTCTGGCAGTTTCTTAGGGCCAAAAATCAATAGAGCCACAAGCATGATTAAAATCATTTCGGGCAAGCCGATACCAAAAATATTCATTATTTGATGTCCTCAAATCTACGAGAAGTTTACGGCGCTTTGCGCTCTTTAAATTTAATGCCAAACAAAGTAATGGCGTAGCCATTTTTTTGTTTAAAACTCATACTTGGTAAGTTATGTCAATTCACAAGTATTGTATTCACACTTTTGTGAATTGATATAACTTACCAAGTCTTGCAGATAGATTCCAGATAAATTAAAGGCACGCAGAGCGTGCCTTTAATTTATCTGGAAGAGCTAGAAATCAGCCACCCCAGTTGAGGTTGACTCCTTCAAGCAACAGGGAGGAGTTGTAAAGCTGGAGAATAATTACCAGAAATACAAGGAACAGCGCCATGAATATAGCCATGAGTGGGGTAGTTCCCCAACCGCGAGAAACTTTACCGTATTCTGCATTCAGAGGTCTGAGGATATCGCCAAGCCAAGTACGTTGTGACATAACTTTGTCTTCTTAAAAGGAATTGTTACAAGATAGTATAATTGTATTTAACAATAACTTAAAATTACTGGCTTAACCCATGGAAAATGCAACTTCGATCGCGATAACTGTCGCGGTAAGTGTAATCTGTCTGACTGCCTATGCGATATACGTGGCATTTGGACCACCTAACAAGCAGTTGGTAGACCAGTTTGAAGAACACGAAGATTAATTAAAAATATTTTTTAGTGCAATGGATTCTCCCACCTCGCGGCGAAAGCCATTGCATTTTCCCAATTTTATGATTAGTAATTTTCGTTTGACTTACGATGTCCTTGATATAAATGCTGCATACGCGATCGCCGATGACTCTGCAAATGGTGCGATTGTATTAATGAGTGGGATGGTACGGGAGCAAACGGGTGGAAGAAGGGTTGACTATTTAGATTATCAAGCTTATGAGCCGATGGCTTTACAAGTTTTTCAAGAGATTAGCGATCGCGCTCAACAAAAGTTTTCAAGTATTACGTCAGTAGTTATTCATCATCGGTTAGGCAAGCTCAAAGTTGGCGAGATCAGCGTTTTAATAGCTGTGGGGTCGCCCCATCGGGTGGAAGCCTTTGAAGCTTGTCGGTTTGCGATCGATACTTTAAAAGTGCAAGCACCGATCTGGAAAAAAGAATTTTGGCTAGATGGTGTCAGCAGTTGGGTCAACTGTCCTTAACCCAATAAGTAAGAGTGGCTGCACAAAGTGCCGCCACTCTTACTTATCGGTTTTTTTGTCTTAATACAAGTGACTAGAGCTATAAAATTACAAATCCAAACCAGTAAAGTTGCGCCCCGCAGGGGCGCAACTTTACTGGTTTGGGCAGTTTATTTCGTGTTAGCACTTACTTTTTGATGCTAGAAAAGTCTTTTTTTGCGCGTCCCGCCTATGAAGTAGCACCCGATCTTTTGGGCTGCACCTTAGTTAGGCGTATTGAAGGTCAGGATTATCGGGGTTTGATTGTGGAGACTGAAGCCTATGATGCAACCGATCCTGCCTGTCATGGCTATCGACGCAAGACAGAAAGAAACAAGGCAATTTTTGGGGAGCCAGCTTCAGTATATGTCTACCTAATCTATGGAATTTATCACTGTGTAAATATAGTCACCGATCGCGCCGATTTTTGTAGCGCTGTGCTAATTCGTGCCATTGAGTTCGATCCCTTACCAAGTTGGTACGATCCCAAGGATAAGGCGCATCGAGCAGGTGCGGGACCAGGGAAACTATGCAAGCTGCTCAAAATTGATCGCCAACTTGATGGTATTGACTTACATCCAAAGTTTGACCTATGGATTGAGGAGCGATCGCCAAACTTTGACGAGACAATTTTTCAAACTACCCGAATTGGCATTACGCAGGGAGTTGACATTCCATGGCGCTGGTATCTGCGCGATCGCAAATCAGTTTCACGAAAACAGAAAAGCGCTGCAGCAACCAAACAATGTTAAAAGCGTTGCTTAGCAACGCTTTTAACATTGTTTGAATAACTAAAAACATCAATCGGCGATGTGCGAATTAGGGATATTCAGAGCCTAATTGAAAATTAATAACTTTCCCATAACTTTCTCATAACTTTTGGATGATCCTGCAAGGATAGTAGACAGTACTATGTGAGCAATAAATAAAAGATTGGCATTTATCCAGACATTTTCAGACATTTTTATGATCAGTCATTATTACAGCGCTTTGCGCTTACCTAAAAATCAAGAAATTTATTAAAAGGCTGACTAGGCAAGTTTTTCAAAGATTTCTCTAGACACAAAGCCTCGCGATATTTAGATTTATACACTTAAATTATTGCCTCACAGTCAGGGGAAGGGAGAATTAAAAAAATGCGTATTGAAGTCATTCAACCAACAGGGCATCTCAATGCAACCAGCACGAACTACTTTCGGCAACAGGCTAGTCAAGTACTAGACAGTAAGCCCGATGTGCTGCTAATTGATCTTAAACACCTAAAGCAAATGGACAGTTCTGGGCTGGGAGCTTTAATCTTCGCCCTCAGAAGTGCTAAGGCTATTGGCTGCAAGTTTGCTCTTTGTTCCATCAGCGAATATGTGTCTTTTTTATTGGATGTCACATCCCTAAAAAGCCTGTTTCAAGTATTTGAAAATCGTAGCCAATTTGAGCGATCGCTGAGAAAAGTATAGATTTTCTGAAAACATGAAAGCGCGGCTGAGCCGCGCTTTCATGTTTTTGGGGCTTTTAGTCATCGCAAAGCGCTGTAATGTCATTAAATTAGTGTTACATCGCGAAGCTTCGCACCACTGATTACTAGGTCTTTGACCATAGGGCTAAGTTTAGAGATAGGATATTAGGAAATTAAAGCAAAATCAAAAATTGTTAAGCTAAGAATTTAGTTAGCTTTGGGAAGTGAAGAGGTAGATACGTCAAGCATGGGTAAAATCGTAGGTATTGACTTGGGTACAACAAACTCTGTGGTAGCCGTTATGGAAGGCGGCAAGCCCATAGTAATTGCGAACTCAGAAGGTAGCCGTACCACTCCCTCAGTTGTAAGTTTTACCAAAGATGGCGAGAGGCTGGTCGGTCAAATGGCGCGGCGACAGGCTGTGTTAAATCCAGACAATACTTTTTATTCTGTGAAGCGTTTTATCGGACGCAAGCATAGTGAGCTTTCGGCTGAAACCAAGCGAGTTCCCTATACTGTGCGCCGAGATGAGTTGGGCAATATCAAAATTCGTAGCCCCCGACTAGAAAAAGACTTTGCCCCTGAAGAAATATCAGCGATGGTAATTCGTAAGCTCGTAGATGAGGCAAGTCGCTATTTGGGCGAACCTGTGACGGGTGCTGTAATTACAGTCCCTGCCTATTTTAATGATTCACAGCGTCAAGCCACCAAGGATGCAGGGCGAATTGCAGGGATTGAAGTTAAGCGAATTTTAAATGAGCCAACGGCTGCTTCATTAGCCTATGGTTTGGATAAGAAATCCAACAAAAAGATTTTAGTATTTGACCTCGGTGGTGGTACGTTTGATGTCTCAGTGCTAGAGGTAAGCGATGGGCTATTTGAAGTAAAAGCAACGACTGGTGACACCCAATTGGGCGGTGATGACTTCGATCGCCAAATCGTGAATTATCTTGCCGAAGAATTTCTTAAGTCCGATGGTGTGGATCTCCGCAAAGAGCGTCAAGCTTTGCAAAGACTGACTGAGGCTGCCGAAAAAGCGAAGATCGAGCTGTCCACCGTGGGCGTGACGGAGATCAATTTGCCATTTATCACGGCAACCGCTGAAGGGCCTTTACATCTGGAAACTAATTTAAAGCGATCGCAGTTTGAGCGATTAAGCATCGATTTATTAGAGCGCCTTCAAGTTCCTCTTGATCGCGTTTTGCGCGATGCCCAGATTAGTCCCCGTCAAATTGATGAAGTAGTTCTAGTGGGCGGTTCAACGCGCATTCCCGCTGTACAGGAGATGGTAGAACGGGCAATCGGTAAGCCGCCAAGCCAAAGCGTTAATCCCGATGAAGTTGTGGCGATTGGCGCTGTAGTTCAGGCAGCGATTTTATCAGGGGAAATTAAAGATGTCTTGCTGCTGGATGTCACGCCTTTGTCTTTGGGTGTAGAAACTTCGGGCGGCGTAGTCAAGCGGTTAATTCCTAGAAACACGACTATTCCTTGCCGCAAAATGGAATTGTTTACCACCGCCGAAGACAACCAAACCTCAGTGGAGATCCATGTGATCCAAGGTGAGCGAGATTTGGCAGAATACAACAAATCTCTAGGGCGTTTTAAACTCAGTGGACTTGACCCGCAGCCGCGCGGCGTAGCACAAGTCGATGTCACCTTCGACTTAAATACTGATGGCATTTTAGCTGTGACAGCTAGCGACCGCCGCACTGGTGTAGAGCGCCGCGTCACCATTAAAGGCGCTTCGACTCTCGATGAAAAAGAAGTACAGCGGATGGTCACTGAAGCAGAGCAATTTGCCGATCGCGATCGCGCTAAACGAGAGCGTATCGAAAAACTCAATCGTGCTGAAAATCTGGCAGTTGGAGCCTCACGACAACTCAAGGAGCTATCTTTAAATTATGGCTACAAGCTTAGCTATGAAAGGCGTAAGCAGATTGAGGAACTGATTAAAAAACTCAAAGATGCGATCGCTAAAGAAGATGATGCCCTAATTGATCGCGCTCAGTCGGCATTACAAGAAGCTCTCTATGCCCTCTCCAGTGAACTTTATGCCGAAGATGAAGAATATGAAGATGATGATGATGATCTATTTGGGGGCATTCTAGAGAGTATCGGTAGTTTTGCTAGTCGCAATAAACGCAGCAAGGACGAAGATGATCGTCGTCGCCCCAACACAAGGGTGTCCTACGATGACGATGATGAATGGCTGTAAGGTGCTTATTCAGTAATAGTTGAGTTTTACAATCCTGTTTATAATGGGCTTAAAAGAAACTAGTTTTGAGTTTTTCTGCGCCTGTAAAACG
Source organism: Pseudanabaena sp. (assembly GCA_003249015.1). GTDB lineage: Bacteria > Cyanobacteriota > Cyanobacteriia > Pseudanabaenales > Pseudanabaenaceae > Pseudanabaena. The sequence continues at coordinate 90,357 of QBLS01000015.1, read as the reverse complement.
CAAAACTGGTTTCCTATACCCAAAGACTATCGCAGGCAAACTATGACGCTCTTTAAACCAGCGATCGCTCTGATGAATCGTCTGAAATACCCACAAAAGTTTTTCCTGATCAGCTTACTATTTGTCATACCATTGGCATTGGTAATGGGCTTGCTAATTACTGAACTTGATAGCCGTATTGAATTTACTCAGAAAGAAATATATGGCACTAGGTATCTGCGCCCCATTAACCGACTATGGCAATATTTACCTGAAAGGCAGTTGTTTCTACAGCGTCAATCCTATCAGCAGTCTCAGCTAAGTAATGAAAGTCAATCAGATCAAAAAATTGAGTCCTTAGAGATCAAAATTAATCAAGAATTTGAAACTCTTTCCGAACTAGAAATTGAACTAAGCAAAGAGTTGAATTTAGAGCAAAAACTAAAAAGACTTAAAGAGCGATGGCGGATTCTTGTCGATAGTCAAGAAAAGTTAGGATTTCGCAGTCATGATCTACTAATTAATGAGATTAATGCTTTACATCGTTACATAGTCGATTATTCCAACTTAATTCTTGATCCTGACTTAGATACTTATTATTTGATGGATGCAATCTCTTTTAAACTTCCAGAAATGCAGAGGTTGCTATACAAAATAACTCAGACAGAAGCAGAAATAATTTATACCAAAAGCATCACTCCTGAGAAGATGGCAAGCTTAATTTCTTTAACTAGTCTGCTAGGCGACTACAACGAGAAATTAGCTGTAAATCTTGAAAGAGCTTTTCAGAATAACTCTAGCCCCAAATTAAGGAATGCTCTATCAGAATTAAAGCGCAACTTTGTATTGCAAGTCAGCGAAGTTAATACTTACATCAGCCAATTAATGAGTCAAGGTGTTACATCCTTTAGTCAACCAAATCTTTATAAGAATGAAATGGAAGCTACCTTTGATAGTAGCTTTATTTTGTGGGAAAAAGTTAATCAAAACCTCAAAGAATTGCTAATGCAGCGCGTTCAAAGATTTAGAGATCGTCGCGTATTTATCATCGCTTTTGTAATAGTTATCCTAATTTGTATTGTGTATTTGTTTATTGGTTTTTATCTATCTGTGATGCGAACTATTAAGCAATTAGATATGGCTGCAAAAGAAATGACAACGAGGGGGGAAATATTTACTAATATTGATAGTAGAGATGAATTATCAATGGTAGTAAGGTCGTTTAATAGTATTGCGATCGCTTTAAAAGAGTCGGAAGAAAAATATCGTAGTATTTTTGAAAACTCTGTAGATGGGATTTTTCAAACTACAGTTGACGGACGTTACCTCAGCGGTAATCCTGCCTTGGCTAAAATCTATGGCTACGCATCTGTAGAAGAGATGATCGATCAAGTTCAAAACATTGCCAGTGACTTATATGTGGAAAGCGATCGCCGTCAAAAGTTTCAACAGATCATGCAGGAACAAGATACTATTACTGGCTTTGAATCACAGGTTTATAGACGCGATCGCAGCACTATTTGGATTAGCGAAAATGTGAGAGCTATTCGGAGTGACAATGGAGAGATTCTCTACTACGAAGGAACAGTTGAAGATATCACCCAACGCAAGCTTGCCGAAATTAATCTTGAAAAAGCTAACCAACAAATCTTGTCCTTGAACAATCTCCTTAAAGAAGAAAATTTGAGAATGAGTGGAGAGCTGGAAGTAACTCGTAGATTGCAAAAGATGATTTTACCCAAGGAGCATGAGCTAGCTCTGGTGATTGGGCTAGACATTGCAGGATTCATGGAGCCTGCGGCGGAGGTAGGCGGAGACTACTACGATGTTCTGCAACAAAATGGACGCATTAAAATCGGTATCGGCGATGTGACTGGGCATGGACTGGAAAGTGGAATGTTAATGATTATGGTGCAAACAGCAGTACGTACCCTATTGCAAAATGACGAAAACGACCCCGTGCGTTTTCTCGACATTCTCAACCGCACTATCTATGGCAATGTGCAGCGCATGGACTCTGACAAAAATCTTACTTTAGCTTTAATCGACTATGAACATGGCAAACTGACTTTGAGTGGCCAGCATGAAGAAATGATCGTTGTTAGAAAGAATGGTGTTGTAGAGAGGTTTGACACAATTGATCTCGGTTTTCCTATCGGCTTAGAAGAAGAAATTGCCGATTTTTTGTCTCAAAAGTGTATCCACTTAGCAACGGGTGATGTCGTAGTTTTATATACAGATGGCATTACGGAGGCGGCGAACGAAGTCAATCAAATGTATGGTGTTGATCGTCTATGTAAGGTGATCCGCAATAATGTAGATCAGCCTGCGATCGCGATTCGTAGAGCTGTTATTAATGATTTGCGATCGCACATCGGCACTCAAAAAGTATATGACGACATCACATTGCTAGTGCTCAAACAGAAGTAGGTGAGCATTAGCAAGCTCTTGGCGCAACCCAAAGAGAACTTCCTATGGTATTACTGGTCTAAAAACTAAACTCTTTTTTCATCCTCAAAGTGATGGGACGAAACCGACTTAAATGTTTTAAATAACCCACAAAGTCACCATCTCTGTAAAACTGTCTTCCTAAATTTCTATTCGCAAAAATATTCTCTCCATGCCCCCTGTTGTAAATACTGCCAACAAAAGGAAGTTTAGGTAGATTCAGATCAAAGCCATCCAGAGTAAACCCTCTGTGTTCATAAATTCCATCGTCAAATAGCAATTCAAATAAATTGGGTTTAATAATTATTGAAGTTCCACAATGATTTGCAAAGTGTCTACGCAGATAATAGAAAAAGCGACTTCCTGACTCGTAGACATAACCATTATCAAAAATGTAACCAGCTTGGTCAACATTTTTATCCACAAAACTTGCAATTTTATTACTTACAAAATCATCTGCATCTACAACCATGAGGTGCGAAGGATTAGACTTTTTAGAATACTCAGCACCAATTAACAACTTCTTCGCTTTGTCTTTTCTTAGGGGAGCATAATCCTTACAATCATTTTCAGGAGGAAGGAAATCTACTTGGATATAGTCTAAAAATGGGGACTCAAAACTAGTGTCTGGTTTCTCGTGGCAAATGACAACTAGGCGAAACTTATCACAGTCCTGATTACAAATCGATCTAGCAGTTCTTTCAAATGTCTCACTAGTTGCCTTCCAAGATTTTGAAATTTTGGCACTCTTTAAAGGAACTAGAAATACAATCATGTTATTTAGATTTAAAGATTGGATTAGAAATTACAAGCCTTAGTTGTATACCCTTATATATAGAAGGTCTCATTCATAGGGTGTACTAGAGACCATTAATTCACTACACTAAGAGACATTATCATAGATAGTAAAAGTTTGCAGCTATACATCACTTTATATTTTTTTAAAAGGTGAGAAAAATTTTAAGAAGACTTCTTAACAAGCTTTTTATTTTTTTAGGTTACGTAAAACAGTAAGGTAATATATACATCTTAAGTTAAGACAGAAAAGATTAAAAAGTTGGCTTTTAGCAATAAAGGGATAGTTATCTGTGTAGTAGATCCTTATCCCTTTTCTAGTAATTACGGCAAATCACCCTTACTTAAATCTTTAAACAATTTTGGATGTAAATTGTCTATTTTGAGCATACAACGTTGCAGGAAACTTGCTTCGATTTAGGAAACGCTCAGCTCTCTTAGCAATCAATCGATCAAAAACATTGAAGAATTTGTTAGCAACTTTACCAATTGATCCAGAAACTTTGGGATATCTTACCAAAACTCTCCGTCTGTGGGTATCACAAAAGTTTCTAGAATTTTCAAGCCCATTGTCATTAATCGGAATACCGTATTTTTTGGAGAGATGAGCACCTGAAGCCTCATTCCAAGCAACGCACCAACGCAAAGAAAAATAATCTCGATCCATTGGGTCTAAGCTATCTGGAATAACATAAGTAATGATTGAAGCTGGTTCAATATAAATCTCCTTACCAGCGGCAGCCACCTGCATTGATAGATCAGCATGTTCAGATCTCCCAAGCAAATTAGGATCGAGAGGTCCAAGATGCTTGTAAGCCTCCATGTTCATTAAAACAGTATGAAACTCAATGAGTTGAGTTTTGGTTCTAGAAAATTCAAAGCCCTCTAGTTCCTTCTTTTGCATATGATGCCTTTCATAAAAGATAGGATTACCCGCTTCATCACGATTGCGAACTTCACCACCGACCATGTGAATCCTAGTCTTGTTGCAGAATGATTCCAGATATAGGGGTCCAACTAGCCAAGCACCAGTCTCTTCTGCACATTTGACTAGAGGTTCTAGCCAGTTCTTGCCAACAAATACATCGTTATCAATAAACAAAACATACGGCGTTTCCACCATCTCTAGAGCAATATTTCGCGCCTCATTTGGTGTTAGCTGTTCATCACTACGTACCAGAGTAAAGCCATGCTTTACAGATAATCTCTTCATATCTTCTGCTATATGCTGAGGAGAGCCAGAGTCAACACAGATTAAACGATGAGGATAGTCTGTGTTTGAGATCAAATGCTCTAGACATTCAATCGTTTGACTAATTCTTTCGCGAAATACGAATGCAATAGTTACTGAAAGCCCATCAACTTTAGAAGAAGCCATATTTGTCCAATCTCACCAACTACACAAATGCAACTACATAGATTAATTATTTTTAATAAAAGTTCCTTTAATTAAAAATAATTAATCTACTACAAAAGAAATATTAAGAAATAGCTACAATCTTTTACGTTTCAAATATCTTTATAAATTTCGTCATACAGTCCGTTGTGAAATTTCTTCATTGATTCTCATTTAAAAGGCAAAATATATTTGCAGAGCCATCGGCGTTAAAATTATCGTGAGCACCTTTAAAAGCTAGTCTTAGACTAGCTTTTAAAGGTGCTCACGATAATTTCTAGGAGCTTTAGGTTCATGCAGAAATTCCTAAAACTTTTTTATATTTTCTTGCAAACTATTAGAAGCATCTGTCAAGATGGTTAGCAAATGTTGTTTGCCCTGTAGGGGAAGATTTGCGTGAATGTTGCTGCTGCTGTTTCTGCGTCTGATGTCCAGCGCCCTACCGATTCAGGAATTTATGTTACGATTCATGGGCATTTTTATCAGCCTCCCCGTGAAAATCCTTACCTAAATGCGATCGAGCGCCAAGAAAGCGCGGCTCCTTTCCATGACTGGAATGCTCGAATCCACCATGAATGCTACCGTCCCAATGCATTCTCGCGAATTGAGCGTCACGATGGCAAAATCGTTAAGATTGTCAACAACTATGAATATATGAGTTTCAACATGGGGCCGACGCTGCTTTCATGGATGGAATTTCACGATCGCGATACCTATCAAGCAATTATCGATGCCGATAAGCGCAGTGCCGATCGCCTGAATGGACATGGCAATGCGATCGCACAGGTTTATAACCACATCATCATGCCCTTGGCAAACTGGCGTGATAAGTTGACCCAAATCCGTTGGGGCAAAGCAGATTTTGTATCGAGATTTGGGCGCGAACCAGAGGGAATGTGGCTTGCCGAAACAGCAGTTGACTATGAGACTCTCGAAGCTTTAGCTCTAGAAGGGATCAAGTTTATTGTGCTTGCCCCCTCACAGGCGCAACGCTGTCGGCTGATCCCCACTGAAAACAATCCAAATCCATCTTGGCAAGAAGTGGGTGGAGCGCAAATTGATCCCAATCGCGCTTACCGTTGCCATTTGCGCCGCCACAATAGCATTAGCAGTAATGTATCGGAGCTAGGGCAGTTTCATTTACCTGCCAATACTGATGCTTACATCGATATGTTTTTCTATGACGGTCCCATTTCACGAGATATGGGTTTTGGGGATTTGTTGGGAAGTTCGCACAATTTTGCCAAACGTTTGGCACAAGCGGTGCGGAATGATCAGCGTCCCCATCAAGTAGTGTCTGTGGCAACCGATGGCGAAACCTTTGGACACCATAAGCACTTTACCGAAAAGACCCTTTCCTACGCCTTTGTCGAAGAGTTTCCTAAGCGCGGCTGGACTGTTACTAACTATGCCCATTATTTGAGTCTGTTTCCGCCCACATGGGAAGTGGAGCTAAAGTCAGTGACCGCTTGGAGCTGCGCCCACGGTGTCGATCGCTGGCAAGGTGGTTGCGGCTGTGGCGGCGAAGGCTCTGGATACCAATTATTATGGCGGCGGCCATTGCGCGATAGTCTCAACTGGCTCCGCGATCGCCTAGCGACTGTATATATTGACATTGGGCGCAAATATTTTAACGATCCTTGGGAAGCCCGCGATCGCTATATTGAGGTGCTGCAATATTCCCTGCGGGATGGCATTGCGGAAAATTCACCAATTTTGGAGAAATTTTTTGAGCAGCAATGTGGCGACAAGGTTTCTACTTCAGCACAACGCATTGATGCTTTGCGCCTCTTGGAAATGCAACGTCATGCTTTGCTGATGTTTACCAGTTGCGGTTGGTTTTTTGAAGAGCTGTCTCGTCCTGAAACGGTGCAGATTTTGCGCTATGCCGCCAGAGCGATCGAGCTAGCCGCCGATGTGGCAGGCGTACTGCTTGAGGATGAATTTATCAAACGCATGGCAAAGTCACCCAGTAACCTAGCCGAATTTAAAGATGGTGCAGGACTGTACCGAGAGCAGGTGGTCACGAATCGGATCACCCTCGCGCAGGTGGCAGCTCAGTATGCGTTAAGTTCAACTTTGGGCAATTACGCCAAATCACAGCAAATTTACTGTTACCAAATCCAACAACAAGATTACCAACTGCAACGGATAGGTTCGATGTCTTTGGCGATCGGACAGATCAATCTCGTTTCGGGGATCACGCAGGAATCAGTGATTTACATTTTTGCGGTGCTGCATTTGGGCGGCGATGACTTCCATTGCTGTATTCAACCCTTTACGGGTCGCCGCGAATATGAAGAGATCAAGGCGACATTGTTTAAAGTTCTGAAGCAAGCCAATACGGCGGCGGTAATTTTGGAAATGGCTAATAATTTCAGCGGGGAGCAGTTTAATCTGCATCATCTCTTTGCTGAAGAGCGCCATAAAATTTTACGGATGCTAGCGGATGAGACTTTAACAAGGCTTGATCAGCTATACGAGCAGGTCTATCGCGACAATTATGGTATTTTGATTTCCTTCCGCCGTGACGACCTGCCTGTGCCGCGTGAGCTACAAGTCGCCGCCGATATTGTACTGAACAACCGACTCACCGAGGAATTGGAGCGTTTAGAAACAGGGGCAACTCTGCCCAATGTCGGACTAGATGCAGTAGCGATGGAGGCAATTAATCTGGGTTGCAAGTTTACGCATATCGAAGATGCAGAAATCCTTGAGAATTACATTCTCAAACAGATCAAGGATCTTTCTAGCAATCCCAATCTTGATGAGAAGATTTTGTTTAACTATCTCAATCAAATTGAAGAGGCTTTAATCATTAGCGATCGCCTAAATTTAAAGCTCAATCTCAATCTTTCTCAAGAGGCTTTCTTAAATTATTTATCAGCTAAAATTGCGCCCCAATGCATACTTGGTAGACAAATTCTTGATTTAGAAACTGTTGAGAAGCAACCAATTCACATCGAAGCCAATCTTTGTGAAAACATCTCTAATTTAGAGTTACATCAATTAATTGATACGGCTAGCAAATTAGGCATAGCGACCGAAGCTTGGCTTAAAGGCTAAAATCCAAAGCCAAAAAAATTTAAAAGCGTTGCAAAGCAACGCTTTTAAATTTTTTTGGGCTTATTCGACTACTAAAATTGTCTCAAGACTGCGATCGCTAGCTCCATTCACCACACCACCCGATCGCAAAATTGCTTGCAAAATCTCCACAACTTCCCCTGTAATTTCTTCACCAATACAAACTAAGGGAATGCCAGGGGGATAAGGACAAAGCGACTCGACACTAATGCGTCCGATCGCTTGATCAAGAATAACGCGAATACTTTTAGCAAAATAGGCTTGGCGAGGAGTGAGATGAGAGTCTGGGATTACCAAACAATCAAGAGTGTGGCGCTTCGCGCCACACTCTTGATTATCTAGCTTTTGAAAGGCAGCAACTAGGCGATCGCAATCTATTTGAGTATTGCCAATGCTGAAGCTAAATACTAACTGGGTTAAGGTCGGCATCTCTGCCATGACATTTAATTGTTCGTGAAAGTATTGATCAACTTCAAAACCTGTGATTCCCAATTGATTGAGCATTACAGTTAAGCGCGTTTCATCAAGATTGGGAACTTCCGTTTGGCTAAAGGTTTGCAACTTGGGAATTTGAGATAATTGTGATCGCACTTCCCTAGTTAGTCGCAAAGTTTCGCTTAACAACGCTTTGCCCTGTGTTGCCATCTGTCGCCGCGCCACGTCTAGGGAAATCATTAGCAATAGATTGGGACTAGTCGATCGCAATAATTCTAAGGCGCGATCAATTTGGGCGGCGTTAATGCGATCGCCTTGCAGATGCAAAATTGACGACTGAGTTAAACTTCCTGCCATTTTGTGAGTGGATTGCACCACTAAGTCAGCTCCTGCTTGCAGTGCGGAAATCGGTAAATCTGGATGAAAGCCTAAATGCGCTCCGTGAGCAGCATCGACCAGTAAGGGAACCTCAAAACTATGGGCGATCGCTGTCATTTTTTCGAGATCGCCGCAGACTCCAAAATAGTTAGGACTCACTAACATCACTGCTTTTGTATCAGGATGTTGTCGCAAAAAACCTGTCAAAGTCTCAGGACTCACTCCCAAATCCAAATCAAACTCTGGCAAATAGTCAGTTGGCAAATAAATCGGTTTTGCGCCACTCAGCACTAAACCTGCGATCGCAGCTTTGTGACAGTTACGCCCAATTAAGATTTTGTCGCCTTCCTGACAAGTCGCCAATAACACCGCTTGCACGCCGCAAGTTGAGCCATTAGTCAAAAACCAAGCGCGATCGCTGCCATAAGCATCAGCGGCTAGCTCTTCAGCAAGAGCGATCGGCTCTTCGAGATCGGGCAGTTCAGGCAGATCGAGACGAAATACATTTGCGCCCATGAGGGTCTGCAATTCGCGATCAATACTTTGACCGCGCTTATGAGCTGGCATATAAAATGGCGCATCGTCAACATCAAGATAATGCTGGGCGGCTTGGAGTAATGGTGCTGAGTCTTGATTCATCGCGATCGCAGATTTTTATGTAGAAATGATTGGGTTATCGTCGCAGCCAGAAGGTAGGGGCGCAGCATTTGCGCGACAATTTTAAAACCCATCGCAGAAATCTCGATCTGCAAATGCTACGCCCTTTATGCAGTAACCGATAAATTTTCCCTGCTGTGAGAGGTATTTTGCAAATATTGGAGGTTTTGGGCAGAACATTCCTAATGTGAGGTTGTCTGTAAATTAGTGGATTGTGGCGGGAATGCTCTGCCCCTGCAGATCTATCCTAAAAAAAATTTCCGCAACTCCCAAGAGCCACGGAAATATAAATCTAATTTTTCAAAAACTCAACTAAACTTCTGTATTTTTCTTAGCTTTCAAGTTCTTTCTAAGCTTGTTAAGCCCAAAACCTAAACCAAGCAAACCAAGACCTAAAGAAGGCTCAAAGTCAAAGGGAACAGAATAAACAATATCGTCAATACCAAATCTATCAACGCCTCCATTTCCTATAGCAGTTATCGTTACACTGGTTATGCGACTATCACCAGTAGCTGCAGTGAATTGATTAAATCTTGCTATCCTTACATCATTCCCATCCAAGGGATTAGGATTAGTACCGGCATCAAGTGCCGTAAAAAGTGTTGTCGAACCGTTAAAAAGTCGCACATCTATATTGTTATTAACATTTGCATTTCCGTAATCAGTAACGAAAAATCCAAAATCAATAACGGGATTAGTAAAGTTGATCGTAAGAACAACATTAGCTCCACCACCTGCAATTCTAACTAAATTATTACCAGCACCACCATACGTAGCACCAGAGGTATTAAATCCAAACGCTGCATTTCCAGAGTCTCCACTAATTCCATTTGCAGGAGCCCCTCCAGTAGTCGCTGACGCAGGATTTACAGTTATAGTCCCATTTCCGAAGGTGTAGACTCCCGCCGTAAACGTAGCAACACCTTGAAAGTCGAGAGTTGTAAAGGGTTTTTCTACAGTTGACAACGCCTGTACGCTATTTCGTAATGCGATCGCGGCTGTTGTTGTAGGTACAGCCCCTCCTGTATTTGGAGCAGGGGTAGCATCTTGAGCAAAAGTTAGAGAAAAAGCGTCTGCCTTGCCAGTTGTAAGTGAATACTCAATGGGTAATACGATTAAGGCAAATAAGTATACAGCCAACGATGAAAGATTCTTTTTTGTCATAAATTCGTAAAAATTTGATGTATAAATTACTTTTTTACTAGCAATTTAAACTTTGTACATGAATTTAACCATATTTTCATATCTGTGGCAAGTTAAAAAGCATTCTATGAAAATGAATAGGACAAGGTCAATTGCACTGATGCAATTGACCTTAATTAATGAACTATTCCAAATACTTGATTAACGCCGCCTCAACGAGATCCTTCATTGATGCGCCTTTCTCATCGACAGCTTGCTTGAGCAGATCATAGGACTTTGCCGAAAGCGTGACCCGATGGCGCACATCTTTACGCTTGCCCTTCGACTCAGCTACATCAGGGATGTAAGAGTCCGCAAACTGGCGCAGAGCCTCATTGCCAAGGCGATCGCAGAAATCTCCAAACGTCTCACCTGCAAGGCGATCGCGTTTGAAATAGACAAACAACGGCTCTAGTCCCTGCTCCAAATTGTCAATATGCAAGCGCTGCACATAGGGTTGTGCCAAACGGGTCGAATTAAAGCTACCACCTAGCCAAACTTGATATTCATCGGCAGCACTGCCCACAAAGGCAAGCTCTGCCATGTAGGGTCGAGCGCAACCATTGGGGCAGCCCGTCATTCTCGTGACAAAGGTTTCATTTTCCAGACCTACGTGCACTAGCAACTTACGAATCCGCGCCAAGACATCGGGCAAGGCTCGCTCTGACTCAGCGATCGCCAAGCCACAGGTGGGGAAAGCAGGACAAGCCATCGAGTAACGCACTAGGCTATCGATCTGGTCGGGAGCCAACACACCGCAGCGATCAAGAATTTTCTGGATTGCTTCCTTTTCATCGGCAGCGATTTCTGTCACCAACAAATTATGGTTGGGAGTCAGCACAAAGTCATGATGAAAAGTCTCGCTGATTTCTCGCAGCGCCGTTTTTAATTGCAAGCCTTCGCGATCAATTACTCGACCATTTTCAATGGAGATCCCTAAGAAGTACTTGCCATCGCCCTGCTCATGCCAACCGAGATAATCTTGGTATTTAAAATCGGGTAGCTCACGGGGAACAGCAAGCTCAGTGGGATAGTAATCCAGCAAAACCTGCTTAAATTTATCCACACCCCATTCATGCAAAATATGCTTGAACCTTGAATGGCGACGATTATGGCGATCGCCATAGTCACGCTGCACCGCCACGATCGCCTTAATCAAATCATATATTTCACCCACAGGCACAAAACCGATGCTATCCGCCATTCTCACAATCGTTGCGTCGTTATTATGGGCGCGTCCTAAACCACCACCCACATAGACATTAAAGCCTTCTAATTGATCCTGAGCGTTGGTAATTACCACCAGCGATAGGTCATTGGTGTAGAGATCGACAGAATTATCACCAGCAACAGCGATCGCAATTTTGAACTTACGAGGTAGGTACTGTGTACCGTAAATCGGCTCCACGTCATGAATATTGGTTTTTGCCTTGCCTAGTCCCTGACGGTTGCGAGCTTCAGTTACTTCTGGAGATTCAGTCGCAGTAACGGCAACTTCGCCATCTAGCCAAATATCGTAATAAGCGCCAGCCTGTGGGGCTAAAAAGTCCGCAATCTTAACTGCGAAGTCACGGGCGTAGATATACTCAGGCTTATTTTTAAAAGGTGCGCCTGGAGCCATGACGTTACGGTTAATGTCGCCGCAAGCGCCTACGGTCGAACCCATATTGCGGGTGATATCAGCGATGACAGTTTTGAGATTATCTTTGAGAATACCGTGGATCTGAAAACCTTGACGAGTAGTTGCCCGTAGGGTGTGGTTGCCATATTTGTCGCACAACTTATCTAAAGCCGAGTACAACTGCCAAGGGATTACCCCTCCAGGGCTACGAGTCCGCAGCATCATGCTGTACTGCCCTTCTTCTCCCTTTTCTTTGGCTTTTTCAAAGTCCCGATCTTTTTGTTGATAAGAACCATGAAACTTAAGAATTTGTAGACCATCCTGACTAAAAAATGGATTACCGTCAGTTAGTTCGCTATCAATGGGACCACGCAAAAAGTTACTTTTTTGCTTGAGAACTTCAACCTTGGAGATTTTGACAGGATTCAATAAAGTGTTGGTCATGGTTCAGCTATCGAAACTAGATATAATTTGAGGCGCTCTGCCCCACCATTATACTCCCATAATCCCATCGGAATTAAGATGAAGTTTACAAAAAGAAAAAGCAGGGCGATCGCCCTGCTTTTTCTTTTGAGATATTGGCGGCGCTAAGCGCTGCCATTACAAAAACTACTCGCTTTCTTTTACAAAGCCAGAGTAAGCTTCCATGCCATGCTCAGAGATATCCAAGCCCTTGAATTCTTCTTCTTCTTCCACACGAATACCAGCAGTAATCAGGGAAATAACGTACCAGCCGATGAAGCTCACCGCAACGGTAAAACCACCAACAGCGGCAACACCAATAATTTGATGCCATAGTTGGGTGAATCCACCACCAACTAAAAGCCCAGCGGCAGGTCCAGCAGTATACAAAGTGAAATTATTGCTAATTACAGCATTTGGTCCAACAGCAAACAGACCAACAGCTAAACTTCCCCAAGTACCACAAACAAGGTGGACTGAAGTTGCGCCTACAGGGTCATCAACCTTGATGCTGTCAAAGAAGCCAACTGAAAATACTACTAGTACTCCCGCAACTGCGCCGATAATCGCTGCTGCTGGCAAAGTCACCCAAGCACAGGATGCAGTTACACCAACTAGTCCAGCCAATAGACCGTTAACGATCATCGATAGGTCGGGCTTACCGAGATATAGCCAAGCAGCAATGGTTGAGGCGATCGCACCAGTCGAAGCAGCAGTGTTTGTGGTTAGCGCAATGTGAGCTATTAAGCGACCATCGCCGACAGCCATAGTCGAACCAGGATTAAAGCCAAACCATCCTAACCAAAGGATCAAGCATCCAAGGGTCGCAAGACTCATACTGTGTCCAGGAATCGCACGATTCTTGCCATCTTCTCCGTAACGACCAGAGCGAGCACCAAGAATTGAAGCTCCAACAAGTGCTGCCCAACCACCAACAGAGTGAACAGGAACGCAACCAGCAAAGTCCCAGAAGCCCATATCTGCGAGCCAGCCGCCGCCCCAAATCCAGTGTCCTGTAATTGGATAAGAGATACCCACTAGAACAAAGCTAAAGAGCAAGAACGACATAAATTTGATACGTTCTGCTACTGCTCCCGAAACAATGGTTGCAGCAGTACCAGCAAACACCAACTGGAATAAGAACTTAGCTTCCAAAGGCACGCCAGTCCAGTTAAGAGAACCAAATACACCCTTATAAGCGTCACCCGTGGCAGGGCTATTATCTTCACCACCAAGGAAGAAACCTTGCAGACCGATGAAGTTATTTCCCCCATCATCGCCAAACATGAATCCAAATCCAATTAGCCAATAGGCGATGGTGGCGATCGCGAATACGATCAAATTCTTAGCAAGAATGTTAACTGTATTCTTGCGGCGACAGAAACCAGATTCAACTAGCGCAAAGCCAGCATTCATGAAAAATACTAGGAAAGCTGCGACCATGACCCAGACAGTGTCAAGACCAACTTTTAGACCGTCCATGGCTGTTTTCATTTCTGCCATAGGATCGGCTGGGGCTGGGGCAGCAGCAGGTTCTTGAGCAGTAGCTGCGTATACCCAAAATACAGCGATAATCGCCGCGAGAGGGATGCAAGCAGTCCAGTTCACTGAACCCTTGAGCTTCCTCTTTTGATTTGACTTATAAACCAACACCTTACAATTCTCCTCGATGAGTTGACGAGTCTCAATGCACATATTTAATGACTTCCATAACATCAGACTCAGGTACATAGGTTTTGTGTAAATCTATACATTTTGACTATTCCCAGCCTTTTTAGAGCAAAAAATATTACAAATTGTTGAGTTTAGCGATCGCTTACCAAACTAAAAAAACTAGAAGCACAGATTCGTCGCACCCATATCAACAAAGCCAGCAAATAAATGGCAGAGCTTCGCGCCGCCATTTATTTGCTGGCTTTGTCCACTAAAAGACTGGTAAACCCAATTCACAGTCATTTCTTCATTTTGTGTAAAACAGTGATGGCTGAGCGCAGTCGAAGCCACCATTGTTTTAACAACTAAGCAATCTTGCCGTGAGCGATCGCCCAAGTTTGATCAGCCATACCACTCAATTCCTCTGGTTCATGGGTAACGACTAAAATTGTCCAGTCTTTTTTTAATTCCTGCAAAATATTCAAGATCTGTTTACGCATTGACCAGTCTAGTCCTGCGGTGGGTTCATCAAGCAGTAAGAGGCTTGGTTGCCGAATAAGCTGCACAGCTAGAGCTAATCGCCTTTGCTGTCCACCACTCAAGGACTGAGGGGAGGCACTAGGGTTAAGATGACTTAACCCGACAGACCCGAGTGCGCCCTGAATCCGCTCATAGTCAAGATCAATATGACCCAGTTTAAGTTCTTCTAAAATCGTATTGCCACAAAAGTGACGTTCAGGGAATTGAAAGACCAAACCACAAATTTGTTGGAGATGATCGGGGGTTAGCTCTTGAGATTTCCAGTAAATGCTGCCAGTTGTCCATTCCACAAAGCCTGCCAAAATTTCCAGTAGGGTACTCTTGCCCGACCCACTAGGTCCAACCATCAAACCTAATTGCCGATCGCTGAGCTTAAATGAGATATCACTAAGAATTGCATCAGGGGTAGCGGCTGGGTGATAACTGAGATTTTGAATGGAAAGCATAGTTTTTTAGCAGACTGGCGCTACCTATTCTAACTGGCTTCGACAGGCTCAGCCGACTTAGTAGCAGCTCATAAAATAAGTAACGGCGCTTCGCGCCGTTACTTATTTTATAGGATTAAATTAAGCGGGCAAGTTCTTCACAAGCCTTTTGGTATTGGGTCTCAATCTCTGCCATCAGTTCAGGTAAACCTTCGCGATCGCCCTGCTTACCTTTTAGTTCCACTTCTAAGCACAGCTTACCCAGAGCCTTAGCGCCTAAAATATTGCTGCTTCCTTTGAGGGTATGGGCAGTATAACTAACTTCTTGCAGGTCATTGTTAGCGATCGCTTGACGCAGGGTCGCTAGCAAAACTGGTGCTTCTTCAGAGGTGAACAGGTGCACCATACGTCCAATTAGTTTTGGATTAATTTGTTCAAGATTTTTAATAGCCGCAGGATCAATCACCGATGGGTCTTTCGACTTTTGGATATCTTCACCAGTCGTCAATTCGATCGTCCCTTGTTCGGGCTGCATTCCCGAAGCCCATTGCTCAATGGTACGTTGGAGTGATTCCATCATAATGGGCTTACTGATGTAGTCATCCATGCCTGCTTGTAAACACATCTCGCGATCGCCCTGCATCGCACTCGCAGTCATCGCAATGATAATCGGACGGGCATAGCCAGTATGCAACTCATGCCAATGGTTGACCAAATAGCTAGCAGTTTCCAGTCCATTCATCTCTGGCATCTGCACATCTAAAAATAGCAAGTCATAATGATTAACTTGCAGGGTCTCCAATACAGCCAAGCCATTATCCACCACGTCAGGCTGATAACCCATCTTGATCAGCATCGCCATCGCCAACTCTTGATTGATGAGATTATCTTCGGCAATTAATATTCTTAAGGGGAGGCGATCGCCTAAACGGACGGTGGAAGAAATATCGCTCTTGGCAATCACGTCTTGCAAGGTATATGAGGGAAGATCCCTAGCGATCTCTGTACTAATTGTGAAAGAGAAAGTAGAACCACCATTAACTTTGCTATCAACCTGAATTCTACCTCCCATAGTTTCCACAAGGTTTTTACAGATTACTAAGCCCAAGCCAGTGCCACCATATTTACGCGATGTTGATGCCGATGCTTGGGTAAATGGCTGAAATAGTCGTTGCATTTGCTGCTCACTAATACCAATACCAGTATCAGTAACTGAAAACAACAACTGAAAGGGATAACCGTCACGGGGAGAATGATCTCCCACTAAGCGCACCCCAATTTTGACGGAGCCTGTATCTGTAAATTTCAAAGCATTGGATACCAGATTCAAGAGAATCTGTCTAAGTCGCGTGACATCGCCCACAATAAAAGGCGGTACATTGGACTGCATACTCACTTCAAACTTGAGCTTCTTTTCCCTAGCTTTGGGCAACTGCACGTCATAAATATCGCGCACTACAGCCCTCAGATCTAAGGGAGAGTTCTCTAACTCCAATTTACCCGACTCAATTTTAGAGAAGTCTAAAATGTCATTGATGACCGATAGCAGCATTTCACCGCTGACTTGAATTGTCCTGATATATTTCGCTTGCTCAGCATCAACATTAGTGCTAGCCAAAAGCTGGGTCATGCCAATTACGCCATTAATGGGAGTTCGGATCTCGTGGCTCATCATTGCCAAAAAAGCAGCTTTAGTACTTACAGCAATCTCAGCTTCTTCCTTGGCTTTACGGAGATCTTCTAAGAGTTGAGACTGGCGAATTTCCGCATTCTTTTTGGCAGTAATATCTCGGAAGCACCAGATTAAGCCGAAAAATCTATTTTGCTCTGAGTTAACGGGACTTGTGTAGTAGTCAAAAATGCGATCGCCAAAAACAATTTCCCCACGGCGAATCGCGTCAGGCTCATCATAGGTTGTCTCTAGCAAGTTAGCGAGGACATCAGGCAAGTCGGACTTAATCAAATACGAACCAAGGGGTGCACCATTGGGAGTTTCAAAAATAGGATCATTACCCGAAAACAAGCCATGGGGAATGTTCCACATTTCACAAAAACGCCGATTAAAACTGGCAATTCGTCCTTGCTCATCAACTGCAAAAATCCCATCTATTGCAGCTTCCTTTTGAGCATGAAGTAGTAAATTAGTACGCTGTAGATCTCTCAAGATGCCAACTCGATCAAAGACAGCTTGAGAAAGCTCACCATTCTTATTGACAAGATTGGTTTGTAAATGGTGTAAAGATAGATGCAAATGCAAGCGAGCTAAAACCTCAGAAGCATGGAGTGGCTTAGTAATGTAGTCAGATCCACCAATCTCAAAGGCTTTGACCTTAGCCTCCACATCATTGCTGTTGCTAATAAAAATTATCGGAATATCTTCCGTCAATGTATCGGCTTTGAGAATTCGACAAACTGCATAACCATCAATTTCTGGCATAGAAGTATTAAGCAGGATCAGTTCAGGCAAATGACTCTGCACAGCCAGTAATGCTTCGCTGCCATCTTTCGCAGTTTTGACTCTATAACCATGCTCACTCAGGGCTAACGTCAGATCTGAGCGAATTTGGGGATCGTCATCAACTACAAGAATCGTTGATTGAGGAAAATCGAACATATTTGGTTGCACGATTCGATAACCTTTCTAAAATTCTAATCAACGAATACTTAGAATAATACGCGAACTAAAAATATGTCATTTTTAGTTTTTAAAATAGTGGAATTTATCATACAGCGCTTTGCGCTCAAACCCGAATCAAGAATAATTTTGAAAGCGTTGCTTTGCAAAGCTTTCAAAATTATTCTTGCACTACTAACGACCACCCACAGTAATAGCCTCAACCTTAATATGGGGCTGTCCAACCGTGACATACACACTGCCGCTCACAGAGCCACAAAAACCAGCAGCTAGTTCCAGATCGCGGGAGCTCATGGAAATTTGCTGCATGATTTCCTTGGCATCACCTATCAAGGTTGCACCCTTAAGAGGTTTGGTGATTTTGCCATTTTCGATCGCGTAGGCTTCATCGACCGCAAAATTAAACTGACCCGTCGGCAATACACTACCACCGCCCATTTTCTTGCAGTAAATGCCTTTGTCTACAGAGGCAAATAGCTGATCTAAGCTAAATTCACCAGCACCAATATAGGTGTTACGCATCCGACTAGCGGCGGCATAGGCATAGCTCTGGCGGCGACCACTGCCTGTGCGTGGATGTCCTGTCCGCAGTTCCCCAGCGCGATCGCTAATAAAGTTTTTGAGAATGCCATTTTCGATTAATAAAGTGCGTTGGGTTGGCATCCCTTCATCATCCATATCGATTGTGCCGAACGCTTCTTCAGAGCGCCCCTCATCCCATGCCGTGAGATTTTCATGGGCAATCTTTTGTCCTTTCATTTCGGCAAAGGGTGTAGTTTTAGCTTCAATGCCAGTTGTTTCCAACAAATGTCCACAGGCTTCATGGAAGATCACGCCGCCAAATTGATTTGCCATGATCACAGGATAAGAGCCAGATTCCACATAGTCGGCGTAAAGCATTTTTCCTGCGGCTTCTACGATTTCCTCAACCACTGGCTCATAGCCCCAGTTACGGAGATAGCTGGGATCGCTTGTACCACCGACACGCTTGCTGATCGCCGAGCGGTTAGCGCCATCAGCACAAAGCAAATTAGAACCAACCGACTGCGTAAGGCGAATGTCTCTAGCAAATGTGCCGTCACTGGCAGCAACCAAGATTTCTTGCCAGTCGCGGAAATAGCCCGATCGCCTTGACTGGATATGCGTGCCTTTTTTGGCAATTAGCTGATTAACGCCAAGGAGAATTTCACCCATTTCTTGCATGGGGCTACATAGAGAAATCCAGTTGTCTTTGCCCTTGCGCGTGGCATAGTCGCGAAAAAGTTCTAGCTGAATGGAAGGAATGAAGGAATTTTGAGAAGGAAGTTGTAGCCCTAGGATCGAGAGGGCGCGTTCGAGGGCTGATTTTAAGCCGAGGAAAGTAAGGTCATTTGTACTGACATAGCAATCAGCCTTACCTTTAAAAGCACGAATCCCTGCACCAGTCGATAGTCGTGGCGAAATACTGGTAATTGCATCGTCTTCAGCAAGGCAACTAATGTAACGATTGCGCTCTAAGAAAAATTCTACAAAATCTGCTCCTGCGGCGCGACCTAACCCCAGTAGGATCGACAAGGGCGCTTCCCATGTTTCATCAAAGCGATCGCTAACTGTTTCGTACTCTAATGCTGATAGCTCTTTGGTCTGGAGCAGGCTGGTTTTCATATTGATTTTCTTAATGATTGCTTCTTGTCAGTGTAGCAAAATATCGAGTTTGCCCTGTTAGTAGCAGTGCTTCGCACTGTTACTAACACAAAAATGGCGGCGCTGAGCGCCGCCATTTTTGTGTTACTTGGAACGAAAAATTGCTCTTACGGGTAAATGGTCAGATATCTCTGAGAAATAACGGCGATCGCTATCAAAGCCCAGATCTTTTTGCGGATCAAGAATCTGAATTGATTGAGCAATATATTCTTCTTCTGCGCCTTGGGGAGCTTTGGCGATCGCAATGTGATCGATCACGCAGCCAGTACCACGATTGGTAAAGCGCAAGCGTCCGTCAGCAAATTTAGGTTGACCACGTTTTTTTAAGCAATTTTCTTGCTCACTGGTTTCGATCGCCTTGGTCAAAAAAGTAATCGGCGCATCACGTAGCCCTTGATTTTGATCTGACCAAGTGGGGCTGTTAAAGTCTCCCAATAAAATCAAATCGGGATCGGACTCTGGATTTTTTTGATACTTGTCAACTTCTTGGCGCATTTTCTGGCTTTGAGTTTGGCGGGTGCGATCAGCAGCCTTGCCGCCACCACCCTTTTGGTGGACGACAACTAGGGTAAAGTCAAAGCCCTGATTTTGGGGATCAATTACTTTAAGGTAATTTACAAGGGGCGATCGCAGAGTTCCTGTGGTATTTACAGGCGACCACTCCGTTACTTTTTGCGCCATAAATAAATTTTGACGATAAAACAGCGCCACTCGCTGACGGCTACCCGTTGATCCCAAAATAAATTCCCACTTTTGGGATTGGTTTAACTTTTCTTTGAGCTTTTCGGCTCCGATCGCACTGATTTCTTGCAAGCCAATTACATCAAAATTACGGTCAATGATTTGGCTCACGGACTCTAATTTTGATGTGTCTAAACCATCAAAGTTTTCCAGATTAAAAGTGCCAACTCTGATCTCAGGGGGAAGGTGATCGCTAGCGACTGATGAGCAACCAATAATCGAAACGGCGATCGCTAAAGATAAATATATTGCGGGCTTCACCCGCAATATATTTTTAGATGCCCAATCTTTGATAGATCTGATCGAGATTTTTAAGGTGTTTATTGGGATCAAAACAGGCTGCTAGCTCCTCAGGTGACAACTTTTCGCGCACGGTTTCATTTTCACTAATTAGCTTACGAAAATCGCCTTCAGCTTTATTCCAAGCTTGGTGAGCCGCTTGTTGAACGATCGCATAGCTATCCTCACGACTCAAGCCCTTAGTGACTAGAGTCAACAGCACTTGCTGACTAAAGACCACGCCACCATAGCAATAGAGATTGCGCTCCATGTTATGGGTATGTACCAGCAGATTTTTAACTAAATCCGTAATTTCGACCAGCATGAAATGGGTGAGAATGCAGCTATCAGGCAACAACACCCGTTCCGCTGCGCTGTGGGAAATATCGCGTTCATGCCACAACGCCACGTTTTCCAGAGCCGTAGTCGCATAGCCGCGCAGCAGTCTCGCCATACCTGTCAAGCGTTCCGATCGGATGGGGTTGCGCTTGTGAGGCATCGCTGACGAGCCTTTCTGTCCTTTGGTGAAATGCTCTTCCACTTCCAGCACATCAGTACGTTGCAGGTTACGGATTTCCACCGCAAAGCGTTCGATCGATGCGCCGATGAGCGCCAGTACTTGCGAGTATTCGGCATGGCGATCGCGGGAAATCACCTGAGTCGAGGCACAGTCTGGTTGCAGTCCTAATTTTTGGCAAGCAAGGGACTCAATGCGGGGATCAACATTGGCGTAGGTTCCCACGGCTCCCGAAATCTTACCAACAGCAATATTTTTGCTCAGACACAACAGGCGATCGCGGTGGCGTAGCATCTCGGCTAACCAACCAGCTAACTTAAAACCAAAGGTAATTGGCTCGGCATGGATGCCGTGAGTACGCCCCGACATGATCGTGTAACGATGTTGCTGCGCTTGGTAACGGATCGCTTGGATCGCTTCTTCTAGTTGAGCTTGGATGATTTCTAAGCTATCAACCAACTGCACCGCGAGTGCAGTATCTAACACATCTGAGCTAGTCAAACCGAGGTGAATATAACGACCCGCATCGCCGACATACTCATTCACGTTAGTCAAAAACGCGATCATGTCATGTTTGACGGTCAGCTCAATCTCATTGACGCGATCGGTGTCAAAGTTTGCCTTAGCTTTTATTTCTGCGACAGCATCGGCAGGAATGTAGCCTAATTCAGCCTGAGCCTCACATACAGCTACCTCGACTTGCAACCAAGTTTGGTATTTATGCCGATCTGTCCATAACCGACCCATTTCGGGTAATGTATAGCGTTCTATCAAGATCTAATCTCTTGGAATAATCACAATTTTTAATTATAGCAACTTTTTTAGATTTAATCTCCAAAGCCACCAAGCGATCGCAATTCTTACCTTCTGCGTCTTAGCTATTGACATTCTTAAGTTATTAAGGGGATCGTAACTATATCTCAGAAGTAAAATATGGCGCTTTGCGCTTAATCAAAATGTATTTGTTACTCAAAGCCTCAACAGGCTAGGCTAGGACAGATGAAATGTTGATGATCCACTCGTATAAGTAAATATACATATGAATATCAATGCATCTATTATTGACCAACGGTTAGTATCAGTCATTGACGATATTCGTCGCCAGTCTTCTGAAGAGTTACGTATAAGAGACGATGGGAAGCTCAAGTCTCTAGCGTTTGTTTACCTGTGCGTTCAAACCATTTTGGATTTAGACCGTGACGATGCTTTTGACTGCTTAACTGAAGGAGGAGGTGACTTTGGCGTAGATGCAATGCATATCTCTGAAGAGTATGACGGGGAGTTCACTGTTAGTTTATTTCAAGCAAAATATAAGAATAATCTGGAAGGCAACTCTAATTTTCCTCAGGAAGCTATAGAGAGTCTGATAAATGCAATTCAGTACCTATTTAACCCAGCAGCTAAACTAGAACATATTAATGAACGTTTACTGTCAAAGGTGGAAGAAGCCCGTAGCTTAATTCGAGATGGCTATATTCCACAGGTTCGAGCTATAGCTTGTAACAATGGGCTGACGTGGAATGCATCTGCTCAGGAAGCGATTGAACGTACTGGTTTCGGTAATCAAGTTACGTGGGAACACACTAACCATGAAAGCTTGGTCAAAATTCTGCAAGCTTCCAGACCAGTAAAAGATACTTTGCAGCTAAGTGGCAAAGCCATAGTTGAAGATATGGATTTTAGCCGAGTATTAGTGGGGAGAATTTCGGTTGCGGAAATTGCCACCCTGATTGATAGACATGGGGAACGATTGTTAGAACGGAATATTCGGCGATACTTAGGCTTAAAGGGAAATCGAGTGAACGAAGATATTCGTCATACTTTAACCAGTGACGAAAAAAACAATTTTTACTTTTACAATAATGGCGTAACTTTCACTTGTGAAAGCTTCTCCTATAACGCATTACAAAATGGTGATTATCAGGTGCGGGTTGAAAATCTGCAAATTATCAATGGTGGTCAAACCTGTATGACTATATTCAAAACATTGCTGCAACCTGATTTATTACATAGAGATACCAAAGCCTATGTTCTTATTCGACTTTATCAGTTACCTCGTGACAATGAAGGTTTAGTTCAAAAAATTACCTACACTGCTAACAATCAAAATCCAGTAGAACTCAAGGATTTACGCGCTAATGATGAACGCCAGCAAAGTTTAGAAACAGATATTCGGCAATTGGGGTTTAATTATCGACGGAAACGCTCTGATAACAGTATGCAACCGAATGATATTACTTCGGGAGTAGCTGCTGAAGCAGTGTTATCTGTTTGGAGAGCGAGTCCTCATCAGGCTAGATCATCTTCTAGTAAGCATTTTGGAAAACTGTATGATTCAATATTTACTGAAGAATTAAATGGTTCGCAAGTTGTAATAGCTGTACAACTATACAGAATCGCCGAGAATCGTCGCAAAAGGCCAGAGTCTAGTGATCCAGACTTTGTTCGCTATGCTTCATGCTTTATTGCAATGCAGATGGGGCAAAAACTACTTGCTGACATGAATATCCAGATAAAAGATATTAGCCATCAAAACTTCTACTCTGCCAAGAGTTTAATTGAGCAAAATGGTGACGCTTATTTCAATACCGCCGTCAGAGATATTCATCAGGCACTTCAGGATCTTTACGGGGGACAAGAAATTTCTTTGCAACAGCTATCTGCAACCTTTAGGCGTGGCGATTTAATAAGTAGGCTTCAATGCATCAAATCGCAGTGATCTTGTAATTACTATGAAGGCTAAACAGGTTTCCCAGTGGTAAAGGCTAAGATGATCAGGCAAACTTAGCCAGCGATCGCTGGTGCTATGGAGGACATGACTATGCCTACTGATTTGCCAAAAAGCTTTTTAGAACAACTGCGAGAAATGACTGTCGTAGTTGCCGATACTGGTGATATTCATGCGATCGAACAGGTGAAGCCTATAGATGCCACCACTAACCCATCTCTGATTACGGCGGCAGCGCAGATGCCCCAGTATCAAGAAATTGTTGACGAAACCTTGCTAGAGGCAAGAGCCGATCTGGGCAAAGATGCACCCGCAACTCAAGTTGCCTCCCTCGCTTTTGACCGTCTTGCCGTTTCCTTTGGAATGAGAATTTTACAAATTATTCCAGGAAGAGTCTCGACAGAAGTTGATGCACGACTATCCTACGATACTGCGGCAACCCTAGAGAAAGCCCATTATTTAATTTCTGAATACGAAACCCACGGTATTTCCCGCGATCGCATTTTGATCAAAATCGCCGCTACTTGGGAAGGGATTAAAGCTGCGGAAGAACTAGAGAAAGAAGGTATCCATTGTAATTTGACACTTCTATTTGGAATCCATCAAGCGATCGCCTGTGCCGAAGCAGGAGTAAAGCTAATCTCTCCCTTCGTCGGTAGGATTTTGGACTGGTATAAAAAAGACTCAGGACGTGATAGCTATCCCGCCCACGAAGATCCTGGGGTGCTTTCTGTAGCCAAAATTTATAACTACTATAAAAAGTTTGGCTATAAGACCGAAATTATGGGAGCAAGTTTCCGTAATATGGGCGAAATCGTGGAGCTTGCAGGCTGCGATCTCCTAACCATCTCGCCAGCACTGCTAGAGGAGCTACAACAGACTAAAGGAGAGTTAGTGCGTAAGCTAGATCCTGAAGTTGCGGCTCAGTCTGATATTGCCAAAATCCCTATGGACAAGGAAACCTTCCAAACAATGCACGCTAGCGATCGCATGGCTTCTGAAAAGCTCGATGAAGGTATTAAGGGATTTTCTAAAGCCCTTGTTACCTTAGAAGAGTTGTTGACAGAAAGGCTAGCCAAGCTCGAAGAGCCTGAACTTGCAGCAGTATAGGCAAATTAAGAATGGCGCAAAGCGCCATTCTTAATACAGTTTTACTCTTAAACCCAGACCAAGAATAATTTTGAAAGCGTTGCTTCGCAACGCTTTCAAAATTATTCTTGTGGCTATAAAAAAGTGTCGCGCTCTGCGCGACACTTTTTTAAGCATTTAGATGCAACAAAGAAAGTTGATAGTAATTTTGGGCATGGATAATCGACTCCTGCTGCTGTTCTGGTGATAGCTCTCGCAGCACCTTGGCAGGCACACCCGCAGCGACTACTCCTGCTGGGACATCCTTAGTCACTACGGCTCCCGCGCCGACAATACTTCCTGCGCCAATTTTCACACCTTCCATCAGGATTGCCCCCATACCAATTAGGCATCCACGTCCAATCTCAGCGCAGTGGATCACTGCCCGATGTCCGATCGTCACATATTCCCCAATTATTAGAGGCTGATCAGGGTCGCCATGTAAAATCGCACCATCTTGAATATTGGTGCAGAAACCAATTTCCATGCGATTAACATCCGCCCGAATCACTGCCTTATACCAAATATTTACTTGCTCTGCGAGTTGAACATCGCCGATGACCACCGCATCAGGAGCAATAAAGGCAGCAAGAGAAATATTAGGAGTGGGTAATTTTAGATAAGGTAAGCGCATGATCTTGACATGGTGATTAGAGGATTGGCAAGACAAAAAATATCTTCACCAGTTTATATGACTTCGCTCAGCCAACCGAGCAGCACAATGCACTAAGCTAAGCTTACCTTCAAAAAACCCAAGAAGCGAGTGGCGGCGCTTCTTGGGTTTTATATCCTGACTACAGCTATAATAATCGCTAAATCTTGCCAAACTAAGCATTTATGTCACAATCTCCAGCACAGACAGAAGGTTTATTACTATCAGTGCGTAACTTACAGGTAGCCTTTCGAGGTGATGAGAGTCTTGTCTATGCAGTTAAAAATATTTCTTTTGATCTAGCTCAGGGGCAAACCCTTGGTATTGTGGGTGAATCTGGCTCTGGCAAGTCGGCAACAGCATTGGCAATCATGGGACTATTGGGAGAATCTGGCAAGATTACCAATGGCGAAGTTCTATTTAGACCGAGTGGAGAAGTTCCCATTGACCTAGTGAGAGTTTCACCCAAGAAAATGTTGAAATATCGGGGCGATCGCATGGCGATGGTATTTCAAGAACCGATGACCTCACTCAATCCTCTCTTTACTTGCGGCTATCAGGTCATTGAGGCAATTCGGTTGCATCGGCAGGTTTCGCAACAAGAAGCAGAGAAACTCACAATTCAACTGTTTGATGAAGTACAATTACCCAATCCGCAGCAATTGATTGAGCGATATCCCCATGAGTTGTCGGGTGGTCAGTTGCAGCGGGTGATGATTGCGATGGCGATTTCTTGCAATCCGCAGTTGATCATAGCCGATGAGCCGACTACAGCTTTAGATGTGACAGTACAGGCGACGATCCTCAAGCTGCTAAAAGAGATTCAGCGATCGCGGGGAATGTCGATGATATTTATTACCCACGACTTAGGGATTTTGGCTGAGATTGCGGATCGGGCGATCGTCATGAATCAAGGGGAAGTTGTCGAAGATGGCGATACGCAAGCAATTTTCAAAGCGCCACAGCACCCTTACACCAAAGGTTTAATCGCTTGTCGTCCGCAACCCGATCGCCAACTGCGACTACTGCCCACAGTCAGCGATTTTATGGAAATCCAAAATGGGAAGATGATCGAAAAAGAACCAAATGCTTCCTATTTAGAAGTAGTTTCACCAGAAGAAATTTCCAACCGTCTTACAGAATTGCAAAAGCAGGAACCGATTCTATCAGTTCAAGATCTCAGAATTGAGTTCCCAATTCGCAATATTTTAGGATTAAAGAAGCGATATTTTGTAGCGGTGAATAATATTAGTTTTGATGTGTTTCGTGGTGAGACACTGGGTTTAGTAGGTGAGTCAGGCTGCGGCAAAACCACCACAGGTCGAGCTATTCTCGGTTTAACTAATGGCGTAACAGGTTCAGTTAAGTTTGAGGGCGATGAAATTTCTCAATTCAGAGGGGAGGCATTGCGAAAGTTACGGTGTGACCTGCAAGTTATATTTCAAGATCCTTACGGTTCCCTTAATCCGCGCATGAGTGTGGGCGATACGATCGCTGAACCACTCTTGGTTCATAGCCATCAGGAGCGTTTCGCTCGCTATCGCAAATCCGAGGCAAGAAGAGAAAGAGCCGCCTATTTACTGGAACGAGTAGGGCTAACCAAAAGTGCCATGCGCCGCTATCCCCACGAGTTTTCGGGTGGTCAGCGTCAACGTATTTGCATTGCTAGAGCCTTGGCTCTTAATCCTAAATTGATTATTGCCGATGAACCAGTTTCGGCACTGGATGTATCTGTCCAAGCCCAAGTCCTCAATCTCTTAAAGGAACTGCAAGCGGAGTTTGGACTAACTTATATTTTCATTTCCCACGATCTCGGTGTGGTCAAGTTTATGAGCGATCGCATTATGGTGATGAACAAAGGCGAAATCGTGGAGCTAGGTACTGCCGAATCAATCTATAGCAATCCTCAACAGCCTTATACTCAGAAGTTAATTAGCGCTATTCCCAAAGCGATCGCCTAATCATAGCTGTAATCACTTTTATTAGGCACGAGTGGCTACAGCTATATAGCTGTTTCAAATAAGAGTTAAGGCTTCGACTTCGCTCAGCCAACATATACTGCTGGCTGAGCGAAGCGATACACTGAGCTTATCGAAGCGTCGAAGCCTCTTCTAAATATTTAAAATTGTTATAAAAGCCAAATCCAGCAAGGGTTTTCAAATCAAGAAATACGCCATTTCTTGATTTGGTATAAGATTAAACCTGCCCAAAGATATCAAAACATAGTGGATATACTGCGATCGCTCCCCATCGGACTCTACCTCGAAAAGCCAGCTACTTGGCTGCATCAGATCGATCCTCGTATTAAATTGCTAGGGTTGCTGACTTTTTTGTTGAGTCCCATTCAAGCCAACGATGTATGGCGCATCGCCATCTCCGTACTACTAATTTTGCTAACCTTTGCCTCTGGCATTCCAATGCGAGTTTGGAAACAACAAATGGGGATTTTGCTATTGCTAGCCTTTATGACTTTTGCGATCGCTACAATTTCGCCCGATGGATTTAACGTCACGATTCAGCCGCGCCGTCCTGTCCCTGAAATAGCAAAAACTACCGAACCAGCTCAAAGCTCACCCACACTAACGCTCAATCTGCCCCAACCAACTCCCTACCGCTATGTGATTTGGAAGGCTGGCAACATCACTATTACCCGCAAATCCCTTGATTTAGGAATTCGCGTCTGTACTTTGATTTTTACTTATCTATACGCGCCGACTCTATTTTTGTTAGTCACAGCTCCCGAAGAAATTACCGCCGCGATCGCCGTGCTGTGTTCACCATTAAAACTTTTTAAAGTGCCAGTAGTAGAAATTGTATTGACCTTAACTCTTGCGTTGCGATTTGTACCATTGGTTCTTGAAGAAGTGCAGAACCTTGGCAGAGCGATGCGAACGCGGTCAATTAATTGGAAAAGGCTAGGCTTTAAGCGGACTACTCAAATTTGGTTGATTTTAACTGAGCGTCTAATCGATAATCTCTTTATTCGTGCCGAACAGACCGCTAGTGCGATGCAAGTACGTGGTTTTACTAGTCCCAACACCCACTTGTTAGTTTGGAATCCTCTTAAGTTTTTGCCCCGCGATATTATTTTGTTAGTTCTATTAGTATCAATGTGGGGAGTACGAATCTGGATGGGAAATACAGTATAAATCCAATCGCAAGGCGGCACAAAGTGCCACCTTTATTGTTAGAGCGTGATGCGATCATCAAAGACAAAACATTCACCTTGCCAGAGGCTCTCTTCTTGAGGAACTTCTTCTAAATATTTAAGAATGCCCCCTTTGAGATGATAAACCTCCTCAAATCCTTGAGCCAACATATAAGCGCTTGCCTTCTCGCAACGGATACCACCTGTGCAGAACATGGCAATTTTCTTTGATTTGTGCTGATCAGAATTAGGCGATTGCAAATTTTCTTCCACATATTTAGGAAACTCATGGAAAAAGTCTAAATTAGGATTAATCGCTCCTGCAAAAGTACCAAACTCCACTTCATACACATTGCGCGTATCAATCACCAACACATCAGGATCACTAATCAATTGATTCCAATCCTTTGGTTCCACATACACGCCCACCTCGTTGCTAGGATCAATATTATCGATACCAAACTTAACTAATTCTTTTTTAAGCCGTACCCGTAGTTTTTGATAAGGAATTACATCACAGTAGGTTTCCTTATGTTCCAGATTTTGTAAGCGTGGATCTGACCGTAAATAATTTAAAAGTGCATCAATACCAGCGCGATCGCCGACAACAGTAGCGTTGATTCCCTCTGGAGCTAGCAAAATCACGCCTTTGATGTCATGGTGACGACCAAACTCAGTAATAGGCGATCGCAAAGCATCATAATCGCTCAAATTTGCAAAATGATAGAAAGTCGCCACCACAAACGGAGTAGTTCTATCTAAATACTTATCAAGAAATTTCTCCATCACAAAATTAGTGAGTTTTTGTCCACGCACATCCACTTGCTGTTCTTTAACAATTCCAAAGCCTCTGCTTTTAAAGAATGCTAGGGCGGTGATACTCACCTCTACAAACAGGCGATTTATTTTTAGTTCTATGGCTTTAGCTTCAATCGCGCGGTACAGCCTTGTACCAACACCACAGCGCTGATAGTCCTTGTGACAAAAGAAGCAATCAATGTGACCATCAGATTCTAATTGACCAAAACCAAGGATTCTTCCTGATTCTTCAGCGACATAGGTAAATTTTTTGGCACAAGATATCGCCCAGTCATCGATGTGCAAATCATCGGGAGCCCAAGCGCTTACTTGCTCAGGGGAATAGTCACGAATATTAATTTCATGGATCGTGTCGTAAAAAATATGGGCGATTTGTTCGCTATCTTGCTTTTGAAATAATCGAATTAGCATAATGTTGATCTTTACGGTGCTTTGCTAACAATCCTTGGTTTGTTGGAAATGAAAGAACTCAGAGAGGAAACTTAATACAGACAGAGGTGTGACTTCCGCTGATACTTTCCACTGACAATTCACCGCCGTATAGTTCTACAATCCGCTTAGAAATAATTATGCCTAATCCATTACCTTGCTGCTCGTAATGTTTACGCTCGAATTGCATATAGGCTCCGATATTCGCTATCTGTTCAGTTGTCATGCCACGACCGCGATCGCAAATATATAAACTAAAAAATTTCTTATCAAGTTTGCTAAACACTCTCACAAAAGTCCCTACGTCAGAAAACTTAAAGGCATTTTCAACGAGTTCTTCAATAACTTTAGTAAGATGTTGAGATGAGATTTTGAGTGTAACATTTTCTACATCCACTTCTAAATCTTGGATTCTATTAGCTTTTGTGGCACAGCTATGCGCGGTTAAGCCCACAATTGCTTCAATATCGTTATTTTTAGGATAATCTTGCCATGCATGAGAACTTGCCGCGATCACTTCTAGCTCAGAGAACAGGATAAAGTTTCTCACTAATCTATTTAGGCGATCGCCAGAACCTTTAACGACACGAATTGAATCTACTAGTTCATCAGCAGACATAGATTCATGGTAATGGAGTAGTAGATCTGATATGCCCATAATGCCATTCAGGGGAGTCAATAGTTCATGGGGTAAATAGGAAGCAATGTTTTGTCTCAAGCTATCTAATCTTGCAGTACTTGCTTTCATAAGTGATTCTTGCTTCTCAATTCTTGCCGAAATAGTATTTAGTAACTCTGGCGCAGAAAATGGTTTGGTTAAATAATCTTCAGCTCCTAAATTCATCCCTTCACGGATATCTTCTCGAGCAGCTTTTGCTGTAAGAAAAATGACTGGGATAATTGCCGTTAAAGAATTTTGGCGTAATGCTTTTAGGACATTAAATCCATCTAATTCTGGCATCATCACATCACACAAAATTAAGTCTGGAAGCTCTCTCTTAGCAAGTTGCACACCGATGGCTCCATTGTTAGCTGGAATCACGTCGAAATTCTTTAAAAATAGAATCTCTTGAATACTTTCCAAAATCTGGGTGTTGTCTTCAATAACCAGAATTCTCTTCATAAAAGTTTATTCCTTACTGCTTTGTTGATTTAAAGGATTGAGAAATTTGCTCGAGCCTAATCCCCTAAACTACTAGCCAATGGGCAAAGTTACTCTAAAAATAGTGCCTTGATTGACTTTACTCTCCACCGTGATTTCACCGCCATGAATTTCTACTGCATATTTAGCGATCGCCAATCCTAGACCCGTACCTTTAATTTCATCGACATTAGAGCCACGATGGTACAGATTAAACACGTGGGGTAAGTCAGCTTCAGGAATACCAATACCGCGATCTTGAATTTGAAATATCGCTTTAGGCTGACTCCCTCTCTCATAGATAAGTCTAAACTGAATATTTACACTTTTTCCAGAGTATTTAACCGCGTTAGAAAGTAAATTTCGGAGGATGTAACGCACTAAATCTGCATCTATAGATACTGGTCTATCACCGCCATCATGAGAAAAGTCAACTACAAATGATTCATATTGTTTAGCATTGGTCAAGTACTTAATTTCCTCCACCATCTCTGAGCAGAGTTTTTCTAAATCGATGGAAGTCGGCTTAAGGCTAGATAATCCCAACGCAAATTTACCAAGAGTCAACATATTATCGACTAAATCACTGGTCTGGATAACCGAATCTTTGATCTGATTTAGTCGAGTTAATTTTTTGTTATTGGGATAATTTGGCTCTTCTAAAAGATTTACCGAAAGCATGATATTTGTCAAAAAAGACCGAATCTCATGAGATGCCATGGCAATGAACTGAGATTTCAGCTTGTTAAGTTCTTTTTCCTTATTGAGAGTTTGACTGATTTCACTCTTTTCTAACTCCAATGTTTCAGCTTTACGCCGATCACTATTATTCCAAAGCACTAAAACTGCGCCATCAATTGAGTCTGCGACCTTACGAATTGGCGACGCACTATCCCCAACAGGTTTTTTGATGCCGTGGCGATCAATGACTGCCGAATAGTCTTTGAGATAGGCTACTTCACCAGTTTGCAGTACCGATGGAACTGGGTTCGCAACTTCAGCCCCACTATTTTCATCGATAAATTGAACGACCTCAGTCACATTTCTTCCTAAAGCTTCTAAATGCGACCATCCTGTTAAACTTTCGGCTGCAGGATTCATGTAAGTAACTGTAGCTACTCTATCAGTGGCAATTACCGCATCACTGGTCGATTTCAAGATCGTGGAGAGAAAATCTTCTCGCTCGGCAAGTTGCCTTTCCATCTGATGTTTGTAAAGAGATGTTTCAATTACAACCCGCAAATCTCTTTCATCAAAAGGCTTAACAAGATAGCCAAATGGTTCAGAAATTTTGGCGCGGTTAAGCGTTGCTTCATCAGTATGAGCCGTAATGTAAACTATAGGAATCTGAAATTCTTCACGCAAAATCGTAGCGATCGCAATGCCGTCCTGCGCCGAACCCCTTAAAATGATGTCCATTAATACCAAGTCGGGCATATTTTGGCAGACGCTATCTAGAGCCGCCTCATCGGTCGTAACAGTATCGGTGACAATATATCCCAATGAAGTTAGCTCTTCAGAGATGACTCTGGCTGTAATGACCTCATCTTCAACTACAAGAATTTTGATTGCAGACATTTTCAATTTTCCCCTTCTATCTCGGCAAAGTGTTCTTTATTGTAAACGAAATTTTAAATACCATACCATGAAAATTTTCCACTAAAACTTCCCCTTTCAGTTGCTCGGTAACGAGTGAATAAACTAATTGCAATCCTAAATTTTTAGCATGTTTAAGATCGATCACTTCAGGCATTCCCACACCATTATCACTAACGATCAGACCATAGCTATCATCACTATTTTTGGAAAATTCAATAACAATTTGTCCGCTATGACCTTCAGGAAAAGCATACTTAAAGGAGTTAGAGACTAACTCATTAATTATCAAGCCACAATAGATAGCAGTATCAATATCAACATTGATCGGCTCAGCATTGATGTTCAAAGAAATAGCAGCAGATTTTGATGCATAAGAATTCCGTAAATTCCGAGTTAAGCTTTGGATGTAAGCGATAAAATCAATATTTTCGAGATTCTTTGATTGGTATAGCTTTTCGTGGAGTAGAGCCATTGACTGAATGCGATCGCGGCTACTATGAATAATGTCTCGCATTTTTTGATCTTTGACTTGTCTAGCTTGCAGATAAAGTAAGCCTGAAACGATTTGCAGATTATTCTTGACGCGATGGTGAATCTCTTTCGTTAAAATTATTTCCCGCTCATATGCGGCTCGTAGATCCTCTTCTGATTGTTTGCGCCATGTAATATCTAAAGCCACACAACCAATTCCATTAACTTCTCCATTGAGATCATGGTGCGGTTCAACGGTCAGATCGAAGTAGCGCTTTTGGCTATCTGCACTGACAAATACTTCTTCTCTCACTCCCACCCCACTTGTCAGCACTCGCTGCTTGATATCACTTATCTTTTGAGCGTCATCTGGAGCCAAAAGGAGATCCGAATCCGTCTTGCCGAGTATTTCGTCATGATTGGTTTGCAACGATGGGTTATAGAGCCATGTGTATCGCAAGTCTAGATCTTGCATGAAAACTGTAATTGGAGAATTTTTGAGGACTAAGTGGAAGCGTTCTTCCGTAAGCTTGCGCTCACTAACTTCAATTTCTAATTCAGCATTAGCTTGAGATAGCTCAAGGGTACGCTCTTGTACTTTTGCTTCTAGCTCAATGTTCAGCTTGCGAATATGTTCTTCGGCTCGTTTGCGATCGCTAACATCCTTAACCCGCACCATATTAATTGCTTTACCCGCAACATCGATCGTTTTGGCGGCAATATTCCCCCAAAAGGGTTTCCCTTTTCTAGTGACATATTCTATTTCACTACTCCAAAAGCCAAATTTCTGTATATCTTCAACAATCTTGAGAATCTCTTCATCGGTAAATTGTTCCTTTTGGAGCGTCCTTCCTTCAATACCAATCAACTCTTCTTTACTTTTGACTTCAAACATTTCCATCGCCCGTTGATTACAATCAAAAATTAGCAAGCTAATGGAATCGACCAAGAAAATAGCATCGGCAGATTCGTTATAAATTGCTTCCCTGAGATCGCGACTGCGAGTTAGTTCTAGTTCAGTTTGCTTACGTTCTTTAATTTCGCGCTCTAAGGCAACATTCATAGCAGCTAATTGAGCATGACTCGGAAGTGCCAAAAGTTGTGGAATTAAAGGCACGACACTAGCAGCAGTGTAAACTGAGATAATTGCTGTAAGAGCTTTGACAACTCCAGATACCCAGTAATGGGGATTCCAGAGTGTCCAGATCTCCATTAAGTGGGTAGTTCCACAAAAAATGATAAATAGACTAAATAACCAAAAGATCCACTTAAAAGGTAAGTCTTCACGCTTTTGTACAAAATAAACTAAACCTATGGGAATGGAATAGTAGGCGATCGCAGTGAACAGGTCAGATAGAATATGTAGCCATACCAGCCAAGGGTTCCATAAGTAGCAATGCCCGTGGGGGATAAATGCTCCAGAATCAAAAAACTCCAGCATTAGTTCCATATTGCGCCCATATGTGACTTAATTGATACGTTACATTACACTATCACCCAAAACAGCAATGGCAGCACGAAGCGCTGCTACCTTCACACCCGCAAGTACCAGCAACAAGCCATGCTCAATCCTAGCTGCAACCACATCACGGGTTTGGATATTACTAGACTCTTGCAGAACTAGCCCATCGATTAGACCAGCTTGGTGTGGACATATTTACGGGCTAATTTGATCACCCCTTCATTGGCTTCTGTGCCAGAATTGCAGAAAGTTGCTTAAACACTCAAATAATATCTACAGCGCTTCGCGCTTAGTTAAAACCCAGAAATATTTTTGAAAGCGCGGCTCCGCCGCGCTTTCAAAAATATTTCTGTTGTTAATGGGATCGGTAATAATTAGTCTAAGCAAAACATTGGAGAAATAACAATGATCGTTGCAACTACACCAAAAATTACCTTTGAGGATTTCCTCAACTATAACGATGGGACAGATGCTCTATATGAGTTAGAAAATGGAGAACTAATTCCTGTGTCTTCGGAAAGTAATATTAATCAACTAATTGCAGTATTTTTATTGATCTATTTTGCTCAACTAGGAATTTCTGCCACTCGTCTCAGGATGAAAGCAGAAATAGCTGTACATAGCCGCCAAGTAAATGTACGTGTCCCTGATTTGATGGTTTATTCTGAAGAGTTAGCGATCGCTATGCAAGGAGCAACCCGATCGCTGATATTGCTAGATATGCCACCACCATTGTTAGTAGTTGAGGTGGTCAGCCCCAATCAAGCGAGTCGAGATTATCGTTACAAGCGCACAGAATATGCAGCGCGAGGTATTGCCGAATATTGGATTGTTGATGCGATCGCCCAAAAAGTAACAGTACTGGAATGGGTAGAAGGGTTTTACGAAGAAAAAGTTTACGAAGGTGATCAAGCGATCATTTCGCCGATATTTCCTGAACTTCAACTAACGGCTGCTCAAGTCTTGCAAAACTGCTAATGGCGGCGCTCTGCGCCGCCATCTATGAATTAGGAGGCAAAACTAGCGATCGCCTGATCTACAATTGCTAAGGCTTGCTCAATTTCAGCAGCAGAAACAATTAATGGGGGCACAAAGCGCACCACCTTGACACCCGCAGGTACTAGCAACAAGCCATGCTCAATTCCCGCCGCAACTACATCACGGGCTTGGATATTGCTGGACTCTTGCAGAACCAGACCATCGATCAGACCCCAGCCGCGAACTGATGCAATGTGTTGCGGATAGCGATCGCAGATTGCCTGTAGCCCAGTCCTCAACTGTTGACCACGCTCCCGCGCATTGGCGATCAAGTTATCATTGACCATCGTGTTGCAGACCGATAGAGCTACTGCACAGGCAAAAGGATTACCGCCAAAGGTACTAGCATGATCCCCAGGTTCAAACACATTGCAGTGCGCCTTGCACATCATCGCGCCGATGGGAATGCCACCACCTAAGCCCTTTGCCGAAGTAAACACATCGGGCTGAATGCCAAGGTTTTCATAGCCCCAAAGCATTCCACTCCGTCCCATGCCCACCTGCACTTCATCAATGATTAGCAGGATTTTCTTTTCGTCACAGATTTCCCGAATGCGAGCAAAGTAGGCGCGATCGCCTGGATTAACGCCACCTTCGCCCTGCAAAGGTTCCAGCATAATCGCGCAAAGCCTGCCTTCATACTTGGTCACTGCGGTTTCCAGAGCCGCAATGTCGTTGTAAGGGATATAGTCAAAGCCCTGTACAAGAGGCGCAAAGTTCTTGTGATATTTGGGCTGACCAGTAGCCGTAACTGTCGCAAGGGTGCGTCCGTGAAAGCTAGCATTTGCAGTCAAGATTACGGGATTATCAATGCCAAGCTTGGTATGGGCATATTTACGGGCTAATTTGATCGCACCTTCATTGGCTTCAGCACCAGAATTGCAGAAAAAGGCTTTGTCAGCACAGGAATTTTGGACTAGCCACTTCGCTAATTGCCCTTGAGGTGCAAAGTAGAACAAGTTAGAGGCATGGTGCAAAGTTTGGATCTGCTCAGTAACGGATTTGACCATCGCAGGATGGGCATGACCAAGCGTGCAAGTGGCAATCCCCGCCACGAAGTCTAAATATTCTTTCCCTGTATTGTCCCAAACACGACAGCCTTCACCGCGCTCTAAGGCGATTGGAAAGCGGGCGTAAG
This sequence comes from Pseudanabaena sp., assembly GCA_003249015.1. GTDB lineage: Bacteria > Cyanobacteriota > Cyanobacteriia > Pseudanabaenales > Pseudanabaenaceae > Pseudanabaena. The sequence continues at coordinate 53,694 of QBLS01000015.1, read as the reverse complement.
TATTCATCACATACTCATTAAATTCTGTGATGGTATCTGGGGAAATATGGCTATCTATTGGGGCTTGTTGAGGTTGTACTTCTAGAGTGATGGGCGACATGGGTAAAAGTGTAATAATTCTGGTAATTTCATTATCAATGATATAAAAATTTTTGTGGATACTTCTGTAGTGCAATTAGCGAATAATGTCGTAACTTTTGAGCGTGACCAATGCATTGCGCTCTGCGCTGACTTAAAATCCCAAGAAATTCCTGAGCATCGCAGAACACCGCTCAAAAAATTCTTGGTAATTCTCACAGCATCAACAGGCTGTAACAGGTGAAAATATGCCATACATTGTCCAAAATCAAGGCACAGCACAAGAACGTATCTGCGATTTAAAGTATGGGTTAAATACGATTGGCCGTGGGCTAGACAATACGATTGTTGTTGAAGATGATGCCCGCAGTCTGTCGCGCCACCACGCGGAAATCCAAGTCAGCGATCGCGATATTTATGTAACTGATCTCAGTAGTAGTAACGGCACATTTGTAAATCAAGCCAAAATTGCTCAGCAAAAGATCGTGCATGGAGATTTGGTGCAATTTGGCAGTGTAGTTTTCAAGCTAGTTGATAATTTATCCAATCCTGAGCCTGCTAGAGCCAGCATTCCCACTTCAGGGCTTTCAATTTTGATGCGTGTTTCGCCCGAAAAGTCGCGCGTCAATATGCAGGACTTACTCAAAAATCAAAACTCCGCGCCGTCAGGTTCCGTGCTAATGATTCAGGGTGGTGATGAGTCCCAGCGCACGGCTGCCAAACTGCGAGTTTTACTAGAAGTTAGCCAAGAACTAGCATCTCCAGAGGCTTACTCAGCTTTGCCTGAAAAGATTTTAGAATTATTGCTGAAAATCATGTCCGTCGATCGCGCGGTGTTGTTGCTAGTGGACGAGAAAACAGGACAGCTTGAACCAAAGGCTTATAAATTTAGCAATCCCAACTCTACCGCCGACTTAAACTTTTACAGTCGCAAAATTGTCAATTTTGTACTGCAACAGGGCGATGCGATCATCAGTGACGATGCCTCAGGCGATCGCCGCTTTGATAGTTCGCAATCGATTATTCAACAGGCAATTCAAGCTGCTATGTGTGCGCCGCTCAAGCCGAGAGATCAAACAATCGGCGTTTTGTATGTAGATAGTCTCGCCCAAGGTCATGCTTATCAAAAAGAAGATCTGGAATTTTTGAGCAGTCTTGCCAATCAAGCCGCGATCGCGATCGAAAATGCCAATCTTTATCGGAATATGCGCTCAGAAATTATTCGCCGTACTAAGTTAGAGCGATTTTTCCCTGCGGCGGTGAGCCAAAAAATTGAAGAGGGATGGGATTTAAATCGGATTGTGGAGACAGAAGTAACAGCTCTATTTTCCGATATTAGCGGCTTCACCGAGATGACCTCTCAAATGCAACCCCGCAAGGTCTTGGAATTTTTAAATGAATATTTTAAGGTGATGGTAGAAAATATCGTCTTCCCTTTTGGGGGAACCTTAGAAAAATATATTGCTGATGCTTTGCTTGCTGTGTGGGGATCGCCATATCAAAAAGAAGATGACGCGATTATGGCAGTCAACGCCGCGATCGCCATGCAGTGGGCGATGAAGCAACTCAACGAAGACTGGATCTTGCAAGGACGAGATCTGCAAATTCAGATTCACATTGGGTTGAATACGGGCATGGTCGCCGCAGGCAATATTGGTTCCGAAAACTTGATTCAGTACACAAATATCGGCGATACGATGAATGTGGCTAGTCGCATCTGTACGGCTGCACAAGCAGGTGAAGTATTTATCTCCGAAACAACTAAAGCCAAAATCGCTAGTCTAAATTTGCCACTGGAAACTTTAGAGCCGATCAAGGTCAAAGGTAAAGATGAGCCTTTGCAGTTGTATCGCATACTTTGGCAAAGTGTTGATGTGGGACAACTGGTTAGCAGTACTAAAACTATTTCACCTAAGCCTTAAAACACAATCGGCGCGTGCGCTTTCTCAAAACCCAGAGCGCACGCTGCGCGAGCGCTCTGGGTTTCAATTACACCTAAATAATCAGCCATGAATCAAAACACCTACGAAATCCTTAGTCAAACTCAGCGAGTCCGTGTGAGTGATGGCGAAACGACTCTAATTCTTGAAAATATTAAAAGTGCCTCCAAGACCCTAGTTTTAGTGCTGCCACAGCTAGGTGACTTTGATAGCTTGGAATATATCTGGTGGATTCAAAGAGAAATTGAGAAGATCAAATCATTAGGAATAGCAGTTAGGGCTGTGGGCATTGGCGATCGCCAATCAGGGCAATATTTTTGTAAGTTTACTGGCTTTGATCCTAATTGGATGTTTGTGGATGACACGGGCGAGTTGCACCGTCAGCTAGGGCTTTACGCGGGACTGACTGCTAAGTATCCCCTATTAAGTTCTGGACAAAGTGCATGGGTAAACTTAATGCTGATGTGCGCGGGAATTGGCAGTCAGGGAACCTTGGCGGAGGTGTTTCGCGGCTATCGCGGCGATCGCCAAGCGCCACAGTTAATTGGTGATGACGAGGTGATCAAGGCTGCGCCACTGCCTAAGCTCAAAGGCTCTTTTTTTAAGTGGGCAGGTGGTTCTGGCTTTCAGCGCCCCTTTGAATTAGCGACCCTAAGGTTGCGAAATATGGCAGAGGTTTTGGGCAACTGGCAAGCCTATGTCCCAGATGCTTCCTACATGACCCAGCGCGGAGGCACTTTTTTGTTTGACAATAACAATCAAATTATTTACGAACATCGCGATCGCGGCATCCTCGGATTTGCCGCAAATCCGAGCTACCCTCTGTCATTTTTATTCACAGACTCGTCAATTCCTGACGCAGTAGAGGTGTAAAAGGCTTCGACACTTCGACAGGCTCAGTACATCGCTTCGCTCAGCCAACTTATTTTTAAATCAGGAAACGGCGCAGCCATTTCTTGATTTAAAAATAAAAAAGCCAAGGCTACAGCGATCGCTGTAGCCTTGGCAAAAAAATAAAAATGTTAGGAGAGCGATTAATAGTTTTACCTATTAATTAGACATCGTAGGTTGCCTTACCAGTAAATTTGACATTTATAGGATTAGGATTATCACCAATCTTACGGCTGACGCTATTAGCAGCAACACGACCAGCATTCACCTTTTCAGGGAATACGCCATCCATAGGATGGAGATAAACTTGGTCGCCGTTGGGGAATTCACGCCAGATTTTATAATTAGTGATCTTAAATTTACGCAACTGTGTACCTAAAGCAAGAGCTTGCTCTTTCTTGGCTAAGTAAAGCAGGTTATCGCCTTTGACCATAGTTGCCGCGCCGCCTGTAGGCATTTCAAATACTTGCTCTTTTGGACTATTCCAAGCAATCAAGTACTTTTCTTCGGTGAAGGCTGCGTTGAGCAAGCCGCCAGTGCTACCGCCCCAAATTGGGGTTTTACCTGTTGGTTTAGGAGCAGTAAATGCTTCCACGACCTGTGCGACCTTCTCTTCGGTTACTTGTTCTTCTGACATTGAGATGTTCTCCCAAATTGCGTATACGCTTTTGATATCAACAGCAAAGATATCATTGCTACATACCCCCGCTTCAAGCTTACTTAACGTTACTTTACGAAGCTTGACAAAACTTTTTTAAGCAAAGCTTACTTTGCCCTAGCTAATTAATTACAGCAGCTACAGATCCAATAAACTGTAATAAAAGATTTAAGAGCGTTGCTTTGCAACGCTCTTAAATCTTTTATTACAGTTTGGGTTTGAGCGCAAAGCGCTGCTAAATCAAGAGCTAATCAAGCGACTGAGATAACGTTCAATTAAAATAGCGGCGACGATATCATCAATAGGGCGATCAGGCGATCGCATTCCCTTCGGCACAAGCCTCATTAGCCCCTTAGCAGGGTATATTTGCCAAAATCTTTGCCGCGCCTCTTCACTGCTGTAGCGCTCATCAACCGTAATAATTCGCAAATCGGGAAATGCGTCGCGAATCGATGATTTCCATTGTTTAGATGCAGTTTGATCGCCCATCACCATCAGCGAAATGGGATGAATTCCCAGTAAATAGCCAACCTGAGCGATCGCCTCTGAGCTAGGAATAACTGCCTGAAAAATCAACTTGCGGTCTAACCCCATGACCGCAACTCCACATTTTTGTTTTCCTGGATCAAAACCTAATAGCACAGAGATTCCTTAATCTAATGGTTTTTGGCGGCTTTGGATTTTCTATGCTGAAGGCACAGAAAACCCAGAAAGGGCTTTTGATTTAATCAAAGAGCAGCACTCTTGATTAACTTGGTATAACTTTTAAGTAGTTAGACATGACTAAAACCCAGAACTCAAACCTTTGGGGCACGCTGCTCATGAGCCAAAGGTTCTTGGGTTTTGTATGTAATCGCGTCTGCTGACTTAAAAGAGTAGTTGTTACTATTGTATTAACAGATTTTTGTAAAATTTTTTATAGGCATAAAAAGAAAATGCGTAGGTTAGGTTGGTTCGCAGCTTGGGTCTGTATCGGAATTTCTGTAAGCGCCCCATGCTTTGCGATCAGCAAATCAGGCGATCGCCAAGGCATTGACGCGAGAACTCTGCAAAAGCCACCCTTCAATCTCACAGGCAAAAATGTATTCGTTGGGCAAGTTGAGCTGAGTCGTCCGATTCGTTTCGCGATCGATAAGCTTGCCAATAAGCTGTTGCGACTAGATCAAGCGATCGTCCAACCCTACGAAGTTTTCTTTCGAGACGGTAAAGCCATTCCCAACCGCAATGTGGATGATCATTCCGCCCAAGTTGCGGCAGTGATCATCAGTCAGCACAAGATTCAACTTGGGATTGCGCCTGAGGCAAAATTACTTTCTTCGGCTTATTCTCAGCGCCGCCAAGATGGACAACCTGAAGCCTGCCTCGCTGCCCAACATATTGCTCGTCAGTACAACAGCACTGTTCGCGCCATCAACTTTAGCTTTGGCGAACTACTTCGTGAAGATCCACGCCCCAAACCACAACTAGATGGCAAAGCCCTGCTGACCCTCTGCGTTGACTGGCTGTCTTCCACACACAACACTCTGCCCGTAATCGCAGGTAATCAGGGCAGAGGTGGTATTCCTATTCCTACCGATCTATATAACGGTTTTACCGTTGGCTTTACCCGTGAGCTTGAAGGTGTCTATCGGCAGTTAGATCGCGGCAATTTGATTGATGAACCCTACCTAGATCGCAATGGCAATGATAAATTTGATCAAGGAGAGATGTTTACCGATCTCAACAAAGATGGCAAGTGGACATCTGGAGTAGAAAGCCCTACCGAAGGCAGGCGATCGCTTGCCATACTTGCTCCAGGCAACAACTTAAAACTGCCTACCCTCCAAAGCAAATTTAAAAATGCTAGTGGTTCTAGTTTTGCAGCCCCCCATGTAGTCGGGGCGATCGCCCTACTTCACGAATATGCCAATCGCCAGATAGCCAACGGGCAGTGGGACGTTGCCGCACGTCGCCATGAAGTAATCAAGGCAGTCCTAATCAATTCAGCAGACAAGATTCAAGATCGTGGCGATGGCAAGGCTCTGGGAATGTCTAGGACAATTCTTGATACCTTTGGCAAAACTTGGTTAGATTCAGAAGCTTACCCCAGTCGAGAGATCCCACTCAGCCGCAATCTTGGAGCAGGACAACTCAATGCCTATAGAGCTTTTCAACAGTACCAAGCAGGTCAGCAGCCTGCAGGGAATGTCTCTGCGATGGGATGGGACACAAACAATATTGATGTTGATCAATATCAAGAATATGTTTTTAAACAGCCTTTAACTGTTGATAGCTTTATCGCCGCCACCTTAACATGGGATCGGCAGGTCACTCTCAATGACAAAAATGGTAATGGCTTATTTGACATTGGCGAAGACTTTCGCGATGAAGGCTTTAATAATATCGAGATGTACTTAATGCGATCGCAAGACAACGCTACTTCTCAAAGTGTATGGTCATCAGTTAGCAAGGTGGATAACCTACAGCATATTTTCATTAAAATACCCACTACTGGCAAGTATAAACTCAGAGTAGTATTCAAATCCCCCCAAAAAAACAAACCAAGCCAACGTTACGGAATAGCTTGGTGGACAATGGGATAAAGCTTTGAGGCATAGTCTCCGCCTATGCCTCAAAGTTCTAAGGCTTAGGTGCAGATGCGCTAGGACGTACAAATGCTGTATCAACAAAACCAAGCTCAAATAGCTGCTGGTAAGCCTGTTGCCCCAAATCGCGGGTTGGTGCTTGGCTGCGAATCAGTTGAACTAACAGAGGAACCGCTAGCTCTGGTTGATTTTTAGCCCGATAAACTACCGCCAATTGATAGGTAGCCTCATCTCGTAACTGAGCTGACTGCAGAGCCTTGCGACGGTGACTATCAGAAATACGATTGTCAATCCCTGAAAAACTAGCAGTTAACTCTTGATAAAAATTTGATAATTGATTAAATACTTGTCGGGCATCTTGCAACTTCGTTACAGCTAAGTCGTAATTTTGCTGACCGATAGCTGTCATTGATTCCGACATCAAGCGCTGTCCACCTGAAATGCTAAATACACTATTCTCAAGAGAATTTGGCTTAGTTGTCTCTAGAGGCTGAGGTTGGTTTGGTGTAGCAGGTTGGGCTGGCGTTGGCTGAGCTGCAACTAAGTTGGGCGCGATCGCGCTTAAAGATAGGCAAGTCACCACAGATGCAAACACTGACACAGGCGAAATTAAGGCAGTCTGGAAGAGGCAAGGCTTGGCAAAAGATGTGGACATAGGTTACAAGTTCTGGATGCTCGCAAGAGTTAATGAAATTTAGATAAATACTTAGAGAACTTAAAACTTTTTCAGCGCCTCATCATGAGACTGTTAAAAACTTTATTAAGTATTTATCTGAAACTTTTTGATATAGTAACACCCCAAGACAGACGAAGTATCTATCCAGATTGTGTCCAAGCAAAAGCAGAAAATTATTCACATAGATAAGGCGGTGCTTCGCACCGCCTTATCTATAACAAAGTTGACACAGCATTGAAAGAACCACTAGTTATAAATACTTGTAAAGCAAATGTGACATCTTGCGTGATATGCTTAACAACGGTGTAGGAAGCTACATCCAAGTTTTTAGATGTCTATTTTAGTTACTTTTCAGTCACTATTATTAATGTCTCTTCTTCACTTAAATCGCGCAAAAACCAGTAAATTTCGCTAAAAAAATACTCCAAAGTTAACAGTGAAGATCATTCCCGCGAAAAGCAATACAGTCTTACAGACAGTTGTCCCAACTCCGCCGATGACAAGCCAACAGCTTGCTGACAGCATGGAGGAATATAACCGTCTGAAATATAAGCTGGTAGTCTTTACCATTATTGCTGGAGTTGTTATTACTCTGGTGGTTTGGATTAATTACGGGTGGCACATCTCACTTAGTTATGGCGTTGGGGCTTTGGTTGGCTTAGTCTATTTCAGGATGCTAACTAAGAGTGTAGATAAGTTAGGCGGTGAGTCCAATCGCCTAGGTTTTGCACGACTTGGTTTATTTGTCCTGTTAATGGCGATCGCTGCCAAATCGGATCAACTGGAGATATTGCCAGCTTTTTTAGGCTTTATGACTTATAAAGCGGCAGTGTTAGCGATCATTGCTCAAGATTTGAGCCGAACTTAAGTGATAGAGTCCATTCTTGCTGATTTGACCTCACAGGTTGTAACACATCGAACATGATCGATTCAGTATTCTCTAGCTATCAAACCAATCTTGCTGCACTTGAAGTTGGCAAGCACTTCTATTGGCAGTTCGGAAACCTAGCGGTACATGGTCAAGTATTAATCGTGAGCTGGATCGTCATGGGCGCAGTTCTCATTGCGGCTCTCATCGGATCTAGCACTGCCAAATCTGACCAACTTGTTCCCGCAGGCTTCCAAAACTTTATGGAGTACGCTCTGGAGTATGTTCAGGGTATTGCTAAAGACCAAATTGGCGAAAAGCATTATCGAGAATGGGTGCCATTTGTTGGTAGTCTATTCTTGTTTATCTTTGCGTCAAATTGGTTGGGAGCGTTAGTACCTTGGAAATTGATTGAATTGCCTGAAGGTGAGCTTGCTGCCCCAACAGGTGATGTCAACACCACGATCGCTCTAGCGTTGCTAGTCTCCTTATCCTACTTTTATGCTGGATTGAGCAAGCGTGGTTTGGAATATTTTACAAGATATGTCCAAGCCTCTCCCTTCCTACTTCCACTGTGGGTGCTTGAAGATTTCACTAAGCCTCTTTCCCTAAGCTTCCGTCTTTTTGGAAATATCCTTGCAGACGAGCTAGTTGTAGGGGTTATGGTTCTTCTTGTGCCTCTGTTTGTGCCTCTGCCTTTGATGGTTCTTGGTCTATTTACTAGCGCCATTCAAGCCTTAATTTTTTCGACATTGGCAGCCTCCTACATCGGCGAAGCAATGGAAGGACATGGTGATGAAGGGCATGAGCATTAAGTTTGTTCAAACTAAATCTCATCTTTGAATCCCAGATTTGACTCACAGATTTAAGGGAATTCTATTCCCGCATATGTAAACCACTTAATAAATAATTTCAGAAGGAAAAAGAACGTGATCGATCCATTAGTAGCCTCAGCATCTGTAATTGCCGCCAGCGTTGCCGTTGGTCTTGGTTCCGTTGGTCCTGGTCTTGGACAAGGTACTGCTGCAAGCCGCGCCGTAGAAGGTATTGCGCGTCAACCTGAAGCAGAAGGTAAGATCCGTGGAACTCTTTTGTTGAGCTTGGCTTTCATGGAAGCTCTTACCATTTATGGTCTAGTTGTGGCTCTCGTATTGCTATTTGCCAACCCCTTCGCCTAAGCATTTTGATTCTACAAGAATATAGACAAGGGGCTTAAGCCCCTTGTTAAACCAATATAACTATGACAACTTGGAATCTTTTCTCAACTGTTCTTCTTGCTGTTGAAGCAGCGGAGCATAAGGGCGGCTTGTTTGATATCAATGCCACACTTCCAATTATGGCAGTGCAGTTCGTTGTTTTTGTAGCTCTTCTCAATGTTATTTTCTTTAAGCCTCTAACTAAAGCGATTGATGATCGTGATGATTACGTTAGAGAGAGGATTATCGGCTCAAAGGAGCGTCTCGAAAAGGTTGAGTTAGTGATTAAAGAATACGAGCAAGAATTATCTGCCGCTCGTAAAGCTACTCAAAACACCTTGACCACTGCTCAATCTGAGGCGAACAAAATTCGCAATGAAAGAATTGATGCAGCGATCGCTGAGGCTCAGGCAAAAGTTGCCAGCGCTAAGGCGGAAATCGAAAAGCAAAAGCAAGACGCTGCAGCATCTCTAGATGCGGAAGTTGAATCACTCAGTCGCCAAGTTCTAGAAAAACTACTGGGCAATTTAGTCAATGCCTAGTTTTGACATTACCAGATAATTTCTATCTGGACTCTGGCTGGTATTGAGTAATAGAAGTAACCTTTATGATTAGAAATTTTGTCCTACTAGCAAGTGAAGCGGTTGAACATTCAGGGTTTGGAATTAATTCCAATATTCTGGAAACTAACCTAATCAATATAGTGATCGTTTTAGGGCTTTTAATTTACGCAGGTCGCGGATTCTTAGGCAAAATTCTTTCAGCAAGATTGGAGTCAATCCAGTCGGCGATCGCTGAAGCCGAAAAGCGCCAGAAGGAAGCAAATGATAAGTTAGCCCTACAGCAAGAAAAATTAGCTCAAGCCCAAGTTGAAGCTGCAAACTTGCGTAAGCAAGCCGAAGCAGATGCCCAAAAAGCTGCTGACTCCATACTCGCTACCGTTGACGCTGATATTGCTAGATTGCGCGAAGCTGCCGAACAAGAAATTGTTACCGAACAGGAGCGCGTGATCATTCAGTTACGTCAGCAGGTTGCTGAAAAATCTCTAGCTAGCGTTCAAGCTTATTTTGATCGTGGTTTGAGCGAGTCTGTTCAATCGGAATTGATAGACCGTAGCATTGCCCTTTTGAGTTCTGACTAGGAGAAAACATGAAATCTAATTCTGTTAGTCAAGCGGTAGTTTCTCCCTATGCTGAAGCACTGATGTCCTTGGCTCAAGAGCAAGATAATCTTGATGCGATCGCCAAAGATGTTCGCATGATTGGCGACATTCTTACGGATTCAGTTGATCTAAGCCAACTATTTGCAAATCCTTTAGTTGGTGCAAATGTCAAAAAAGGTGTGATTGAAAGTGTATTTGGTTCTCAGGTTAATGCTGTTACCAAGAGCTTTTTGTTGCTGCTAGTTGATCGCAAACGGATTGCTTTTTTGAGCGCAATCATTGATGAATTTAAAGCTCTATTGCGCGTGATTGATGAAGTTTCTCTTGCAGAAATCACAACTGCTTTGAAATTAAGCAGAGATCAAGAAGACAGCCTTCGCGATCGCGTCAAAGCTATGACTAAAGCAAAAAGTGTTGAACTTGCTGTAACCATCAACCCCGATTTGATCGGCGGTGTAATCATCAAGGTTGGCTCTCAAGTAGTTGATGCCAGCATTCGTGGACAGCTTCGCCGCTTAAAGAGCAGCCTAACCGCAGGCGTATAGAAGGTAAAGGGAAAAAGTAATTACTAAATTAATTACCAATCTCACCGATTACCAACAGCTAATAGCCAACAGCTAATAGCTTCCCCCCAACAATATTAAAAATAAATCGATCGCTGATAATTGGTAAAACACAACTATGGTTAGCATCAGACCTGACGAAATAAGCAATATTATCAAGCAGCAAATTGCTAATTATAACCAAGAGCTGCAAGTTTCTAACGTTGGTACTGTCCTGCAAGTCGGTGACGGTATCGCCCGTGTCTACGGCTTGGAACAGTGCATGGCTGGCGAGTTGCTGGAATTTGAAGATGGTACTGTCGGCATTGCGCTGAACCTTGAAGAAGACAACGTTGGTGTTGTGTTGATGGGTGAAGGTCGTAAAATCGCTGAAGGTAGCTCCGTAAAGGCAACTGGTCGTATTGCCCAGATTCCTGTAGGCGAAGCATTTATTGGTCGCGTCGTTGATGGTTTGGCTCAACCTATCGATGGCAAGGGCGAAATTAAAGCTGAAGAAACTCGTTTAATCGAATCCCCTGCCCCTGGCATTATTGCTCGTAAATCCGTATTTGAACCCCTGCAAACTGGTATCACTGCGATCGACGCGATGATTCCTGTTGGTCGTGGTCAACGCGAATTGATCATCGGTGACCGCCAAACTGGTAAGACTGCCGTAGCGATCGACACGATCATCAACCAAAAAGGCTTGGATTGTATCTGCGTATATGTGGCGATCGGGCAAAAAGCTTCCACCGTTGCCAACGTAGTCAACCAGCTCCGTGAAAGCGGCGCGATGGAATACACGATCGTCGTTATGGCAAGTGCCAACGATCCCGCAACCTTGCAGTACCTTGCTCCTTACACTGGCGCAGCTTTGGCTGAGTACTTCATGTACAAGGGCAAAGGCACTTTGATTGTATATGATGACTTGTCTAAGCAAGCACAAGCTTATCGCCAAATGTCTCTCCTGCTCCGCCGTCCACCAGGTCGTGAAGCATATCCTGGAGACGTGTTCTACTTACACTCACGTTTACTTGAACGTGCGGCGAAGTTGAGTGACGAACTCGGCGGCGGTTCGATGACAGCTCTACCAATCATTGAAACCCAAGCTGGTGACGTATCGGCTTACATTCCTACCAACGTAATTTCGATTACCGACGGTCAAATCTTCTTGTCTTCTGACTTGTTCAATGCTGGTATTCGTCCTGCAATCAACCCTGGTATCTCGGTATCCCGTGTTGGTTCAGCAGCTCAAATCAAAGCAATGAAACAAGTTGCAGGTAAGATCAAGCTCGAACTAGCCCAGTACGATGACCTTGTAGCATTCGCTCAGTTTGCCTCTGACTTGGACAAAACCACTCAAGCACAACTAGCTCGCGGTCAACGTCTTCGCGAAATTCTCAAGCAACCTCAATATTCACCGTTGCCCGTAGGCGATCAAGTTGCGATTATCTACACCGCAATTAATGGCTATCTTGATGAACTCGAAGTTTCTCAAGTTGGCGCATTTAACAAGGGTTTGCGTAACTACTTGGCAACTAGCAAGCCAAAGTATGGCGAAATCATCAAGGCTGAGAAGAAGCTCTCTGATGAAGCGGAAGCCATCTTGAAGGAAGCTCTTGTGGAATATAAGAAGACCTTTTTGGCTTCTGTATAAAACTTCAACTTAAACAAATAAAAAGGAGGGCGTATGCCCTCCTTTTTATTTTGAATATTTCTATTAATGTCAATTCACAAAATTGTTACAACAATTTTGTGAATTGACTATCAAACTCAGCAAGATTTTTTTTATTTGGCATGACAATTTTGTCAGTTAAAACCCAAGCCTAGTAAGTTTTTTCAAATCAAGATTCAGTTCTCATCAGGATAGATACCTAGCGATCGCCAGTATGCAGTTAAATTTGCTCTTTGTTAATGCTCTGGCTACCAGATCCATTTGATACTTACAAAAAGATATTTTTATTTACATATATAATAATTTTTTAAAGATGCCACCAGCAAAAGCATCATACTTAACTTAAAAACTTGCCATGTCTCTAAGTACTCACAATGAAAGCGCACCCCATCATGTTGTTATTATTGGTGGTGGTTTCGGCGGACTATACGCTGCCCAAAATCTAGGCAAATCAAAAATCCCCCTCAAAGTCACACTCATCGACAAACGTAATTTTCACCTCTTCCAGCCCTTACTTTACCAAGTCGCCACAGGTAGCCTCTCCCCCGCCGACATCGCCTCACCACTGCGATCTGTCCTCGCCGACAACAAAAATACCAGCGTGATTATGGGCGAAGTACTAGATATTGACCCTCAAGCACAGGTAGTTAAGCTAAAAAATCACCTAGACGTAAGCTATGACTCTCTAATAGTGGCAACTGGAGTCAGTCATCATTATTTTGGTAACGATCAATGGTCAGAACAAGCTCCTGGTTTAAAAACCATTGAAGATGCAATTAATATACGCCGCCGTATTCTCAGCGCCTTTGAGGCAGCCGAAAAGACCAATGATCTCAAATTTAAAGAAGCTCTGATGAACTTCGTAGTCATTGGCGGAGGACCAACGGGCGTGGAACTTGCGGGAACGCTTGCGGAACTTGCTCATCGCACTTTAAGTGATGAGTTTACTAACATTGACACCAGAAAGGCGCGAATTATCTTGGTAGAAGGAACTGATCGCGTATTGCCGCCTTACCATGCTGACCTCTCCGCCACTGCAAAGGAATCCTTACTAAAACTTGGGGTGGAAGTCAAAACTAACGCAATGGTCACGAACATTGAGGATCATGTTGTTACATTTAAATCTGGTGAGAAAGTTGAACAAATTCAAGCTCAAACAATCCTTTGGGCAGCAGGTGTCAAGGCTTCACCGATGGGTCAAGTATTAGGCGATCGCCTGAATGCCGAACTAGATCGCGTTGGTCGCGTAGTTGTTCAGCCTGATCTATCGATCGCCAATTATCCTAATGTATTTGTGATTGGTGACTTGGCGAACTATCCCCATCAAGGCGATCGACCTCTTCCGGGAGTTGCGCCCGTTGCTATGCAGCAGGGTGAATATGTCGCGCACCACATCGAAGCCAAGATACAGCAAAAGGAACCTGCAAAATTTAAGTATTGGGATTTTGGAAGTCTTGCTGTAATTGGTCGTCATGAAGCGGTGGTAGACTTCAAGTTTATCCGTCTCAAAGGTTGGTTAGCATGGTTTATCTGGACATTTGTTCATGTCTATTATCTGATTGAATTTGATAATAAACTCCTTGTAATGATTCAGTGGGGATGGAACTATTTCACCCATCGCCGTGGCGCGAGATTGATTACAGGCAAGTACTTACAGGTTCTCGAAGAAATGGAAGGAATGCGTGCTGAAAGTTTACCGACTAAAGTTAGAGAAGTAGCCGAAGTCGCTTAATATTGCAATCCAAAAACAAAAGACAAATGGCGGCGCGAAGCACCGCCATTTGTCTTTTGTTTTTGGAGCCTGACAAGACTAAATTCACAGCCACAGAGGGAAAATGGTTGAGCTAAGGCGGTGCGATCTTTCCTTTGGGTAGATATTTATGATCGCGCGATCCCATTGATTAAGGATCATGGTAAGTTAAGTTTAGTTAAGAAGTTATTTTGAACATCAGGCTCTTTGCTATATGAAATCCTCTTGGAGAAACGCCTTGCTATGGTTACTACCCATAGCGATTATCGGCTTTTTTGGATGGCAGACACTATCGGCTCGTCCCGTTCCTAGCCGTCCCACTGTAAATGCAGCAAATACGCGCATTGCTTATGGAAGATTCCTTGAATACCTTGATGAACATCGGGTACGCAAGGTAGACATTTTTGATGGTGGACGCACAGCAGTAATCGTAGCAAGCGATCCCCAGATTGAAGGTAAAGAGCAACGCGCTAGGGTTGATTTGCCACTGTACGCACCTGAGTTAATGGACAAGCTAAATGAAGGTGGTGTCGATCTTGCTATATATCCTCCCAGCAACAATGGCGCTATTTGGGGATTCATTAGCAATCTAATATTTCCTGTCGCGCTCATTGGCGGTTTGTTCTTCTTGTTCCGTCGCTCTAATCAGATGGGTGGACCTGGACAAGCGATGGATTTTGGCAAATCCAAAGCAAGATTTGCAATGGATGCTCAAACTGGCGTGAAGTTTGATGATGTTGCAGGTATCGAAGAAGCTAAGGAAGAACTGCAGGAAGTTGTTACCTTCCTCAAAAAGCCCGAACGGTTTACGGCGGTTGGTGCAAAAATTCCTAAGGGAGTGCTATTGATTGGTCCTCCTGGAACTGGTAAGACCCTTCTAGCCAAGGCGATCGCTGGAGAAGCAGGCGTACCATTCTTCTCAGTTTCGGGTTCAGAATTTGTAGAAATGTTTGTTGGTGTCGGTGCATCTCGCGTGCGCGACCTTTTCAAAAAAGCCAAGGAAAATGCTCCTTGTATCATCTTCATTGATGAAATTGATGCCGTTGGTCGTCAGCGCGGCGCTGGCATCGGGGGCGGTAATGATGAACGTGAACAAACCCTCAATCAAATCCTTACAGAGATGGACGGATTTGAAGGTAACTCTGGAGTAATTGTAATTGCGGCAACTAACCGCGCTGATGTGCTTGACTCAGCTTTATTACGTCCAGGTCGCTTTGATCGCCAAATTGGAGTAGATCCACCTGACATCAAGGGTCGTTTGCAAGTTCTTAATGTTCATGCCCGCGACAAAAAGATCAGCCCTGAAGTATCTCTCGAAGCGATCGCCAGACGTACCCCTGGTTTTGCTGGTGCAGATTTAGCAAACTTGTTAAATGAGGCAGCCATTTTGACTGCTCGCCGTCGCAAAGATGCCATGACCATTGCCGAGATTGACGATGCTGTGGATCGAATTATCGCTGGTCTAGAAGGCAAGGCACTTGTCGATAGTCGCAATAAGCGATTAATTGCTTACCACGAAGTCGGTCATGCGATCGTTGGCACATTGCTCAAAGAACACGATCCTGTGCAGAAGGTGACACTCATACCTAGAGGACAAGCTGCTGGCTTAACTTGGTTCACTCCAGACGAGGAGCAAACCTTAGTTTCTCGTGGTCAAATCCTTGCTCGGATCACCGCTGCTCTCGGTGGACGTGCTGCTGAAGAAGCTGTATTCGGATCGGCTGAAGTTACAACAGGCGCAGGTGGCGATTTACAACAGGTAAGCGGCATGGCTCGCCAAATGGTAACTCGTTACGGTATGTCTAATATTGGTCAACTCGCTCTTGAGGGTCAGAGCTCAGAGGTTTTCTTGGGTCGTAGTATGGGCGGCGGCTCCCAGTTTTCCGAAGATATCTCCGCTAAAGTTGATCAGCAAGTTCGAGAAATTGTGCAGAAGTGCTATCAAACTGCTTTGCAAATTGTGTTTGAAAATCGTGCAGCAATTGATCGCGTAGTGGATTTACTGGTAGAGAATGAAACCTTAAATGGTGATGAGTTCCGCAGTATCATCGGAGAATACACTGCTGTTCCCGTAAAAGAACGTTTTATTCCTCAAATCTAATCACAACAATTTTCACTTACTTAAAACGCGAAAACATTTTGAAAACGGTGCAAAGCTCCCGTTTCAAAATGTTTTCGAAATATTTAAACCAAAAAAGAAATGGCTACGCCATTTCTTTTTTGGTTTAATACTAGTTTTGATTTTTAATTGACGACCAACAGTGTAGTTACACTTTTGTGAATCGATGTAAAAGCATCAACAACTCACGCAAATTTGTTTAACAGCCTTCTGGTCCACAGAAACTACTTCCATATAGCACTTCTGCATCACTGATATAAGCGATACCAGCATAATCAAGGAAATAGGTCGTTGCAATCTTATCCGCAATCTTCTGCGCTATAAGACGATCAACTGTGAGTACCTCAAACTTTATATTTGAACTCATGTCATGATAGCCAGGCTCCTGTGAAGAACGTACGTTGCGACTACCTTTACCGCCAGTCTCGATCACTGTGTAACCAGTCGCTTCCGATTCTTCGATAATATGGGCAATCTTTTTCAGGAGAATTTTTTCTGTAATTATGACAAGTTTTTTGGCTGGTTTAGCCATGTTCGTTACCTCTTTTGTTTAATAGCCTAATGAATGTGTTAGATCGGTGTATCAACAATACAATCCGACCTATCTAGAATTACTTACCAGCCATCGATAGAGCCTGAGCCATCCCAATAAAGAGCGGTATACACAAGCCGATCGCAACTGGCGTACCGATGGCTGTAGAAGCGCCAATATAGGCGGAAGGATTAGCCGATGGGATACCAGCTCGCAAAGTGGGTGGTCCTGAAATATCTGAGCTGGAGGAGGCGATGACCGCCAAGACCACAACACCACCCAAGCTGAAGTTCATGGTGTAGTGGGCAATCATACCGAGACCGAAGGCGATCAGCCCATGTATAAACGGGGCAATAACACTATAAACAACGTACCATTGAGCAACCTTACGCAGTTCGCCAATTCTTGACCAAGCCTCCATACCCATGACCAACATCAAGATCGATAGCAAGCCGCGGAATGCTGGGTCGTAGAAGCTTTTATAAACACTTTCTGGCTGGGTGAATATGCCAAGAGCCAAGCCCAGCAACATTGCTGATAGGGCAGATCCTTGGAGACTTTCTTTGACGATCGGCCAAATCTTGACTCGATTGACCGTATTGTTCTGTTGGTTGAGATACTCCTGACGAGTGTTGGGTAACTCTTTTTGATCGGGCGGCTCACTTAAAGAAGTCTGATCAGTAGATAGAACGGCTGCTTTAAGTTTCTTATTGTTGAGATAAATATTGGCTACAACGATTGCAGTTACGAGCGCAGGGATATCCATGAAGGGATAGAGTGCCCCAGCCCATGCCTCGTATGGAACTTTTTGTTCTTCAAGTAGTGTAAGGGCAGCCGCCATAGTAGAGCCACTAACTGCACCAAACAATCCACCAGTGGCGATCGCATCTACAGTTTTAACCTTCGGCAGTTTAGCCAATGTATAGCGTGCGATGAATACAACAAGAATGCCAACTATTACAGCAAAAATCACGGGCAGAATCATTTCTGTAAGATTGGAATTGCGAATCGCAATACCACCCGTCAGACCGATTTTGATAAGCAGCATGAATACAATAATGGTAACAATCGACTCAGGAATTACCAACTCGCTACCGAGAGCGGCAATAATCATGCCACCAATCAAAAAACCGAGTGTTGGGGATTGCAACTGCTTAACGAAGTCCATTAAAAATAAGGACCAAAAATCCACGAATGCCTCCTTATGTTTCCTCTTACGAGGAGTATTAAACTAGATGAATTTTAAATAGCTAAAAAAAGTAAGATTGAAAAGTTTGACATTTAGAACAAACGTATTGCATCAGAACCCTTAGAAATGATCTAAGGAAATTCTTATTTCAAACCTTAGAAATAAACTACTTTTATTTTTTAACTGTACGCTACTGTGAGCCCCAGTATATATTCGATACTGAGTGCAATACTTATCGTTTGCATATGGTTTGCTCTATACTTTTTAGCCTGCTTGAACAACGTTTTTAAGTTTCTTGAGATGCAAATCAAGTTGCTAGTTCAAGTGTCAAGCAAGATGTCAAATCGTTTGGAAAAAACTTGTTATATTTGAGTTAATTGCTACTAAGAAAGCCAAAAGAGATCGCATAGAGGCTTTGCGAAATACTATTGCTCTGGTAGCTATGCGCTGAATTAGCTTAAAGGCATTGCTTCTTTTAAACTTTTTGGATTGTAAATCAGCTCCAAGCGCTGCTTTGGACTACTTATTTAAAAAGGATTCTACAACTTTCACATTTTCAGAACTACCGATAATTAATGGCGTGCGATGGTGTAAGCGATTAGGAATTACATCCAAAATTTCCTGCTTACCTGTAGTAGCTCGACCGCCAGCTTGTTCCATTAGATAAGCTAAAGGCGCAGACTCGTATAGCAAGCGTAGCTTGCCATCTTCATGACCGACCATACCAGGATAGAGAAACACTCCGCCCTGAAATAAAATCCGATGTATGTCAGCAACTAAAGCTCCCGAATAACGTGCCGTATTACCAGACTGCCGATGGATATAGCGGATATATTCACGCATAGGCTCTTCCCATTGCCAGAAATTCCCTTCATTAACGCTGTAAACAGAACCCTGTTCTGGCACACAAATATTTTCTTGAGACAGAATAAATTCACCAATGCTAGGGTCAAGGGTAAAAGCGTGAACCCCTTTGCCAAGAGAGTAAACGAGCATTGTGCTAGTTCCATAGAGTATGTAGCCAGCACCAATTTGTTTCCTTCCAGACTGTAATAAATCTAAGGCTTCACCAGATTCATCATTTCCTTCTTGTTGCCTAATGGAAAATATTGAACCGATCGCTAGATTTACGTCAATATTGCTAGAACCATCAATAGGATCGTAAAGCAAAGTATAACGACCAATTGGACAGTTCTCTGGAATATAGTAAGGTTTTTCCATTTCTTCCGAAGCCAGACGGCAAACTAATCCACTTTGCTCAAATGCCCTCAAAAAAACACGATTAGCATAGCGATCCATGTTCTTAACAGCTTCTCCTTGAACATTTACTTCACCAGTAACGCCAAGTACGTTTTCTACTAGTCCTGCGCGGCTAAGATGGCGGGCGATCGTTTTACCTGCTAAACCAATCCTTCCCATTAGAGCACTCAAATCATAGGCTTCGGCAGAGAATGTACCTACTTGAGTGAGAACATGCTGCGATAAGGTCATAAAATCACGACTTAGCACAATCTCATCTGCAAAATTAAGTTTGGTAGAGTCTGTCATGGGGCGATTACCTATATCGTTTCGTTTTCAATACATTAAACTAGAGCTGTAAATCAGCGAGTAGCAGGCGGCACAAGCTTGTAGTTCTTAACCTAGTTAATAGACTCAAACAATTCTGTTGATGTTTTTGAAGCAGTTGTCTGAATCTTTACGCTTAATTTTACAATCGCTATTCTCTTATTGTTCTAATACCAGATAAGGAATTAGCAAAGCCATTCCTTTATCTGAGAATCTATACAGAGCGTGGTTTTCAATTTATAAAAGCGTAATCAAACTTTTATAAATTTGTATAATCCTAATGTTAGTGACAGGTGAATACCAAATAAAAAATCCCCCACATTTCTGTGAGGGATTTTTTATTTAACTAGCAAGCTAGATTAACCGAAAGCAGTTGCTGTTGAGGCAATCAAGAAGGCAGCATAAGTCAATATGTAGCCAATCGTGAAGTGAGCCAAGCCAACCAAACGAGCCTGAACGATGGAAAGTGCCACAGGCTTGTCTTTCCACTGAACCAAACTTGCAAGAGGAGTGCGTTGGTGCGCCCATACAAGGGTTTCGATCAATTCTTGCCAATAACCACGCCAAGAGATCAAGAACATGAATCCAGTTGCCCAAACTAGGTGTCCGAAGAGGAACATCCAAGCCCAAACAGAGATATTGTTCATGCCATAGGGGTTATAGCCGTTGATCAACTGTGCAGAGTTGAGCCATAGGTAGTCACGGAGCCAGCCCATGATGGTGACAGAGGATTCGTTGAACTGAGCAACGTTGCCTTGCCATACACCGAGGTGTTTCCAGTGCCAGTAGAAGGTTGTCCAACCGATGGTGTTCAACATCCAGAACATAGCGAGGTAGAAGGAATCCCATGCAGAGATATCGCAAGTACCGCCACGACCAGGACCGTCGCAAGGGAAGCTGTAGCCGAAGTCTTTCTTATCTGGCATGAGCTTAGATCCACGAGCATCCAATGCACCTTTAACCAAGATCAAGGTGGTGGTGTGTAGACCTAGAGCGATCGCATGGTGAACTAGGAAGTCGCCAGGACCAATGGTGAGGAACAAGGAGTTACTGTCAGAGTTGATACCAGCCAACCAACCAGGAAGGTAAGCAGCACCAGCATTAGAGGGGATACTACCAGCATTAGAGAGGAGTACATCAAAGCCATAGAGAGCTTTACCTTGAGCGGCTTGAATCCACTGTGCGAATACAGGCTCGATCAAGATTTGCTTTTCAGGAGTACCAAACGCTTGCATTACGTCGTTGTGAACATAAATACCAAGGGTATGGAAGCCTAAGAAAAGAGATACCCAGCTTAAGTGAGAGATGATTGCTTCTTTATGCTCAAGCATACGTGCAAGCACGTTGTTCTTGTTAGCTTCAGGATCGTAGTCACGAACGAAGAAGATCGCACCGTGAGCAAATGCACCAACCATCAAGAAACCAGCAATATATTGGTGATGAGTATATAGAGCAGCTTGAGTGGTGAAGTCCTTAGCGATGAAAGCATAAGAAGGCATTGAGTACATATGCTGTGCTACCAATGAGGTGATTACACCTAAAGAAGCAAGAGCAAGACCGAGTTGGAAGTGCAAGGAATTGTTAACAGTGTCATACAAGCCCTTGTGACCAGCTCCTAGAAGACCACCAAAGGGAGTGCCTTTAGGTGGATTGTGAGCATTTAGGATGTCTTTGATGCTGTGACCGATACCAAAGTTGGTGCGGTACATATGTCCAGCAATGATGAATAACACAGCGATCGCCAAGTGGTGATGGGCAATGTCAGTCATCCAAAGAGACTCGGTTTGAGGATGGAAGCCACCCAAGAAGGTCAAGATAGCAGTGCCAGCACCCTCAGAAGTTCCAAAGATATGACCTGCGGTATCAGGATTCTGAGCATATACACCCCAGTTACCAGTAAAGAAAGGCGCAAGCCCTGCTGGGTGAGGAGGAACGCTCAAAAAGTTATCCCAACCGACATGGATACCGCGAGATTCAGGAATCGCAACGTGAACCATGTGACCAGTCCATGCCAAGGAGCTTGCACCAAATAAACCAGCCAAGTGGTGGTTGAGGCGAGACTCAGCATTCTTGAACCAAGAGAGGCTAGGACGGAAGCTGGGCTGTAGGTGCAACCAACCTGCAAAGAGCAGGACGGCGGCAAATACTAGCATCCAAATAGCGCCAGTGAATAGCTCAGCATTGGTACGCATACCGATGGTGTACCACCAGTGGTAAACACCAGAGTAAGCAACGTTAACAGGTCCAGCAAGATCAGTTTGAGTGTAAGCATCAACTGCTGCCTTACCAAAGTGAGGATCCCAAATCGCATGGGCGACAGGACGTGTGGTGAGAGGATTCTTGATCCATTGCTCGAAGTTACCCTGCCACGCTACGTGAAACAGGTTGCCAGATGTCCACAGGAAGATGATCGCTAGGTGTCCAAAGTGGGAAGCAAAGATCTTTTGGTAAAGACTTTCTTCAGTAACACCATCATGGCTTTCAAAGTCATTCGCTGTGGCGATCGCATACCAAATCCGACGAGTTGTCGGATCTTCTGCGAGAGCCTGGCTAAACTTAGGAAATTTCGTTGCCATTTTTACTTCAATTTCTCCGTTCAAATTTAAGCCAGTTTACCCAAGTGCACCGAAGCGGGCTAGGAAGAACGCCCAAGTTGTGGCAATTCCACCTAATAGGTAGTGAGCTAGACCTACTGCACGACCTTGAGTAATGCTCAAAGCGCGAGGAGAGATAGCAGGAGCGACGTTGAGCTTGTTATGTGCCCATACGATCGACTCAATAAGTTCTTGCCAGTAGCCGCGACCACTGAATAGGAACATGAGGCTGAATGCCCAGATAAAGTGAGCGCCCAAGAAGATCAAACCGTAAGCCGACAAAGCCGAACCGTAGGATTGAATTACATTAGAGGCCTGTGCCCACAAGAAGTCACGCAACCAACCATTAATGGTCAATGCACTCTGTGCAAAGTTGCCACCAGCCATATTAGTTACGTTTCCAGCAGCATCAACAGTACCGAAGATGTCAGACTGCATTTTCCAAGAGAAGTGGAAGATAACGACTGAGATACAGTTGTACATCCAGAACAGACCTAGGAATACGTGATCCCATGCCGAAACTTGGCAAGTGCCGCCACGACCAGGACCGTCACAAGGGAAGCGGAAACCGAGTTCTGCTTTGTCAGGAATCAAGCGAGAGCTACGGGCATAAAGCACGCCTTTCAACAAGATTAAGACGGTGACGTGAATGGTGAAGGCATGGATATGGTGAACCATGAAATCAGCAGTTCCCAAAGCCATGTGAGCCATTGCTACCTTGCCACCAACAACTAGGTTTTCACCACCAAAAATGGGGCTAACGCCAGCAGTTGCGTAGGGTGCAGTAGTACCAGCAGCAGCGGTGTGAATACCTTGAATCCAGTTTGCGAAGACAGGCTTCAACTGAATAGCAGTGTCAGAGAACATATCTTGAGGACGACCCAATGCACGCATGGTGTCGTTGTGGATGTACAGACCAAAGCTGTGGAAGCCGAGGAAAATACAAACCCAGTTGAGGTGAGAAATGAGGGCATCACGCTGACGCAACATCCGATCAAGCAAGTTGTTTACGTTCTTGGCAGGATCGTAATCGCGAACCATGAAGATACCTGCGTGAGCTGCCGCACCACAAATACAGAAGCCGCCAATCCACATGTGGTGTGTGAATAGAGAAACTTGAGTAGCGTAGTCGATCGCAATATAAGGATAAGCAGGCATTGCATACATATGCTGAGCAACGATGATGGTCAAAGAACCCAACATTGCCAAGTTAACTGCAAGCTGTGCGTGCCAAGAAGAAGTCAGGATTTCGTATAGACCCTTGTGACCTTCACCTGTTAGAGGACCCTTGTGAGCTTCGAGGATTTGCTTCATGCTGTGACCGATACCCCAGTTGGTGCGGTACATATGTCCAGCGATGATGAAAAGTGTCGCGATCGCAAGGTGGTGGTGAGCTTGGTCAGTTAGCCATAAAGCGCCAGTTTGAGGATTCAAACCACCCTTAAAGGTTAGGAAATCTGCATAAACACCCCAGTTCAAAGTAAAGAAAGGTGTTAAGCCCTGAGCAAAGCTAGGGAAGATATCCGCCATCAATGAAGGGTTGAGGATGAACTCATGGGGAGCAGGAATCTGATCAAGAGGTACACCCTTGTCCATGTAGTAGTTGATAGGAATCGATACATGGATTTGGTGACCTGCCCAAGACAGAGAACCTAAACCGAGCAAACCAGCCAAATGGTGGTTCATCATCGATTCAACGTTCTTAAACCACTCAAGTTTAGGAGCTGCCTTGTGGTAGTGGAACCAACCAGCGAAGAACATTAATCCTGCCATCACCAAGCCGCCAATTGCGGTGCAGAGGAGTTGATACTCGGTGGTGATACCAGATGCTCTCCAAAGATGGAACAAACCAGAAGTGATTTGAATACCTTGGAAACCGCCGCCAACGTCGCCGTTCAAGATGTCTTGACCTACAACGTCCCAAACTACCTGAGCGCTGGGCTTGATCCCAACGGGATCAGTTAACCATGCGGTGTAATTAGAGAATTTCGCGCCGTGGTAGTACATACCACTAAGCCAAATAAAGATAATACCCAAATGCCCAAAGTGAGCAGAGAAGATCTTACGAGCAGTATCTTCTTCGGTTGTGAAACTGTCAAAGTCATGCACATTGGCATGAAGATCCCAAATCCATGTGGTTGTCTTTGGTCCCTTCTTTAAGGTGCGATCAAAGTGACCAGGTTGTCCCCACTTCTCGAAAGAAGTTGGAACTACGTCACGATCAACCAGTACCTTTACCTCTGTGTCTGGCTTTTGAGGAGTCATTGTCATGTAAATTTTCCTCTCTCAGACTGTTAAGACAAAGTAGATTAAACGATTTAGGCGAGATCTCCCATTGGGCAGAATCTATAAATAAAATAAGAGCAGCTTTACAAGAGCATCTTCGCCTCGATAGACGTAATTATAGGTTTAGGTTTGTGACTCCCTTGAGAGTTTGTAACAATTGTTTAGAATGCTTTCAAATTGCTCAAACCTTTGTCTGGAGACAAGTTATGATGCATCACCCCAAACCACGCCAAAGTCATCACTCAAATTTTGCTTAACAAAAATTTATTTTTTGTTCCAGCGATCTGTAGTCGGTTGGGCTATGACTTCATACGCACAAGTTTGATTGAACGAAATCATAGCCATAGTTGATTTAACGAAAGGTCTTGCTTCAGGGTGATACGCCAAAAATTCGTTAAGTTTCAAGTCAGTGAAAAGTGATGTATGCCCACAACTCAGACTTAATAAATGAATGTATAACTTCTGTATAACTTTATTGATATCTTTTGCAGTCAAATAAAAAGTGGAGCTAGGGTAAGCTAACTTAGAGCAAGTTTAAGTGCATACCTAACAAATCCTATGACACGCAATCTATCTAAACTAATATCTGCAGCTGCGATCGCTACGTCTTTGAGCGTTGTTCCTATTGCTGCATCTGCAGCAACTTTTGATTTTGCCAACATTCCCGCAACTAGTGCTGGTGAACAATCTGGTGATGATCTTGCTCCTTCTCTGAAATTTGATGTCAATGAATCAGGATCTGGGACAAAATTTGATTTCAAGTTTTTAACCAATTCGTCTCCTTCTACTGCCGCCTTTATCAGTAGAGTTTTTATTGATGGTTCAACTACGCTGCTTGGCGCTAATAATACGATTACAGTAAATAGTGGCAACTCTGGTACTGTTGTATTTTCAGGTGGGTTAGGTAACGACAACTTAGCTCAGGGTAACAAGTTGAACCCTGCCTTCACTAGTGACTATGTTTTCTCATGGCAGAATGGCAATGGGAATGTAAGGGGTATTCAAGAAGGCGAATCCCTCGGTGTTCTGTTTGCAAGTGCTAACTTTGCCGATGTAATAGCTGCAATCAACGATGGTAGTTTGCGTGTTGGCTATCGCATTCAATCGATCGGAGCGAATGCACAAGGTAGTGACTCTTTCGTTAGCATTCCAAACCCACCAAGACCAGTTCCTGTACCTGGATTTGTTTTGGGTATCCTCGCTGCTGGTGCATTGGGTGGCAAGCGCTTACTCAGCAAAAAGCAATCTGTATAGATAGATGACAGCACTTTGCGCTTAAATCTCAAAAAACCAAAAGCGCGGCTTCGCCGCGCTTTTAGTTTAAAAATTAAAAGAGAGAGCCTAATTAAGCTCTCTCTTTTGACATTTTGGGCTATTCCTTAAAGAAGGCTTAACTTACTAAGACGAAACTTGTATTAGTGTAAGTATGACTATTACAGTCTAAATCCTCTCAGTAGATGCATTCATGACAGCTATAACCGATCCCATTCAAGATTTTTTGCTTAGCGTTCCAGAGTTAAGAGCAATTGATCGACTCACCCTCAGAGAGCTTAGTGAGAGACTACAGCCACTTCGCTATCGGATGGGACAGGTGATTTTGCGGAAGGAAACCATGCCCGCGCAGGTTTTATTTTTAATGACGGGGCAGGCGAGATTGTTAGGGCAGCCTCCCCAAGAAGCATCCCCTAGCACCATAGAAGTTATTAAGTCTGGTGCAGTTGTTGGTTGGTTAAGCCTAATCCGCAACGTCTCTTGCGAAACTGTGATCGCATCATCTGAGAGTACCTGTTTGGCTCTTGATGCTGAAGATTTTTTAAGATTTTGCGATCGCGACTCAGCTTTTAAAGCAGCCTTTGTTGATAAGCCTTCATCCATCGAAGTTTTTGATCTGCTTGCTGCCGAAATGTCACGCAGAGCGCAAGCACTAGGCAATATTGCTCAACTCACTAGAGAAGCCCTGCCCGATGCCGTGGTCATGAATCTGTCTTCGGGGAAGATACCGCTATCGAAGTTAGATCGAGACTTTGTGTGGTTAGTCAGTGGTGGCGAAAATTTTGCGCCGCCAGTGGGCAGTCGCATTGAGCCAATTAACTCTCTCGGTAGCAATGATTTTATAGAAGTGCCACAGGGAGGGTACGCGAGATTAATTGGCTTGCGGGATACTTTTGCCGTCAAAGCTGAAGTTGTGGAAGAAATACCCACATTGACGGCTCTTGATATTCCCTACGCGCCCGAACTGCCATCGGTGGGCGAACGTCCCGACCCCAAAGGTACCGATTATCCGCACTTTTATGGTCGTGGACCAGTGGATGCTTCCCTAGCTTGTTTTCAAATGCTGGCGAAATATTGGCAACTTCCCTTTTATCGCCATGTGGTCAAGCGGGCAATTGATGCTCAGTTTTTGCGTACCCCGAAATTATCTTTGCAACTATGTGGGGCGATCGCCGAATTAATGGGACTAAATGGGCAACTGATCACCATTCCCGCTAGCTCGATCGCTCAAGTTCCCACTCCTGCGATGATTCCTTGGCAAGATACCTTTGCAGTACTGTACAAAGCTAGCGATCGCGAGTTAGTACTGGGTATCCCTGAGCAGGGTATTGTCACTAAGAAAACGGCTCAATTTGCTGACCTGTGGGGGGACTCTGGGCAGATTTTATTAATTAAACCCACTAAAGATACGCCGCAACAGAAATTTGGCTTGTCTTGGTTCTTACCATCTTTAAGGCGTTACAAAAACACCTTAATTACTGTCCTAGTTGCTTCTTTCTTTGTGCAGTTGCTGGGCTTGGCTAATCCTTTGATTACTCAGGTAATTATCGATAAAGTCATTAACCAAAATGCTCCAGCAACTTTAAACACCCTAGGAATTTTGCTAGTCACAGTTGCCGTATTTGAAGCGATCATTAGCGCCCTGCGGACTTACTTGTTTGTTAATACTACTAACCGCATTGACCTAACCCTTGGCTCGGAAACGATTGACCATCTAGTCAGATTACCTTTGCGCTATTTTGAAAAGCGATCGGTCGGGGAACTGTCAAGCCGTATTGGTGAACTTGAGAATATTCGTCAATTCTTAACAGGTACAGCATTGACCGTTGTACTAGATGCAGTTTTTTCAGTCATATATATAGTAGTGATGATCTGCTATAGCTGGCTGCTAACCCTTGTGGCGCTTGGCACTGTGCCTTTATTTGCCTTACTTACCTTTATTGTCGCGCCGATTATTCGGGGACAGTTACGCAGTAAAGCTGAACGTAATGCTGCTACACAGTCCTATTTAGTGGAAGTACTCTCGGGGATTCAGACGGTCAAAGCACAGAGTATTGAGTTAAAGTCACGCTGGGAATGGCAGCGTCGCTATGCTAGGTATGTATCTGACGGATTCAAAACCGTTGTTACTTCTACCACCGCAGGCTCAACCAGCCAATTTTTAAATCAATTTTCCAATCTGTTATTACTCTGGGTCGGTGCATATCTGGTACTTGCCAATCAGCTTTCCCTAGGACAACTGATCGCCTTTAGAATCATTGCAGGCTACACCACAACACCCTTATTGCGCCTGATTCAGCTTTGGCAAAACTTCCAAGAGACAGCCCTATCCCTTGAGCGACTCAGCGATATTATTAATTATCCCCAAGAGCAAGAAGAAGCGGGTCGCCGCAATATTCCTATGCCAGCGATCATCGGTCATGTGCGTTATGAAAACGTGAACTTCCGTTTTGCGGCTAATGGTAGTTTGCAGCTAAATAACGTCAGTCTCGAAGTTCCCGCAGGAAAATTTGTGGGTGTGGTCGGAGCCAGTGGTGCTGGTAAGAGTACATTGACAAAGCTGCTATCCCGACTCTATGAGCCCGAATCAGGCAGGATTTTAGTTGATGACTATGATGTGAGTAAGGTTGAGCTTTATTCATTACGTCGTCAGATTGGGGTAGTTTTGCAAGACACTTTGCTATTTGATGGCACGGTTCAAGAAAATATTGCGCTGACGAACCCTGATGCTACTCCCGAAGAAATTATTGATGCGGCTCGTATTGCTTGCGCCCATGACTTCATTATGAGTTTGCCGCAAGGCTATGAAACGAGAGTGGGCGAACGCGGGGCGTCCCTCTCTGGTGGGCAAAGACAGCGAGTTGCGATCGCCCGTACAGTTTTACAAAAGCCTCAATTATTAATTCTTGACGAAGCCACTAGCGCCCTTGACTACAACACGGAGCGGCAAGTGTGCCTTAATCTAGCTGAAGAGTTTCGGGGACGCACTGTATTTTTCATTACCCACCGTCTCGCCACCATTCACAGTGCTGACTTGATCTTGGTCATGGATAGTGGTCGAGTCGCCGAGCAGGGTTCGCATACGGAGTTGATGGCGATGCGAGAGCGCTACTACACCCTCTACCGCCAGCAGGAAGCGGCGGGAGAGTCATAACTTTGGGATAGCCCCTTACAGCACTTACAACAAACTGAAACAAGGTAAATCGATATGTTAAATGGCAGTAATCAATCTGACGATCGCAATTCCAACAATCAGGGGGTCAAAATCAAGACTGATGCCTTAGTTGCTCAAAATCCTGATGACAGCAGCGCCTTAGTTGCCAATGAGAGCAGAGCGATCGCGGTACAGACTTTTGATCAGCCCCTTGTGCTGAAGCAATCACCAAAATGGACACAGGCAATTCTCTGGACATTAATTGGTTCAGTTAGCTTTGGTTTAATTTGGGCATCAGTTGCCAGAATCGAAGAGTCAGTCCCAGCGTTGGGAAAACTGGAGCCAACAGGATCGGTGAAAGAAATCAAAACCCCTGCCAATGGGGTATTAAAAGAGATTTTGGTCAAGGATGGGGAGCGCGTTGAGGCAGGGCAAGTACTCCTACGAATTGATTCAACTGCCACAAAGGCGCAATTAGAATCACTGCAAAAGCTGCGTCAAAATCTGCAAGCAGAAAATCAATTTTATCTATCAATTTTGAATGGCGATCGCCCACCCATTGCCTCATCAGCCGTTGCGGCAATTCCTGCGGAAGTCATCGCTTTAGCACGCAGTCGTGAAGCCCTTGCCTCAGAAACCCAACTCTATCGCATCCAAGTTAATGGCGGCGGCGCTGATCTCTCAGGTGATCAGCAAGATCGTTTAGTGGCTAATCAAGCCGAACTCAGCTCGCGATCGCAAGCTGCTGAATCCAGCATTACGCAATCTGTCGAACAGTTAAATCAAGTGAGAACCAGAAAAGCTGGTCGCCAAGACGCACTAGCGATTAATCGAGGAATCCTCAATGACATTAAGGCTGTTGCAGATGAGGGTGGAATTTCTAAAATTCAATATCTTAAGCAGCAAGAAGAAGTCCAAAATACAGAATCTGAGATTCGACAGCTCGAACAAGAAGAAATGCGACTTCAAGCGGAAATTGCCGAAAAGCGATCGCGCCTGACTAATACCTTTGACAGTAGCCGCAAAGAGCTGACCACCCAAATCGGCGACAATGCCAAGCGCATAGCCGAAATTGATAGTCAATTTACTAGAGCCTTGGTGGATAACGGTAAGCGACTTACGGAGATTGAAGGGCAAATCAGACAAGCCGAAGTTGCCTTGCAATATCAAGAGTTACGCGCTCCTGTTGCTGGCACTGTGTTCGATCTCAAGGCAGGTTTAGGCTATGTGGCAAACACCAATACTTCTGAGAGCGTTCTCAAGATCGTGCCTGACGATCAGCTAGTTGCCAAGGTTTTCATTACCAACCAAGATATTGGCTTTGTTAAAGAAAATATGCCTGTCGATGTGCGCGTTGATTCTTTCCCTTTCAGTGAGTTTGGTGATGTTAAAGGCAAATTGACTTGGATTGGTTCTGATGCCCTACCCCCCGATCAAGCTAATCCTAACTATCGATTTCCTGCCAAGGTGCAACTAGAACGTCAGTCTTTGAATATCAACGGACGCGAAATTCGTTTGCAGTCGGGAATGTCTCTAACCGCAAATATCAAAATACGCGATCGCACGGTCATGAGCCTATTCACCGATATCTTTGTTAAAAATACAGAAAGCCTCAAGTTTGTGCGTTAAGACTAGCTGTAATGCCAAGGTGTAAACAGTTTAAACTTTGGGATGATTTTCTGTATGTTGAAAGGAATTGTAAATCGCCTAATTCACTGCACATAGGTCTCTTCGGTGCGATAGGAGTAATGCTTAACTCATACTTGATCCCGTACCCGATCCAATAGCTTTCGAGGCGGCGGCTCAGACTGCATAACTAAATAAACAGTGTAAATAATACTCGATTTAATCGAGCTAACCCACTATTTGGGTGGTTAGATAGAAAATTTCCGCGTAACATGACGTATGGGGTATTTAGACAGAAATTTGACATTCAGGCTAAATCGCCTATAGTCAGTTTAGATAAAATTTTTCCCTCTAGTACATAGTTATGACGCTTAGTCATCGGTTGAGGCGCAACCAAAAATCATCTTGTTGTGTTCTATACAAAGTAGCAAGAGGTTATTGATGAGGTATTGCTTCTAGTGTTACAGATGGGTAGCTTACCAAAAATAAACTGTCATAGATTGTGCTTTGATATGCAACTTCTTATAAACTCACTCAGCAAATTTGAGCTGCGGACAGTAAGGTATGCATTTTTCGATGGAGATAATATCGGTAATGCTATAGAAAATTTGCTAAATAGCGGCAGAGTTAAAGAGGCAACACATTTATCAGAAAGCATTAAACTAGCAATTTTTCAAATTGAACTCTTTATTAGGTCAAGAAAAGGTGCAGAATTAATAATTGCTGGTGGAGATGACGTTCTAATTAAATATGACGCAACGGTTAATGATTATGCCTTTCTACAAGAAGTCTTAAATATTTTTAATAACTTCACTGGTTTATCTATGAGCTGTGGAGCTGGTGACAGTGTAAATCAAGCGATTACTAACCTCATGAGTGTCAAACAACAAAATAAGGGAGGGGTTTTATTGACTAGTGAAGGAATTGGTACTCAAAATGCTTCAATGAAGCAGACTAAACTTTATATATTTGTAACCTCTGAGATTCCTGATCCTTATATCAATGTGATTGCACATTGCAACGCAAATTATAGGTCTCTTAGTCAGGTTACCTTGGTTGGCATAACAGAAGATCGAGGCAGGATACCTACAGAAATTGGAAAGTTGGAAAGGTTAAGGCAAAACATCTCTGATTTACTCGACAATCTATGTAGAAGTAAATATCCTAAAAAAGTGGATGATCAACTAACTCTCTTAGATATTCAAATAGAGCCTGCCGATCGTCAAAGATATGACGATCTAAAGAGGCTGACGCTTGAAACTAAAGTTTTAGACTATCAAATTTTAGGAGAAGAGATTTCGAGCTTGATACGTTCTACTGACTCATTTAAATACATATTTGACGTAACCGCAGTTGCTAAAAGCTATTTGGTTGATGTGTACACTATTTTAAGATTTAAAAATATTAGTGATATATATTCGTTTGAGCTGTTCAAAAAACGTGACTTTGATGAACGTGACTTGGTTCATAATTTGATTTATAGAAAAACATACGGATTTACTTGTCTCGCAGAAACCCCTCATACAGAAAACAAAATTATTGTAAATGAAACTTCAATTGTCACTGAGAATGAATTCAATCGTCTTCAAGCTGATTTCAGCATGTTGGAAAACGAACGGAATTCTCTTGAGGATAAAATTGCTAATGATTTTGCTATATTTTGGTCACTCTCTTATCTAGGAGTCCTGTTATTCCTTTTTGCTTTCAGCTCTTGGATCATTGCACAACCAGGTGGTTGGGATTGGCTTGAGCCTACTATTTATATAGTCACTTTTGCATGGTTCCTACTGAACTTCTTGCTGCAAATAGTTTTTGGGGGCAAAGCTCCATCCTTAAACCCTAAAGATCTATTTCTCTCCTTGAAAAACTGGAAGAAGAAAAAGTTAGTAAGGACAAGACTCGCTGACGCAAAGAAGTGAGATTAAAATAACTTTGTCATCGTGGATAGCACGGCATAACAACTCAGGTGCAGCGGATTTCCCGAAACCGCTTGCTGTATAGGAAAGATCACACAAAACCTCTGACCAAGAACGTTAGCTAGCTTCCGCAATAGAGTTATCGAGGCGTTGGGAAGCTGAAGACCTTGGTACTTCTCGCTGTGGGGGCGATCGCCCCCACAGCGAGAAGTTGCGCTCTTACAGGCGATCGCCCAAGTTTCAAGTCCTACAGCGTTAGCGTCTCAACGATCGCTCCAGGCGACTAAAGGAATGAGCAACAGCACCCCATTCAAAGCGGCGATCGCCCAGCTACAGTACACTAACCACTTCCCAGTTGAACGAGCCATCCAGCGATAGCGAACCAACAGCCAAACGAAGACCCACTCCAATAAACAGCTTCCGACAGCTATGAAACCAAGATAGGTTGCCGCACGATCGCCGATATCACCAGGATAGAGGTCAGGATTGGTAATAAAGAAACTGCAAATAACCATCATGCCAGTGGTTAGAACCAGTACAAACAGGCTCAGTAGGCTGAGGCAGAGAACCAGAATGGTTTTAACCAGGGGCGATCGCGCTGATGAAGAATCGTGAGACATGGTTAGCTAAAGAGCGAAGGCAGAACCCATTCGCTAAACTTGTGGATGTAGAAAATATTATAGTCATCGCATAGAACTATATTTGTGTTGTGACAGACGGGCGATCGCCAAAGAGCGCAAGCTAACACATCGCTGCAACGGGCTGTTTATAAGTGCTGGTGGCGTACTTGCCACCACTGCGTCTTGCCGTTAGCTGGCTTCGTTAAGGGTGATGGCAGTAGTTTCAAATTACTGACAAGGTTCTTAAAGTTGAGATCGAAGTATTCGTACTGGTTGCTATGGAAGAGTATTTGAAGGTTAGTGAAGTCATCGACTGGAAGCACCCGCATGTCTTGGGATGTGCCAAGCAAATTGCATCGGGATTGGGAACTCCAGTGGCGATCGCAAAGGCGTGTTTTGAGTGGGTACGAGATGAGATTTGTCATAGTTATGACTATCAAATGAATCCTGTGACTTGCCGAGCATCAGATGTACTTCACCACAAAACAGGTTACTGCTTTGCTAAGAGCCATTTGCTGGCGGCACTATTACGGGCAAATCAGATTCCAGTCGGTTTTTGTTATCAGCGATTGAGTGTTGATGATAAAGGTGCGCCCTACAGCCTGCACGGGTTTAATGCAATCCATTTAACCGAAATTGGTTGGTATCGGGTTGATGCAAGAGGTAATAAAGAAGGAATCGATGCTCAGTTCATGCCACCTCAAGAGAAGTTAGCGTTTAAGATTCAGCTTCCTGAAGAAGCAGATTTTCCAGTGATCCTTAGCGAACCACTTCAGATTATTGTGGAGGCATTGCAATCACAGAGTACGTGGGATGAGATGCTTTGTCATCTTCCAGACATTTCGCTAGAGTCTGCAAAGAGTTATAGTTTGGCATAGCCAATATTGAGTCCGTACCAGCAAACTAACAATCCCTTTGCACACCGACCGTATCAAGTTGGTCGGTAAGTCTGAAAGGTTGTTAGTAGCGGGTGAACGGAGTCGTTAGCCTAAACACAAAGACCGATTGTTAGAGATACTTCTAATTGCCTTCATGGATATTAAGTTTGATGTTAAAGGAACATCGCGATGGTTAAACTTGGTTGGGCATTAACGGTTTATATTTTCGTGAGTTTTATCCTATTTTTGATCACGTCTTTTACCAGTCTTGGTTGGATAACTTATGGATTAATGCTCCTTCCAATCTATGCAATTATTTTGTTAGTTTGGTGGCTTATTGTTTGGCAAAATCGTACCAGAGAAGCACGCATAAAATACTGGAGTTGGAGCATCGCTTTAGTACTGCAAGTTGCGACTATGCTCGCTTCGCCTGGAAATTGCTATGGATGGTCACAAGGAGCTAGCTGCTATTCTAATCTTCAAATTTTTCTAGAGAATTTGCCGAGAAACGAGCCTATCAACATTCCTCATTGGAAATCAGTAGAAAATAACTTTCCCAGATTAGTATTGGCTTATGGGTTATCTGTAGCGGTAGCTTTATTGAGTACTTCCATAGAAAAAGATTGACCCAGTAACAATTTCTACTTGAGTAAGTAGTTAGGCATAAGTAAACTAAAAACCAAGAAGGTTGTTCCGCCCGCTACGCGGGCGGAACAACCTCTGGTTTTAGGTTTTAATTAAGCCAAGCTACTCAGAACATTTCAAGATGAGACTGTGATATTTGAAAACCATACATACAATATCGAACTTCAAACTTTAAAAGCTCTTGAACACTTTTATATCTAGGGCGGTTAATCGTGATGAATCAGCCTGTATATCGACCACCTAGTGTGTGGATTACAAGAGTTTTTGAACATAGCGGTGGCAAGGGGGGCGACTCCCCCACCCTAAGCTCTAGCCAGTTTCTACAAAAATCCCCCACCGATATAATGTAAATTGGTCGGGGATTTTTAACACCAAAGTTTCTGCTCTTTAGTTATGAACAACTAAAGTACCCATTTGCTGCACCACATTTTCATCGAGCCACTTACTAAAGTTTTCTTCGATTAACCTTTGCTGCATTGCCTCATCAAGGGTAGCGGGCAACAATTTCTCTAGCCTTACTAACACAATCCAATCGCCGATTACGGTGGGAGTCTGCAACTGTCCCACATCACTAGAAAGCAACATTTTCGCTAAATTAGGATGAATTGATCCGATTTCCACAGGACCAATTAACCCGCCCGTTTGCGCTTCAGGACCCTGCGAAAACTCCCGTGCAAGCTCATCAAAGGACTGCTCCCCATCCTTGACTCGAAAATATAATTCTTGGGCTACGCAAAAGTCTTTAGTGCATATTAATGAGTAAATTACACGATCCAGCTTTTGCTTTCTTTCTAAGAAAGAAGAATTGACCCGACTTCCCCAAGTCTCCTGCTTGAACTTAGCCAATTTTAGCGATCGCTCTGCCCTAGCGATCAATTGAGGTGCAGTCATGTGCTGCTGCTTTAGCCAAGCTGCCAGCTTTTCGTCAGAGTCAATCCCCAACTGCTGAAAGATCTGTTGGGCGGCTGCCTTTTGTTCATCAGCATTTAGCGTTACATCGGCGGTGCAGCGATCGAGGATCATCTCTTTGATTAGCTGGGGCATCATACCATAGGCAAAAATCTTTTCAACCAAAGTCTCCGATTGAAATTTGTCACCATTAATTTCTAATACTTGCATGATTGCCAATTCAAATTTAGATTTTCTAGGTTACTTACGCCTCTAATCATAGTATTGGTAGTTAGTATTTTTAATTACAATCCTAATTTTGAAGTTTTAGTGACTACAGCTTCTCCAATTTATGAGGGCGCGGCTTCGCCGCGCCCTCATAAATTGGAGAAATTGAATCAGCGAGGACAAATCAAAACCCAAAAGAGCGATCGCGGCGCGATCGCTCTTTTGGGTTTTGTGACAGCTTCATAATTTGATCAAGATTTTTGGCAAAGTTGCCATATACTAGATAGGCTGTCAAGTTTTCAACAGTAATAAGGAAGGAGCTATGTCCCGTTATAGAGGTCCGCGCCTCAGAATCGTCAGAAGACTGGGAGAACTCCCTGGTCTCAGCCGCAAGCAACCTAAGCACGCATATCCACCTGGACAACATGGTCAAGATCGCAAAAAGCGCTCTGAATATGCCGTCCGCCTTGAAGAAAAGCAAAAGCTACGTTTTAACTACGGACTTACCGAAACTCAAATGCTGCGCTATGTGCGCCGAGCTAGAAGAGTTAAGGGTTCTACGGGGTTAGTACTACTGCAACTTCTTGAGATGCGTCTCGATAACACAGTTTTTAGAATGGGGTTTGCACCGACAATTCCAGCCGCGCGTCAACTTGTCAATCATGGTCACATCACCATCAATGGTAAGAGTGTCACCATTCCTAGCTACGGTTGCCGCCCTGGTGAAGTCATCAGCGTTAAGGACAATGAAAAATCTCGTAAGATTGTTGAACGCAACCTTGAATTTCCAGGATTGTCTAACATTCCTAGCCATTTAGAGTTTGACAAAGCAAAGTTGACTGGTAAGGTCAATGGTGTTGTTGAGCGTGAATGGGTAGCATTGCAAGTGAACGAACTATTGGTTATTGAGTACTACTCTCGCCAAGCTTAAGGTTAAAGCCGTCAGCTACGGGCATGGTTTCTTGAGGCTTGTAGCTGAAAGCCAACTAACTTGTCAAACATCCCATCGGATAAACTCTATTAGGTAAGACTTCACTGCGAATTATGCAGTTAAACATTTCTGCCCCACCAAACCTCGATTTACACTTTCCTAAGGACTTTGTTCGGGGTTGTCCCCGCAGTGTCCGTATGGATGTTGACCACCTGCTTCTAGCGATCGAGGCGCTGGATTTAGAAGCAGTTGAAGTAATGCTTGTACTGATTGAGCAATTAGGTTTAGAAAAAACGATTCCTAGTCGTGTTGCTTTTTGGCGGTTACGCAACACGAACCCACTGAGGCGCAATTATCAACGGGCAAGCTTAACTAGTGATGAGCTAAAGGCTTTAGTTAAGATCATTTGCACGATCGCCAAGCAATTAGATACTGGCTTAAGACTATTGCTAAGTACGCATCAGCAAATGCTTGAAGGCAAGATTGAAGCCTTGGGGTTACAGCAAAATCAAGCTTTTTTAGAAGCTTACCTTGAGCGATTTAGATCTTTGTACGTGGGTCGAATGCAATCACCTTCACCTCTGGCACCAACAGAAATTCGTGAGTTAGCTTTGCACTTGCTAACGCGATTGTTGTTATGTAGCGGATTAGCTGGAGAATATCGTTTGTGGAATAGCTTGTTTGACGGAGCGACTAACTAATGATGCAACGTAGTTATAACCTACCAAGCTGCTCTTTAAATATTGAAGGAATCAGTACCAGTGGCGATGTCCTCTCAATTTTGACTAACTTTGGCTGCCGCTTCAATCATCATCCTGAACCGATCACAGGTGGTCTAGACTTACTCAAATCTCTAATTAAAGTAGTGGGCGCTTATGCCCAAGCATTGAGTAGTAATACGTCTGTAGCAATTCCCGATCAACAGGTTCGGTTAGAGCCTGAAGGCAAACATTTACATATTCTGTCGGTTTCGTTAGGCGAGTCTGAATACACAAGCTCTCAAAATATTCAAATCAAACTGAATACGATTCAACTGTTTGATCTAATGGAAGGGTTAGATCGTTTATGTTGTGACTCCCAAACCTTAACCGATTTAAAGTTGATCACGCATATTGACGATTATCGATCGCAATCACCCATGACGGTAAAAGCCATGCCCGCGATCGCAGGTGTACTCAGTGTAGCGATCGCTTCAGCCGCTTTGTACTTAATTCCTGTGCCAAAGCCCGATCCTAAGCCTGTCCAAACAGCACCCACCCAACCACAACCTCTACCCACCAATTCGCCACCTACCGCTACTCCTGAAAGCTCCCCAAAGAGCGAGGAAACACCCCAAGTCACACCAGAAGCAACTACAGAACCAAGTCCTGAGAGTTCACCTGAATCCACTAGCTCCGACAATCCTAGTCCTAACTAACAAATTGCAGAGCAATCTGTTAGTTGGAAAACGCTTTATTAAGCGCAAATCCAAAGAAAAGAAGTCTCGCAATGCGAGACTTCTTTTCTTTGAGGGTGTGTTTCGTAGCTTGATATACATAGCTATAGGTCAATCTACGAGTCAATGAACTTATGATTCAGAAAGTGAGTGGCGGCGCGAAGCACCGTCACTCATCTTTTACAGAAATTTAAAATACTAAGCCGATGTCTCAGGCTATTGATCCGACTAGGTTACTGTTTAATCTGCGGCAAGGAACAGAAATCGCCGAGACTTTTTCGGGTTGCCTTGATCCAGAGGCGATCGCTCGCCATTTGACCGATGGAATTGTAAAACGCTGTGACTGTGCCTTTGTGCGGGTGTGGTTGTTAGAGCCAGATCGTGACTATCTAAAGCTGGTTTCTTCGTCAGGAATGTATACGCGCCTTGATGGAAAATTTGCCAAAGTGCCGATGGGAGCCTACAAAGTTGGCAAAATTGCCCAAAATCGAGTTTCTTTTTTGAGTAATAACTTAGCCGATGAGCCTTGGGTGGGTGATCGCAATTGGGCAATCGCTAATAATATTCGCGGCTTTGCGGGCTACCCCTTAGAGATCAAGGGCAAAGTCGTGGGAGTGCTGGCAACTTTTAGCCTACGTCCGATGTCGGCGGAGTTTTTAGAACTTTTACGAATCCTCTGCACAATCGCCGCGATCGCCATTAATAGCGCGTTTAGCCACCAGCAGCAAATGCAAATTGGTTCTAGCAAAACGCCATCACCCTTGGCTGTGGATTATTCGTTATCCGATCGGTTAGCACAGATGCTGAACTCCAATCGATTAACCCTTGTGGGAACCGAGCGAACCTTGAGTATGACCATCGACTATGTATTTCTGAGATCGGCAGAGATTCTAAATCAAGTGGGGGGAGCTTACTTCCGTCTTATTTATACAGATACCGATATATCCCTCGAAGCAATTATCGCTAGCAGTCAAGTAACCCATCGTCAAAATTGGTTGCGATCGCTATTTGGTGAATTACTGCTAGTTATAGCCAGTTTGGGTGGCAAAATCGATATCCATCCCACGGAGTTACAAATAGCGATCGCGATTCCCTTTGTTAAAAATAGCAATCCCCTATCAGAGCGCGAACTGGAAATCATGCAATTGCTAACTCAGGGACTACGCGATCGTGATATCGCTCAACAATTAGTCATCAGCGAAAGTACAGTCAAGTTTCATATCAATAATATTTTGGCTAAACTCAAGTCTAGAACTCGTTTTCAAGCGCTACACCTAGCAATGACCAACGGTTGGCTATAAAAAAGAGGGAGACGACACTAAGTGTCATCTCCCTCTTTTTTATATTAGATAAGCTTGACGTGGCGATCACAAAAAAACAACAATTGGTATTACCAAACCTACGTACCTCGCTTGCTTGCAAAGCGCTATAAGTAGCTAGGCACAATTAAAACCCAAAGCCAAAACCTGTGGCGCACGCTGCGCGTGCGCCACAGGTTTTGGGGTTTTCCATTAAATTGCATCTAGTTACTTACAAGCAATTCCAACTCAATCTAACTTCCTATAAAATTCAAAATTGCTAAATGCTAACAGCTAATTGCTAATAGCCAAACACCAAAACTATGACAAGAACCGAACGCGATTCCATGGGCGAGATGTCCCTGCCTGACGATGTTTATTACGGGATTCAGACTGTTAGGGCGATCAATAATTTTAAGATCAGTGGACTCAAGCCTCTGCCCACCTACGTTGATGCTGGTCTATTAATTAAAAAAGCTACGGCGTTGGTGAATGCCGAGCTTGGATGCATCCCAGTGGCGATGGGCATGGCGATCGCGGGCGCGGCGGATGAAATTTTAGACGGCAATTTGCGCGATCAGTTTGTGGTCGATGTCTATCAGGCGGGGGCTGGTACATCGCACCACATGAATATTAATGAAGTCCTCGCCAATCGCGCCCTCGAAATTTTGGGTGATGTTAAGGGCAATTACAGTAACGTCAATCCCAATGACCATGTGAACTATGGGCAATCAACCAATGATGTGATCCCCACCGCAATTAGGATCGGCGCATTATTGGCATTAGACAAAGTGCTTTTTCCTGCGTTGGCAAATCTCGATGAGCAGTTACGGATTAAAGCGATCGCCTTTGCAAATATCGTCAAATCAGGACGCACCCATTTACAGGATGCTGTGCCTGTACGCCTTGGTGATGAGTTCCAAGCCTATGCCCAAATCATTAGCGATCACATTAAACGGATCAGCCTCGCTGCCGAAGACCTAAAAACCCTTGGACTAGGTGGCAGTGCCTCTGGAACTGGCTTAAATACTCATCCCCAATATTGCGATCGCGTTGCCGAGAAACTGAGCGAAATTACGGGCTTTGCCTTAAAACCTGCGCCAAACCTAATGGCAGCAATGCAAAGTATGGCTCCCTTTGTGAATGTATCAGGCGCAATCCGTAACCTCGCCCAAGACAGTTGCAAAATCGCCAATGACTTACGCTTGATGGACTCAGGGCCCAAAACAGGACTGCGGGAAATCATGCTCCCTCCCGTACAACCAGGATCATCGATCATGCCAGGGAAATATAATCCTGTGATTGCCGAGATGATGAATATGGTTTGCTATCAAGTGATTGGCTATGACACGGCGATCGCCTTTGCAGCGCAAGCAGGACAATTGGAACTAAATGTGATGATGCCTCTGATTGCCTATGATTTGATTCAGAGTATTGAGATTTTGGGAAGGGCGATCGATACTTTGGCAATTAAGTGTATTCAGGGCATCATTGCAGTGGAAGATCGTTGTCTTGCTTACGCAGAGGGCAGTCTGTCGCTAGTGACAGCGCTCAATACCCATATTGGCTATCTCAATGCTGCGGATGTTGCTAAAGAGTCCTTGGCTACTGGCAAATCTTTGCGTCAAGTTGTTTTAGATAAGGGCTTAATGAATGAAGAGCAGTTAGCGGAAGTTCTCGATCTCGCCCAAATGAGTCGCCCTAATGGGTAGGTGAGTTGTTCCACCTGCGTAGCAGACAGAACAACTTCTTCATAAAACATAAGAAATGATTGGCGGCGCGAAGCGCCGTCAATCATTTCTTAGATTAATTGAGCTAGCTGTATTAATATTTTCATGAATAAATTGCTATTTAAGCCTTTAATTGGCTTTTATTGCCCATTTTTAATTTGTCTGTCTGAACTTGCTGGGCAAGCTAACAACCTGCCTCAGCCCAATCCATCCAGACCGAATCTAAATGCAGTCAAGCAGCCAAATCTAGCAGTATTACTTCCTAAGCAACTTAGTGCCCTTAGTATCTCAGCGCGCACGATTTCCCAGAGCTGGCTGGATTTGGCAGGCTTAGCAAAAGTCAGTAATCCCCCTGCTTTTCCATCGTCGCTAACTAAGTTTCGTCAGTCATGGCGTGCAAAGCAACCTCATGTTGCGACTTTTTTGGGAAATTATCGTGATGACGGTCAGCGTGGACAGATCTATAGCCTCAGTATTTTTCCGTCCCGAACCCGTGACCAAGTTTGTATTGTTGAGTTCTCGCCAAAATTTGATGAAGGACTGCCCGATTTGGCTTTACCAGAGATCCTAGTTGTCTCTAAGGCAAATTATAAGAATAGGCAGCTATTGGGTAGCCGTTTGCGTACAGCGCCATCAATGATTTTGCCAAGGGTATCTTTTAATGGCGATCGCGTTGAGTTTTTGGGGATACTCGATCGCCAAAACCAACCTCGAATCTTTGCCGCTTCAGGATTGCCACAAATTCCCGATGATTTGCCTAGGGATGCGATCGCGGCGGTAAATCAAGCCCTAAAGATAGCTAACTGTATAGTTCCTAAGCTACTTCCTGAAAATAAATAATGTCCTTACGCGGATCGACTTCGCCAGTTTTAATTTGCAAATTATCGCCCACCTGAATCTGTCGATTAATACGCATCGGCAACTTCAAGCCCAAGTCTTCAATCAAAACCAAGGCTAGCCTCTCATTTTCACGCAGCCAATCTAACATCAAGGCTTCCCAGACGACATCCTTGTGACGGCGCAAATATTCCAAGCTCCAATATCTAACGGACTGTTTCTCAACCTGATTAGCATCCCAAATTGCAGGATCGATCGCCTGCAAAATAGATGTCAGCATTTCGGCAGTAAAAGGTAAAGCCTGCTCGCGCAAAAAAGCTTTAATTTGCCAATGGGCAAGCAAATCGCTGTAGCGTCGAATCGGTGAAGTCACCTGTGCGTAAGCATCTAGCCCTAAACCAGAGTGCCGAGAAGCATAAAGCCCCAACGAGCCTTTAGTCATGCATCGACAAATTGCGAACTCGCGCACTGGTCCCGAAGGCAGTTGCATTAACGTATCAAGGGGTGGCAATTCAGGTTGGTCTTGATAACGATAGGGGATGGGAATATTGTTTGTCTGGGCAAATTTAGCGGCAACTTCTCCCGCCAAAATCATCATCTCCGCCACCAGTTGCCGAGAGAAGCTGTCCTCCATCAGTTCTAGGGTGACACTGCTGCCTTGGGTTTCGGGATTGGGATCAACCTTGACCGTTGTATCAGGTAGATGAATTTCGATCGCCCCCTGAGCCACCCGCCATTTTTTCCGCAACCTTGCAAACTGAGCAAGTCTCTCCAGATCATCCTCGACACCCAGTTGCAGCATTTCTTCCACATCTTCATAGGTGAGGCGATAGTTAGGTTTTACTAAGGTCGCCATAATTTCATAATTAGCAACCGCTCCCTCTTCATCCAAGTCAACCGCAAAGGACAGAGCATGACAAACCTTGCCTTGAATTAAGCTCATTGGTCCTGCCGCCAACTCAATCGGGAACATGGAAATTACACCAGTCGGCAGATAAACGCTCGTACCGCGCTTTCTTGCATCCCGATCCAATGGACTTTCAGGCTCGACCCAACGGGTCGGATCAGCGATATGAATCCAGATCCTCTTGCTGCCATCTTCTAGGGTTTCAATACTCAAGCCATCATCAATTTCAGTAGTACTAATATCGTCAATGGTATAAACGTGCAGGTGGGTAAGGTCTTGGCGCAACTCCTGCATACTGTCGGGGATCGGCTCTGAGAGACAAGCTTGAGCCGCTGCCAGTACTTCATTGGCAAACCGAATTGGAATCTGGCTACGCAGTAAGTTTAGGTTTTCATGTTCACTCCAAATGCCAAGGTCAACCAGCAGTTGAAAAGCAGCTTGCTCATTTTTAGAACGTTTTGCAAAGTTTAAAAGCTCTTGAGCATTCGCCTTGTCCGAAGTTTCATCGCCATGCAGGGCATAGAGTTCTAGGCATTCCAATCGAGTGCGATCGCTAAGCGTCCATGTCACCTCGCCACCAGCTAATTTTTCGGTCAACTTTTGTTGAAATTCTTCAATTAACCTAGCCTTTTGACTAGCAGCTTCGGCTTGG
This sequence comes from Pseudanabaena sp., assembly GCA_003249015.1. GTDB lineage: Bacteria > Cyanobacteriota > Cyanobacteriia > Pseudanabaenales > Pseudanabaenaceae > Pseudanabaena. The sequence continues at coordinate 10,370 of QBLS01000015.1, read as the reverse complement.
TGTTTTAGTTCTGATATTTGTGAACTTGAGCGCGGTTCGTAGAGATTGCCCTTTTGTTTAAAATAAATTTTGTCGTCACTTAGTAGACAGTAGGCGGCGTAGGAAGTAACTGCTGAGATTTCTGAAAAAAGTAGATTTGCTAGGTCATTGGGATCAGTTGTTTGATTGTCTTCAATCAAAATTTCCCAAGCAACTTCAAGGCTAGAGGGATCGAGAAAGTTTTGAATTTTTTGCAAAAATGAGGGGATCTGCGTGTGAGTAAAACTAAATCCTTCCGTACTACCCTTAACAACAAAATTAATTTCACGGGGATGAATCGTGTGACTGTTGCCATTCTCATCGATCGCTTGAAAATGTTTCTTTCCTTCAGGACGATCAATTACGACAAGGCGGCGATCGCCATGCAATTTCACTTCGACTAGTGTACCTTTTTCCAAAATTGCCCCTTGTCCAGCCAAGCCAAAAATTCTCTTTAAATATTCTACCTGCTTATAGTCATGGTCACACAGGGGTTTGCGCTTAAACCCGACTAGAGTTAGGCGACGCAAAGTACCGCCTAACTCTTAGTCTTAGACAAGATTGTCTTGGATGGCACTGGCAATTATTCCAACTGCAGAAGCCGCGATCGCAGGTTGGTAATTGCTTAATACGACTAAAGTTGATGTTACTGGTCGCTTGGGAGAGGCAAACATCGCTACTCCTAGGACAAGCAAAGCAATACTAGATTTAAGGCTAAAATTGCTATTCATCTTCATATTCCTCCAATTGTCTTGCGCCGACGGAGCCAATGACTAAAAACTATTCTTTTTTGTTTCCTAGACCATCAATGTCTCACTCTTACTAATACCAATCCACAAAAGTATGAATACAATCCTTGTGAATTGAAAACCAAACCCAGTATGGTTTTTTAAATAAATAGCTACGCCATTTATTTATTTGGTATAACTCCAGAATATGAGTGGCGACTGCCATTCATATTCTGTAATTAGTTCTTAAGCAAGCCTTGCTTTGATAGCCGTAAGACATGAGAATTCTTAAGCTGCTTTAGCTTACTTGGCAAAATTATTTTGGGGTGTAACCTAGACACCTGAACACAAGTGATTTCCGTCACATTTAGACAAATTAAAGCCCAAAAGAATAACGGCGGCGCAAAGCGCCGCCGTTATTCTTTTGGGCTTTAATTTTGTGGATAAAGTCTTTTGATGAAGCGATTAATCTGAGACTGAGCAAATGCTTTAGCCTGTGCAGAGTTGGCTGTCGCAAGTGTGGAAATATCTGGTATAGGTGAGCTTGAAACTAAGTCTTCACCATTCGACTCAGGAGAAACTGTTTCACTAGTTTCACTTGCAGCATCACTAGCATCACCCGTATCGTTATGGACATGAGTCTGCCCCTGGTCATCGGTTGTAGTTTCAGCAGTTGGAACGCTAACTGAATTGGAATTTTGATTCAACTCCTGCGCGATCGCAGGGCTAACCTCTTTTTCAAGAGTACCTTGAGACAAACCACTAATTAAAGAACAGGGAGGGACAATTACGCCTCTGGCGATCACTGCATGGACAATTGAACTTGATGCCCCAATACAAGCCCCTTCCCCAATTTTGCTATTTCCATATACAAGTACCCCTGCCCCCAAATTCGCCCCAGTACAAATTTCTAGCAATCCATCTTGAGCATGGAGTACTGCCCCCATACCAATGCAAACCCCAGCCGCGATCGTGATTTGTCCGCCTTGATCCGCTTGAATTAATACTCCTGATGCGATCGCTGCCGTTTGATCAATTACTACATTCCCACAAACATAGGAGCGAAAATCTCCAATCGGCTCTAAAGGTGGTAAGTAGTTTGATTGCATCAGCGTAATTTCTCAATTCTCTAAATTCAAAAAGGAACCTCGCACAGCGAGGTTCCTACTCAAGGATTAGTGACGCGGAGTGCCGCACCACTAATCCTTGAATGGGAACGAGCTATTTGACAGGACGTTGGATAATGCCTTCAAATACGCGACGCTTCGCCTTAGTGTCAATCCCTAGTAAGCGAACATACTCATCACCATGCTCATCTAGGCAAGCTTCTAAAGCTCTAATTACTTCAGATTCATTGGAAGCAGCGATCGGTGAGCAACTATGCCAAGAACTAGTGCGGAAGTGACGCTCATCGGCATGTTCAGTGCCGATACGATAGCCCTGAGCCAAGAGTTGACGAATCCTTGCCAGCATATCGCCGCTAATCTTACCAGCGCTGCCTCCACCATAGGAACCATTGCTAGAGCTGCTTACTTTGACCGCAGTACGCGCTACCGTAGGGGTAGTCTGACCACCAGGACGATTTACCAACAATTCCATGACACGGCGTTTGAACTTAGGATCAACTCCCACTAGACGCACATACTCGTCGCTGTATTCGGAAATGTAATTCTCTAAAGCAGCGATCGCGGAAGAAGCATCACTAGCCGTAATAGCTGGCAGGGTTTGCCAAGATGTCGTACGGAAATGGCGCTCATCAGCGTGTTCCACACTAATGCGATGTCCTTGCGCTAGCAATTGACGCACATGAACGGCAATATCATTAGTTCCATTGCTACCATTAGCAGAGATGGAAGACTTGTAACTAGGGGAACTAGCTGTAGCTTGACTAACAGTTTGAGGTTGGCTATCAGCGCGCTGAATCACAGTTTCGACAACACGACGCTTAGCTTTAGGATCAACTCCCACCAGACGGACATATTCTCCTTCATGTTCTGCAAGAATGCTATTCAAAGCAGAAATCACAGTTGACTCATTGGAAGCATCAATGGCAGGTCCAGTCATCCATGATGCCGAACGAAAACGTCTTGCATCGGCATATTCCGTACTAATGCGATAACCTTGAGCAAGAAGTTGACGAACTTGGGTAGCAATATCACTGCCATTATTAACGGCGGCAGCAGCAGGCTTCGGCGCTGTGTAGGAACCATTGCTAGAGGTAGCATTATTGAAAACAACGGGCTGATCGCCTGGGCGTTGAATAATCATTTCTGCTAGGCGACGCTTCGCTTTGGGGTCAACACCAAAAAGACGAACATAGTCGCCTTCGTTTTCAGCTAAGGCATTTTGAACAGCATTAATTACAGTAGTTGCCTCAGAGATATGCGGAATTGCGTAGGACTGCCAAGATCCAGTACGAAAACGTCTTTCATCAGCATATTCCACCGCAACATGGTAGCCCTGAGCTAAAAGTTGCCTTATTTGCTGCGCTAAATCCCCATTCATAGGTTCGTTCCTCTGTGCATTTGTATTTGAGATTGTAGAATTTTTATTGAACTGTTCAGTTTGTTGAAAACTTTGTTTATTAAGTTGACCACTAGAATTAGCGGCGGCAGAATTATTAATTGGGGATGGAAAATCCTGTTGTTGACGAATGGGGGTAATACAGGCAATATCAGCAGCACATTGATATCCTTGCCTCAAGGACTCATTGATACCTACAACATGAACTGCAAAATTCTGTTCAGACTCCCTCACATTTGGTAGCAGGTCGGCTTGTTGCTGTGTGGTAATCACCGCACCAGAGGGAACATATTTACCCGCAGGAATTTCTACATCTTGGACAAGAGCATGTAAGGCGATCACACAGCCATCGCCGACTCGAGCATTAAAAACAGTGGAGCGAAACCCAACAAAACAATTGTCTCCAATATATGCTGGCCCATGAATCAGTGCCATGTGCGTAATTGAAGTATTGTTACCAATCCAGACGGAATATTCTTTACCATCTGCACCTAGCACATGTCCTTTTTCTAATCCATGAATGACCACGCCATCCTGAACATTAGTACTGTAACCAATGTGAAAAGGACTGCCCTCATCAGCTCGAATCGAGGTGCCAGGAGCAATCAAAACATTAGCGCCAACATGAATATCTCCAATCAAATTGGAGAAAGAATGAACATATGCAGATGGATCAATTGTGGGTTCAGCCAAACTCCTAGACCAAGGTGTAGGGGGGGCGGCAAGGCTACGGACTACCATAGTAAATTCGCACCTCTAAGCTTTACTTATATCTGAGTTAGAAATATAAGAGCCTAGAAGCACTCCTCCAAATAACAACTCAAGCTACAACATCGGAGAAATATTTTTGATTAGCGCTATTTACTCAGCTAGAGCATTCTTTCGCTGTATTTTTTGCTGTAAAGAGTGCGATCGCTCAGGCTTACTGTATCAATGATGGCAATCACCGCCGCATCAATAGGACGGTTCTCGCTATTTGTTACTTGTCTTGCACCACTACCTCGGCTAAACAGTACCCACTCATCTATCCCTGCACCCACAGTATCAGCAGCAACTTCATAATCTGAGAGCATCTGTCCTTGCAAATCAACGATTTGTAAAAGCAAAAACTTGGTTCCCGATAAATTGGCTTCTTTGTAGGTACTGACGACCGTACCGCAAACTCTAGCTATTTGCATATTGTTATGAGTACGTTAGTTGAGCGATAAATGCCAGCCAGATCAGCATTGCATTCAATAATTTAGAGCGATCGCAAACTTAGACAGCGCTAAAGCGCTGGCTAATCAGGCTTAACTACGGGCGGTTCATTGGACGAATGGAGTTAACATTGTCACGAAACTGCTCGACTTCTTCGGTGTAGCGAATAGGTAGAACGTATTCGAGGTTTTCGTGAGGACGAGCAATGATGTGGGTGGAAAGTACTTGTCCGCCATTGACACGCTTTACTGAGTCAGTGCCAGCCGCAACTGAAGCTTGAACTTCAGATACGTCACCACGGACGATAACGGTAACGCGACCACTACCGATCTTTTCGTAGCCCACTAAGGTGACGCGAGCTGCCTTGACCATAGCATCGGCTGCTTCTACAACGGCGGGGAAACCAAGAGTTTCAATCATTCCAACTGCGATCGCCATAATTAATGTTCTCCTAAAAAACAAATAATGAAAATAAAGAAAATGTAATTGAATAATACTTTTTTGCAAAAATCTTTTTGAGACAATTACAAACTAGTAAGGTTGTTGGGCTTTAAACCCACTAGAATGCAAACTGTTCAACTTCTCGCGTATAGCGAATTGGCAGAACATACTCTAGGTTTTCACTTGGTCGAGCGATGGTGTGGGTCGAAACTACTTCGCCTCCATTGACTCGATTTGCAGCGTCTACGCCAGCGTCAATGGAAGCTCTCACCTCAGAGATGTCACCTCTAATAATGACAGTTACCCGTCCGCTACCGATTTTCTCGTAACCCACAAGGGTAACGCGAGCTGCTTTGACCATAGCGTCCGCCGCTTCTACAACTGCGGGGAACCCTCTAGTCTCGATCATTCCAATACCAATTGGCATAATTTAAGCCAGTATCCTTACGAATCTCTAAAATTGAAGTTCTCGCGATTTATCTATCAATCATATGTAGATGCACGAGCGCAACTATTGATCTTAGCCACGATCAGTTCAATTAACACATCAAATTTAAGATCTTTAATGTAAAGCAAAAATTAGATGAAGCTCTTCTCACTGGATGCAATTTCTTTAAGGAAATAGCTCTTGTGGCTAATTTTCGGATTAGTGCTGAAAACTTGCTGCAAACAATCAACTTAAATCATTACTTAAAAAGTAATTAGTAAGTATTTATTACTACAGAAATAACTTCAATAAATCCGAATAATCAGAGAAAGTGAATAGTATTGATTTATTCAAATCTATCTTTATATATACGATAGCTAGTGGCGGTACATTTGACAATATAAGCCGCCATGATAAATCTAAATGACCTATATAATTTCGACTTATTTCTAGTGCTTATTTAACACTTCTGCGTTTCGCAATGGATTGTAATCAAGGAGCGTTTTCCTAACGCTCGTTTATGGGTATGGTTTCTAACTCGGCGATTTCTAGATTAGGCATTTGCACTAACTCCTGCTCTTGTTCTTGTAAAGATATGGGGATTTGGATAGGAATAGGAGTTTCAATCCAATACTCTGAAGTGGGGAGGGTATCTTCTAAGTCGTCAAGGGGACGAGGAATAATCATTAAGGTATGAAATTCGCCAATGCGTTCAGCTTCATACATACCTGCTTCGATCGCGATCGCCACATCAGCGACATTACCTCTAATAATTGCGGTGCATAATCCAGCACCGATGGTTTCGTAACCTGCGAGATGCACATCTGCTGATTTCAGCATCATATCTGCAGAGCCAACCATCGCAGGAAAGCCACGAGTCTCAAGTAGCCCAATAGCTTGATTACTCAACCGACTATAGCGACCATCGGTGAGCTGACTTAGCTTGGTACTAATTGGTAAAATTGCTTCCAAGTTGGGATAGGGACGAGGAATTACAATTGTAGAAACTAACTGACCGAATTCTCTAGCGGTTTCAGCTCCTGCCTCTACAGCCATTCGCACATCAGTAATTTGACCACGCACGATTGCCGTACAAAAGCCATTTCCAACTTTTTCGTAACCAACTAGTCTCACAGTCGCAGATTTCAGCATCATATCCGCAGTTCCTACGATCGCAGGAAAGCTAATAGTCGAAACCATGCCCAAAGCACTTCCTGATAAATCGTCTCTCTGAAATGAACTAGTAGACATTAACTAACACTGTGGCAGTAAGTGGTGAGATATGGAGGCAAGCAAAGGGTAAACAGAATGTTCTTTTTCTAGGCAGGTTAAATATAAAACCCTAAGACCTATGACACACGCGGCACGAGCGCCACAGGTTTTAGATCTTGTTTTTAATTATGCCCAGCTACTCATATTAAGTTGGGTAAGATAATGTGCGTATTCAGTAGTTTTTTCATCATATAAAGTCAAATCATTTTTTGGAAGCTGACATTAGGCAAACTTTCAAAAAACAACTTTTATTTTTTGATCGGGAGAACTGCTAATAGCTAATAAAAATCTGCCCATGGGTAAGATAAAACCGTAGCAAGTATAAAGATAATTTTAGTCTTTTATCTTTGGGAAGAAGTATATACTTGAAAAATACTCTTTAGCGTTCAGGTAATTAAATTTGAATCCATGGATTCTTCAGCTTACCTATGTATATTAGCGCGAGTTCGTCAGAAGTAAAAAATTAGTAGATACGTTTCTAGTCTCAGAGTTCTGGTTAAGTCAATTTTTAAAGATGTAGCAAACATAGGAAAATGCAATCTCTCGAAACCATCCCTAAAAGTGAGTACATCTTAGTCGTAGACGATACGCCACATAATTTACATTTGTTAATTACGATGCTGACTCGGCGGGGTTATAGATCTCACGGTGTAAACGACAGCCTGATAGCGACATCAGTGGTTCAGCATGAAAAGCCAGATCTGGTACTACTAGACATCAATATGCCCAACTTCAATGGGTTTGAGGTTTGTCAACAGTTAAAGGCTAGTGACTCAACCTGTGAGATTCCAGTTATTTTTATTAGCGCCCGTGATGAAGTACTTGATAAGGTACAAGCCTTTAAAGTTGGGGGAGTAGACTACATTACTAAGCCTTTTCAGATTGCCGAAGTTGTGGCAAGAATTGAGAACCAACTGACTTTACGAAGACTACAACGACAGTTGCAAGAGCAAAATGAGAAACTCAAGCAAGAGATTAACAGTCGCATTATTGCCGAGACGTTATTACAAGAAGCAAATGAAAAGCTGGGGCGGCTAGTTAATCTTGATGGTTTAACCCAGTTAGCCAACCGACGCTGCTTTGATGAGTATCTCGATCAGGAGTGGCAGAGGCTGGCGAGGGAGCAAAGCCCCTTGTCACTGATTATGTGTGACATTGATTTTTTTAAGAACTATAACGATACCTATGGGCATATCGCAGGCGATGACTGTTTACGCAAAGTTTCACTTTTGATTAGACAGTCTATCCGCAGACCTGCGGATCTGGCGGCGAGGTATGGCGGCGAAGAGTTTGTGTTAGTTCTTCCCAATACGGAAACTGCGGGGGCGCTCGCGATCGCAGAATCTATTAAAAAAGGGCTTTCCGAGTTAGCGTTACCCCACGAAGACTCTTTAGTAAGTGAATTTGTCACCCTCAGTATGGGCGTGACTTCTATGATTCCCAAAGTTGACTCCCTACCATCGATATTGCTAACAGCAGCCGACTATGCCTTATATCGAGCTAAGGAGCTAGGGCGCAATCAAACCTATCAGATTGGTTAGCGGCTTATTGAGAATGAGAACAAGGCTTTGCCACGTCCTCAAGATATTCACCAGTCATCGTTTTGAATATTGCTGCTTACATCGCGCTTTAGCAAATTGTCAATTTCTTGCCAATTTACTTCCTTAGCTTCAGACTCTTGAATTAACTCACCTTGGTGGAAACAGATTAGGCGATCGCACCATGCACTGACTAGATCTAACTGGTGATTGATCATGACCACTGTTACAGGCTGTGAGGACTCTGTTAGTTCAGTCAGAATATCTAAAAGTAAATGCGCTAACCCGCGATCTAGGGATGCCGTTGGCTCATCTAGTAAAATTACTTCTGGTTCTAGAATTAAAGCCCTAGCAATAGATATCCATTGCCGTTGTCCAAGTGATAGTTCTAATTCTTGACGGCTAAGCAGCTTGCGATCAATTTGGAGTTTATCTAGCCATTTTTGCGATCGCGAGTTGATTTCACTTTGTGGCAGACTTTGTAATTTGAGGGGATAGGCGATCGCCTCAGCTACGGTCATACCTAACAAACTGGATTCCTGTGGAACTAGCATGATTTGCCGCCGCAAAGTTTGGATGGGTATTTCTTGAATGTTTTTGCCATATAGCAAGACTTTGCCTGCCGTTGGATCGATTAGTCGATTCAGCAATCGGATAAATGTGGTTTTTCCCGATCCTGTTGCGCCAATTAGCGCAGTTTTGCTTCCCTTGGCGATCGACACTGAAATATTTGACAAAAGTGTGCGAAATTTAGTCTGGTAACTAACTTGATACGCAGCGATCGCCTCAGTATTGGCGGCTACATGAGAAAGCAATGAAACCTTTTGCATGATGAAACTGTCTTTAGCGGTTAGAAATCTAGCAATTAATAATATTTAGTTGCCTCATTAAGTAGCTAAGCGCGGTTAAATGTAACCATCCCAGAGCTTGCGCTACAGTACTGGGGTCAGGTTGTTAATTATGACCCAGCTACTCAGAAAAAAGCGACCTTCAATAGCAGTCCCACAGGTAAGGAGAATATCTAGAAATGCTTTTACAAGATCTTTTGAAATACCCACAGACATCTGACAAGCTAGCTGTTCTGTTGACCAGTGTATGTGTTTTTGGCGGCTTCACCACTTTTCACGTAGCTCCTACTTCAGCTCAAAGCAATCAAGCAACCGTCCAAGAAATCATTGACGGCAATCAAGTGTTTATCCAAAACAAACAAGCTGTCATCAATGATGTAGCTAGGCTAAGGCAACAAGTACGCACAGGTCAATCCAGAACATCTCTACTCTTCAACACTGGAGCCGTAGCTAGACTTTCTGCCAATTCTGTTTTAAATATTGGGCAATGTGCAAGATTAAGGCGTGGAACGATTTTAATCAATGGTGCTGTAAATGCTTGCTCTGCCTCAATTACTACTGGTGTCCGTGGTACTACCTATTTGCTCGAAGTTGACGAATCGGGTAACCAGCAGGTCAAGGTTTTGGAGGGGGAGGTAGTTGTCAAACGTAATGCTACACCAGTTATAGATGATGACCTAGAAGATAGTGAGTCTGCTAATGGTTCTACAACCAAGCCTATCAGCCCCACATCACCAAGTAGAAATCCGAAGGTTAAAGATGACCTCCAATCTCCCAGTAACTTTCCAAGCACGTTCCCAAGCAATACTCAAATCATCTTGCCTCGGAATGATCCTCAAAATGCCCGCCCACTGGAGCCTTTAAATGTCAAGCCTGCTGAGGATAAGCCTATTCTCCAAGTAAATCAGAATTCCCAATCCGATGAATCTGAAGGAGTCGTACTCAAGGCTGGGGAAAAGGTTGAAGTAGATCAAAAGGGTGTACTAGGAGTGATTCAGGAACTTACCGAAAATGAATTTGTCGGTTTACTGACTGGCAATTTATTTCAAGGCTTTACTAGCCAAATTCCTGGTATAGAGAAAGTCAGAGACGTTTTTGGTGGACTATTCCCAGGGGCTAATTTCCCAATTTCCTTACCAAATATCCCCTTGCCAAATATCCCAAATGTTCCTACTCCCAATCTGCCTAGATTTCCTTTCTAGGTTGATAACTTTTTCTCACACTATAGCAAAGCAAGACTTGCTTAAGACATAAACCCCAAGAATCGAGTGGCGGCGCTACGCGCCGCCATTCGATTCTTGGGGTTTGGTTTGTACTAGCTGTTTCAAATAAGAGTTAGGGCTTCGACTTCGCTCAGCCAGCAGTATACGTTGGCTGA
>QBLS01000014.1 GCA_003249015.1 Pseudanabaena sp. | reverse complement strand
GCAGTTGAAGTAGCACCTGTTGCTATGTCTGCTCCTGCCATCAATGGTTAGTATTCAGCTAGATTAGTCTTCTGATAATCGAAAGCAAAAGCCTCTCCTCTCGGAGTGGCTTTTGCTTTTGGAGTGATATTTTTAATAGCTAATTGGCTAGGTATATAGCAAAGCAAGAGTTAATTAGTCCAAATCAAAACCAAAGAAGCGAGTTGCGGCGCGGAGCGCCGCCATTCGCCTTCTGGTTTTATGTCCTAAACAAAACTTTTTTTGCTATAGGTAATACCAGAGATTGTTCTGTGCGCGTAGCGGGCGGAACAATCTCTGGTATTGCAATTCAGACAATAAATGATTTAGGACTGCTATAGTCTGAAAAAGAAACCTTCTAATTTTCCTAAACCATTTTTAAAAATTTACTATGCGTCCTCTTGAGCTAATTGTCGAAGGATTTACCAGTTTTCGTACTCGTCAAGTATTAGATTTTACGAGCTTAGACCTATTTGCGATTACGGGCGCAACGGGGGCAGGTAAAACTTCGCTATTAGATGCAATTACTTTTGCCCTCTATGACAAGGTGGCAAACAAGCCTAATTCATCAAAAGAACTAGTTAGTCAAGGAGCCACGCAATTAAAAGTAGAATTTCGGTTTGAAATACGTCAGAGTGAGTATAGGGTAATTCGCACATGGCGCAATCGTGGCAAAACTGACGAGAAAAAGTTTCTTCTCGATAAATTAGTCGATGGTGCTTGGGAAAGGGGCGATCGCACTGAGAAGATTGAAGAAATTATTGGCATGGATTTTGATACGTTTACTCGCGTAATCATCTTGCCACAGGGACAATTTGATGAATTTCTGAAAGGGGAAGCTAGTAAGCGCCGCGAGATTTTACGACAGTTGGCGGGGTTTCAGATTTTTGAGCAGATGCGGAAAGAAGCAAGCGATCGCACTAGTCGTCATAAATCAGAGCGCGAAGGTTTAGAAAAAGTGCTTGAAGGGATGCAAGTACCAACGTTAGAAGAGGTAAACGCTCAGCAGCAGGATCTAGAAGCTTTAGAAACAACCATTCCTGAATTGGAATATAGGAACAAGCAAAGTTGCAAATTACTAGAATCAGAAGAAAGTCTATTTGCTCAACTTCAGCAACAGATTCAGATAACGGATAAGCTGTCAGCGCTACAGCAAAGTGCAGCAGAAATTCATTCCCTAGAAATGCAGTTACACCATGCTCAACTGGCTAACTCGATCGCAGGAACATGGACAATTTTACAATCGAGTCGTCAGCGACTAAAAGCCGCGATCGCTGCACTCGCAGAGTCTAATCAAAACCTAAACCAATCTCATACTCAATTAGAATTACAACAGCAAGCTCTGAACCAAATTCGTGAGCACGATTTTACAGCACAGGAGCAAATCGCAATTCAGGAGAGTCGCTTAGCCCTTGCAGAAAGTCTATATAAACAGGAGCGACAATTTACTGCGGAGTTAGATCGAGCGGATCAAAATTTTCAAGAGCGATCGCTAGTGTATAAGGACGCAACCAAAGCCCATCAAGAAGCTGAAATAGAATGGCAAGCTACTTCTCAAAAGCTAGAAGAAATAGAATTAGCGATCGCCAGTTCTGGCAATAATTCCGAGCGTCTTGAAAGTTTGCGTCAAGTGGCGGAACCACTGGCTCAGTGGCAGAGGCAGAAAGATAGCCTAGCTAAGCAGCAACAAAAACTGGCACAGTTGCAGAGAGAAAAAAACGAATTAGCGCAGCAATTAGCAAAAAAACAACAATCTTTTACTCAATTAGAAGATAACTTTAATAAAGCCAATTCCGATCTGATTAAAGCTGAAGCTTCTAATCTGCAAGCTTTGCAAAGTAACCATGTCAATGCTTTACGTGCAGAACTCCATGATGGCGACAACTGCCCTGTTTGCAATAACACCTATTCTATTGATGGATTAGCAAAGCTTGAAGACTTGGAGTTAATTAGCACAGTTGAACTCAAAAAACAGAAAAATATCCTTGAAAAGCAATTGGGGCAGTTACGTGAAGATAGAGTAAAGCTGGAAGCTAATTTGGTGAACTCGCAGCATCAATGGGATGAACGATCTCAGGAAGTTTTAGAATTAGAATCTCAAGTTCAAAATTTGTATAGTCAGATTAGCCAAGTCCTGCGATCTGATTGGACAGCCGAGGCTACTCTTGGAGATCGCCAAGAACTTGAGCAGCAGGAACAAGAATATCAAAGGTTGACTACTACCAAAAGTGAGCTAATAAGTAAGGCTTGGAATCAGGAAACTAAGCTAATGGCTAGTCGAGATAACCTAAAGCTTGCGGAAGTAGAACTACAGAAGGCTATTCAAGAGCAATCTCAACGTCAATCACAATTGCAAGAGACTGCTCAACAGTTACAAGCGATTACCCTAGGTAAAAGCTACGAAGCACTGCGTCAAGAAATTGCTGACCAAAAAGTAGAACTGCGCGATCGCCTCCAAAAGGCTGAAGCAGCTTATCAACAAGCCCGTGAAAATTTTATTAAGAGTGAAGCCACGGCAGTTAAAGCCCAACAAGATCATGTTTTGGCGCTTGAGGAAGACAGCCGAAATCAGGAAAATTGGCAAAGTGAACTAGACAAGCTCAACTTTACTGAGGCTCAGTTTTTGTCTGCTCAAACTGGGCGATCGCAAATAGAAACATGGCAGCAGCAAGTTGAAGACTATCAGCGTCAGGTGCAAGATTTGTCCACGCGCTTAGAAGTTGTCAGAGAAGCGATTGCAGATCGACATACCGATGAGCAATCCATTCAAGCTCTGCGGGAGACAATCCTGCTACTAGAGCAAGAGTTGCAGCAAAAGAGCGAAAATCGAGCCTCAATCAAGGCTTGGCTAGAACAGGCTGATCAACAGAGGCAAGCATCGCAAGCGATCGCGGAGCGTAGGGACGTTTTGCAATCTCAGGAACAGACCTATCACACCCTCGCTCAAGATTTGCGATCGGATAAGTTTCAAGAATATATTCTCGATAGTTTGCAACAGGAACTTGCTAATCGTGCCTCAGTATTACTAAAACAGCTTTCTGAAGATCGCTATCTTCTCCAAATCGAGAATGGTGACTATTGGGTATCGGATAACTGGAATGGTGGTGAAAAGCGCCGTGTTCGCACTCTCTCTGGCGGCGAGACTTTTGCCGCTTCCCTCTCAATGGCGTTAGCTTTATCAGAACGATTGGCGATGGGCGTTGAGCTAGGCAGTCTATTTTTAGACGAAGGGTTTGGAACTCTGGATAGCGAAACTCTCGAATCAGTAACCCAGATCCTCGAATCTTTGCGCCAAAAAGATCGCCTAATTGGTGTCATTACCCATATTCAAGCTCTCGCCGATCGCTTACCCACTCAAATTCATGTTCGTAAATCTCCCAGTGGTTCAGAGTTGATCATGATTTGACTACAGCGCTCTGCGCTCAAGCTCAAAAGGGTGTAAGAGCAACGCTCTTACACCCTTTTTCTAAGAAATGAGAGGCGGCGCATCGCGCCGCCTCTCATTTCTTTAACCAAGCTTCTCAGAGGAGCTAGTTGCTATCCCTTGTCTTCTCTTTTTGGCATGACGGCGATCGCTAGGTGTGGGTAAGTCCGCAGGAGGTTCCACAATCTTGACTTCGTTAATAAACACCAAACGCGCATCGACAGGCTTGTTAAAGGTATCAGTAATTTGGACTGCTTCAAAATCAGCATCAATTTCCGCGAATTGAGTTTCATTTAACCAAGCTTGATATTTTTTACGAAGCTTCGGTTGTTGCTGCAGCTCTTCCTTTAGCTGTTCGAGAGTACCCTCTGGCCATTGGTAGTAGAGGTTTTTGCTACGGAGTTGGGTTTTGGTTTCTGAAGTTTGTTGGGCGAGGGGATTGTTTGCCCAAGGGATACGGTGATCCCATGTGGCTAGTCCACCTGCCCGATCGCTTTCTAGCAGTCTCTCTAAAAGCAGCAGATCGGAATACTCAGTCACTTGCTCAGGAAAGCGACAAAACTGCTTGGTGAGATCAGATTGAGAGGAACGGAGCAGGTTCATAATATTTCCCTGTGCGTAACCGATCGCAGTTTGGCGATCGCGTAGAGACTCAATCAAGCTATGCAATTCACGTTGCATGGTGTCCGCACTGCCGTAGTAAGCCAAAAGCCGCTGAGTCAGGGGCTGCAAAATATGACGAATCTGGGCTTCACGGATATAGTCCTCAGCACGGGGCTGCACCAGAGCGTAGCTCATTAGAAATTCAGGGTTTCGCTCGATTGCTGCTTTATAAGCGCCATCAATCAAGCGTTCAGTGATGTACTCCATAACGACAGGTTGCTGTGTGAAGCTGTTGTGATTTTTTTCAATCAGCGATCGCCAGCTCAAACCAGTCACCGTTTCCAAGATCTGTAACCGCGATACCATCGGCACAATGTTCTGACGCAGGCTGTCGGTGGTGGTAGATTCCCGCTCAATCGCTAGCCAATACATTACTTGCTGCTCAAAGCTCGATAGTCGCGAGTACTGCTCATCCAATAGATCGCGAATACCGCCCAAGACATTAACTTCTTGATTGAGAAATTCTTGAATATCACCATTGAACATACTTTTGATGGAACGGGACACCACCGTTAGCGCCAGTGGATTGCCGCGATAAAGTTCAATCAATTTGCCCGTCTCAGGCGCGATCGCTTGATCTGGTTGAAACATTTGTCTTGCCGACTCACCCAATCCATTTAATTGCAAAGAACGTACTGGACGATCGCTGCCATCAGAATCCATCACATTGTGAGGCTTTTCGCGACTGGTCAGCAGCAAGCAACTGTTGTGAGGGACTTCACTCACTTGACGAAATAGTTCTCCATAGCCCTCGTAGCCTTCCCGATAGCGTCCAGTACTATCGCCACTGCGTAAAATCGACTCCACATTATCCAACACGAGCAAGCATCGCGACTTCTTCAAAACTGCCATGATCGTTACTAACAGACCATGCAAGTCTTGGGGCAGGCTCGATATGTCTTGATTGGTTAAAAAGCTGGCTAGGTCTAATAGAGTTGCTTCTGGTGTCGGCGAATGACGTAGCGATCGCCAAATAATCAGTTCAAACTCTCCCTGTACCTGTTCAGCGAGTTTTGTCACGAAGGCAGTCTTGCCAATACCACCCATCCCAAAGATACCTAGCAACCGACAGCGATCGGTGATTATCCAATCAGCCGATGATGCTAATTCTTCCTTGCGACCATAAAAAATTGACGTGTCGATCGCATTGCCCCAGTCGTGACGCTTACCAAGCACTGTCTCAGGTTGAGGGTTGTGAACACCTTTGAACCTTGGTTCCTGCGATTTCAGTAAATCGGCGTAAGTACGCATCGTCACTTGCAAATTATTTTTCTGAACACGGATATTCAACAGCCCGATCGCTTCAAATTTTGTTGACAGTGTTTGCCAGAGGCGATAACCCACATCACGGATATAAGAAGAGTCATAGCCACAGGAGTTGGCGATCTCCACATAGGTCTTGCCATGCCACGATTGGCGAAAAACCTGTTCCTGAATATCGGTCATCGATTTATTTTGAAGTACTTGATCGACAAGGGCGATCGCCTCATCCACAGTCATGGTCGTCACGGGCTTAACTCCTCTTAAAAAATTCAATGTCTCGGCGCGATGTCGGATCTGTCATTCACTAGAATTTGCTATTTACAAAGATAAGTAACAAATACTCAATTTCAATCTGTCTGCTTGTCAAATAATGTAGCAATTATTTGATTTGACTAGACCTTATTTATATGTGCTTTCTATCTAATTTGCGTTCAAATTTACACATCTTAGATAAATGTTAATTACAACAGTCAATGATTATCTAATCAACATATTCTTGTTTTTCAAGTTAAATAAATAGCATGAATTTATTTATTTACAATAAATTTGTTTGCTTTTTCGGGAACTTATGATTTAGTCTGACATTCATTTAGTTTTAGCTAAGTTTTTTCTTGTTTCTACTGACTTTTAGACAATAATCTTATAAAGAATAAAAGCCTATAAACCTTATAAAACAAGACAAGTAGCAACTTTAACAACTAAATACGACATATCCAGACTTAACATTCATAAACTTCGTTTATAAATGTACCTAGAACTAATCATTACCTGAACAAATTTATTAAAAAAGTTTGGCAGCACTATTAAGTATTTCGCAAACTAGATTAAGTTTTATTCCTCAGAAACAATCTTGGATTTGTATTTAGACAAAATAAAAATGCCTAAAAATTAAAAATCATGCAAATAAGTAATCAACATATTTAAATGATTTCTAGCTTTTGATTTATACATACATTTTCTGACAAAAAATATTGCTTTTTCTGGTGTGCAAATCTTGTGTTTAGTCGTATTGTGGATAACAGCCAAGTCATTGAATTAATTTTAATCGTTCAGTGACTTTTTTGCTAGCCCTTTAACTCACTTACCCTCACATAAAGAAATATTTAATTCTTTTACCATTCGTAAGTGGTTATAGCAAGAGGAATGTTGCACTGTATGGCAAAATCAGACATTTCCTCATTTATCCTCACAAGTAGAGGCATTGAAACATGAGCGCCCCGCAACGTCATCTTGATTTTTCAAACGAAACCTCCAACCCCCACCCGCGTCGAAACGTTGGTGCTACGGTTCAGTTTCCGCACAATGCTTCACGCAAAAGTATTGGCGATCGCCTATCGGCTTTGGTCAGTGAAATTGAAGCTTTTTTGAGGGTCTGTACCTACGAAGAAATGTGCAATTTTTGGGAGGCTGTCGCTAACCTGCGCCATAGGCTGCACAAGTCTCCTTACCTGTCAGAAGTACCGCAGTTCTTGAGTGGTAGACGGCAAAATCGTGATTTTTGTCGCATTTTAGAAGTATTAGCCGATCTCCCCTATCCGCAGATGCACTTATCGTCGCAGGTCAATAGCACCTCAGGCTCAAGACGGCAAGTCGCTAGATATGAGGCTCAATTACATTTTGTAATGCAGCGGTAAGGAGAAAAATATGCAAAGTGATGCTTTTCCCACGCCTCTAATTTATAGTCTCCAACTTCAGCCAAGGCTAATGCCAGACTATGTTGATGAGCTAGACGGCAACAGTCACGAAAATGTTGAAGCTAACTCTGAGCATCTGATTCATAAGATAGAAATGCTGATGGCTGAATGTTCCAGCGAAGAGACACAATCTTTTTGGGTCGCAACTGACCGCATCAAAATCAAGCACCGCATTATTGAGTCAATGCAAAAGATTGAAAGCCTATTTCTCGATCTAGCTAAGGATTCCACGCAAAACCCTGAACTAATCGCCGCAGTTTCTGAAAGTCTGCTCTATACCAATGAATGCTCTCAGCACTACTTAGACATTCCCAACTTTCTTAAGCCAAGGCTCAGCTAGACTCACACATTAAAAATTCATTATTTATTGTTTAATAATTTAATCAAGGTCTCAAACCATGAAATTTCTTTTATCGATTATTTCCGCTTCTGTACTAATGATTTCGGCAACTGGTCGTGCTTCCGCTTACTCTCAAGATCCGCGCAGTTGTGGCGATCCTAGAACTCAGTTTCCGTCATATCCCCCTTGTCAAAAAGGGCAAAACTTACTTGATGTCTATAAAGATTAGATTCATCACTCAAGGAGTTGTGACGAGCTTCGATTCTGCTCAGCCAATTTATACTAATGACTGAGCGCAGCCATGTAAGACTTGTCAAAGTGCCGAAGCCTAACTCTCACGGACACAAACTATGAGAAGAAAGCATTTTCTTCAATTTGGAGCCAGCGCGATCGCCTTATTCTCTCTTGAGAAAATAGGTGAACAGTACGGTCTAAATATTGCTGATGCACAAAGCATTTTGCCATTGCCAAAGCCATCAGAGCGAGATCGGGTATGTTCAAGGCTATTGGCGGGGCGGATTGATCGGATCATGGCAGATGGGCTAGTTTCTGAAGTGCAAATGTTGCGGCTGTTACGGCTCAATCGTGCGCCACTAAACATCTACGGTGATTTACCCAGCATTTATCGTGAGGAAGCAGCGATCGAAGGGGTTAATGCTGACATTGCTTTCTGTCAAATGTGTTTGGAAACAGGCTTTTTGCAGTTTGGGGGAGATGTGAAGCCTGACCAAAATAATTTTGGGGGAATCGGAGCGATCGGCAATGGTGCAAGGGGCGATCGCTTTAGCGATCGTCGCACTGGTGTGCGAGCGCAAATTCAACATCTGAAAGCCTATGCCACAATTCGTCCTCTTGTTCAGCCTTTGGTTGACCCACGATTTGGACTAGTCAAGAGAGGAACGGCTCCCTTATTGGGGCAATTGACGGGCAAGTGGGCGGAAGATGACAACTATGACAGAAAGATCATGGCAATTTTGCAGCGACTCTATAAACTAGCGGGATTTGTCTAGTGCTTAATACCAAAGCAAGAAATGGCGTAGCCATTTCTTGCGTTACCAGTAGCGGCACATATCGCCGCTACTAGTCTTTAAGAATTTTTGAAATTTAGTTAAGTCGAGATTTCAAAAATTCTGATACCACTACAGCCAACTGGCGGGTGTGATCAGAACTAACCCATTGATAAAATTATATAAATAATGAGTAGAGGCGTACTGCGCTTCTACTCATTATTTGATTTTGACAGAAGCTATAAAAATATTTGGTTTGAAAACGTGAGTAGTAATCAAGTCTGGCCTAATGTGACAACCACTGACAATTTCTATGCCGAACTAGTTACTCTCAAAAATTTTTCCGATATTACTTATATAGAAAATTTCCAAACAGTCCCCGATGATTGGATGGTGATTGTTACTGATATCGTTGGTTCTACTAAAGCAATTCAGTCAGGGCGTTATAAAGATGTAAACCTACTGGGAGCTTGTTCGATCATTGTAATTTTAAATCTAGTCGGTGAACTTGAGATACCTTTTGTCTTTGGCGGCGATGGCGCTTCGATGCTAGTTCCGTCAAAGTTTGCTTCAGAAGTAGAACAAATTCTGATTGCAGTAGAAAAAATGGCTAAGGATGAGTTCAATCTGGAGATGCGAACAGGGCTTGTGCCTGTGGCAGAGATTTCTCCGACCCATGATATCTTGATTGCGAAGCTACAAATATCTGAAAACTATAGCCAAGCAATCTTGAGAGGGGGAGGAATCAGCTATGCCACTAACCTGATCAAAAATGTGGCAACCAGACATTTATACAGCCCTAAAAGTAATAATTCATCTGTGATCGCTGACTTCTCAGGTTTGGAATGTCGCTGGCGAGATATTCCTTCCCGTCATGAAGAAATTTTGAGCTTGATTGTGATGGTAACAGCTCCAAGTCAAAGCCAAATTGATAATTTTTACCGTGAAGTAATTAAGCAGATTGAACGCATTTATGGAGAAGATGCAGAATGCCATCCTGTAACTTCCGATAACTTGCAGCTTGCCTTTCGCGCCAATAGCCTTTCATCGGAAATGCGAGTTTTTACAACCTCAGCTGACTGGCTAAAAAAATATTTATACCTATGGAAATTACGCCTAATTAATCTGTTAGGGACAGTTTTGATGAGATTTAATATTAAACTTGGGGGCTTTAATTGGGGAGACTATAAGCAAATTGTGACTGAATCTACAGACTTTAAAAAGTTTGATGACATTTTGCGAATGGTTATTTCAGGAACAAGCAAGCAGCGCGATCGCTTGATCGATGTTTTGGAAAAAAAGTTTAAGGAAGGTCGTCTGGTGTATGGCTATCACATATCTGATCGGGCTTTGATGACCTGTCTGGTTTTTGAGCGCGATGGTCGCCAAGTGCATTTTATCGATGGTGCTGATGGGGGCTACGCGATCGCGGCAGCAGATATGAAGGAACGCATGAAAAGCTGATTTTATGAGCTTGAATAGGCGACACAAAGCGCTGTAATCTAGATCTAGTTGCTAGCTAACTTCTTATGAGCGATCGCCAATTAAACGATTCCAGTCAATCTTCTAAAAAGATATTAGACAAAGAATCGGTAAATTCTAATTTATGCGATTCTCTTGAAGGTTGTGTGCTCGTTGTCGATGACAATCCCACTAATTTAAGTGTATTAGTCAATTTGCTGCGAAATGTGGGGCTAAGAGTCCTCGTGGCAACCGATGGCGAAAGCGTAATTGAGCAGATTGCTTACGTTAAACCTGATTTGATCTTGCTGGATGTGATGATGCCAGGGATTGATGGATTTGAAACTTGTCAAATCTTGAAGGCAAATTCTGAAACCAAAAAGATCCCCATTATTTTTATGACGGCACTTTCGGAGACGGTGGATAAAGTGCGGGGACTGTCCTTGGGGGCTGTGGACTATGTGACTAAGCCCTTTGAGCATGAAGAGGTGTTAATTAGAATCCGCACTCATTTAATGATTGCCAAGCAGCAAGAAACAATTGAACTACAGAATCTCAATCTGCAAAATGAAATTAGCGATCGCCAACGTGCCGAAGAATCTCTAAGAATATTTCTCCATGCGGTTTCCCATGATTTGCGTAACCCAGTCACAGGGTTGATGATGGTACTAGACAACTTAGCCAAGACGGCAGTCAACTCAGAAGCAGATATATTATTGCCGCAAGCTACCCTCATGCGGATGCGTCAAAGTGGCGATCGCCAATTGCGTTTGATTAATTCGCTATTGGAGTCCCACGTCAATGATGTGCATGGCATGATTATCAACACTCAGCCTGTGGATATTGTGACGGTAATTCAAGATGCAGTTGATGATCTGCAACCGCTGCTAGACAAAGAAGAGGCAGAAGTTAGTATGCAAATTTCTCAAGATTTGCCGATGGTGTTAGTTGATTCAGGTTATTTATGTCGAGTTTTTCAAAACCTGATTGCTAATGCGATTAAGCACAATCCGCCTCAATTAAAGCTGACTATTTGCGCTAGTGCTAAGGATGATCAGCAAATTCTCTGCACCGTAGCTGATCGCGGTGTGGGTATGACGCAAGAGCAAACCCAAAATCTATTTGAACTTTATACCAAGAGTAATAGCAATCTAAATCGGCGATCGCTAAGCCTTGGTTTAGGGCTGTATATTTGTCGTCAGATTATCCAAGCCCATGGAGGAAAGATTTGGGTGGATTCAGAACCAAATCATGGTTCTCAATTTTATTTCACATTGCCAATTGCCTAAAATAGCGGTGCTTTGAGTTTAAGTCTTAACTCAATAAGACTTCTGAAAGCCTTGTAAAGCAGTACTTTTGAGCTTCTTGTTGGGTTGACTAATCGGCAATTGTTGTATTATCGATAGAGTAATGCTAAGACTTTATCGCGTGATCAACTAGATAGATTAATTTGCTATGAAAACAGATCATCCGCACTATACCCAAACTCAGATTCATACTTGGCTGCGGGGGGTGATGAGCGTCGCCCTAGCAGACAACGACTACAGCAAGCCTGAACAGCAATTATTCGATCAAATTAGTCACAGTGAAGAATGGGATGACGAAATAACCTTTTCAAGCTTTGAGCCGCTCTCTGCTCAAGAACTAGCTCAGGGGTTAGGTAGCGATCGCGCCACAGGAGAGAATTTTTTGCGAATGGCGGTAATGATGGCTCTCGCCGATGGAAAGTATACTGACACTGAGGATGCCGTGATTCAAGACTTCAGTAAAGCCCTCGGACAAGAAATAAAGCCAATCAATGACTTGCGAGAAAATTTAGAGGCGGCTTCGCACCACGAAGAACACCATCCCAAATTGCTAGAGCCTGTTAAGGAATGGCTTGATCACATGGATATCCATGACTCGCGCCTTGCTAATCTGATTTGTAAAGTGATACCTGCTCAATGCCCATTTGAGCGCGATGTAGTTCTATTTGGGCGCAAAATCATGCATATTCCCGCCATGTGCGAGATTAATCCCCTTTACGACCAGCTTGTAGGCTTAAGATTTCGATCACTAAGTTATCTAGCCGACAAGGGTGAAGATGTCTCTAAGTATTGCTAAAAAGCTGTTCCGCTTAGAGGTGCAACTTACGGCTTATCGTGGCTTTGAGCAGTACAAAGAAAACTTAGGAAGCGGCGCTCCGCGCCGCTTCCTAAGTTTTTTGGGTTTAATTAAGCGTAAAGCGCTGTAACTATTGAGGTTTACTTGAAAATGAACTAAATACTTGCTTAATCGTTAGTAAAACCAAACCTAGAGCAATGATTGCAAAAATCATTGTTGCTCCAGAACCAATTGCCAGTAGAACCGTACGCACAATATTGGCAATGCGATTGGCAAGGGTATTGCTGGTTTGTAAAGGAGTTGCTGCTAGCTTTGAGGCAACCATATTGGTAAAGGCATAAAGCGCAGTGGCAAGGGTTGCCGCGATCGCCGCCCCTGTGAGATTTTTGAAAGGAGATGGAGGGGTGACTTGGGCTTGTTCAGTCATAGGGAAAGCTATAAATCGAGCATTTAATTATGTATTCTAAGATTCTTGGGATAATGAGGAGTCACGCAAAGCGTGGCTCCTCATTGGTTTTTGCGATCGCAAAAAAGTCACAAAAACAAGTAAAAATCTTAATATCTTTGACCACAAAATGATCTAAGATATCCGCACTCAACACAAAAATGTAAGTCCCACTGGTTTCAGTGGGCTTTTTCTTTTTGTCTGGATTTATCATTGCACATTTTGCAAGGGTGATCACAATCACAACTAGCCCTTATTTCTATCACTATCCATCTTTAGCGTTAGCCCTAAAGTATTAACAAGTCAGGAAGAGATACAGAGGGTAAACAGATGTGTATTTTTAAGGTCGCTAGCTTCACTTTCAAGTTTTACGCATTGACTATTGGCGGACTAGTTGTTTTAAATGCATTCTCCAATTTTTAAAACCAAAAAAGTTAAGCGGAGGGCGAAGCTCTCCGCTTAACTTTTTTAGTTTTAATTAAGCGCAAAGCGCTTAATCGTTATTATTAAAGGTAGAAATAAAGTCTGGAGATGGCGATCGTGTCTACTACTAAACCCCGCGATGTACAAGCAATCTATATTGCCGCAGAAACCCTTGCCTTGCGATCGCGTAGTTGGAACCGCCTACGCTTTGAGATTGAATATGCCCTTGAGAAAGGGACTACCGCCAATTCTTTTTTAATTCAAGGTAATTTGCTCGCCCTAATCGATCCCCCTGGTGGCACATTTACCGATACCTATCTAGCTGAACTTCATCGTCGCCTAAATATTCTCGATATTAGCTATGTGATCCTCGGTCACGTCAATCCTAACCGCATTGAAACCATCAAAGCGCTGCTAGAAATCAACAAGCGTCTGACCTTCATTTGTACAAATCCTGGGGCGATCGCCTTGCGCCAGAGTTTAGGAGATGCATACGGTGAAAATCTAAAAATTCAAGTGGTGCGTGGCGAAGAAACCCTAGATCTAGGCAAAGGACATATTCTCAAATTTATCCCCACTTCTACGCCGCGTCACCCCGATCAACTCTGCACCTACGACCCCAAAACCCAGATTTTATATACTGATAAATTTTTTGGAGCGCATATCTGTGGCGATCAAGTATTTGATGAGGGCTGGAGTACTTTATTAGGCGATCGCCGTTACTATTTCGATAGCACAATGGCGAATCAAGTCCGCCAAGTCGAAGCTGCTCTCGATAAGTTCGCGGATATTCCCGCAATATTCTATGCTCCCGCCCATGGACCTCTACTTCGTTATGGAATGCATGAGCTAGTCAAGCTCTATCGTCAATGGAGTGAAGCTCAGAAGCAGCAAAATATTTCAGTTGCTCTGCTCTTTGCCTCTGCCTACGGCAATACAACAATCCTTGCTAATGCCCTAGCGAAAGGGATTACTAAAGCAGGTGTAGCCGTCGAGCTAATTAACTGTGAATCTGCCGAGCCTGAGGAAATTAAGTTAGCGATCGAAAAGTCATCTGGCTTTTTAATCGGTTCGCCAACCCTCGGCGGACATCTGCCCACTCAAGTTCAGACTGCGCTAGGTATAGTTTTATCCACAGCTACCAAAAGCTATCAAGCAGGTGTATTCGGCTCCTATGGTTGGAGTGGTGAGGCGGTGGATATTATTTCAGGTAAGCTCAAAGATGCAGGATATACCCTTGCCTTTGAACCGATTAAGGTCAAGTTTACTCCAACCGAATCGGTGATCCAGATTTGTGAAGAAACAGGTACTGACTTTGCTCAAAATCTAAAACGCGCTAAAAAAGTACGCACCACTCTCAATCCTGGAAGTACTGTGGAGCAAGCCGTAGGGCGTATTGTGGGCTCTCTTTGTGTGCTCACTCTCAAGCGTGGCGAAATATCTACCGCCATGCTCGCCTCTTGGGTCTCGCAGGCTACTTTCAATCCTCCAGGATTATCCATATCTGTTGCTAAAGATCGCGCTGTGGAGTCTTATCTCTATGAAGGCGATCGCTTTGTGCTGAACATTTTGGAACAGGGCAAACAGCTTCGCAAATCCTTTATGAAGAAGTTTGCTCCTGGGGAAGATCGTTTTAAGGATGTCAATGTCGATCCAACCGATCATGGTTTCATCCTAAATGATGGATTGGCTTATTTAGAGTGCCGTGTCGCCCAAAGAATGGAATGTGGCGATCATTGGCTAATTTATGCAACCGTAGAAAATGGCAAGCTCATGCAGTCCAATGGATTGACAGCAATCCATCACCGTAAAACAGCCAGCAATTACTAAGAAGAGAGGCAGCGCTTTGCGCCGCCTCTCTTCTTAGTAATTGCTGGCTGTTTCCCCGCCGAAGGCGGGGAAACAAACCCGTATGTTATGCGCGAAGCGCAGCAGTTACTTGATGGGCATCAATACTTCAAACTCAGTACCAATAGTGACATCACCATTAGCATTTAAGTAAGGCGATCGCAGTACGATTTTGCCACCATGCTGCTGAGTGATAATTTGATGACAGATGGCTAGTCCTAGCCCTGTGCCTTTACCCTGTCCTTTGGTCGTGAAGAAGTTGTCAAATATGCGGCTTTGAATTTCCTTAGGAATTCCCATGCCATTGTCAGCAATCTTAATCGAGACCCAGTTGCGGTTGTCGATTTCGGCTAAAGCAGAACTAATCATTAAATTAGGCTGCCAAGTAATCTCCGTCAAAACATTACTGTTCTGCTCGCGACCACCTTCTTTGATAATCATTTGATCGCGTTGCCGAATTAAGTCAGGATTTGCGTTGAGATCCATCAGTGCATCTAGCGAATTACTGATCAGGTTCATAAATACTTGGATCAGGCGATCGGTAAATCCACTCACCTTGGGCAAATCAGCATAGTTCTTGACGATCTGCACATTTCTTACCCTGCCACTCAGAATGGTCAGGCTGCTCTCAATGCAATCATGCAGGTTAATCACCTCAGTTTGCCCCTTATCTTCCATATGAGATAAACTTTGGAGCGTGTCAACTAATCGACGTAAGTACCTTGAGCCCGACTGAATACTGCGGACAACCTGTGGCAAGTCAGATTTGACAAAATCCCAGTCAATCTCTTCGAGCGTTTCACTAATGACTGGAGAATTAGTGCCATACTCCTTCTCATAGGCGCGTAATATTTTCATTACGCCTTCGATGTAAGTCATAAGACATTCCGTATTGCCATAGATCGCCGAAACTGGATTGCGAATATCATGGGATACTTCTGCCACAACCTGACCCAAACTTGCCATTTTTTCAGTTTGGAACATGGTAGTCTGAGTCTGCTCACGCAACAGCTTAGTAGCTAGTTCATGGATGTAGGACTGAGCTTGCAACAGGTCATGCACATCCAGTACAGCATAATCATTGTCGGCTGTTCTGACGATTACAGGCTCATAAATATCATCATCATTTCTACCTAGAGCCAATTGTGCAGCAGTTACGATTGGAGTATTGCCCTGTAGTTCCAAAATACTGGCTTGAACTTGCTCATACATTACCTCTAAGGGTCTTTTAGTAAACAACTCCAGCGCATAGGGACGACTTAGGCATTCTAGGAACTTGCGTCTAGAGATCATTCCCACATATTGATCTTGGTTATAAATAATTAGTGCAGGCAGAAGAGGATCATCCTTGAAAAGCTGCTTCGCAAAAGATCCTGTTTGCTTTAGATCAACCTTGGTGTTGTAAAGATTTAAGTCTAAGATAGTTGCATCCAGAGCGATTTGCTTATGAGAATTTGGTGATGATTTCTCAGCATCGGAAGAACTTGATTCGGCGACATTTTCAGTCGCCATTACCATGAGGGGAATCATCGCCATTTTACGGGCTAGCTCTTCAGTCGCTGCCTTCCGAATATTTTTGCCCTTAACTGCTCCCCGATCTGGCTGATATTGCTGTAACTTTAAATTGCTAACAACAGAGTTAAGAGAATCTTGTTTAAATTGAACTCCTAATACCTGAGCAACAGTTTTAAAAGCCGAATCTAAGTTTTCGACGGAGACTTTTGGTAATAGATCAATAGCACCACGACGAACTGCCCAGCGCTTCTCAACTTCCTTAATTTGAAGTTGACGCGGATTAACCAATAAAACTTTTAGTTCAGGCGAATTTTCCCCACACCACTTACAAAGCTCTGTTGCTAAGAGTGATGTCCCCCCTCCATATCTAATACCGATATCAGAAATAATTAAATTAGGCAACGCTTGACCTGACTGGCGCTTTTGATCAAGCAATTTGAGTAGATCCTCTGTTTCAGGAGCAGCCCAAACTTCTATTTCGTGAGAAGCTAAAGCGTTATGCCATATCAAAGATTGCTCTTCAGACAACTGAGCCAATAGTACTGACTTAGCCATACAATCCCCAATATATAAGTATGTTTTAATAATTAATATTAACGGGAGCTTATGTAGCAATACAAGAAAAGATAGATAACCTAGAATTAACCTAAACTTAACGCCCCGTTCACTACTAATTCATCCGTTAAGGTGTATTCACATAAATAAAGTATATAAATTTTATAATAAAGTAATGCAAGAGATAGCTAAGACAAGTCAAAACCCAAAAGATGATTAGCGGCGCTTCGCGCCGCTAATCATCTTTTGGGTTTTATGTCCTAAGCAAAACTTGAGTTGCGCTCAATCAAAACCCAGAGAAATTGTGGGAGGCAGCGCGGAGCGCTGCCTCCCACAATTTCTCTGTACGATTTAAAGTCTCAATAGGCTGTACTAATTCTTAGGGGGGAAGGGAGTAAGATAGAAAAAAGTGAGTTGGATTTTTTCATGACACGAATTTGTATTCTTGGTGGTGGTTTTGGCGGTTTGTATACAGCCTTAAATCTCTCTCGTCTACCTTGGGCGGTCAGACCTGAAATTATCCTTATTGATAGAAATGATCACTTTCTATTTACTCCATTTCTTTATGAACTTGTTACGGGAGAAATGAAGGAATGGGAAGTAGCACCGACCTTTATGGAGTTGCTTGAAAATACTGACATTCAGTTTGTCAAAGGTACTGTGACAGACATTAACTTAGATGCAAATCAGATCGAGGTTAATGTAGGACAGCCAAGTATTTTGTCATTTGATCGACTAGTACTAGCGATTGGTGGCGAAACGCCGATTAATTTAGTGGATGGTGCTGCGGAATATGCTATTCCCTTCCGCAATCTCGACCATTTCCATCGCTTAAATTGCAAATTGGAACTATTGGAAGCCTCCACTCAAGATAAAATTCGCGTTTGTATTGCGGGTGCTGGCAGCAGCGGAGTGGAACTGGCTTGCAAGATTGCCGATCGCCTAAAAGAGAGAGGAAGGGTGCGTCTTGTTGATCGCAATAGTCAAATCCTCAGTACATCCACTGTAAAAAATCGAAATATGGCAGAGCTTGCTCTGTCTAAGCGGGGAGTTTGGACAGACCTAAACACCAAAGTAGATCAAGTTACCGATGTTGATATCACCCTAGACTATGGCAATGGTCGCGACACTTTGCCCGTGGATCTGGTTTTGTGGACAGTTGGGACTTGCTTTTCTAAACTATTGCAAAAATTACCAGTTCCCCATGATCAGCGCGGGGCGATCTCTACAGAGACTACATTGCAGTTGAGAGGGTATGGTGATGTATTTGCGATCGGCGATGCAGCGGGGTGTGTCGATGCAAATGGGCAGATTTTAACTGCAACTGCTCAGGTTGCTTTTCAGCAGTCCCAGTACTGCGCTTGGAATATTTGGGCAAGCCTCAATCAGCAAAGTCTAGTTCCTTTTAGTTACATTCCATTGGGAGAGTTTATCAGTCTTGGTATTGATGGAGCTACTGCTTCTATTTTGGGAAGATTCAGTATTGATGGTCTGCCTGCTAGTTTAATGCGGCGATTTGCTTATTTACTGAGAATGCCAACATTACAGCATCAATGGAAACTAGGTTCTTATTGGTTAACTAAGCCTTTTGTTGAGACCCTCAGAAAATCTTTGTAGTTCACATAAAAGGGCGGCGCATCGCGCCGCCCTTTTATGTGATTTGAAAGCATTGCCTTGCAACGCTTTCAAAATTATTCTTGTTTATTGTTTGATTCGTCAGTTTCAACTTCGAGAGTGGGTGCGCTTGCGACATCTCCCAAACTTGTAGCTACTTTTGAGCTTTTCTTTTTGCGCTTGACATTTGATCTAGTCCATTTGGTTTGACTCCAAATACCAAATAAAATCGCTGCTGAAACTAGGGCTTCAAAGTATGATTTAGCAGCGCGTTTAATTAACCTTCGGAATGTAGTAGACTTGCCATCGGCTATTCTATTTTTGAATTCACCTTCATTTTTATTAATTTCGGCTTCTAGCTGACCTCTTAAGACAGTTGGATTGGATTTGTCTAATTTCAAATCGGGCGATCGCCTTTCAATAAATTCAGTTGCTCTCAATAGATTGGCATCATTAGTATTTTTGAGATTTTCTTTGGCTGTATCTAGCTGTTTTAACTGCTCGGACAACACAAAGCTAGCTTGAGTTTCATTGTCATTATTGATGCGAATGGCAGCACTGACACCAATTAGGGTCATTACCACATAAAAAATAGCTAGGACTAGTGAAAACCATGACAAGATTTTAAGAACATTCTTGCCGAAGGAAGAACGAGCTGTCGATTCACCATAAAATATTAGGATTAGGGCAATTATGGGAACAGGCGATGTTCCTGCTACCTTGCTCAAGGTGTCAAACTCCCATGCGGCATCCTGACCAAATCTAGGCGGAATAAGTGCTTCTGCAAAATTGGAGAACGACATTAGGAGTAATCCATAACCTGCGAAACGAAGTAAGTTTGCTGTAACTATTTCTGTGGAATTTGAATTAGCATTACTCATTTTTTAGTGCCGAAATTGTAAATTTATGTTGGTTTGTTATCAATCAAGTAAATAGTAATGCCATTTACTAACTGCGAAGCCCTTATTGGGCGTTATTTTTGTGATTTTTCTGGTTTTAAACTAAAGCACAAATGCTGTATTGAGACTCATGACTAAGGCTGTGGAAACCTCGGTTTCCACCATTCATACCACGCAATCCAAAGTTTTTCTAACTTTTCACTACGCTCCTGCCGATCGCTATTTGGTGGCAGCGGCGTAGATATGATCGTAAATAAACAACGGCGATCGCGTAAATCTTTTTGCCCCAACAACCAGCCAACGATCACATCTCGATCAAGGATTTGACTGCTGGCATTGTCGTCAAACTGCTCTCTAGTCACTGTCGAAATCCCTCTAGGATTGACACAGGCAGTCAGGTAGAGGCGATCTTGATAGTCAAAGATCGCGTGATAGCCAGTCGGATCTTTACGAACTGCCTTTAGGCGCAGTTGCTCTTCCTCAATTTTTATTTCAGTTAATTCTTTGACTAACACATATAGTTCTCCTTCTGTGCCAACGGCATATCGTAAATCGATAGTTAGAGGAATTTCATCAACAAAATATTCATAGCGACTACCTGTCAGGAACCTTGGCTTTCCAAAAAACTCCTTATTATCGACAATTGGCTCTGTGGGCTTTGTCTGGGAAACCTTTAGCTGTGTTTGGACTAACTCAATTTTATCGGGAAAAATAAATGGTGTCGGCTTGCCAATGTTGTTATCTAATAGCGATCGCCCAAAAATTAGTAGGCTACCACTGACTAAGGCTGCGAGTAATCCAAACCTTAGCTTATGCCTATCCTGAGAAATATCTAAGCTAAAGTCATCACTATTTTCAACTGAGATTTCTGGCGAATCACTTGCTGGTAATTCAGGCTGCTGATTATCAGTGGTTAAATTTTCCTTAGAACCAGACTGATCTACTTCATTTTTCATGACGACTCTACGAAATATTTACTTTTACATAATCTACTTTAAAGCCGTCCTATCAATCAGCCATAAAATCTAAATCTGCAACAGTATCCACCATAAAAACTATTGAACTAGGTACTTGCAGCACTTTGCGCTTAATTAAAACTCAGATATAGCAAAGCAAGAGTTCGTTAGTACAAATCAAAACCCAAGAAGCTAGTGGCGGCGCGAAGCGCCGCCACTAGCTTCTTGTTTTATTTCCTAAAAAGACTGGCGACAGCTATAGTAGTCAAAAAAAGAAAGCCTATGATTAGGCTGCACTACTTACTAGGGACTGTCTAACTTTGATTTGTTTTAGGAATACTTAAAGATCACCATGAGTAACTTACCTCCCAATTCTTCTCCCTTAAGATCTTGGCTTGATCGGATCGGTGATCGAAATCCGCAGTTACTTAGAGAAATTAGGGGAAAACTACGGTTACGCAATCTCATGGTAGCGATCGGTATATCCTTGCTATTTCAGACTTTAATGCTTTTGTTCTACAGCCAACGCATACCCAGTGATACTTGCTTTATAGAGCTGCGCGGTCTGGGTTGCGCCGAATCTTGGTCAAGTTGGTGGCTAGAGCAGTTTCGGTTTATTACTTGGACAATGCCATTTATCCTGTTTTTAGCTGGAGTCTATAGTCTAATTACTGACCTCTCCCTTGAAGACTACCGTGGCACGCTCAACTTTATTCGTATCAGCCCCCGAGCCAGTGTCAACATACTCATGGGGAAAATTATTGGTGTCCCGCTTTTAGCCTACATTGGACTGGGTTTAATATTCCCCTACCATCTCACCACAGCGATCGCAGGCGGAGTCCCTATTTCATTTTTAGTTAGCTTTTATGTATTGCTAATTGGTACTGCTTTTTTACTGTTTAGTGGGGCAATGTTGCTCGCCTTACTAAATAATTGGCAAGTAAAACTCGGCGGTCAGGTATCGGCGCAAGCACTGGTAGCTTCTTTCATCAGCTTTGTGTGGATTGCGCCTTCTTTTATGTGGTGGAATATTTTTACCGTATGGAGTTCCTACAGCAACATTTTTTTGGGGGGAGAATTTGTAGCCATTGATGCTGAATGGTGGTATCTGCCAGTTACTTCAAATATTTGGGCTGCTCATATTTTTGCAATCGGCAATTTGGCGATCGCGACCTTAGCAATCTGGCGAATTCTCCAAAGACGCTTTCACAATCCTGCGGCTACCTTGGTGAGTAAAGGTCAAAGCTATGTAATGACAATATACATAGAGTTCTTAATGCTGGGATTTTGTATGCAGTCCAGTTTAATGGATAGCCAGTTGAGCTTTGGTAATTCGTCTATACCCTTGATTTTGCTACTGTTGATCACCATTGCTAACGTTGTTTTATTTTTAGGAGCGATCGCATCTTTAACGCCATCCAGACAGGCTATGTTGGACTGGGTAAGGTTTGGTGCGATATCTACAGCCGACAAGCCTCAAAATGTGCGTAAGTATGGACTGAGATATATTATCCGTGACTTGATTTGGTCGGACAAAAGCCCAGCGCCAATGGCGATTTTACTTAACCTTTTATTTACGCAGACTCCGATTTTGATCTGGATTAATGCAAGGTTTGCTGCGGAATCAATTGGTCGCGCCACTTTGATTGTGATTTCCTTTTCGCTCTCCATAATTTTGATTGCCCTGATTGTTCAGTTAGGTTTATTCCTCAAAACTCGTAACCCTTCGATATGGGTTACAGGTTCGGTCTCAGGGTTAATTTTCCTACCGCTTATGCTAAGTTTTGTACTGTCCATCGACCCCACTCGTTACGCTGGCTGGCTATTGTTAGGGTTTCCTTGGTTATTAAATACAGAAGTCAACTTTTCAGATATTATTTTGGGATTATGCGGTCAAGTATTTGTAGCAATTGCTTTAACATTTCAACTCACTTATCAGTTGCAACGCGCTAAAATGCGAGAGACTTAGTGACAAAACCTAGTGACACATTAGTAG
The DNA here is from genome assembly GCA_003249015.1 of Pseudanabaena sp. Lineage (GTDB taxonomy): Bacteria > Cyanobacteriota > Cyanobacteriia > Pseudanabaenales > Pseudanabaenaceae > Pseudanabaena. The sequence continues at coordinate 92,598 of QBLS01000014.1, read as the reverse complement.
ACGTTTGAGCATCACCCTATGGCACAGTCGATCACTGCTAAACAATTTGCGTCCCCAACAGGAACAGTTCCTGACGTTGAGTTGCGGCGAGTATTCAAAATGTTCGGAACAAATACGGTTGTTCAAGGCGTTGATCTGCAAGTGCAGCGAGGCGAATTGTTTAGTATTTTGGGGCCATCGGGCTGTGGCAAAACCACCTTACTAAGACTAGTTGCGGGATTTGAGCAACCTTCGGCGGGGGAGGTACTGATCCAAGGTAATCTCATGTCTTACATCCCAGCCTATCAACGTCCTGTAAATACGGTATTCCAAAGCTATGCGCTGTTTGGACATATGAGTATTTTTGACAATGTTGCCTTTGGACTATCGGTAAAGGGTGTGGCTAAGTCCGAGATTCAGCAGAGAGTCAAGGATGCTCTAAAGCAAGTTCGCCTCGACCATTTAAGCGATCGCTATCCCAATCAAATTTCGGGTGGTCAGCAGCAACGGGTGGCTCTAGCTCGCGCTCTGGTCAATCGCCCTAAAGTAATTTTGCTCGATGAACCCCTCGCCGCTCTAGATTTTAAATTGCGGAAGGAAATGCAGGTAGAGCTATCGAACTTGCAGTACGAGTTGGGGATTTCCTTTATTATGGTCACTCACGATCAAGGGGAAGCCTTGGCAATTTCTTCAAGAATTGCCGTCATGAATCAAGGAAGGATTGAACAGATTGGCACGCCTGCCGAAGTATACGATCGCCCTGCATCAGCATTTGTAGCTGACTTTGTGGGTGAAACTAATTTGTTTGAATGTCGGGTGATCGAGCAGGACGGAGCCTTTGTGGAATTGCGATCTTCAACAGGATTGGCGGTCGTGGCAGCTAAACCTAAAGATTGGAAACCGATCCCTGAAGCCGTGGTTAGCGTCCGACCCGAAAAAATCAAGCTTTCTACAGAATATCCCAACCAGCCTTACAATACCTATCGCGGTATTCTCAACAATGTGTTGTATTTAGGCGATCATTCGCAATTTGTCGTTGACTTGCACGCAAGCGAGAATGTGCCACCTGTCAGAGTCATGCTAGTGCGCTCTAATCACCAAGGCGAAAAAACTCCACCCTTTGATAGTCAAGTATATGTTTCGTGGATGCCCGAAGATTGTGTCGCTCTGCCTAAAACCGCGATCGCGACCTAAAACCCCAAGGATTTTCCCCAAGGCTGGCTACACCATTCCTTTGAAAATCTCTTAAGGTCTGTAAACCATAAGTCAAACAGAGTATATGAGTATATCTCGGCGTAAATTTCTCAAACACGCGGCTCTTGCAACCTCGGCTCTAGCAGGTGCATCAGGGCTAGGAGCTTGCGGTATTTTTGAGGAGGGAAACCAAACTTCTGACGAATCCGAAGGGGAAGATATAGTTCGCCCTGTGACTCAGGATAAGGGGACTTTATATATTTATGGTTGGGCAACCTATGTTGACAACACTGAGGTTTTCGAGGGCTTTACCAAGGAGACTGGAATAAAAGTCGTTGGTGATGCCTATGACTCAAATGAGGTGATGTTAGCTAAGCTAGAAGCCTCAGGTGGACGGTCTGGATATAGCGTTATCTATCCCAGTGACTACATGGTGACGCAGATGCGTTACCTCAAGCTATTACAGCCATTAAACAAAAAATTACTGCCCAATCTCAAAAATATTTCTAATGAATTTCTAAATTTACCCCATGATCCTAATGCGGTTTTTAGTGTGCCTGTGAGCTTAGGCACAACAGGCATTGCTTACAACGTGAAGGCGATCGAGTCAATAATAGGAGAAGAACCGACTGACTGGAATTATCTGTGGGATCATAAGGATCAGTTAAGAATTACCCTTGTCAATGATCCTCGTGAAGTAATGGGGATGGCTTTACATATTTCGGGAGGCTCCTACAACTCTACAGAACCAGAAAAAATTGAACAAGCCTTTCTCAAACTCCGTGAACTAATGCCCGCGATCGCTAATTTCACGACCGATGCATGGCGTGACCCCTTAGCTTCAGGCGATCTGATGATGTGCATGGCTTTTTCTGGAGATGCGATCAGCCTAGCCAGACAAGATCCTAATATCAAATATTTCTTGCCAAATAGCGGCACTTCGATCTGGACAGATACGGTCGCGATACCGAGGGGAGCCTCTAATATTGAGGGAGCGCACGCATGGATTAATTACATCATGCAGCCTGAGATTGCCGCCAAAATTAGTGATGCTAATAGCTTCGGTACAACTAATAAATTAGCTAAGGCAATGATTCCTGATGATCTTAAGGCGATCGCAGCTTTAGAACCATCGGCAGCTATAGTTGCGAGAAGTGGGCGGATAAGTAAGCTAGAGCCTGAAGTTTTACAGATATACGATGGTTATTGGACTCGTCTGATCACAGGGCTAGGATAAAGTCGTTATGAAGTACCTCGCTCTGCAAAGCACTTCATTAATTTAGCAATTTTGTTTAGCGACGACTATGAACCTACAAAATACCTCAAAATCTGATAGAACTAAGCCTAGTGACCATAAAACTCCTATGAGCAACCTTTTTGTGTGGGCTAATATCGCACTGATGGCTGCAATACCTTGGCTGATAGTGGAGAGCATGGCAGGGTTAGCGGTGGGTGATCCTGTTTTTCCTGCGTGGTTTGAGATCTTGTTGTTGGGAATTCCTGCGATCGCCTTAGCCGCTTGGCAACAGTGGCAACAGCCAATCTACCCCTTTAGTCTATGGGTTTTCGCAAAGCCTCAGGAGTATCTCAAGGAGCGCGAGCTAAAAATATTAGCTCTAGTCAAACAACGCCACAATGGTTGGTATACAACGGGTTTGATTGCAGTGACAATGGCAGGGATGATGTTTTTCCTGTTTTCGAAAATTTATGGGGCTGCTCCCCTTGCAGAAGCGATCGCCCCGTTCCCGTCTGGATGGAGACTTTTGGGGATTTTATGGACTGAGGCTTTTTGGATAGCTAGCAATTTTGTATTGCAATCTGGAATTGTCGCTTTAAGAATTCAGTTTACTGCAGAAACAGAATTAATCAGTTTACAGCCCATACCAGTTGAAAAGGTTAAAAGTAACTTTACGATAATTGGTAAGCGATCGCCTCAGATTTTACAGTTTTTAGAAAATATAGAAGAGCAAGAAAATCAACTTAATATCGCTCAGCCACAAGAACTAAACGAACCAAAAGAGACTCCGCAGATCAGTCTTGATCAATCTGAAATAGAGGAGTTAACAGAAAATATAGTTAATGTTAATGCTGAAATTAATTCGGAATTGCAAAACACAGAAGTTTATGAAGTAGTTGCTATTACATCTACAGCAAATGATGAAACAGAAGTTATGATTCCAGAGCTTATTGATACTGTGGAAGAAATTCTAATTACAGAATCATTAAATAATGAGCATGAGATTACTGAAAAAAGTTTAGAATTAGGTTCTCTAAATCTTGAAACAATTGAAGAAGCTGCGATCTCCAAGATCACTGCTATTCCTGAAGAAAATAAAGTTGAGATTTTAGGGCTTGTAAATGATGAAAGTAATGAAAGTATTTACTACGCCGAATCTGAGACGGTAATTTTAGGCTTTTCAAATCCCTTTGATGTCGAAGTATTAGCTGATGAAAGCCAAGAGATTTATCCAAAATCAGAAATTGATGCTGATGATCTCGAAGAATTAGAAGTAGTGGCAATAAGCGAAACTGCTCCGAGTTGTCAAATTCCTGAAACTTTGTTGGATAGATTTTTAGAAAAAATAGAAGAAATCAATAGATTAGATAGAAACACTCCCAAAATTACATTTGAACCTACTAAGTCAAGCGACTTTAACAACATTAGCGATGCTGAAGAAGAGGAAGATATAGATGAATTTGCTGATCTAGAAGAACTCCTAGATCGCAAATTTTTGCCAACCAAAGAGAATAAATAAAGTCAGAAATTAGCTGATCGCAATTCCAGACCATTGAACTTGGGTATTTCTCGGCTGTGGATTGGGGTTATTGAGAAAGTAGCGACGGTAAGAGAAAAATATTTGTTCGTTATGTAAGGTGCAGTAAGGAGCGATCGCAATATTCTGCGGAGGCATTCCCATCTCCCTTAGCTGCTGCGCCTGCGCCTGCCTCAGATCTAGTTTGACTTTCTCAGGTTGCTCGTCAGGGAGCAGACCAACGGGAGCCTTGATAGTTACCATTACTTGATTAGCAACCTCCTGCGAAACTTGATAAACGTCACCAGATATTGCGGGTCCGAGAGCGACTTGCAAATCTGCTACTTCACTTCCTTCTTTGCAAAGAGTTTTGATTGCCTTGGTAACGATCCCTGCGGCTGTACCTCGCCAACCTGCATGAACTGCTGCAACAGCGCCAGATCGGCGATCGCCAATCAACACAGGTACACAATCCGCCGTACATACCCAAACTGAGCAATTGTCATGATTTAGTGAGTCTTTGGTCGCCCAAACTCCGTCTGCTTCTGGCAAAGGCAGATCGACAATATCCAGAGCATTTGCATGAATAAGTTCATTTCCATGTACTTGCTTGGCTCGATAGGCTCGCCCAGAAGATGCAAAGTGGCTATGTAAATCCGTAGGTAATTTAGGAGCGTGCGATCGCGTAAAAAAACCATGCTTCCAATTAGACAGTAAACTGCAAGTTAGAACTCCGTCCTGCCATTGCCATTGATTTGCATCCATTAGTTTAGATTTTGCTGGAAAAACTATGGTGAGATCCTAACTCAAAAAGAGAAGAAGGGGCTTTAATTCGTTAGTTTTTCACTACTGGCTAGTCATCTCGTGATTTTAAAACCAAGAAGGTTGTTCTGCCCGCGTAGCGGGCGGAACAACCTTCTTAGTTTGCGCCTAGTTACTTAGAGAGAAATGCGACATATTCGCCATTCAGGAAGAACTTCAGCACCCATGTGCTGATAAAAAGCGATCGCAGGTTCATTCCAATCCAAAACCGACCACTCAAATCGACCACAACCTCGTTCCTTAGCAACTTCAATCAATCTTCTCAATAGAGACTTACCTATGCCTTGACCACGATATTCTGGCAATACAAATAGATCTTCGAGATAGATACCTCGCTGCGTTAAGAAAGTGGAATAATTTGTAAAAAATAAAGCATAGCCAATTATTTTTTGATTCTCTTCTGTCTCTGCAACAATCACCTCAATGCAAGGGCGATCACCAAATAAGTCAGCCTGTAAATTTTCCACATTCCCTGTGACCTGTGCCGATAACTTCTCATATTCAGCCAGTGCCAAGATTAAATTGAATATCTCAGGTACATCGGCAACTGTCGCGGAACGGATTTTAAAATCTGTTTGCATAAATATCTCCCTAGATGACTTGTAATTAAGCAGGTACTCTCTTCCCACTCAAAAATTATCGTTGCGGCGCGAAGCGCCGCAACGATAATTTTTGGGTTTTAATGGCTAATTTTATACTTAGAAAGGAGACTGTATATTTCCGAGCCAATAATTCACAAAAGCGTTGACTTTGATGAATTGGTATAAAATCTAGTTAACAAAAGTTAATTAAACTTGATCTAGATTTGGATCGCTCTTCAATCACTATGGATTTGCCAATCTTTTTATCACAAATTCCTCCGTCGCAAATATTGCTGTATGGAATTGCGATCGCCGCAGGATTAATTTATTTACCCTACATGGTAGTTGCTTATGCAAGGGTGAGCATCGGCATCGATATGAATGCTCCACGCGCGATGTTTGATCGCTTGCCTGACTATGCCAAAAGAGCCACTTGGGCGCACCAAAATTCCTTTGAAGTATTTGCCCTCTTCGTTGCTGCTGCCCTAACGACCTATGTTAGTGATGTTGCCTCTGATAAAACTTCCCTATACGTGCTGGTTTTTCTAGCTGCCAGATTTTTATTTAGCTTATTTTATATTTTGAATTTGCCTTGGTTGCGATCGCCTATGTGGGCTGTCAGCATGGTTTGTATCGGTAGCTTATTTACAGCTAGTCTCCTTTAGTAATACATAAAAGCAAGAGTTAGCTAATACAAATTAAAACCCTAGAAGATGAGTGGCGGCGCGAAGCGCCGCCATTCATCTTCTGGTTTTATGTCCTAAGCAAATCTTGCTTTGCCATATCAAACAAAGAGATAACGAAGCCATTTCTTTGTTTGATAAGTAACTAGGCGCAATTAAATATAAAACCCCAAGAACTTTGTAGCACGCTGCTCTTGTACCAATGGTCTTGGGGTTTTACTTATTCTTAACTTCTTATTAACTATTTAGGTTTCGATTCATAAAAGTGTGAATAAACTTTTATGAATTGGTAAAAATGAACCATTAAAAAAAGATTTTAAAACCTTTTTTTGATTTGAGTGCAAAGCACTGCAATCGAAATTTTTTACCAAGTATCTGGCATGATTGCATCCTGAAACTCAGTAGTTTCGATATTGGCTCCAGTAAAGTTAACCTTGCTTAGATTTGCTTTGGTGAACTCTGCGCGACTGAGATCCGCGCGGCTCAAGTCTGCACCAATAAAATAGGCTTCACTGCAATTAGAGCCACGCATATCTGCACCAATTAGATCACAACCACTAAGATTTGCCCGAAACAAGTTCGCCCCAATTAAATTAGCTCGACATAGATTAGACTCACTAAGATCAGTATCGACGAGAGTTGCCCCAATTAAGTCTGTCCCAACTAAAGTTGATACATTGAGGTCACTATGCGATAAATCAGCTTCACTCAAATTAGCGCGGCTAAAATCAGTGCCAGCCATATTTGCTTCTTTCAGATCAGTACGACTCAGATTTGCTCCTCTCAAAATTGCCCCAATCATGTGCGCTCCACTAAGGCTAGACATATTTAGCTTAGATCTTGATAAATCTGCATAATCTAGTTTTGCTAGACGCAAGTTTGAGCCACGTAGATCAGCAGCACTCAAATTTGCCTGCATCAGATTCGCTTCACTTAAACAGATCATACTAAGGTGTGCAGAACTTAAGTTGGCTTTGCTAAGATCTACCCCTCGCATACTCCCCATGCTTAGGTCAGTGCCCCGTAAACTTGCTCCAACGAGGTTCACATCATGAAATCTTGCTCCTCGTAAATTGATCATACTGAAGTCAATTCCCGCGAGATTTAAACCTTCAAGTTGAATTTCACTCAGATCAATTCCCCGTAGATCTGGTTGGCTTTCTCTCCAATTATTCCAACTATCTACGCCTTGTTCAATCAATTCTCGATATTTATTAGTTGTCACATTTATAACTAATTTTGTATGTGTCTACTCTACTCGTAAAGTTCTATAATATCAAAATTTAAATTTGTACTGCTTTACTAAGTTATAGGTAATATCTTGGTCATCCAGACTGTTCCACCCACGTAGCAGGCGAAACAGTCTGGATAGGTTGTTATTTAACTTAAGAAAACACAGTGAAATCGTTACAATACTCTTACAAAAAACTTTTATCTAGAGACAATTATCTGTGACATCAACTAGGCAAAATATTGTTCAGTCAACCTTGCATTCCATAAAGCCCAAAATCGTCTTGACAGGTGGTGGTACTGCTGGTCATGTCAGTCCTAATATTGCTCTAGCTCCTAGCCTTGAAGCTGAAGGGTGGGAAATTGTTTACATTGGTTCTAAAAATGGAATCGAACAAAAATTAGTTTCTGAGGCTAGGCTTCCTTATTACGGAATTTCATCTGGCAAGTTACGTCGTTATTTTTCTTGGGAGAATTTTATTGATCCTTTTAAAGTGATCAAGGGCATATTTGATGCTTACTTCGCGATCGCCAAAATCAAACCTCAAGTCATATTTTCCAAAGGTGGATTTGTTACTGTTCCAGTCATATTGGCAAGTTGGTTACACAGAGTTCCGATCATTATCCATGAGTCAGACTTTTCTTCTGGGTTAGCCAACCGTTTATCGATTCCCTTTGCTAGTAAAGTTTGTGTTACTTTTCCAGAAACTGCTCAAAAATTAGCTAAGTATGCCACGAAAGTAATTCATACAGGCTTGCCCATCCGTCCTGAAATTTTGGATGGTGAAGCGAGTCGGGGGCGAGAGTTTTGTGGATTTACTAAGGATTTACCAGTTTTATTTGTGGTGGGAGGTAGTACTGGCTCAGCAAAAATAAACCAAGCAGTTCGTGCGACTTTAGATGAAATTACGACCAAGTATCAGGTCGTTCATGCCTGCGGCAAAGGCAATCTTGACGAAAGTCTTAATGGGCATCACCACTATCGCCAGTTTGAATACTTGGGTAAAGAACTAGCTGATGTTTTGGCGATCGCAGATTTAGTCGTCTCTAGATCTGGCGCTAATGCTGTTTTTGAGTTTCTGGCACTACGCAAGCCTAACCTGTTGATCCCACTATCAAAAGTCTCAAGCCGTGGAGATCAGATCCTCAATGCCCAGTCTTTTCAATCTCGCGGTTACAGTGCAGTTCTCCTAGAAGAAAATCTAACCAGTGCCAGTTTACTATCAGCGATCGCTGATCTCGATGCTCGGCGTGATGAGTATGTTCTAAATATGCAACAAAGCCAAGATATAGATGCGATCGCTCAAATTGTTAACATAATCGCCAGATTTAAGAGACATTAAAGTTTCGTAAAGCAACACTTTAATGTCTCTTAAGCTTAAGCCAGTTATTTGAAATAGCAGAGTCTACTTAGAGCCTTTTTTAAAAGTGATTGATAGGTTTGGTCATCGACTTCATACGCACCAAACCTTGCTAGGTGAGGATTCATTAGCTGGGCATCAAACAAACTATACCCTCGCGATCGCAAATGCTCCACTAGCTTCACCATGGCAACTTTAGAGCTTTCAGGAACTCGGAAAAACATTGATTCGCCAATAAACATGCCTTGAATAGTGATCCCCAAAATCCCCCCTGCCAACTTGCCATCAAACCAAGTCTCAAAGCTATGCGCCCATCCCGCCCTATGCAGATCCGAGTAAAGCGATCGTAAATCCTCAGATATCCAAGTCGTTTCGCGATCGGCACAGCCTGCAACTACTTCTGCAAAAGCACAATCAACTTTGACTTCAAATCGGTTTTGGTTCAGGACACGTCTCAAGGACTTAGGATAGCGAAAACGTTCATCAAGGGGGATCAAGGTGCGTGAATTAGAGTAGTACCATTCAATTGGCTGTCCATCACCATCTGACATCAAGAAGTAGCCTTGAGCGTAGCCATCGATTATGTCGCGGATATTAAACTTTTGCACAAAAAACCTTTGAGTACCGATTTAGCTGTCATTAGTCTTGTTATAGCAATATAGCGAATCTAAATAAGCTTGTCGAAGTGTCAAAGCCTTAATTTTCCTATAAATGATTTAGGAAACACATATAGTTGCTGTCATTCTTGTTAGGACATGAACCCTAGAAGCGAGTAGCGGCGCTTTGCACCACCATTCGCTTCTAGGGTTTTCAAATGAAGAAACGTAGCCATTTCTTTATTTGGTATAACTAAAGTCTTGATCCAAACTTGAGCCAAAAAATAAGTGATCCCTAGTTGTGCTAAGTAATTAATTACTTGCTACTGGGGATCACTTATTAGTTTGTTTTTTTATTAATTTGGTATTTAAATTCAGAGCCTATAAATAAGCTGGCTCCGTTTGAATATGTATATTTTGATAGATATTTTGAACTTTTGGGGATCGCTTAACTATTTCTTTAGAGTTGTTTTTTGATTGAATTTGTTTGAGTATATATACTTATCAACATTGAAGTTAACTGCTTTAAATTTGCTTGTGTTTTAATGATAATTTTAAGCTGACCAAGATAACGTACTAAAGTATTTGAAGTAATGTTAAAGAAACAAAGAGATTAAATTTTGTAAATTTACAAAATTTAATCTCTTTGTTTCTGTCATGACTAATCAAGAAATGAACCTTAAAACTAAAAAAGGTTATTACGCCCGCATAGCAGGTGAAATAACCTCTGATTTTAGAATTTAATTATAGTGAGCTACTCAGTAAATCCAAAATTACTGATTTTTATTAAGCTTCTGGGCTGTAGAAGTAGTTGGCATGATCCCGTCATTATCGGGAGTAGCAATTTCATCGGGATCAAGCAGCTTGATTGTCATCTGATTATTTTTGATCAAGCCATGTCTACGCAATAGGATTTCCTGAGACTTGCCAGAGTTAAATGTTTGAGGTAGCTCTTCCCGTAACTCTTTTACCCTTTGCTCAACCGAATTCAACTCGGTGTTAATCTCGTCTAGACGATCTTTTTGAGAGGATTGGTAGGGAAGCAACTTAGCGATCGCCGCGATCGCAGCAAGGGATAGAGCAATGTTAACCGCAATAACAATTATGGATTCAGTTGCCTTAGCTCGATAAAATTTTTCTTGCTTGAGCTTTACATTTTGGGCGACTGTCTCACTGTAGGCTTTAGTCGAACTGCTAACCGTACTTGGTTCTGTCGGTAAAACAGATATCTTGTTTCTAGAGGAGGAAAAATCGCCTCGCGAACTCACAAGGTGATTCTGGACATATTGACCAGAAACTTTCCGATTTGCTGATCTTGGTACTTCAGACAAAAAGCTTGAATTTAAATCTCGTTTAGCAACCATTCACAACCTCTAGATTTAAAAAAGTAAAGTGTTCAGAACTAGGAGTTGGATAGAGCTGAGCCTAGCAGAGCAGCTAGTACAGCAGGGATCAAAGCAACTACCAAAGCAGTAAACACTTGAGTATCTGAAAGATTCATACAATATCTCCATATATAAATACTTATTTCGCTATTAACAATACACTGTCATATCCAAAATTGGTAGTGTCATATATAAGGTATCCGCAATTCTCAATATAAAAAAAAAGTTTTCTGAAAGCCAGCCTTAGGTTAGCTTTCAAAAAACTATTTCGGCTTTTTCAGGGTTGAAAGCGCTGAATAATCTAAAAGAGTAATGATAATACAGAGCTTCGATATTCCTCGCTTAAATTGTTAATGACTCGCTTGCCTGAAAAGCACTATATAATTACCTTGTAAAAATATGAACAAATCAAAATTAAGGAGCCAAAAGCTTGGAATTTCAAACTACTGCACAAGAAGCTTGTTATGAGAAAGTAGTAACTTGGGTACAAGAGATATTTGGGAAGTACCCCTGTGCTCGCCAAGATATGCCTGGTTTGGGAATGTTTGTTGGGTCGGCTCTGGTCGAAGTCTTAGTTTTCCCTTGGGATGGTGATGATGCTGTGATTAACACGCGATCTTATGTGGTGGTGGGAGCTGAGCTAAAGCCAGATTTAATGAGGTATTTGTTAGAAGAGAATGCCAAAATGATATTTGGAGCATTTGGTATTTCTCAAGACAGTGAAATTTTGTTTGAGCATTCCATAGTTGGCTCAACTTGTGATGCAAAAGAATTAGAAGCATCGGTAAAAGCGGTTATGGAAATTGCTGATAAATATGACGATAAGATTGTGGCTCGATGGGGAGGAAAGCGAGCTTTAGATAGGATTCATGCGGGAACGTTATCAAATAATGGTTGGTCACTTCCTGTTTTATAGGCATAAGTAAGTTCTGCCCGCACAGCGGGTAGAACCAGTCGAGACTATGCAAGCGTTGCTTAGCAACGCTTGCATAGTCTCGACTGGGGTTCCTTTGAACAGCAACTGTGGTACAAGTTAAACCCCTAGACACTATGCTTAGTAAGTGCCACGGATATTTCCTAATAATACTGAGCCTGCTGATCGCTATACAATTGCTAATGAATGCATACTTTATAAATTTTTATGTCCCAAGAAATCGCTGAAATCAACAACAAGATCAAAGCTGGCAAAGCAAAAGTCCTCACTGCTTCTGAACTTAAGCTTTTAGTTGCTAATGTCGGCGTAAGTCAAGCGGCTAGACAAGTTGATGTGATTGTGACAGGGACATTTGAGCCAATGGAGTCTTCTGGAGCAATTATAAATCTGGGACATACCGACCCACCAATTAAGATTCGCAGTTGTTGGATTGATAATGTACCTGCCTATGCTGGTTTTGGGGCAGTTGATATTTATTTGGGAGTAACCCAAGAAGCAGAAATTAGTGATGAATCTCCCCAAAATCATGGTGGTGGTCATGTAATTGCGGATTTGATTGCGGGAAAAACAGTTCCCTTTAAAGCTATTGGGCATCCTAATGATTGCTATCCCCGTGCTAATTTTGAGACTTTGATCAATAAAGAATCTATCAATCAGTTCTATCTTTTTAACCCTCGTAATCTCTATCAAAACTTTATTGTTGGTGTAAATGGAGGTGAAGAGACTTTATATACTTATTTAGGTCCTCTTCAACCAAGGTTAGGAAATGCTGTTTACTCAAATCCAGGGGCAATCTCGCCATTGTGGAATGACCCCGATCTTCAGTTAATTGGAATTGGAACTCGGATTTTTATGGGTGGTGGTATTGGTTATGTTGCTTGGGAAGGTACGCAGCACTTCCCATTGCAAAAGCGATTAGAAAATCGCACTCCAATTGGTCCTGCTGCGACTCTAGCCCTAATCGGTGATGCCAAGCAGATGACTTCAGAGTGGGTGCGCGGTTGCTATTTTCGGAATTATGGTGCATCTCTAATGATGGGCGTGGCTATACCGTTACCAGTAATTGATGAGGAAGTTGTGGCTAGGGCTGCGGTGATGGATGACCAAATAGTTGCGCCTGTGATTGACTTTTCCATTCCGCGTCGAGTCCGTCCGATCTTTGGTTCTGTCTCCTATGCTCAGCTAAAGTCTGGAAAGATTGCGATCGCTGGCACAACTGTGCGGACTGCCCCTCTAGCGAGCTTACACATGTCTGAAGGGGCGGCAAAGACCTTAAAAAATTGGATTGTGAGGGGAGATTTTACTCTTACTGAACCTGTGGCTATGCTACCAAGCGATCGCACGTTTTTACCACAAGATGTTCGTGGTTTCTAGCTTGACTTGAGTAGCGGGCGAAATCCACCTTCTTGTTTTTTAGATTACTTATGCTTAGATGCTTAGCTATAATTAGTATAGTCATTTACAAATCTTAAAGATTTACTAAGTAATTTATGAGTGAAGTTACAAATCCACTGTTAATTGGTAAGGGTTTACCGCCATTCGCCGACATCAAGCCTGAGCATGTGATTCCCGCGATTACGCAGCTTCTTGAGGAGACAGGTAATCAACTGAATGAACTGGAAGCTAACCTTCAGCCAACATGGTCGGGGCTAGTCGAGCCTCTGGAGCGTTTGACTGAGCGTATTGGTTGGGCATGGGGCGCGATCGAGCATTTGTTGAGCGTCAAGAATAGTGCAGATTTACGCGAAGCTCATAAAATTGTTCAGCCTAAGGTTATTGAATTTTTCAATCGCTTTAGCCAGAGTCAGCCAGTTTATAAAGCCTATAAGGCAATCTACGGATCGTCGGAGTGGGATAGCCTAGAACCTGCTCAAAAGCGGATTGTGGAAGCCGCAATTCGGGATGCAGAATTGTCGGGCGTGGGGCTGGAAGGAGCAGACAAAGAGAAGTTCAATGCTATTCAAATGGAACTTGCTGAACTGTCTACCAACTTTTCCAATCATGTTCTGGATGCAACCAAAGCCTTTAGTATGACTCTTACTCTACCTGAAGAGATTGCAGGATTACCACCCAGTCTGTTGGCTCTGGCAGCACAGGCAGCGCGTCTAGATGGTGACGACAAAGCCACTCCTGAAAATGGACCTTGGTGCATTACCCTTGACTATCCTAGCTATGTGCCTTTTATGCAGCATAGCCGCCGCCGTGATTTGCGTGAAAAGTTATATCGCGCCTTTGTGAGCCGCGCTGCTAGCGGCGAGTTTGACAACTCCCCTTTAATTGATCGCATTCTAGAATTGCGCCAACAAAAAGCCAATTTGCTCGGCTACTCCACCTACGCTGAGTTGAGCCTTGCTCGGAAGATGGCTCCCAATGTCGAAGCGGTAGAAAAGCTGTTGGAAGAGTTGCGTCAGTCTAGTTATAATGCCGCAGTCTCTGAATTTGCTGAACTTAAGGAGTTTGCAAAGTCCCAAGGAGAAACGATTGAACTGAAGCATTGGGATACTTCCTACTGGGCTGAGCGGCAACGCGAGCTTAAATTTAACTTTACAGTAGAAGAGCTACGTCCCTATTTCCCATTGCCTCAAGTTTTAGAAGGTCTATTCGCGTTGGTTAAACGCCTTTTCGGAGTCAAGGTGATTGCCGCCGAAGGTCAAGCCCCGATTTGGCATGAAAGTGTGCGCTTCTTTGAGATTCAAAATGAGCATAATCAAGCGATCGCCTATTTCTACCTTGATCCATACAGTCGTCCTGCGGAAAAGCGTGGCGGTGCATGGATGAACGATTGCATCGGTCGCGCAAGGGTGATCGAAGAAGGTAAACCAATTACCCGTTTACCCGTTGCTTATTTGATTTGCAATCAGTCGCCACCTGTAGATGGCAAGCCCAGCTTGATGACCTTTGGCGAAGTAGAAACTCTATTTCATGAGTTTGGTCATGGCTTGCAGCATATGCTGACCAAGGTTGACTATGCAGGAGCTTCAGGAATCAATAATGTGGAATGGGATGCGGTGGAGCTTCCTAGCCAGTTTATGGAAAATTGGTGCTATGACCGCGCTACTTTGTTTGGAATGGCGAAGCATTATGAGACTGGGGAAACCTTGCCTGAGAGCTACTATCAAAAGTTGGTGGACTCGAAAAACTACATGAGTGGTTCGGGAATGTTGCGCCAGTTGCATTTCAGCCTTGTGGATATCGAGCTACATCATCGCTATCAAGTGGGCGGCGCTGAGACTCCCTTACAGTTGCGATCGCGCCTTGCTGAAAACACGATGGTACTGCCACCTTTGCCAGAGGATAACTTCCTTTGTTCGTTTGGGCATATCTTTGCTGGCGGCTATGCTGCTGGTTACTACAGTTACAAGTGGGCAGAAGTCCTTAGTGCTGACGCCTTTGCTGCCTTTGAAGAGGCAGGACTGGAAAATGAACAGGCGATCGCGGCGACAGGTAGACGCTATCGCGATACGGTGTTAGCCCTCGGCGGTAGTCAGCATCCGATGGAAGTATTCAAGACTTTCCGAGGACGCGAACCCATTACTGCGCCGCTATTGCGCCATAGTGGCTTGGCAAAAGTCTAAATAAAAAAGTGGTAAAAAAGCGGCGCTCTGCGCCGCTTTTTTTAAGGTCTTTCGTGGATAAACCATCGATCTAGTTTGAGTAGCGATCGCCCATGTTCACGAATTGATACCCCTGTCAGCATGGTCGTACAGGGCGCAAGGAGTACTTGTTGCACAGCTAAATCAAAAGCTTGGCGATCGCTAGTCGGCTTTTGGGGAACCACAAGCTGTAACATTGTTCCATAATGACAAACTAGCTCAGCGCCATAAATTTGATGCCATCTCTTGAGTAAGGGAATTGCAGCTTTACTACCACCGAACCAAGCTAGATAAGCGAGAGCTTCCCAACTGTAGGAAGTTGGAAGCAGAAGAAGTGCTACAGTCTGCCCCACAGGAAGATACCATTCAAGATAACTTCGTTCCTCAGGTAAATCAATTGGAAGTTCTGATTGATACTGCAATTCCCAATTGAACAGATATCTTTCTAAATCAACAAATGTAGAAATAGCACCACTGCTCACACGTTCGGTTATTTCAGTTACCGATGGAGCCACCCCAAATCGTAATCTTGTGTTTTCTAGTTCGCTAATAATTTGTGATTCTAAGTCATAGGTATTGAATTGAGCGCGTTCATTTAAAAAGTTGTCTAAGTCACTTTCACTGAATAAATCTGCTCTATTTATAATCGCTTCTGGCGACAAATCTAATTCTGGATATTCTTCTGCAAAGTAAAATCGCGAAAAGAAATCCTCTTCCTTCACATCCCTTACCCAGTTTCTGCTAGCTCCCCAACAAGTACTAACTAGGGGATATCTCAGCGTTTGTGGCAGCAATTCCCTAAGCAATTGCCAAGCTTCAAGGCTATGTTCTAACTTAATGGCGATCGCGATCGCTTTACTCTCTGTTAAAGGAATATCAAGCAGCGTCATATCTGCATCTTTCAAAAATGTTCCTTTTAACAGGTCTTGGATAGCACTAAGGGAATTTAGCATAAATAGAGTATTGGTAAGAAAGAAGCCTGTTATAGAATTTCTAAGAAAAGAGTAGGGCTTCGACTTCGCTCAGCCAGCTTGTACTGCTGGCTGAGCGAAGTCGAAGTCTCTAGCAACTTGAGATAAGTTATCATAGGCTAAACATTTTGCAATGCATTAAAATTCCGAAAAATTTTTAAAATCGGCTTTGCTACTTTTCTAAAAAATTCTCTAACAAGTCTTTAAGAGTCTACAAAATCACAATGCTAGAGACTGCCAGCACATTTCTATCAGCAATTGATAACTATCCAATTTCTGCACAGCTAAAACTAAAATTAAACAGTGGCGATCGCTCCCTATTTATACTCCATGACCAACTTAATTTAGAGGCTTTTCCGAAGGAATTGTTAGCACAAAAGCCACTGATTATATTTGTGGAATCCCTAAAATATGCAACGGTCATACCGCACCACAGACAGAAATTAGTCTATATTCTCAGCTCTCAAAGGCATTTTGCGATCGCCTGTCATCAGCAGGGATTTCCTGTCCTAAATCTATTTACAGAAGGGTTTCATGCCGATGCTTTAGATAATCTGTTAGTGGAGTATCCGCATCTAGAGCTTACTTATATGCAACCATCTGAATGGGATACGCGATCGCAATTTGAGACTTTAGCAAATAAGTTTGATGGTCGTGTTCAGAAAGTTGCCAATAGTTTTTTCATTGCTGATGCCGAGAAGTACAAATCTAAGATTAAAAAGGGCTATCGTTTAGAGACTTTTTATAGAGAACTCCGCAAGCAAACTGGCTACTTAATGAAAGGGGACAAACCGATGGGTGGCAGTTGGAACTACGACAAAGAAAATCGTAAAAGTCTGCCCAAGAAAGTTGTAATCCCTGAAATCCCTGATATTGCCCCAGATGCAATTACCCAAGAAGTAATTGGGTTGGTAAAAAACTATTTGCCTAATGCCTTTGGGAATTTGGATAGATTTGGTTATGCTGTCACCCGTGAGCAAGCTCTGGGCTTAGCAAAACTATTTATGCAGTCCCGTCTGGCTAACTTTGGCGCTTATGAGGATGCAATCAAAATAGGCGAGCCATTCCTTTTCCATTCGGTGCTATCGGTCTATCTAAATAATGGATTGCTAATGCCCCAAGAAATATGCGAAATGGCGATCGCAGCCTATGAAAACGAAAATAATTTAGTGCCTCTAAATTCTGTGGAGGGATTTGTTAGGCAAATCCTTGGTTGGCGAGAGTATATTCATGTTTATTATGAAGCGCAGATGCCAGCCGCCCGCGAACAAAACTATTTTGAATTTACTAACGATTTACCACAGCTTTATTGGAATGCTGATACAGATTTAGCCTGTATGCGAGATGCAGTAACCAATGTTTTAAATCATGGCTATTCCCATCACATTCAACGCTTGATGGTACTGAGCAATTTTAGTAATTTAACTAATACCGATCCACGACAACTAAATCGATGGTTTTGGTTCGCCTATATTGATGCCTATGAATGGGTAGAGCTGCCAAATGTTTTGGGAATGTCTACTTTTGCCGATGGCGGAATTTTAGCTTCTAAGCCCTATGTGTCTGGGGGAAATTACATCAACAAAATGAGTGATTGTTGCGCTAAGTGCAAGTATGACGTTAAAGAGAAAGTTGGCGATAAAGCTTGTCCGTTTAATTATTTGTATTGGCACTTTGTTGATCAACATCGCGAGAGTTTTGCCGAAAACGGTCGTGTGTCGCTGATGGTTAACACCTATGACAAAAAAACTGATCCAGACAAGCAAGCAATTCGCGATTCAGCAATCAAATTTATCGCTTCGCTCTAAATCAATTCTGTCAGAGGCTGGCTACGCCAGCCTCTGACAATACTTTTTGCTTAAGCCAGAAAAGCGTTGCGAAGCAGCGCTTTTCTGGTTTTTATTGCCACATCCACAGGGGCATTCCATTAGTTTCTGCTTCAAACTGAAGTCGGGCGATCGCACTATCAGATCCTCCAGGTAAAAACTTACTGGCAAAGGACTTAGGCGGCTTAATCGTAAATACCTTTGTGTTTTTAGGATCTAGTCCCACCAATTCGGCAGCATATTGTCTGGCATCCTCTTCAGTACCAAGGCGATCGACCAATCCCAAAGCTACTGCTTGCTCACCCGTAAATACTCGACCATCAGCAAAGGAGCGCACCGTGGCGGGGCTGAGCCTCCGACCTTCGGCAACGGTTTCCACAAATTGGTTATAGCTGCTATCAATTAACGATTGTAAGATTTCCCTCTCTTCAGGGGTGATCTCTCGATCAAAGGAGAGAATATCTTTATAAGTTCCCGATTTGATTACTTTAAAAGAAACGCCAATTTTGTCGAGTAATTTCTCAATATTATTGCCACGTAAAATTACACCAATACTACCCGTGATCGTGCCTGGGTTAGAGATAATGTAGTCTGCGCCTACGCCGATATACACGCCACCGCTAGCAGAAATATTGCCAAAACTCGCTACTACTTTTACTTTCTCGCGGAGTCGTTTGAGGGCAGCATAGATTTCTTGCGAGTCGCCAACGGTTCCCCCAGGGCTGTCGATGCGAAGCAGTAGGGCGGGAAATTTTTGTTCTTCCACAAACTCAAGGGCTTCAAGGACACGAGTTCTTGTACCCGATCCGATCGCCCCAGTGATTTCAATGCGTGCGATTTTCTTGCGAAATTTACGTTTTAAGAAGCCGAACATTAAGTTATAGGTTTTAATTTTTAGTTTAACTTTTACTATACTAATCGCTCAAAACCTAAAACAGTCAATGAAAGGCGCTATCCTGATTGTATTCAAGCTAAACATTTCGCAATATATTACAACGTCAAATGCACGAGACTGACTTACTTAGCAGCCTTCAGACGGGAGGCGATCGCCGTAGATTAAAAACGATCATTGCCTTAGCAATTGTCTACTCCGCGACAATTGGTATGCACTTCGCACCTTGGACTCGCTGGCTGCTGTTAGGACTATTTAGTGTGCAGGCTTTAAGGTTAATATTTGCGCCGCCTCTGTCCGCGATCGCCGCAGCGAATACAGCCGAAACTACAGATTTACCCTTCTTCTCCCTACTAGCATCTGCTAAAAATGAAGAAGCCGTGATCGGTAACTTGGTCAAAAATCTCTGTCAGCTAGATTACCCTAGCGATCGCTTTGAGGTGTGGATCGTCGATGACAATAGCAGCGATCGCACTTCTGAAGTCCTTGAACTACTCAAGACCAAATATCCCCAGTTAAAAACTTTAAGGCGCGGCGAAAATGCTCAAGGCGGAAAATCAGGAGCCTTAAACCAAGTTTTAGCCTTGACCAAGGGCGATATTGTTGGCGTTTTTGATGCTGATGCCCTAGTTCCCAATGACGTTTTAAAATCACTTATTCCTGTGTTTCAGCAACCTCAAACAGGTGCAGTCCAATTACGCAAATCAATTACCAATGCTTCCAAAAACTGGTGGACAGCAGGACAGTCAGCGGAAATGGCATTGGATCTCTGCCTGCAAGATTTACGCATCAGAGTTGGTGGCACAGGAGAATTGCGCGGTAATGGACAATTTGTGAGACGGACGGCTCTGGACGATTGTGGCGGCTGGAATGAGCAGACCATTACTGATGATCTTGACCTAACGATTAGATTGCATTTGCATAACTGGAATATTGCCTGTCTGTATTTTCCTGCGGTGCAAGAGGAAGGAGTCCTCACAGTCAAGCAGCTATGGAATCAGCGTAACCGCTGGGCTGAGGGAGGTTTTCAGCGCTATCTCGACTATTGGGATTTGCTGTTAAGCGGAAAGATGGGATTCTTAAAAACCTTTGATGCTTCCTTGTTTTACATCAATCAATATTTGTTAACAGTTGCCTTTATCCCTGACACGATCGCCGCTCTTGTTTTAGGTGATAGTCCGATGCTACCTGCGATCGCGGGCTTCTCTCTATTCTTAAGCTCGATCACAATGGCATTTGGCATCAGACGTTCCTACAAAGTATCTTGGCAAACCGCGATTCTGCAAACAGTGCCAGGCATGATCTATATGTTGCACTGGATTCCTGTAATTGGAAGCGTGACGCTGCGGATGTGTGTCTTGCCGAAGCGCTTAAAATGGGTGAAGACAGAGCATCAAGGTAATGGATTAGATATTTTAGAAACCATAGAACTGCAAGAGATTGAAAGTAATGCATGATTGGATTGTAATTGGTGGTGGCATCACGGGCATATCCCTTAGTTATGAACTCCAAAAAGCTGGTTTCTCAGTCTTGTTGATTGAACAACATCAGCAGTTACAAGGTGGTAGCAGCCTTGGCTATGGGGGCATATCTTACTGGGCGGCGACTACGCCGATGACGCAGCAACTTGCCCAAGAGGGAATTGCGCGTCAAAGGTCACTATCCGATGAATTAGGAAGTAGTACAGAATTTCGGGAGCTAGATTTACTGCTCACTCTGGAGTCTGATGCTGATCGCCATGAAGTTCTCAAACAATATGCAAAATGCGCGATCGCACCGACATTTCTCACTGCTCAGGAATCTACCGAAAGGGAACCACTGCTAGATCAAAACCACATCGGTGGAGCCTTGCTACTGCCCCACGCGCACATTAATCTAGATTGCTTTGTCGCCGCCCATAGCCAAGCCTTTCAGCAATTAGGTGGTGAGATTGTTTACACTAAAGTGAATCAATTAGTAATCACAGGCGATCGCGTAACTGCGATCAAAACTGAACAGGGTGATTTCATCGGTGAAAAGGTCGCTATTTGTGCGGGTGGGCTGTCACGCGCCTTGCTCAAGGCTTCGGGGCTTGATGCAAAGGTTTACTTTACCCATGCCGAAGCGATCGATAGCGAACCTGTGGACTTTGAACTCCGCTCAATGGTGATGCCTGCCGACACCAAGCGCTATGCCCTCGAAGCTGAAACCACCAATCCTAAAAATGAAACCCTCTGGAATGTAGCTGGAAATGAACTGCTACCCCCTTCCGTTGATGCAGGTGCAATTCAATTTAGCGATCGCCACATTAGATTCGGACAACTTAGTCGTGTTTTAACCGATCCCTATGCGGTGATTGATGCTGTGCAGAGTGAGACAGATATCCGCAAGTCTGTAACTAACATATTGCCAAAGATCGGTAATTTGCGAGGTAAATGGCGCAACTGCCTTGTGGCTTTTAGCGGTGACAATTTGCCCTTAGTAGGAGCTATCCCAGGATACGATAACCTCAATCTATTTACAGGTTTTACCAGTCCTACCGTCTATGTGCCAACCCTGTCACAGAGATTTGCTAAGTATGCCAAGGGAGAAGACGATCTGATCATTGATTCCCTATCTCCGCAGAGGTTCTCAACAACTTCCAGCTAGTCATAACCCTAAAACCAAAAGGGTTGTTCCGCCCGCTACGCGGGCGGAACAACCTCTGGTTTTAGGGTTTAATTATTCTGATCTACTTACCCCTAATTTTGGGGAAATAAACGTAACTCTGAAGTTGGTGAATTGAGAAATAGATTTGCTCTTTGCAAAACTGAAGCAGAAACTTGAATCTGCTTTAATTTAACTAAACCCTCATCTACAAACGATTGGCAAAGTGCTGCATTATTCCCCTTATTAAAAGTTGTCTCATAATAAACTTCCCTAATTCCTGCGGAAACGACTAACTTTAAACAAGAAATACAAGGTTCTAGAGTCACATAAATACTTGCACCATCGGTCGATATTCCATGCTTTGCTGCTTGGGCGATCGCATTGGCTTCAGCATGGACAGCCCGTGAGGGAAACTCTTTACTCGCATCACAACTAATCAAATTAGGATAGCAATAGCCTTGAGTTGTACAATGCACCGAACCCGAAGGAGAGCCGTTATACCCAGTGGCAAGCACCTGTTTGTCTTTGACAATGACAGCACCAACAGGAAATGCTAAACAGGTTGACCGCATCGCCGCTAACTTAGTGAGCAACATAAAGTACTCATCCCAAGTTGGACGTTGTTGAAAGGCAATTTGGTCAGTCAATTCTGGCATAGATATTTTTATTGGTTTTGATAGCTGTCTCCAGCAATACTATAACAATTGCCGATCAAACGAACCGAGAAGAATTTTAAAAGTGCTGCTTCGCAACACTTTTAAAATTCTTCTCAGTATGGGTCTACGTGCAAAGTGCGGTAAGACAACAGTTATTTCCGAATTGTTTAATTTATCAAAACCGTAGAAAAAAACTATAGAAATCGGATTTTACGAGCTGCATAAAAACACATTTTCAGCAAGACTATACCTTCTCTAAAATGGGCAATGTTGGAACTTCCATAAGTTCGTTGTTGATAGCGAATTGGAACTTCAACAATATGTAGATTTAGCTTAGCTGCCCCAAACAGCAGATCAAAATCTCCAAAGGGATCGAAATCTCCAAAATAATGGCGCTGTTCAACTATACGTTCGTAATCTTTTCGCCATAGTACTTTTGTGCCGCAGAGCGTATCCTTGAGCCTTTGATCTAACAAAAATGAAAAGAGGCTGGCAAAGAACTTATTCGCTAAGGTGTTTAGCCAAGGCATGGCTAAGTCACTACGGGGATATACAAGCCGAGAGCCATTAATGAACTCCCCACTTCCTGAGGCAATCACTTTCAAAAATTTAGGCAAACACTCAGGAGTAACCGTCAAATCAGCATCAAGGATCATCAGAATATCCCCCTTGGCTTGGGAAAATCCTAACCTTACCGCGTCCCCCTTGCCTTTCCCTTTCTGCTGAAGTGCATGATAAGAAAATTGAGGATTATCAGGGTAGTTAGCTATCTCAGTTTGAATGGATTCCCAAGTATTATCAGTGGAGTTGCCTTCTACAAAAATTATTTCTGTATGACTTCCCAATGGTGGAATACGATCAAAAATTGACCTGATGTTGCCTGATTCATTGCGAGTAGGAACAACGATAGTCACGCTAGGCAAAGTATCTGTCTGGAGCAGGTTCTCAGAGTCTGTAAATCTTTTTCTTGCTATGACATAATGAGTGAGACAAAGTTGCTCAATTAAAGGTAGATGACATACAAACTGGTTTACAAATTGAGATAGAAAGGGAATTTTTTTCGGCAGTAAAAAACGCTTACTTTGCTTTACAGGTATGTAACCAGTTATTTCTAGAAAGTTAAGAATATCAGGCAAAGCAATCCAGTTTTGTGGGGGCTGTGGTCTTCTTTGCCCAATCTTTTCAGCAAACCAGAGAAGTGGCTCCCAAAGATAGTTATGGAACGAGATAATTATTCTGGTTTGAGGATGACAAAAACTTTGTAATGTCTCTAAAACGGATTGAATATCGCTTAAATAACCCAATGTCCCTGACAGAATAATATAGTCAAAATACTGAATTGGGAAATACTCTGGTTTAATCTTTTCTGCATCGAAATTATAAAATTTTAAATCTGGATATTTTTTCTGCGCGATCGCAATAACATTCTCAGAAAAATCTATTCCCACTCCGAGCCTAGGATTAGTTGCAGCTAACAAGTCTCCCGTACCGCAACCAACTTCTAACACTGTTGATTTATCTGTAATTAAAAACTGATGTAACTTTTCCAAGTCCTTGTAATAATACAAGTTCCGCTTCCGCCAACGATCTAACTTTCCTGCAAATTCTTCAAAGTGTGATAGAACTAGTCGCCTATATGTTTCTTGCATTTGATATAAAAATCTATAAATTTGATTTATTTAATATGTACTAACTGCCACTCTTTAATCGAAGTAATTGGATTTAAAGAGTCTACTTTTTCAGCTTTTGGGCTGATCCAAGCATAACTACCAGAGCTTAATTCGGATACTGAACGCACTTGCTTTCCTAGTTTAGATGTATAGAAACTAAGTAGTAGCCAGTTAGGATGATCCGCATTCTTCGCCCAAACTAATGGATCGGTTGGATCAAGATCAGCTTGAATCACAAAATCAACAATCTGGCTATTCAAAACATTAGCAACAGTGGGCTGCTGTAATGCGACTCGCACCTCAGGAGAGCGATCGCTCAAAACCCCAGTCAATCCCGCTAAAGCGATCGCAATCCAGATGGGAATTAAAACTGCGAATCTCCAGTACGAAGAAGTCTTCAGGAAATTTACGATAATCCAACCTGTCCCTGCAAGAAAGCCTAACCCTAGATAGGGTTTTACCTGTGAAGGAGTAGATACTATGCTTAAGCTTAGTAAAACCGATATCGTTAAAAGCAATATTCCGAGCGATCCAATCATCACACGAAACCATTTTTTAAAGGAAAGGCTCTCTAAGGCATAGGCAGCAAACAATGACCAGAAAGGTAAGATTTGCAAAGTGTAATATGGCATTCTTGTGGAGAAGAGAGTCAGAAGACAAAAAAGAACTAAAGGATAGCCAATTAGCAAAGAAATATTATCAAACAGCTTCCTCTTCATCCAAATCAAAAATATTCCGTAGATAGCCAGTAGGCTCCAAGGTAAAGTATTAGCAGGAAGATTCCAGAAATAATAAAACCACGAATTATCAGGATTGTACAAATTTGGATCGCTACCCCGTAAATGTAGCAGTTTGCCAAACATTTGCTCAAATGGTAGAAAGCCATAGCGTTGCCAACTAGCCGTAAGCCAAGCGATCGGCAAAATAGAACCCAAAGCTATGCCGATGTAAATACCCAAGTTACGCCAAATTTTTTTGTTGAGTACATAGGGCAAAAGAGCGATGGGAAACAGAAAGACCATAAAGCTTTTTATGCAAAACCCTAATCCTAATGTCGTGCCCGCAAGAATGTTAAGTCCAAATTCAGTATGTTTTAATTTGATTGTGCTACCTTTAAGCAATGCCCAAATTCCTATTAGCTCAAACGTAGTTAAAACAATATCTTGGGAGACAACACGAGAATTGTGTAACCATAAAAACATCATTGGCAGTAAGCAAGCACCTAGTAAAGAAACACTACTATTAATTAGTTTTTTCCCAATACTATAAGTTAGAAGAATGCTTAAAATTGAGGCGATCGCATTGGGTAATCTAGCAGTTATTTCAGACACCCCAAAAAATCTGTAACTTATGGCAATTAGCCACTGCAAACCAATGGCGCGATCGTAAATTGGTGTATCCCACCACTGTACACTAAACCATTCTTTTCCCTCTGCGATCCAACGAGCTTGAGTGGCATAGTAAGCTTCGTCATGCCCAAGCAGGCTCTGGTACTCACCCTGAAAGACTATTAAAGGGATGCTCCAAACTAGCAGAAACAGATAATGATTAAGATATAGATACTTAGAAATGTTCTTAAAAGTTGTCTTAATTGCCAAAGTCTATTTGTAAGTTTTATGAATATTGAATACAAACTTATTGCTCAAAGTATAACTTGAAGCAGCTCCTAAAGCGATACCGATCAAAGTATTTAAACTATAATGAACTCCCAACCAATCCAGCAAAGGAAACAACAAAAATATCCTAATAACAATTACTGAAATAATTGATAAATGATATCTAGGTAATTCATGAAATAGAACCTTTTGCCATCCCATCCAAACTGCCTGCCAAACAAATTGGCGATAACAAAAAAAACTTAATAGCAAACATATTTCCGTGGCAAAAGCATTTCCAAGTGATCTTAAGATTGGATCATTTAACTTAAAATAGCTAACTAATAAATTAATCAATAAGATATTTGCTAGGGTTGTGATAGCTCCTACAAATATAAATCTAAAACTACGCTGCCTCCAAAAATTCTTTAAAATGCTTTGCATTATTCTTATACAGCCTCTTGAGGCTTTGAGTAGTATAAAAAAGTTTTTGAGAGTATTGCTCAACGACACTTTCAAAAACTTTTCTAGTTTTTAGTTAGCGCAAGACTATACATAGCTCGCTAAGTGCTAAGCCTTTAGGTAGCACTTTCTTGATTTGTCTAAATTAATCACTAAGAAACCCTCATAAGTTTAGTTCTACTAAACTTATGAGGGTTTCTTAGTCAGTATATGCTACCAACGTAGCAAATTGAATTGCTCCATGTCTACGGTGTCACGACTACGGTAAATCGATAACACGATCGCTAGACCAACAGCCGCTTCAGCCGCCGCGATCGAGATTACAAAAATAGTGAATACCTGACCGCGAATACTCGCAGAATCCAAATAATTAGAAAAAGCCATTAAGTTTAAATTAACAGCATTTAACATCAACTCCACTGACATTAGAACTCGTACCGCATTACGGCTAGTAATTAATCCATAGATGCCAATGCAGAAGAGAGCAGCCGCAATAATCAAAAAAGGTTCTAAAGACATAATTTACTTTTTATTAAGATCAGTTCAACAATTTAAATTTTTACCCCACCGAAGGTGGGGTAAAAATATCTGAGCTTCTATTTAGATGCGACAAGCTGTTCCTTGGGCTTTTCTAACAACTCAAGAGACTCTGTATCAACCTGTCCAACTTTCACCGTGTCAGGCACAAGCTCGCGACGGGCAAGGACGATTGCCCCAATGAGTGATACCAACAATAAAATTGATGCCAGTTCAAAGGGAAGCAAATAATCACTGAAAAAATGCTGACCAATAACCACCATCGTAGACGGCAATTTGGCGATCGTAGGACTAACTGCCCAGCTAGTAGAGGTCACAGTTACGCCTAACAGGGCAAATAAACCGAGACACACTACTCCAGTAACAACACTGCGTAAAGTTCCATACTTTACATCCTGATAGTCTTGGCGCTTATTGACTAGCATGATGGCAAATAAGATCAAAATATTGACCGCACCTACATAGATTAAAACCTGAGCTGCTGCTACAAAGTCGGCATTGAGGAGTAAGTAAAGTCCCGCTACGCTGATAAAAGTTGCCCCAAGCAAGAAAGCAGCATAAACGATGTTTTGTAATAGCACTACGCCCATTGCTGAAGCGATTAACATTGCAGTCAGGACAACTAGGGATACGGTTTGAGAGCCATCACCTAGACCAATATTGTTCATTAAAACCTCCTTTTATCAATCTTAAAATGACTTTTGAGTACTGAAGTGCCGCACGGCATTTCAATTTAGCTATTCCTGATCAGCCGCTTTTGCTTCCGCAATTTCTTCAGGACGTAGCCCTGCCCGTCTGGCTGTATGAGGTGCTTCATGTCCTTCGATTACACCCTTAGGCAAATAGGCAAGCTCACGAATTGGGGTCACAAATGCATCTTCAGTAACCTTAGTCGGCATCCGTCCAAGGGCGACGCTATCAAAGTTCAACTCATGGCGATCAAAGGTTGACAGATCATATTCTTCTGTCATCGACAACGCATTAGTCGGGCAATATTCCACGCAGTTACCACAAAAAATGCAAACTCCAAAGTCAATACTGTAACTCTTGAGTTCCTTTTTCTTCATCTCTGTATTAAACTTCCAATCAACTACAGGCAAGTTAATTGGACATACACGCACACAGACTTCACAGGAAATACACTTGTCAAATTCAAAGTGGATACGTCCACGAAAGCGCTCTGAAGGAATTAGTTTTTCGTAAGGGTACTGCACGGTGATAGGGCGGCGACGCATATGATCGAACGTTACTGACATTCCTTGCCCGATATACTTGGCGGCTTGGACAGCCTCTTTGGTATATTCACCAACTTTACTTAAAAATTTCAGCATGGTAGTAATTGGTTGTTAAGTTTTTGCTTTAAATTCAAAAATCTTGTCTTCCTCTCCCGCTGGGAGAGGTTTGAGGGTTTATCCGCCAAAAGCAACAGGAAAAGCCAACTTCAGCGCTGCGGTAATTAGCAAATTAGCAAGCCCAATGGGTAGTAAAAACTTCCAGCCAAGATCAAGCAATTGGTCGATACGAACCCGGGGAACTGTCCAACGCAAAAGGATGGCAAAGAAAATAAATGCGTAGGTTTTGGTTAGTGTCGCGGTTAAACCAATAAAAGCGGCGAGAACTTGCCACCATGCTGTATTTGCCGCAATTCCCAGAGAATCACTGATCTTGTCAATAGGAAAGGGTAATTCCCATCCGCCAAGATAAAGGATAGAGGCAAGTAGTCCTGCTAGGAGCAAATTTGCGTAGGAACCGCCATAGAAGAAAGCAAACCTGATACCTGAATACTCAGTTTGATAACCCGCGACTAGTTCCTCTTCCGCTTCTGGTAGGTCAAAGGGTAAACGCTCACATTCAGCTAAGGCAGCAATGATAAAAATCGCAAACCCAATTGGTTGCCGCCAGATATTCCAAGATAGAATCCCGTACTCAGCTTGCTGGTTAACAATGTCGATGGTACTAAGTCCGTTGGTCATTAAGGCGATCGCTAGTACCGCTAGAGCTAGAGGGATTTCATAGCTAATCGACTGCGCGGCAGCTCGTAAACCACCTAGCAATGAGTACTTGTTGTTGGAGGAGTAACCCGCCATCAGCAAACCGATAGGGGCAATGCTAGAGATGGCGATTACAAAAAATACTCCAGTACTGATATCAGAAATAATTAAATTCTGACCAAAGGGAATGACGAGATAGCAGATAAATACAGAGGTAAATACGAGTGCTGGTCCGATTGTGTAGAGTAATGGGTCAGCTTTGGCAGGAACTGTTCCCTGTTTAATCAATAGCTTACCTACATCAGCAAGGGGGATCAACAAACCGAATGGGCCCGCGTATTCAGGTCCAATCCGTTGTTGTGCTGCGGCGGAAATCTTACGTTCTAGCCAAGTGCAAACCAACGCACCCACGGTTACGCCTAAGATCATTACTGCCATGGGCAGCACCATCCAAATCAATTTGGCTACATCTGTCGGCAGCCCAAGCCCCGACAAAATCTCGATTAGAGATGCCTGTAGATCAATTCCACCGTACATTAGCGATCAACCTCACCCATAATAATATCCACACTTCCCAAGATTGCCATAATGTCAGCGAGTTTCATGCCTCGAACTAGTTCTGGCAAAATTTGCAAATTAATAAATCCAGGCGGACGAACTTTAAAACGCCAAGGAAAGACGCTATCTTCACCAATGATATAGACTCCCAGTTCACCTTTGGGAGCTTCAACTCGGACATAATGCTCGCCCGCAGCGACCTTGAAGGTCGGGGAAGGCTTTTTGCTAATAAATTGGTAATCCATCGAGTTCCATTCACTCTTAGGACCTGCAAGCATTCGTTGGGCTTCTAGATTTTCGTAAGATCCTCCAGGGATTTGCTTGAGACATTGCGAGATCATTTTGGTGGATTCCCGCATTTCTCGGACGCGCACTAGATAACGAGCTAGGCAGTCACCGCCACTGTCCCACTGGACTTCCCAGTCTAGTTCATCGTAGAGTTCGTAATGATCAACTTTACGGAAATCTAGTTTTACCCCTGAGCCACGCAACATGGGACCTGTCAATCCCCAGTTAATTGCTTCGTCACGGGTAATCGTGCCTAAGCCTTCTACACGCTTACGGAAGATCGGATTGTTACTAATCAATTTCTCGTACTCGTCAATGACAGGCATGAAGTAATTGCAAAAATCTTCGCATTTCTCGATCCAGCCATAGGGCAAGTCAGCAGCTACTCCGCCAATACGGAAGTAGTTGTGCATCATTCGCATCCCTGTAGCGGCTTCAAACAGGTCATAAATCATCTCCCGTTCGCGGAAGACATAGAAAAATGGTGTCTGTGCGCCAATATCAGCAACAAAGGTACCAAGCCATAGTAAGTGAGAGGCGATCCGACTAAGCTCTAGCATGAGCATTCTAATGTAGCTGGCGCGACGCGGCACTGGTACATTGGCTAGTTTTTCGGGTGCATTGACTGTAATTGCCTCGGTAAACATAGTAGCGAGGTAATCCCATCGAGTCACGTAGGGTAAATATTGGATAATCGTGCGATTTTCGGCGATTTTTTCCATACCTCGATGCAAATACCCTAAGACAGGTTCGCAATCGACTACATTTTCGCCGTCAAGCGTGACGATAAGTCTAAGAACACCGTGCATGGATGGGTGGTGAGGTCCCATATTTATGACCATGCGTTCGGCTTTGGTTTCAATCATCACCATGATTTTGCGATCGCCTCTTTACTCTGTAAACTGTTGCTTTAAATAGTATTGCTAGTTTTTGCCGTTTGTTCAGGAGCTATCGTAATTTATTGCGATAGTCATAAACTTTAGTTATTTTAAGTCACTGTATGAGCGATTGCTTTAACGAATGACTCTATCTATTATGTCGTTTAAGTAGATATACCTTAATGATGATCAGTATATCGCGATGTTGGGACGGGCTTTCAAAAAGTCGAGGCTTCTAGCAACTAATTTGAGATTGATATATTCTTATAGATATCCCTAAACCTAACTTATAACCAAACCTATGCTTTTAAGACTTACTTCTTTAGCTGCTATGAGTTTCATATCCGCAAATGTGATCTTATCAAGCAGTGCGATCGCTCAAGTTAATACCGCACCAACCCTCTCAGAGCAGACTTTAAGAGAAGCGCAACAACAGGAAAGAGGTTCGTTGAGTGTAGGTGGGAGTAATGTGAATCTACTGCAATTAATCAATCAAATTAATCTGGCGGGTGGCAGGTCTCCAGAGCAGTTTAGCAAGGATCAAAATGAGTCCTTTGATGAAGCTGTGTCTACTTTTAGAAAGCAGCAACAAAGGGAAATCAAAATCTCTATCCCTAACCAGTAACTTTGTGAACTCGATTTTTTAGGCAAATTACAGCGCTTCGCGCTTGAAACCGAAAGCATAATGGCGGCGCTTCGCGCCGCCATTATGCTTTTCACAAAAATGTGACCATTACTTTAGAGAAAGAAATTTTTCTAACGCGGACACCAAAGAAGGCGGCCAACGACGAATATTTTTTACCCAGTTGATATCTCGATAGCGAGGATCGAGATTTTCGACAGATACCCAATTACTTTCAGCTTCGCCTTGCTTTTTATTTGCCCACAGGGCGGCGACCAGAGCGGCGCGGACATCGGTGTAGTTGGGATATTTGCGGAGTATATTTTTCATAGCCTTAATCGCCAAGTCCGTATTGCCATCGCGTGTACCGACTTCGTAAAGTGCGATCGCATTGTTGCCAAAGGCTGTGCTAAATCGTGAATTGACTTTCATAGCTATTTGATAGTCAGCGATCGCCTCATCCCATTTGCCCAAACCTGCCTTAGCATTGCCACGGTTGTTATAGGCAGCAGCATCTTGAGGATCAATTTCTAAAACGCGATTGTAATCGGCGATCGCCTCCTCCCATTTACCTAGACTTTCCAGAGCCGCGCCGCGATTGAGATATGGATCGGGAAAATTAGGGGCAAGTTCTACGGATTTGTTGTAATCGGCAAGTGCTTCCTCTGGACGATTTTGGCTGATTTTTGAGTTACCGCGATTGCTCCAGCCAGCCGCATTATCAGGATAGAGGTTAATTAAATCTGTCCAGTATCCCTCGGCTTTGGTAAATTCACCTGCATCCGTGGCTTCAAAAGCTTGTTTGACCAGCATATCTAGTTGTTGAGATTCAGCCTCGGTAATGTTGATTTGTGCCTGTACAGGAGCGATTGGATAAATCACTACAAATAAGCTGAGGAAAATGGCGATTAGAAAATGCATGGTTATATTTTTATTAGTCTGATTAGATTATGACTAAATGCTGGGCTGAATGGTAATTGTGCCACGCATTCCTGCTTCGGCATGACCCGCGATCGCGCAGTGCAATTCGTATGTACCCGATTTAATCGGAATAAAAGTCCATTCGGCAGATGTGTTGGGACGTAATTCGAGTTCGCGAATGTTACCTTTCACTTCCACGTTGCCTGCCACGACATTTTGTGTCCAGACTGCATCGGCAAAATCTTTGCTGGTGAAATAGTGCTTGGTTTCGCTAGGGTTACTGAGTGTGAGTTTGTAACGTTTGCCCGACGCAAAAGTAAAGTAATCGGGTGTGAATTTTAGCTCGTTGGCAGCATTGCTCAGCGACACTTGAACGGCGATCGCTGTTTGCTTAGTAAAATCAATGCCAAGTTCTGGGATTGGCGAGGCGATCGCTATATTTGGAGGTGTGATGAAGCAGCAAAATGCGATCGCCAACATAACCAAAATCTGTCTGAAAATTTTATTCAAGGAATTGACGCGATTCACAGTTACACCAGATGAATTATTTTTCCAACACTTCAAGCTTTAGATTACAGTGCTTTGTGCTGACTTTAGCCTTAATAGACTTATGTGTGCTTCGCGGAGCGAAGCACACATAAGCTAAGCCATGACCATGCCACCATCAACGTTAAAAACCTGACCTGTGATATAAGCTGCCGCAGGATCAGCCGCTAAGAATCTCACCATTCCTGCAATATCTTCAGGCTGACCATAGCGTCCAAGGGGTATGAATTTCAGGATTTCATCAGTATTTTTGAGGTCGGCAGTCATGTCAGTTGCAATAAACCCAGGGGCTACGGCGTTGACGGTAATGCCACGACTTGCCATTTCCTTGGCAACAGTTTTTGTAAAGCCAATCACTCCAGCCTTTGCCGCGCTGTAATTTCCCTGTCCTGGGTTGCCCATTTGCCCCGCAACAGAGGCAATATTGACAATTCGTCCCGACTTTTGTTTGAGCATAATTTTGGAGACGGCACGGGTTGCCAGAAATACACCTGTCAGGTTGAGGTCAATCACTGATTGCCAGTCCTCTAGCTTCATACGGAGCAGCAAGGTGTCGCGTGTTATGCCTGCATTATTGACCAGTACATCTACCCGCCCCCATGTGTCCATGGTTGATTTGATTAAGCTCTCAACTTGTGCTTCATGGGACACATCAGCGTGGAGGGCGATCGCTTCGCCGCCGTTTTCTTTAATGGTCTTCACTACTTCTTCGGCTGCATTAGTTGAACTAGCATAGTTCACGACAACTTTTGCGCCTTCGTTACCAAGAGCAATGGCGATCGCTCGACCGATACCTCTTGATGCTCCAGTTACAATTGCCACCTGACCTTCTAAAAGTCCCATACTTATCCTCAAAACTAAATTTTAAAATTTTTCTTTATAGCCGTTGTCGCTTTTATTTAGAAGAAGTTGTGGCGCTTCGCGCCGCAACTTCTTCTAATGATCTGGTAAAACTAGCAACAGCTTTAAAAATTGCGGTTTAACAAGTTTAGCGATTCATGGTCACAAACTAAAAACAGGGGCAGCGCATTGCACTGCCCCTGTTTTCTAAATTAATAATTTAGGTGGAATCGAGAGAAACAGAATACTATTTCCCTGCCAAGGCTGATTTTCGGGTAAGGCTAATCCAATTATTCCTGCCTTTTTCAAAACCAAAGCTCCTTTTGACTCTCCCCAAATTAGAATTTCTGCCCAAGTACTCAGATCTGGCTCATGCCCAATGATTCCTAATGAAGCTTTGCCAGGGTGAGGATGTTTAGAAATCCACTCATTTGCCCAAGTAAGCCATGTTTCTAGACTACCTTCAGGAGCTAGTTCTTCTGACTGCTGAACTGGACAGTTGGTAAATATATTGGCAAAAATATCAGAGGTTTGCTTTGCCCGAACTAGGGGGCTAGTTTGTAATAAATCAAAACGCAAGCCTAAATCATAGAGACGCTTGGCAACTTGCTTAGTTTTTTTCTGCCCCTCATCGGTTAGCGAGCGCAGGTTATCATCTGCCTGAGTGCCACGCTCTTCAGCAATTCCGTGACGAATTAAATATAGGCTAGGCATTGATCAATAAACCTGAAATCAATCCTTCAAATAAAGCTTTGCCATCAGTGCCGCCCACAATTTTTTCGGCAGCCCTTTCTGGGTGAGGCATCATCCCAATGACATTGCCCTGTTTGTTGGTAATTCCTGCAATGTTATTTAGGGAGCCATTGGGATTCGAGTCATCACTGACATGCCCGATCGCATCGCAATAACGAAATACAATTTGCTGATTATCTTCAATTTCTTTAAGCGTGTCAGCGTCAGCAAAATAACAGCCTTCACCGTGAGCGATCGGTAAGCTAATTACTTGATGCTTTTGATATTTTTGAGTAAATACCAAATCATTTCTTTCCACTCGTAGAGGAGCGCGATCGCAAATAAAGTGTAAATCACGGTTACGAACTAATGCGCCCTGTAATAGTCCTGACTCAGTTAAAATCTGAAACCCATTACATATACCCAGTACATATTTGCCCTTAGCTGCGTGTTCCTGTAGCGATCGCATTACGGGGGCAAATCTAGCGATCGCGCCACAGCGCAGATAGTCACCATAACTGAACCCCCCTGGAACTACTACGACATCACAATCACTCAAGTCTGTATCACTGTGCCAAATTAATCTAGTGGGTTGCTGCAAAATACCACTAGTAACTGTCGCCACATCGCGATCGCAATTGGAACCAGGAAAAACTAAAATACCAAACTTCATATTCTTGGTTCCTAGGCGACTTGAGTAAACTCAAAACGATAATTTTCGATCACTGGATTAGCCAGTAGCTTATCAGCAGCTTCATCAAGTTTTTGAGCCGCCTCTTCATCATCCTTTGCTTCAAGAGCAATTTCCACGTATTTACCAATACGGACAGAATCAACGTGATAATCCATTTGTTTCAGGGCAGACTGCACAGCAGTACCTGCGGGATCGAGAACCGATGGGCGTAGGGTAATAAATATGCGGGCTTGATACTTCATGCTTACTTTGATGTTGCTTGAATCTAATCTTATAGCAAAAGAGAAAATGGCGTAGCCATTTTCTCTTTTGCTATAAAAACAAGAAGCGGCGCTCTGCGCCGCTTCTTGTTATTTAGTCTTCATCATCGAAGTCATCATCATCATCTTCAAGATCATCATCCTCAAACTCCACATCATCATCGACTAGCTCATCATCGAAGCTACGGCGACTCCGAGGCTTGTCAATCACGCGGATAGGTTCAACGCGAGGCTCAATAATTTGATAGTTTCGCGCCGTATTATCATCAATGATTACATCATCAGCCTCTTCGTCATAGCCAAGATCAGTCTCATAGCCGCTATCCACTTCCACAATCGGCGTATCGTAAGCGTTAAAGCCCGTACCCGCAGGAATCAAGCGACCAATGATCACGTTCTCCTTCAAGCCACGTAACCAATCAGACTTACCTTCGATCGCCGCCTCCGTGAGTACGCGGGTTGTCTCTTGGAAACTAGCTGCCGAGATAAAGCTATCAGTATTTAAACTTGCTTTAGTGATACCCATCAATACAGGAGTGTAGTCAGCAGGTGCGCCACCAGTGATTTCCATTGCTTCATTGATCTGTTCTACTTGATGCAGTTCCACTAGCTCACCAGGAAGGCGGGTAGTATCACCACCATCTTCAATGCGAACCTTAGATGTCATCTGCTTCACAATTACCTCAATGTGCTTATCGGAAATATCCACACCCTGAGATTGATAAACAGATTGCACCTCATTCATCAAGAATTCTTGAACTTTCTGCAAACCAATGAGAGCTGCTTTCCTTACACCGAGAGATTCTTTGTAAGCTTGGAAGTAGATGTCCAGAATGTCATGGGGATTGGCAGGACCATCGGTAATCGCCTCACCAGCCGAAACCTTTTGCCCATCCGAAATAATCACACTCTGACCAGCATTGAATGAGTAATCATCATCCACTACCCCATCGTCACCAAGAATCCGTACTTCAGGATTATCATCGGCATCATAGGTTACTTGAGCAGTTCCCGATGTCCGCGATAGTACACACATTTCCTTAGGCTTACGAGCTTCTAAAAGCTCTTCAATACGAGGCAACCCTTGAATAATGTCTCCAGTCTTGGCGCGTTCAAATACCAACAAAGCGATGTTGTCACCCCTCTGTACAAGGTCGGCATCATGAATTTGTAGCAAGGCTCCAGG
The DNA here is from genome assembly GCA_003249015.1 of Pseudanabaena sp. Taxonomy (GTDB): domain Bacteria; phylum Cyanobacteriota; class Cyanobacteriia; order Pseudanabaenales; family Pseudanabaenaceae; genus Pseudanabaena. The sequence goes on along the minus strand of QBLS01000014.1, from coordinate 56,734 downwards.
CGATACAAGGTAGGGACGACCGATGCGGACAATGACTTGATTATTATCTATTTTCAAGACCTGTCCAGACTCTTGAGTGATAATTCCTTCACCAATTTCGTCACCAGCCCTTAGCAAATCCCCAACTTTAACAGTAGGGTTTGGGCAATCAGTCGTAATGCAATCAGCCTCAGTGACGATTAGCAAGCGACGAACCACCTCTGAGCCTTGGCGAATACCGCGCACTTGACCCGCTTTTTTGCAAAGAATTTCAGTTCTTGCAACGACAGCTCCTGGATCAATGCGATCGCCATCGTTAACTAACAATCTTGTCCGCGAGTTGCTGTGGGCAGGATCGCCAGAAGTATCTTGACGAATTACGAGCGATTCCAAAATCACCAATTGCAAACGCAAGCTACCAGGATCTTGTTCGTTGGGAATAAATTCAATGTCAGCCGCCAATTGCGGTGCATCGGTATCTACTTCCAGCAGTAATTGAGTTTTTAGCAACTCAACACTGTCGATCGCCTTAACGCGATCGCCATCCTTATAAGGAATCCTTTGCACAGCCCGCAAACCAATCGAGCGACCCTCTTGATTGACCGACTCTTGACTAGGGACGGTTGGCACATCGGGCACTTGGTACTCCTCAACGGGACGCAGCAGCAATGCTGGACCCTCCGTAGAGTCAAGATACTCTACATAACGCAACTCAGGAGAAGTTAACCCAGGCATAATTTCAGTGCCAGGGTAGGCTAATGAGCCATTCTTCTGCATTGCTGTTTGTGGATCATCCACCAAATGTAAATCGCCTGGTTTAATCACGATTTCACGAAGAATATCGTTTTTTTGGAATACTTCCACCACCCCTGCGGTTTGGCTAAAAATGTCCTTGACAACTTCTGTGCCAGCCTCAATAAATTGATTCTCTTCAACCATCAACAAAGAAGCATCTTTATTGACTTCGTGAGTCTCTTCAGGAACCCATAGCAAAGTACCGCCTTTGACCACTTCGTAGCCCTGCTTACCCTTACTGCGCTTAGCGACTTCCACACCCGCAAACTTGATGATGCCGCCACTTTTAGTCTGATAAGTGTCATCAATCAACTCAGCCACAACTTGATTGTTAATCAACTTGGAGCCTGGAGAAGCTTTTAGAGAGAAGTTTTGACCACCTTGAGTTTCCAGCACGTAGTGCTCGCGACCTTGGTAGCTTTCCTCCTTGACGATCGCCTGATCTAAAACCACAGAAGCTGTAATGATCTCAACTTCGCGGTTGTGGCGGCTATCCTCTTCACTAAGACGAACAACCCCACCATGCTCTGTAATCAAACGGGTTTCCGCAAGCACATCGCCTTCTTGCACGGCAGTCTCATTTTTAACGGTTGGCTCAGCACCTGGGGGCAAGTTATAAACTTCACCCGCTAAGACCCAAACTCTACCTTTTTCACCACGAGCCACATAGCTAGTATTGCCTTGACGATCCTTTTTCTCTTCAATGGCAAGATCGGAGAATAGAACTTCACCAGCCAAACCAGTATTGAGAGCCTTAGTCGCTTTTTCAGTGGTCTTACGTGAAGTTTTACCAGTTGCCGAAACCTCAGCCATTAGTTGATTTTTAGTGACCTTCTGCCCCTCACGCATCAGCAATGTGGAACCTTGGGTTACCGCATAAGTCCGCTTACCTTCAGCACCTTCTAGAATGAAGTCACCGTTTGACTCCACGATAAATGCATCTTCACCATGGCGAGTACGCATCGGGCGTACCTTTAGCTTTTTACTGTACTTGATAGTGCCATCAAAGGGAGCGCGTTGCTGTTCCGCAACTTCCCCAGTAAACACACCACCTGTGTGGAAAGTACGCATCGTCAACTGTGTACCAGGTTCACCGATAGACTGAGCTGCAATAATTCCCACGGCTTCTCCAATGTCTACCAATTCGGCATGGGCAAGGCTCCAGCCATAGCACATCTGACAAACTGAGCGAGTTGATTCGCAGGTAAAGGCAGAGCGCACACAAACTTCTTCTACACCTGCCTTCTGCACAGCCAAGGAAAGATCCTCTGAGATCTCTTGGTTACGCATCACGATCACCTCACCAGTTTTGGGATCGACAATCTCCTCAGCCGCAACTCTACCAAATAGGCGATCGGACAACTTAATCAGCGTCTTTTCCCCATCTCGCATCGCTCTCAAGCGAATACCACGAGTTGTGCCGCAATCATTCTCCCGAACAATCACATCCTGCGACACATCCACTAAACGGCGGGTGAGGTATCCAGAGTCGGCTGTGCGTAACGCGGTATCAACCAATCCCTTCCGCGCACCATAGGAAGAAATAATATATTCGGTAACTGTTAGTCCTTCACGGAAATTGGTCTTAATTGGTAAATCGATGATTTCTCCTTGAGGATCAGCCATCAAGCCACGCATACCCACCAACTGACGCACCTGTGAAATATTTCCACGCGCACCAGAGAAAGCCATCATATAAACGGAATTGAGTGGGTTATTGCTCTTGAAATTCTTAACCACCTCATCCTTAAGATTCTCATTAGTAACGTTCCAAGTATCGATAACTTTCTGGAAACGTTCAACCTCAGTAATTTCACCTCTGGTGTAGCGACTTTCAGTTTCTTCAATTTCCTGTTCCGCAGCAGCTAACAACGCTTTCTTCGTAGCAGGAACCTGTAAATCTTCAATACTGATGGATACGCCAGCCTGAGTTGCATAGCGAAATCCTAGCGCTTTCAGTTGGTCAGCAACGATCGCAGCGCTAGTAGTACCGTAGTGAGTAAAAGCCCATGCGATTAATTTTTTAAGCTGACCCTTATCAATCGTGCGGTTGATAAAGCGCTGAGGCTTGTTGTTTTCAGGCGAATCCGTGCTGCTAGTCGTGAAATTTGCCATGGTGTATAAGCTGCTAAATAATCATTTAAATAATTGGCTTGGACAACTAAACTTCTCATGTGAGAAATTTAGTTGTCATTCCTCTCGGTTAAGCAAGAGGAGTAAGCTAGACTAGCTAGCTAAAGAAGCATAGATTGCTTGATTGAAAATCACTCGTCCAGGAGTGGTCTTGATGTATTGAGAGATTACCCCTCCTTCTGCATCCTCTCGAACACGGCGGAAAGGAAATTCCTTAACTCTTGTACCATCTTCTAAAACAGTTATCTTCGGCTCATCATCATCTCTTTCCTCACCCTGTCCTTCAACGATGCCTTGGAATCGTACCCAGATATTTGCATGGATATCTAGTTCACCCTGCTCATAAGCCATCACTACATCGTTAAAGTTGGCAAAATAACGACCTTCTCCTTTCTGTTTATAAGGGTTCTCAGTCGTGAGATAGTAGCAGCCCAAAACCATATCTTGGCTGGGAGTTACAATCGGACGACCAGTAGCTGGAGAGAGAATATTATTGGATGCAAGCATCAACAATCTTGCTTCAGCTTGAGCCTCAATAGACAGAGGTACGTGAACCGCCATTTGGTCACCATCAAAGTCAGCGTTAAACGCTGGGCAAACAAGAGGATGCAATTGAATTGCTCGACCACTAACTAGGAGTGGCTCAAAAGCTTGGATACCCAAGCGGTGAAGCGTCGGAGCGCGGTTTAACATAACAGGATGTTCACGAATTACGTCTTCCAATACATCCCAAACAGACGGGTCGTTGCGCTGGATTAATTTCTTCGCAGCTTTAATATTGTTGACCAATCCCGTTTTAATCAATCGATGAATCACAAAGGGCTGAAATAGCTCGATCGCCATTTCCTTTGGCAAGCCACATTGGTGAATCTTGAGATTAGGACCCACAACAATGACGGAACGTCCTGAATAGTCAACACGTTTACCCAGCAAGTTTTGACGGAAACGTCCCTGCTTACCTTCAATAATGTCGGATAAAGATTTAAGAGGGCGGTTATTCGCGCCGACCACAGTGCGACCACGCCGACCATTATCAATCAGAGCATCTACCGCCTCTTGTAACATCCGCTTTTCATTGCGGACAATAATTTCAGGCGCAAGAATTTCCTGCAAACGCGCGAGGCGATTGTTGCGGTTGATTACACGACGGTAAAGATCATTCAAGTCGCTGGTCGCAAATCTGCCACCATCCAACTGCACCATAGGACGCAGATCAGGAGGGATGACGGGAATAACGTCCAAAACCATCCAATCAGGCTTAGAACCAGTTGCAACAAAGTTGTCAACCACCCGTAGACGCTTGATCAGTTTGGCTCGTTTCTGTCCCTTTGAGTTTTCAATATCATTGCGAAGACGCTCAGCCTCTTTCTCAAGGTTGATGTTTTGCAACAATTGCTTGATTGCCTCAGCACCTATTCCTACCTCAATTCCGTCTAAAACAGGATCTTCAGCATAAATTTGGTCTTCTAGATCAATCCATTGATCTTCAGTCAGCAATTGCTTGTAAGACAAGCCATAAGCCCCAGCGATTACTTCGCCAGCTTCCACAACCTTGCCTTCAACCATTGTCGAGACGTGCTTAGGATGAAGCTGGTATGCTCTTTCAATACCGTCAATACCGCGTATGCGAATCTCGCGACTATTGACTGATACAACTACACCATCTACTTCCGATTGGAGCCCAGGATTAAGGACGACATAGGCATTGAAATAGACGATCTGTTCTACATCGCGCAAAGGCATATCTAGCAAGGTAGCCATATAACTAGGAATACCTTTGAGATACCAGACATGGGTTACAGAAGCTGCTAATTTAATGAATCCCATGCGGTGACGACGCACTCGTGACTCAGTTACTTCCACTCCACAGCGCTCGCAAACGATACCGCGATGGCGTACACGTTTGTACTTGCCACAATGGCATTCCCAGTCTTTGGCGGGTCCAAAAATTCTTTCGCAAAATAACCCATCCATTTCTGGCTTGAGTGTACGGTAATTGATTGTCTCAGGCTTGGTTACTTCACCAACCAAACTACCGTTAGGCAAGACTCGCTCACCCCATTTACGAATGCGATCAGGTGATGCCAAGCCAATCTTGACATAGTCAAATCGCTGTTCCACTTTCGCCATGCGTTATAACGTCCTTAAATTAGTTTCTTTAGATTTAAAGCTATTAGCAATTAGCTTTTCAATGATTGAATTGCGTTAGCTTGCTTAATAAATTGCTGAAATTTAACATCACATTTGATTTAGCTATTAGTTATTAGATATGCAGAAAACCAACCATCTAACAACTAATAGCTAGCAACCAGCTAGTCATCATCCTCGTCAAAATTGATGTCGCCTCTATAAACAGACTCATAGGTAGGACGATTGGGGGTGCGACGAGAGCCAGTATCTACCATCAGATCCACCTCGGTATCTTGATTGCTACCATCATCGGACAGTTTATGCACTGATACATCTAGGCATAGGGACTGAAGCTCACGCACTAACACCTTGAATGATTCTGGAGTGCCAGGACGAGGGATCGCATGACCTTTAACGATCGCGTTGAGAGCTTCGTTACGTCCAGTCATGTCGTCAGACTTAACTGTAAGCAGCTCCTGAAGGATATAAGCAGCACCAAACGCTTCCAAAGCCCAAACTTCCATTTCTCCGAATCGCTGACCACCTTGTTGCGCTTTACCGCCAAGGGGCTGCTGTGTAACCAGAGAGTAGGGACCAGTTGAACGAGCATGGATCTTGTCATCAACCAAGTGGACTAATTTGAGCATATATGCCTTGCCAACGGTCACGGGTTGATCAAATGGTTCACCAGTTCGACCATCATAGACAGTGAGCTTGCCAGGAAATTCATCATTGAAAACCCAATCTTTACCAGTGTGGGTTCGTGCATGTTCAAGCTGACCATGTACTAACTCTCTAGATGCCTCTTCTCCATACATTTCATCGAAAGGTACGATTTTGAAGCGAGCGTTTAAGTTTTCGGCAGCCCAACCTAGCAGACATTCAAAGACCTGCCCTACATTCATCCGTGATGGCACACCCAGAGGGTTAAGTACGATATCCAGAGGAGTACCATCGGGCAAGAAAGGCATATCTTCCTTAGGCAGAATACGCGAGATGATTCCTTTGTTACCGTGGCGACCAGCCATTTTGTCACCGACTTGAATCTTCCGCTTCTGGGCAACATAGACGCGCACGACCATATTGGCTCCAGGGGGCAGTTCGTCTCCCTGTTCGCGAGTAAATACGCGCACATCAACGACTCGACCCTTCTCACCGTTAGGGACTCGCAAGGAGTTGTCACGCACATCTCTAGCTTTTTCACCAAAGATTGCTCTCAGGAGTTTTTCTTCTGGTGGCTGATCAGATTCACCCTTGGGCGTAACCTTACCGACTAAGATCTCACCAGAGCTAACCCAAGCACCGATGCGGATGATGCCTTGCTCATCTAAGTTACGAAGAGATTCTTCGCCAACGTTAGGAATTTCACGGGTGATTTCTTCAGGACCTAGCTTAGTTTGACGAGCCTCAATTTCATATTTTTCAACGTGAATTGAGGTGTAAACATCATCAATAACCAGACGCTCATTGATCAAAATTGCGTCTTCATAGTTGTAACCTTCCCAAGGCATATAGGCTACGAGAATGTTTTGACCAAGGGCAATTTCGCCGCCTTCTGTCGCGGAACCATCGGCTAGTACCTGTCCTGCAACTACAGTGTCACCGACCCAAACTAAAGGACGTTGGTTTAAGCAAGTATCTTGGTTTGATCGCTGATATTTCTGTAAGCGATAAATACTCTCTAGCCCAGTATCATCGGCTTTGACTCGAATCTCATCGGCGGAGACGTAGGAGACCTCACCAGTAACTCTCGAGACAATTACCATCCCTGAGTCCCTTGCGGCTTGAGCTTCCAATCCAGTACCAACTAGAGGACGCTCAGGTCGGAGTAGAGGAACTGCTTGACGCTGCATGTTTGAACCCATCAGGGCGCGGTTAGCATCATCATGTTCTAAAAAGGGAATTAATGATGTTGCTACAGAGATGATCTGCACAGGGGAAACGGCTACATAGTCAATTTCTTCAGGTGTGGCTGTACCCCATTCTTGACGATAACGAATCGGCACGATTTCGCTAAAAATGTAGCCTTCGTCGTTAGTAGCTACGTCTCCGGGAGCAACTCGAAACTCGTCTTCCTCGTCGGCAGTCATGTAGATTGGTTCTTGGTTTTTCAGAACCTTACCGTTTTCGACCGCGTAGTAGGGGGTCTCAATGAAGCCATACTGGTTAACACGGGCATGAGTTGCGAGGGAGCCGATCAGACCTGCGTTTGGTCCTTCTGGTGTCTCAATGGGACAGATGCGACCATAGTGACTAGGGTGGATGTCACGAACCGCAAAACCTGCACGTTCACGGGTAAGACCACCAGGACCTAAGGCACTAAGACGACGCTTGTGGGTAAGCTCAGCAAGAGGGTTGGTTTGATCCATGAATTGCGACAATTGGCTGGAACCAAAGAATTCCTTGATCGCCGCAACTAAAGGCTTTGGATTAACTAGGGATGCTGGTGTCAACGAATCGACATCAGAAACAGTCATTCTTTCACGAATGATTCTCTCTAAGCGGTTTAGACCGACGCGGACTTGGTTTTGAAGAAGTTCACCGACAGAGCGTACTCGGCGATTACCCAGGTGATCGATGTCATCTATTTCGCCAATGTCAAATTTGAGGTTGATCAGGTAGTTGATAGCTGTAAGGATATCTTTCTCGGTCAATACCCGCATGGTGTCAGGAGTATTGAGGCGAAGCTTTTTGTTGATCTTGTAACGACCAACTTTGCCTAGATCGTAGCGTTTGGGGTCAAAAAAGCGCGATCGCAACAGTTCACGACCACCAGACTCAGTAGGAGGTTCCCCTGGTCTTAGCTTGCGATACAGCTCTTTGAGGGCTTCGTCTTCATCAAACTGCCCTTCCTTATCAATAGTCTTTTGGAAGTATTCGCGGTGAGTAAGCGCATCTAAAATCTCAGCATCACTAAGACCAATCGCCTTGAGCAATACTTGAGCAGATAGTTTACGAGTTTTATCAATCCGTACCCATACCAAGTCATTCTTGTCGGTTTCAAACTTTAGCCAAGCGCCTCGGTTAGGGATTAGACTTGCGTTGTAGGTTCGGCGACCATTTTTATCGATTTCTTGCTTGTAATATACCCCAGGGCTACGAACAATTTGATTGACAATTACTCGTTCAGCACCGTTAATAATAAAAGTTCCACGGTCTGTCATCAGGGGCAGATCACCAATGAAAACTTCTTGTTCCTTAATCTCTCCAGTTTCTTTATTGATTAATCGAGTGGGAACATACATCTGTACAGCATAAGTTGCATCTCGACGTTTAGAATCATCAACGCTGTACTTAGGACGCTTGAGCTTATAATCTTTGGCAATGAAGTGGAGTTCCATCTTGCCCGTATAATCTGTAATCGGCGAGAAACTCTCAAGCTCTTCAATAAGTCCTTCTTCTAGGAACCATCGAAAACTCTCCCGCTGGATTTCTACAAGATCTGGTAGAACGAAGGCAGGAGTAACAAGAGTAGGCTTATTCATGCACTAATGACTGCAGTTTTAGTGGGCGGATCAAATGTGTATTTTTGAGTCTACACATAAGCATATTATCTTAACCTATGCTTATATTTAGTGTCAAGGGTATCTTAAATTTTCAAGGCAACGCATTGGGCGGCGGCACAAAGCGCTGTATGATGTTTGTGTGATTCAGGTTGCAGCTATGGAACTACTTGCAGGTCTATTGACAACATTTTTGGGCTTAGCAGGTTCACCAGGAATTGTCATTGATCGAGTTGCGACAGATTTTTTACGATCGCAGGTTGTGAAGGCGGAGATTCTAGAGGTTAGGGTTGATAACGCGCCTAACTATCAGATTCTTTTGGGCAAGGTTGACCGTATTCGGGTAGCGGCTCGTAATGTGTATGTCTTAGAGTTTTTAAAAATTGAGGAAGTGGATTTTGAGACTGATCCCATTAGTATTGACCCGAATGCTCTTCAGTCAGGCAAAATTATTTTGCGTCAGCCTTTGCAAGCTGCTCTGAGAATTATATTAAACTCAGCAGACATAAATATGGCTCTGCAATCGCCAACTATTCAATCTTCATTCAAAGGGTTAAGTATCGACATTACTGGTACTAATAGGGGTACTCCTGAAATTCTTGATTTGGTTAATCCTGAAGTAAATTTTTTAGGCAATGATCGCATCCGCTTATCTGCAACATTACAGTCTCAGGCAAGCATTACTAAGCCCAATCCAACGAAGCTTGATGTATCTCTAAATGCGGAGTTGAAAATTTTGGGTGGTACAAGATTACGAATTATCGATCCAAAGATTGAGTTGGCAGGTACTCCTGTTCCTGAACGTATAACTAAAGCTTTTGCGGAAGGTTTAAATAAACTATTGGATTTGCGTCAGCTTGAGGCAAGAGGAATTACGGCTAGGGTCTTGAAGCTGGAAGTGACTGAAGGGAAAATGCAAATTATCGGTTTTGCCAAAATGGACTCTATTCCCGATCAGTAGCGTTCTTATCGAGTGAATAATTAGTAGTCTTGGTTGTCAACTGAGGAGAGTGTTGTCACACTTTCTTAGATTGGTATTATTCACTCGGATGGGACTATGCAAATTCGGCTAGCAATAGAGGTAGATTTACCGCAAATTATTGAAATTTATAACGCTGCGATTCCTTCACGACTTGCCACGGCTGATCTGGAGCCGATTACTGTGGAGAGCCGTCGTGCATGGTTTCGTGCCCATGACGATCGCTATCCAGTTTGGGTGATCACAATTGGCGATCGCGACATTTCCAGTGATCAGAATGAAAAAATAATTGGCTGGCTGAGCTTGCAAATGTTTTATGGTCGTCCTGCTTATCATAAGACGGCGGAAGTTAGCGTTTATGTCGATCCTGCATGGCAAGGCAAGGGTATTGGACAGAAGTTGCTGAGTCATGCGATCGCAGCTTGTCCAAAGCTTGCTATATCAAAACTTGTAGGGTTTGTATTTGCCCACAACGTTGCTAGTTGTCGATTATTTAAGCGGCAGGGGTTTGTGGAATGGGGATTTTTGCCTCAAGTTGCGGAGCTAGATGGCGTAGAGCAAAGTCTAATGATTTTGGGTAAGGTTCTCTAAATCAACAAATGGCGCGGCGGAGCCGCGCCATTTGTTAAGAGAGGTTGCGTAATGGAGTCTCTTGCCCGTAGATGAATTTTTGCTCTAGGTTACGACAAACAAGCCATACAGCGATCGCAATTACGGCGACTGCGGAACTTAACAAAATCAGGGTTAAATTGTTTGGCGCAACTATAAAGCCAATTAAAGGGCTAATTGTCCAAGCTATTGCGGCGATCGCAAGGCATACAGATTTGAGTTTACGAATGTTTTTTAGAGCTTTGCTACAACTCGCACATTTAGAAGTGTGGGAATGATAGCGATCTAGAAGAACTGGTTTGGATAAGGCTGGTTTTAGTTTTTGATTGGCAAAGGGATTTGCTTGGTAGCGATCAACCCATTTTCTTAGTTCTGAAACATAGGTGTCGGCTTGGGTTGCCAAGTAAAACGCCTTGGCGTAGTTGCCATTATTTTCTAACTTATCGAGAGCCTGTTCTAAATAACGCTCTTGATAATGCAGGAAGATCTGATCATCTTCTAAAATTGCGTTTTGTCCGATATGAGAGTACCAGCGGGGGGTAATACCAATAAAAAATCTGGGAATTGCAGAACTGAACTGGAAAGGGAATCTGGCAAATAATCGACATTCACCTTTGCGGGTTGGTGTGGCATATACCACCGTCATCGTCCTACCAAATTGTTTGGAGGTTAAGTCATGCCACATTAGGGAAGGGGCGATAAAAGTTGTGTCCTGCTGTCCTAATTTGCCTCGTCTTGGACCCTCCTCCCATATTCCTTTAAATCCAAATTTATCAGATTCAAGAACATCCAAAACCATCGGAGCCGCGTTAGCACGATTACCCACGGACTTATGATGCGTAAAGGGTAGATGACTTGCATCGAGAACATTTTCTAGGAGCGTAATGGCATCGTAGGGCAAATCACGAAAAGTTCCGAATAGAGTCCATTTATCTGTATCTATTTCTAGAGGCTCAATAATTGGGATCTTGGTATGGGGTGCATTTTCAGGCTTGCCAGCATATACAAATAGTAATCCTTGACGCTCAGAGGCGGGTAATGTGGAGACACAAGCTCGTTTTGAGGTGTTAGCTGAGCCGTTGTCAGGTTGTTGGGGGATGCGATCGCAACTACCATCACTCTTAAAAGCCCAACCGTGATAGGGGCATTCTAATAATCCATCTTCGGCGATTCTACCTTCAGACAGGGGGACTAGCCGATGGGGACAGCGATCATCAAAAACTTTCCATGAAGCCGTGTGACGATCCCACCAAATTACTAAATCTCTTTCTAATAGTGTGAATTTATTTGGCTTAGTTTTGTCTAAATCTTCTGTATAAAAAACGGGATACCATACCTCTAGCCAATCAAAACGTTCAGGATCTTGTCCCCCCGCAGGTAAAACTTGCGATCGCTGATCTTCAGAGCGTTTAGAGTTGGGGCTGAAATCATCTTTGACTAAAACATTTGCGGTCATGGCAGCTAAATCGCTTTGTAAAGTTATGTATAGCTTAGCCCATAAATAGGGATGCGCGGCTCTGCCGCGCACCCCTATTTATATAAACCCTTTCATCTTGTCAGGATTCATTAAGCCATAGGGATCAACCATCCGCTTAAAATCTAACTGATTATGATCTATGGTTTTCATGCCGCCATCTTCGAGAATGTAAGTATGGGGATTGAAAATAATTACGCCTTGAGATTCGTGATATTCAATAATTTTATTGAGGCGATCGCTATCCGTATACCTTACTACCTGAATTGCCACTGGTACAACCACCCCATTAGCGCGGACAAATTCTAAGTGCATAATCACCTCGTCGCCAAAATACTCGTGCATTTGTTGTAACAAATTGAGCTTGGGGTCATTGGGAAATAGGCTCTGGAGATAGGTCAATGATGAATCGGCAGCCCGAGCGTGCAGAGTGGTATGGTTCCAAGAAAATTCTACGAGGCTAATTCCTTTACTCGCTTCCTGTGCATTTTTTTCATAGCAGATCTCGCCGCGAAACTCCTTAACCAGACTCATGAAGGGTTCGCGATCGCTTTCTGCAACTAGAACCAGAGCACAATCGGAATCCTTGGGAATGTAACTTTGTAAAGCTGTAAAGTAATTGGGAATTGGCGCGGCATGGACGCTAATCATTTTTTTGATGATGCCGTCACTATTGCCAAGGGCTTGACCAAATTTTGCCGCAGTCATAAAGTCTGCGAAACAAACCACATATTCCGCCCAACCATAGGCGGGCGCTAGGGGAACTTCTAGTTCTGTAATAATCCCATTTGTGCCGTAGGCATGATTGACTTTCTGGACGTCATCACCACGCAATTCAATAATGCGCGGCTGGTCTTCTAAGGTAACTACCCGCACCGCTCGTAAATTACCGCGATCGCGCAGTTGCCCATACAAAACTGAGCCGATACCACCACTGCCTCCCGCAATAAACCCGCCCACTGTGGCACTTCTCACTGTTGACGGAACCATACGCGATTCCCAGCCAATTTCTTGAGCTTTCTTGTCCAGAGTGGCAAGTTTTACACCTGCTTGCACAGATGCAAGTCCCGCTTTAATCCATTTAATTGCTTGCATTCTGGAAGTTTCCAAAATGATTCCCCCCCGAAGTGGCGTGCATTGTCCATAGTTGCCTGTACCACTCCCCCGCACAGTCAGGGGGATTTTAAATTTCACACAAGCTTTGGCAATTCGTAGAACTTCTTCTTCGTTGCAAGGGCGTACTACTAAGTCGCCGACTTTACCAGTAAGCAAAGGTACAAGCACGGGACTGAAATGATAATAGTCTTCGGAGAGTTTAGCGACTTGGGCGGGATTGGTAATGGCTTCGATGCCAGACAACTCTTCTAAAATATTTGCTATCGATTCTGAATAAACTTGCATGGCAGCTAATCTGGATTTTTTTTAATATACTCCCTTCCTAATTAAGAAATGGTGGTGAAGCTACACACCGCTATTTCTTGTTTCAAGTGGCGGTGCTTTGCGTAATTACTCATGCTATAGACCCATAAAGATATCTAAGCAGTGCGAAGCACCGTTTAAATATCTTTATAGGTTTGCTGCCATTAGTCTGCCTAACGAAGTCTTGACGGTTTCATGAAACTTACGTCAAACTACTAATTAACTCAATAGTTAGCGCCAGTATGGAAACTCTGGAATTTATTATTTACCCTGATGGTCGAGTCGAAGAACGGGTCACAGGCATAATTGGAGCTAGCTGTGCCGAGGTAACGTCGAAGATCGAAGCAAAGTTGGGCGTAGTAGTTCATACCGAACTTACTTCGGAAAATTTTGCATCGAAATGCAGTGCATCTCAGTCAGCTACACAATTTGATTATGTGGGTGATGATATCTCTAGCTTTAGCCAGTGGTAATAAAACCTATGGATCCTTTTGCACGTCGCGAGGCGACGTGCAAAAGGATCCATAGGTTTTGAGATTTTCAGTCCCCCAAGTCCCGAAAATCTCAAAAATGTTTTTAGAATGCTTGCCATGGGCAAGCATTCTAAAAACAATATTTAATAATTAAGCTTGCTAGGTAATAATACTAAAATTCTAAATTTAGTCTTGCTATAGTAGTGATCTAGATGTAAGTTAAATGCGGTCTACAGCCCAGTATTTGCTCGACATTTATTCAAATAAATTTCTTTTTTAGCTGATTCGTCGTTCACATAGAAGTTAAGGTACTGCCATGTCACATTTTACCCAAGTAAAAACTCAAATCCGTAGCCTTGAGCCTCTCCAAACTGCCCTAACCGCTTTGGGTGTTGACTGGAAATCAGGAGAAGCACCTATGCGTGGACATCAAGGTGCATCTGCGATCGCTGAAGTTGTGATCGAGCAAGAAAATGGCTATGACGTTGGTTTTCAATGGAATGGTGCAGAGTACGCCCTAGTTGCGGATATGCAGTTTTGGCAGCAACCTTGGACTGTTGAAAGCTTTTTGAATAAGGTGACACAACGTTATGCGATCGCCACAGTGATGAGCGAGTCAAAAGAACAAGGCTTTGAACTCTCTGAGCAAAAAGTCCAAGAAGATGGCTCTGTACGTTTAGTCCTGCAACGTTGGCATGGATAAAGTATCTGTAGATACTAAAATTTCGGATTTAGACTTAAAGTCAGAGATATTGGAGCGCTCTGGCTTTGAGCCTGAACTGGGCGGTGACTTGCGACAAGATGCCGTTTTTGTCGATGAAACTGTTTGTATTGGTTGTGGACATTGCGCCCATGTAGCGAGCAGTACTTTCTTTCTGGAAGAAGACTATGGTCGAGCTAGGGTGATTGCCCAAGACGGTGATCAAGAAGAGCTAGTGCAAGAGGCGATCGATACTTGTCCCGTAGATTGTATTGCTTGGGTTAACTATAACGATCTAGAAAAACTGGAAGAGGCTAGAAAGTATCAAATTATTCAAAATCTGGGTGTAGTTGGCGATGCTGCCGCAATGAAAAGAGGTAAACACAAATGAAAAGAGGGAGCTTTACGCTCCCTCTTTTCATTTGTGTTTAGTAACGACGACCGCCACCGCCGCCGCGAAATCCGCCGCGACCGCCGCCACCGAATGAGTCAGAGCTTTCACGAGGTTTAGCCTTGTTTACCTTAAGTGAACGACCCATCCACTCAGCTTCATCTAAAGCTTCGATCGCTGCGTCTTCTTCATTTTCCGCAGTCATTTCTACAAAAGCGAAACCACGAGGACGACCAGATTCACGGTCAATAGGCAAATGAACACGGGTGATTTTGCCATATTCTGCAAATACGGCTTTCAAATCATCTTCTGTAACCTCATAGGAGAGATTACCAACATAAATAGACATAATACTTAATTTAACGGTCAGAGATGTATAGAGATAGGGATTTCGGAAAGAGGCTGTCAAAAACAAACATACAATCTAAAAATTCTTATCCATAAACATATTAGCGCAGTCAATTTAGATTAGTTACTGAATTTTGAAAATAATTACCATAAATCATGAAAAATCTTGAAATTATTCTCTTTCTGCAGCGGTAGTCGCTTGCATTGGGACAAACCAAAAACCAATAAGCAAGTTGATGTACAAAGCGACTCCACTAGCTTCTTGGGAATAAGACTGGCGATTGCCAATCACGCGAACATACAAAAAATCCTGAAAGCATTATTTTGCAATGTTTTCAGGATTTTTGTGATTTGGGACTGAGCGCAAAGCGCTGTAAGTTATTTTAGGGTTGACTTAAATTCGTCAGCAGTTGCATAAATCTTAAAAATTTTAGTCATACTGGTAAGCTCGAATAGCATCTGCACTTGATCATTGGCGCTGCTGATTACCATTTCTCCGTCAATATTACGAAGCGCTTTTAGTGCTGAAACTAGAGCGCCTAGCCCCGAACTATCCATGAAGGTGATTTCCTGTAGGTCAACTAACAAATATTTAGGAGGATTTGCCACTGAAGCGATGTCACTAACTTGACGGCGAAATTGAGCCGCTGTTGTAACATCTAATCTCCCAGAAGGCTTAATGACTTTTACTTGCTCGCTCATAAAGTTTTTTTGACGATCCGAATTGGATTGTAGGTTATGTATCCATAAGCATAAAGCCTTGTTATACCAAAGCACAAAATGGTGTGTTCAACTTGTAATTATGTTTTTAAAATTCTTACAGCATTTTGTACTTAATTAAAACCTAAAAAAATTAAAAGCTTTGCTTAGCAAGGCTTTTAATTTTTTTAGGTAATGTTCAAAACATTAGTAAGCTGTACTGAGTTTTGGTTTAATTCACCAAAGGGATGGCATATTTTTGTGAATTGGTATTAGTAATATTGGCTTTTACTCTTTTCTGCGTTGATAGTTGGTGGTGTACCAAGAAACTGCACAAGCCCAATTATTCATTTCTATAGCGCCTATTTTTTTGGTAGGAAGGGAGTATTTAAGCTTTAATAAAATCTTGGCAGTTTTGTATCACTTTTTAAGATCTGAATTTATGTCCGATTTACCTAATGTTCAAACAATCCAATCTTTGCTCAAGCCAATTATTGATCGCGATCGCCAAATAAGCATTATTGAAGCGGAGATGGTGCGCGATATTACGGTCAAGGCTAATGGAGTAGTTAGCTTCACGTTATTGATGGATAACCCAAATAGTACCTATCGTGACGAATTGATCCAAGAATGTAAAACCGTAATCAAGGCGATCGCTGAAGTTACCGATGTATGGGTCAAGGTGGTTGCTAATAGTCCAGCGATCAATACACCAGAAGCGCCGACGAGTTCATTAAAAGGTATTGCTGGAGTGAAGTACATCCTCGCAGTTTCTAGTGGTAAGGGTGGTGTAGGCAAAACTTCGGTAGCCGTAAATGTAGCGGTAGCCCTTGCGGATATGGGGGCAAAGGTGGGAATCCTTGATGCGGATATTTACGGGCCGAATGTCCCAGTGATGTTGGGAATGGAGTCTGCTCAGATAAAAGTAGTTAAGGCGGAAAGTGGCGCTGATGTGGTTGAGCCAGCCTTTAACTATGGCGTAAAGATGATCTCTATGGCTTTCTTAATCACGAAGGATCAGCCTGTAGTATGGCGCGGCCCGATGCTCAATGGGGTGATTCGTCAATTTCTATATCAGGCAAATTGGGGCGAGCTGGATTATCTAATTGTTGATATGCCTCCAGGCACGGGTGATGCACAGTTAACCCTCACGCAATCTGTGCCGTTAGCTGGCGCGGTGATTGTGACGACTCCGCAGACAGTTTCGCTCTTAGATTCGCGCAAGGGCTTGAAGATGTTCCAAAATATGGGTATTCCTGTTTTGGGGATTGTTGAGAATATGAGCTATTTCATCCCCCCTGATAGTCCTGACAAAAAATATGATATTTTTGGATCTGGTGGTGGCAAAAAAGCCTCCGAGGAGCTAGGTGTGGATTTGCTCGGTTGTGTACCTTTAGAAATCAGTCTTCGCGAAGGTGGCGATCGCGGTGTGCCGATTGTGCTGGGTCATCCTGATTCGGCATCGGCTAAAGCGTTGAAAGAGATTGCTAAGGCGATCGCGGATAAAGTGAGTAGATAGATGAAATTAAATATAGAATCTGGAAACTTTGATTAACTTATGGACTTCGCTCAGCCAATGCGACCGATGGCTGGGCGAATTTGAAGCCAGTCTCATAATAAACTGGTACATTTTTTCCCAACATATTCCTGAGTACTAAAACTCTATTTTGTTCCCTCAGTGTTTACTTACTTCACTAGGAAGGAAAATTTGTGTAAATTGTATAATCATGGTAAAAACAAACAAATAAGCAATATTAAATTCTTAATTTTAATAAAGATGATCAAAAGGCAGGAATTAGAGCGATCACTCAAAAAAGCCTTTTACTACAGCACTGCAATATTCAGCAGTCTGTTAACTAATGCTTTGTTCGGCTTGCCTTCGTACTCATTAACTTTGCAAAAACTTGGCGATCAAACACCTACAGGATTTTCAAACTTTTCAGGTATAACTTATTCTGGTTCTGGGAACACATATTATGGGATTTCTGACGATCCTGATGGCAAGTTTTACACCATTACAATTGATGTTAGCGGAAACGCATTTAACAGTGTCACTAAAACAGCAACCACGACATTAAAAGATTCTGTAGGAGATGCTCTAACTAACACTGATGCTGAAGGTATAGCCATATTAGGCAATAATCTTTTCGTCTCCACAGAAGGTAGTTACACGGCTCTAAATCCTCTACAGTTCGATAACTCTACACTTACTGGTGATCTTTTTATCAGAAGTTTTCAAATTGCAACTGGCGATCCAAATCTTGGTAGCGACCTAGCTCTAGTAAATCGCTATACAAACAGTACAAGCACAAATGGTCTTAGGAATAACTTGGCTTTTGAAAGTCTGACAATTTCTCCAACTCAAGATCGTTTGTTTTCGGCAGTAGAAGCGCCTCTGAAAGAAGATCAAACTTTGGCGAGTCTTTTAAGTGGTACAGCCAAAAGTTTACTTAGAATTTTGCAGTTTGATTTGCCTTCTGGTAATGCTTCAGCAGAATATCTATACGAGACTGAAGTCGGATTTGGTCTAGCGGATCTATTAGCTGTTGACAACAATAAACTAATTGCCTTAGAGCGCAGAGCTAATCCTATTAATGGAGCGGTCACTGGCATAGGAGTATTTGAAATATCTCTCATGGGAGCAACAGATATTAGCTCAAATACAGGCTTAACTGCTTCTGGGACTTCAGGTATAACTAAAGTTCAAAAAACTGCAATCACCTTTGATATTCCTTTATCACAAACTACTAATTTTGAAGGGTTGACTTTTGGTGAAATACTGGCTGACGGACGAACAACTATATTCTTTACTAGCGATAACAACATGGATGAAGCAGCAACTACAATTTTTACTGGCTATGCGGTAACTCCCGTTCCTTTCGATTTTTCGCCGACTGGTGGCTTGCTGACGTTGGGTGTGATCGCTGGGGCAAGGCATATTCGCAAAAAGATCAAAGCAAAATCCAAGAGTGAACTTTAAGATTTGAGTAAGGCTAAACCAGCCTGCAACACAGCTTGCTGAACTTGAGTTAAAGGAATATTGTGCGATCGCGCTAGTTTGGCGCAGTCTTCATATTCGGGCTGTACTGTCTCAAATCCCTGTCGTCTGGCAATTTTGACCCTTGCGGAACCATACTCAGTTATAACTTCATATATTTTGCGATCAAGGATTTTACGTTCTTGGGAACGGAACCTGATTCCTATGGTAGTAGTTTCTAGAAAAAGAATTTGTTCGCAAATGGATTGACGATCGCGATCGCAAATGACTGTAATTAGGGTTCCCGAACGGGATTTTTTCATAGCGATCGCTTGTGTATAGACATCGAGAGCGCCACTTTGCAATAGTTTTTCTGTGGTGTAGGCGATCGCTTGAGAGGTCATGTCATCAACTTGGGTTTCCAAGATGATGACTGTTTCTATCTCATAAATAGGATTATCTTCCAAATCCAAGAATGGGCGGCGCTTTGCGCCGCCCATTCTTGGATCTAGCTTTTTTTTTTGCTTTTACCAAGCCAGAGGCGCAGAATATTCGGGATTTCTAGCTCCTGTGTCCCCGCTCCAAGTCCCACCTTTTTGATTTTCAGCAATGGAGCTTCGCCAAACTTTTCACTGAGGGTAACGGCGATCGCTGCGCCTGTGGGGGTAACTAGTTCCTTGCGAATCCCATTATCAAAGGTGGTCACTTCATGCGTTTCCCATAACTTGAGAGTGGCAGGGGCTGGCACTGGCATTTTGCCGTGATCGCAATTCACATAGCCGCCACCCATGGGTAGCGCTGAGCAGTAAATTTTATCTATCTCTAACCAAGTTAAACCAGCACAAGTACAGACAATATCCACGATCGCATCAATAGCTCCCACTTCATGAAAATGTACGGCTTCGGGCGCGATCCCATGCACAGATCCCTCAGCGATCGCTAGTTCTTTAAATATTGCTAAGCTCCAAGACTCAATCTGTTTTGGTAATTTTGCGTTACTAATTAGCTTTTCGATGTCAGGCAAGTGGCGATGTTTGGTGACGTTAGATCCATGGGAATGATCATGATGCGAGTGGGAATGATCATGTTTTGGCGGAGACGCTTCTCCACCAATGTGGTTTAACAACTCGACGTGTAATTTAATTGCTTCGATGCCGCCCCGATGGACAAGCTCTGTCCATAGCTTTACTTCATGATCTAGCCCTAATTGATGCACGATACCTTGCAAATATGATAAGGGTACACCAGCGCTTACTAAGGCTCCCAAACACATATCACCAGCGATTCCTGTGGGGCAGTCTAAATATGCAATGTTTCCCATAGTTGATTTGTCGATAAAGCTTTTTGCGATTTGAAAGAATTTGGCACGGCGCACCAAACTATTTGTGAATCCTAACATCTATAAAGCTAAAACCAGAAAAGCGCCGCCACTCGCTTTTCTGGTTTTAGCGTCAAGTTACCAGAGGAGGCGTGTTCTTTTTTGACCTAGTTAGAGTTATGGTGCGAGCGTTTCGTTGCCAGCGATCGCGTTTGATTCTTCTTAGTGCCGAACCAATAAATCTGCGATCCCATTCTGTGTCTGACATATTTTCAAGGTCACTCAATTTTGGATCAATATTTTGATCAAAGGGTTGAAAATCTGACTCTGTGGTTTCATGGGCGAATCTTTGATTCCAAGGACAAACATCTTGGCAGATATCGCAACCCGCAACCCAGTTTTGGAGATTGGTAGCGATCGCGTCAGGAATCTGTTCAGCTTTATTTTCGATCGTATGAAAAGCAATACAGCGATTGGCATCAACCACATAGGGACTAGCGATCGCGCCAGTGGGACAGGCTTCCAGACAACGGGTACAGGTTCCACAATGATCGGTATGGGGTTGGTCAGGTTCCAGATCGAGATTGGTCAAAATTTCGCCTAAAAATAGCCAAGATCCATATTCACGGCTAATTACGTTACTGTGTTTACCGATCCAGCCAATTCCTGCTCTTTGGGCAAAGGCTTTTTCAGCGATCGGCCCTGTATCAACATAGTATCGAGCTTGAATCTCTATGCCATTTTGCTTGCCAAGTTCAATTAGCCAATTGGAGAGAGCTTTCAGTTTTTTGCTCAAAACCTTGTGATAGTCACGACCCCAGCCGTAGCGAGAGATTTTACCAATTTGAGGGTCACTGGAATGTTGGTGCGGCGTGTAGTAGTTTAACGCTACACAAATTAGGGACTTGACCCCAGCCATAACTTGAGTAATGTCCTGTCGTTTCGGGTTAGTCATCCAGTCCATGTCAGCTTGATATCCCAAGTCTAGCCAAGATTGCAGACGTGCCACTTCTATGCCAGATTCGGCTTTAGCAATCCCAATTTTACTGAAACCTAATTCTGTCGCCTTTTCGGCGATCGCCTGTTTCAGAGCTTGCTTAGATATAGTCATGACCACAATTAGCCGCCACCGAGCCAACCAAAAAAGCCGCCTTTTTTATCCTTATCGTTTTTGGATTTGTTTTGTTCATCCTTAATCGGTGAAGTGCCACTAACTTGGGAAAAGTACTTTAATGCTAGGGGTTCTTCAGGATTAAGTTTCAGGGCTTGCTGAAAACTAATCTTTGCCATACCCGCTAACTTTTGATTTAGGTACACATAACCGAGTAAAGCGTGACATTTGCTGTGGTTACAATCAATCTGGATGGCGGCTCGTAATTCTTTTAGCGCTGAAGCCCATAGCTGTTGGCTGATGTAGCTCTCTGCCTGTGAGATATACTTATCTACTGAGCCACTAGTTGAGCTACTACCTGCGCCTTGGCTTTTTTTGCTAGCACCATTGGTATCGCGCAAAGGGACTTGCGATTCACTTCGCATCTGATAACTGCCTCTAGCGGCTGTATTGAGATTGTCAGTTTTTCTGTTAGCAGTAGCGCCATTATCCGTTGGAGCCTGTGGCGAATTTGCGAGAGGCGGAGTCGGAGCTGTGTTTACTCTAATTAGGGTATCGTCTGATTTTTTTGATATTTCACTCGCAGGAGGACGATAGCCCTCTTGTAACAGTATGTGAACTAAGTTAAGTTCGCTTAATAGGCAGATATTTTCCAGAGCTTGATCTAGATCTTGGTATTGAACCTTAGCGACCTCCTTGATAGTTTGCTCATAATCTATCGCCTGAGTCATGAGGTACTGCTTCGCCAATTCCGAATGTGGGGAAAATTTTTGATTGCGCTTCATGAGACGCTTACCTAGCAGTTTTAAAATTGCTGAGTATTCAGTACGCTCTCTTTCTTGAGACAGTACGTCATAGGCAGGGTTAACTAACTTGGATAGATATAGGGTAGCAACCTGTTTTTCTTCTGAAGATCTGCCATGTACATCAGGATGCAAGCATTTAGCGATCATGAGATATCGTTTTCTTACAATCGAAGTCTCAGCTGTAAGCGGTAAGCCCAGCACAGCGTAATAGTCATTAAAATCGTACTGACCAATACCACGATCTATACGAAAAGTCCTTGGATATGCCACTATCTATCCTCTATGCTGCTGATCCCGACACAATTAAACACTAGACAGATGCAAACCAAAAATTTAAAAGATCATTTCATCCATTTAGTAGGCGAAATCTTCTCTGATTTCAGGGTTTAATCAAACTGATTTGCTCATGTTTGTTAAATGCAAACTTAACTTATATTTAACTCTACCAAAAGACTAAAGTACCTATTGGAAAAAATTCTTATAGAACCTTTTAGTTTAATGATTGTCTTCTATTACAATCTTACCCGCTATTCAAGCGAGTATAGACATAAAGATTATATGTTTTGCAGGGATAAAACAGCTAAAGTTCAGTTTTTATAGCGATCGCTAAACTTGTTAAGCCACAAAAAACGAGTGGCGATCGCCTTGAATACCGCAATATCCTGAAATCGCCGCCAAAGTTTAGAGCTTTGTAAAGCAACGCTTTAAACCTTCGCTCTGGATTTGAAGTATCGTTATAAATTCTTAATGGCACGACTAGGCTGCGCTAAGTAACTCGGCGCAGCTAAATATAAAACTCTAAAAACTGTGGCGCACGCTATACGTGCGCCACAGTTTTTGGCTCTGGGCTTTAATTGTGCCGAGTTACTTAGCAAAAATCAGTTCCTTATATTAAGGTTGGTGAAATTAAATGTAGGATGGATCACTAATTACAAAGCGCCATCAGTGACTTTTTGATGCTTTGAAGCCAATAATTTCTTGACTTGAAAAACAAACCTAAATAATTAAGACTGCTTACCTATGACCACTTTTGAAGTCTCTGTTCCCGCTACTACAGGAAATTTAGGCCCTGGATTTGACTGCCTTGGTGCGGCACTATCTTTATACAACCGCTTTGAGTTTGCGATCGCTGAGAGTTTGACAATTACGGCAACAGGGGAGGGAGCAGGGCAAGTAGAGCGCGATGAAACAAATCTGGTCTATCAAGGAATAGTTAAGCTTTACCAGCATATTGACCGACCAATTCCACCGATCGCTTTACATACAGATACGGCTATTCCGTTGTCACGGGGATTGGGCAGTTCGGCGACAGCCATTGTGGGCGGTATCTTTGGTGCAAATTTAATAGCAGGCTCGCCATTGGATCGGATGGAGTTATTAGACTTGGCGATCGCCATGGAAGGGCATCCTGACAATGTGGCTCCTGCGATGTTGGGCGGTTGTCAACTGATGGCTTCCAATCAAGATGGTGGTTGGGAGTTTTGTGATTTGCAGTGGCATGATGGCATTGCGATCGCAGTGGCTATCCCTGAATTTGAGCTGTCAACGGCAAAGGCGCGGCAAGTTTTACCTAAGCAAGTATCGATGGGAGATGCCATTTTTAATGCTTCCCACTTAGCTTTGTTGAGTCATGGTATTCAATCTGGCAAAGCTAGCTGGCTCAGGGCAGGGTTGCAAGACCGACTGCACCAACCCTATCGCCAGAGCTTGATCGCAGGAATGGAAAATGTCCAAGCTGGGGCGATCGCGGCGGGAGCCTATGGCATGGTGATCAGCGGCGCGGGACCAACTCTGCTATCTTTAGCGCCTACCGATAAGATTGATGATGTGGCGATGGCGATGCAGCAAGCATGGCAATCGATAGGAATTAAATCCATAACTAAATGCTTAGCGATCGCCAAGGATGGCACAACTTTTACAACTCGCTAAATTCCACAAAATTAGGTCGGTGCGAAGCACCGACCTAATTTTAAAATTTTATTAATTACTTGAGAAAGCTTCCAAATTATGAGCAGTTACGCAACCATTGGGCAATCTTTACGAGTGGGAATTGTTGGTTCTGGCTTTGTGGCTAGGCTACGCGCCGAGATCTTTAGCCAAGACGCAAGACTTGAGGTTAAAGCGATCGCTGGCACGCTCGAAAAAGTACAGGCGATCGCTCAAGAATTTAATATCGCCAATGTGCATCAATATTGGTCAGAACTAGTCGTGCGTGACGACATCGACTTGGTGGTAATTTGCAATGTCAATCGCGATCACGCCGCCGTAGTTGGGCAAGCACTGCGATCGGGAAAGCACGTAATTGTCGAATATCCATTGTCCTTTAGCTTGGCTGAAGCACAACAACTCATCGAACTCGCTAACAAGCAAAAACTGATGCTCCATGTGGAGCATATCGAGCTGTTGGGTGGAGTGCATCAATTGGTAAAAGAGAATATAGCCAAGGTTGGTGTGCCTTTCTATGCGAGGTATTCCACCAAAAGTCCTCAGCGTCCAGTTCCTGACAAGTGGACGTATAAGCCTGATTTATTTGGATTTCCTCTCACCGCCGCCGTATCCCGCCTCAATCGGATCATTGTTCTCTTTGGTAAGGTTAAGGCTGTGTCCTGTCAGTTAAGTTATGGAGGCGATCGCTTACCGCATCACTTTACGTCCTGTGTTTGCAATGCTCAATTGCAGTTTGAAAATGGAGTCCTTGCGGATGTAAGTTACAGCAAGGGTGAGAACTTTTGGATTCCCGAACGGGTCATGGAAGTGCAGGGTAGTCTAGGCGGAATCGTATTTAATGGAGACAAAGGAAAATTAATCTCTGAAAATGTTGAACTAGAGTTAGATGCGGGTTCGACCAGAGGACTATTCAAAAAAGATACTGAGAATGTGATGTCCCATTTATTTGAAGGAACACCACTGTATAACAATAATGAAAATGTGTTGCATTCGCTCACAGTTGCCAATGCGGCGGAAAAGTCAGCCGCCAGCAATCAAACAGTATTTATCTAATTAACTGATGTTACGTGGAACTCAGATAATGAACCTCTTGCTGCTAGCATAACAGGGCAACCACGGGGGGATTGCCCCTACCTGTAAATTTTAGATCTTGTAGGGGCTGTGCCCCCGTGCCAGCCCTAGACTTACGCCATCGCAAGAATTCCTTCCACATAACATCAGTAATTAAGTAGCTAGCTATAAGTAAACCTAAAACTGTCCTGTCAGTATAGCGGGCAGGTCAGCTTCTGTTTTTAGGTTTGGCTACTTAGCAAATGAAGAAATAACGTAGCCATGTCTTCACTTAAAACCCTCTGCTGGGTTTGATTTTCAATTCGCAAAAGCATTGTCACATTTTTGTTGATTTGTATAAGTTATAGCAAAGCAAGGTTTGCTTAGGACATAAAACCAGAAGATGAGTGGCGGCGCGAAGCGCCGCCACTCATCTTCTAGGGTTTTGATTTGTATTAGCTAACTCTTGCTTTGCTATAGATTAAATCAAACAAACTAAGGGATTTACGAAGTATCGCTATTTCAAATAAAAGTCAGGGCTTCGACTTCGCTCAACCAACAGTATACGTTGGCTGAGTGAAGTCGAAGCATCTTCCAATTTGCATAATACCGTCGCTGTAGCAGGCGGCATTATGCAAGGAAGAGCTCTTCACGCAGGCGAATTACAAACCTTTACTTCACTATGCCGAGAGATACAATAAGACGCTTAAAACACAATTCAAGACAAAGCGATGTAGATTGAAAGGAGTTCATCTTGATTTTCAGACGGTTTAACTTAATGTATACAGTTTTAGAAGCGATCGCCACTGCTAATCCCCCTAACAGACTGACCCAAACCGAAGCAGCGGATTTTATGCTCAAAACTGAAGGTTTATCAACGTCTATAAAAAATAGAATTCCTTCAATTTATGCACATTCAGGTATTGATTATCGATATAGCTGTATCGCTGACTATGGAGGTGATTTGGAAAAATTTGAACTCTATCCTCCAAACTGGGAGCTTTTACCTCAGCCCACTACCTTTAATCGCAATCAGATTTATGCTGACTATGCACCAAAACTAGCTCTCCAGGCATCCCAACAAGTAATCGCAGATGCAAAATTAGATCCCCAAGATATTACTCACGTGATTACTGTCAGTTGCACAGGGTTTTCTGCCCCAGGATTAGATATTTATCTGATTAAAAAATTAGGGCTTAGCGCCACAGTTTCACGAACGATGATCGGTTTTATGGGCTGTCATGCAGCTTTTAATGGATTAAAGACTGCCCATGCCATTTGCCAAAGCGATCGCCAAGCCAAGGTTCTATTGATTTGCGTAGAATTATGTTCGTTACATTTTCAAATTGCCAATACCTTAGAAAATACGATCATTAATGCTATTTTTAGCGATGGCGCAGCGGCCGCCATTTTAGAAGCAAAATCCTTTTCAGATGCTGAAGGAAAACTTGCTTACATAGATGGAAGTAGTTTGTTGATTGAAGATACTCAAGCTTTAATGGATTGGAGAATTGGCGATACTGGTTTTTTAATGGGGCTTTCACCGCAAGTTCCTGAAGCTGTGGCAGCGTATTTGCCAGATTATTTACAGAACTTGCTAGCTAGCCATCAACTTACACAAAAGGATTTAGAATTTTGGGCGATTCATCCCGGGGGAAGGAAGATTGTGGATCAACTTCAATTAAAGTTTGACTTAGCAGATGCGATGGTTGCTGATTCCTATGAAGTTTTACGTCAATACGGAAATATGAGTTCGCCAACGATTTTATTTGTGTTGAAAAGGATTTTAGATAGACATCAATCTGTACAGGCTACCAATCCAAAATCTAGCCTTGACAATGGAATTGCTCTTGCTTTTGGTCCTGGACTGACTATTGAAGGATGTTTGTTTCAGAAGGTTTAGGCAAAGTGCTCTCAAAATCTAAATTTAGAGCAAATTATTACGAACTGCAAAAACTGCTGCTTGCACGCGATCATTCACACCAAGCTTGTTCAATATCCCATTGACATGAGACTTGACTGTGTTAGGACTGAGATAGAGAGCCGCAGCTATTTGAGGATTACTCTGACCTTCGACAATTCTTGAAAGAACCTCAAATTCTCGTTCTGTTAATTTAAAACGATAGGGTAGAGAGGCTTTGACTTGAGAACTTTTGGTTAATTGCATGGTTATTTAATCCTTAAAATTAAGAAATTTGTGAAATAGATTATCGAGCTTCAGGATTTTTGGCGACAAGTTTGCCATCTTCCATATAGATGATGCGATCGGCGACATCCAAAATGCGATTATCATGAGTCACCATCAGAATTGTGCAGCCCTGTTCTTTTGCTAATTTTTGCATTAGGGTGACAACTTCTCGACCAGATTGTTTGTCCAAGGCGGCTGTTGGTTCATCAGCAAGGATGATTTTGGGATGACTGATCAAAGCGCGGGCGATCGCCACCCTTTGTTTTTGACCACCCGAAAGACTCTCAGGATAATAGTTAATTCGTTGCTCCAAACCGACAACGCTTAAGATTTCTCTAGCCCGATCATATCTTTCTAAACGTGAATAGGTTCCTTGAACTTCTAATCCCATCATGGCATTCTCAATAACAGTAAGAGAACTATGTAAATTATGGGCTTGAAAGATGTAACCGCAAGATCTCCGTGATTGCAGAGCCGTAGTTTTAGGCGCTCCAACTAGTTCCCTATCTAAGATCTTGAGATTGCCAAATTGCGGCGATCGCAAACCTCCCATCAGCGAGAGCAGAGTGGTTTTCCCAGATCCCGAAGGACCCGTAAGAATTACAATCTCACCGCAATCAATTGAAAGATTAATGTCAAATAAGACTTGTTTTTGGAGTTCGCCTTTACCAAAATAGTGATTTAGGTTTTCAACAGCGATCGCAGTTTGCGTTCTAATTTTTGTTTGCATTCTATTCCTAATTTAATAGCTAGGGATTCGCTTTAGATAGATTCTTAGCGAATGTTTATTTTGTTCTCTTCAATATCAATTTGTTTGTCTGTCTTTTGCATAGTGATTAAAACTAATGCCATCAGTTCTGGAACAAGGGCAGCAATTGCTGTGAGCTTTAGTGACCAAGTTTCAGATGGGTTAAACAAACCAGCAACACCGCTTAAGTGGGCAGAAATGATGTCAGTAAAGTCAATCACAATACAGGCAAACAAAAGTGTCTTTAAAAAACTTCTATCAGAAAAAGCAACAATCACAGCAAGCACGATGTCTCTAATTGCCCAAACACGGATCACATAAGGCATTTGGATGTTGGAATCTATAGGGATGTTAAGTTGTTCCATCAACCATGTGGGATCTGCATAACCAATCGCACTAAGGCTAAACCGAATCAGGCACATTGTCCCTACTAATAAAGCGATATACCAACTTTGACCTCTCATATTTGCTCCTGTAAGTAGAATCTCTAAAAAATTTATACAGACACTATTCTAATCATTGGATTTGTAGCTAAAATTTTTAATTG
The DNA here is from genome assembly GCA_003249015.1 of Pseudanabaena sp. Classification (GTDB taxonomy): domain Bacteria; phylum Cyanobacteriota; class Cyanobacteriia; order Pseudanabaenales; family Pseudanabaenaceae; genus Pseudanabaena. The sequence goes on along the minus strand of QBLS01000014.1, from coordinate 28,410 downwards.
ATGTTACTTGGAAGGAATTCCTGTAATGGCATAGGTTTGGGGCTGGCACGGGGGCGCAGCCCCTACGAGAACCTTTAAATTTGGGAGTAGGGGCAATCCCCCCGTAGTTGCCATGCTTCTTTACTAGCAAGAGATTCATCATCTGCGTTCCACGTAATATCAGTTTTTAACTAAAAAATATCCGCAGGATCGGCGGACTGTACCTTTCTGATGGCAATCAGCCCTGATACGCCGCACATAACCAAGGTGAGGAAAAATACAAAAGAGAACCTTGCAAAAGTCATGGCGATTGGTAAAGCTGCCGCGCTCTGAATCAAAGCATACTGAGCCAGTGCTAAACCTAACCCTGGGATAAATCCTAATATGGCAAGGATCATAGCTTCTTCTAACACAATAAAAATTATGAAGCGATCGCCATATCCCATTGCCTTGAAGGTGGCATATTCGGCTAGGTGATCGTTGACATCGGTAGAGAGAATCTGAAACACAATTACAATGCCCACCACAAAAGCCATGGCTGTACCAAAGCCAAAGACTAAGCCGATGGGAGTAGTTTCACCCCAGTAGGCTAATTCAAAGTCGATAAATTCTTGCTTAGTCGCAGCGATCGTATCTTTGGGCAGAACTGCCCTGATGTCTGATAGGACTTGTTGAACATCTGTCCCTTCTTTGACCTTGACTAATCCCAGAGTAATTTGTCCTGCGGTTCGCTCAGGAAAAAAACGCAAGAAGTTCTCTTGACTAGTAATCAGAGTGCCATCGGTGGCAAAGGAAGCTCCTAAAGAAAATAATCCTGCAACTTGGATGGAACGGCGATCAATTTCGGTGGCAACTGTCTTGCCATCTTCCACGGTTGCCACCACATTTTCATATTTACCTCTAGTTTTGCGATCAAAGAGAAAAGTGTCTGGTTGCTTCAATTTATCAAGGTTTTTATTCACCTCATCAAAATTAAAAGCTGGTCTTTCCACACTCTGTCCGACTAGAGTGAGTTGGGTCTTTAAGCGTGTCTCAGGATTTTTCCAGACTACCGTCGAGATATAGACAGCATCGGCAGATGAGACGTTAGGGATATCTTGAATTTGATAAATGCGGCGGCGCGGTAAGGTGTTTGCGAGAGACAAATCTCGATATTGAGTGCTACGGATCACAATATCCGCATCGATACTGCGATGAAGTAGGACATTGCCATCAAAAAGTGCAGCTTGGATTCCCAATTGAGCGAACATGAGTAGGTCAGCAAAACCGATTCCTGCGATCGCCACAAATAATCTGCCTTTGTTCTTAGTTAGTTGCTTCCAACCAATGGGGGTACGTTGGGTGAAGCTCTGCCAAAATCCTTGTTTAGGCTTTTGGGGTTCTCTCAATGATGGAATTTCAGATTCTTCTTGATCAGGGGAAATTAACGTCATAGTTGAATCTCTCCTGTTACCTGAAGATTGGTTAAGGATCTCACTTGACTTGTTGAATCTGGATCAAGTTTTACCCTGACTTCTACCACTCGCGCATCAATATTTGCGGTCGTATCAGAGTTCACCACATTCTGACGTTGCACCTTTTTGCCAATTTCCACCACTTCACCTGTCAAAGCCTTGGGCAGACTGTCACCAAAGAGTTTTACTGGTTGCCCTTTTGTTACTTTGACAATATCGCCCTCAAAAACTTCCAGAACCGCCAGCATCTGATCGGTTTTACCGATTTCTACAATGCCATTACTGGAAACCAATTCTCCCGCACGGGTATTCAACTCAAGAACTACCCCTGCTTGTGGGGTTCGCACATAGGCTAAATCTAGTTGCGCCTTTGCCTGTTGCAACGATGCGATCGCCTGATCCACCTGTGCTTGTGATGCCAAGACATCCACAGCCCTAACTTCAGAAATGCGCTCTAAAGTTGATTGTGCTTCGTCTAATTCGGGCGATCGCGTAGTTTGAATTCGATTAAAAACCGCTTCGGCTTCCTGTAGATTTTTTTGAGCTACCGCCAAAGCTAACCGCTTACTATCTCGCAGTGAGGCATTGGTTGCCCCCTCTTGATAGAGAGTTTCATAGCGTTGAGCCTCTGTTTGAGCATTTTGCACTTCCATTTGCAGTCTGGCAATCGTGGCTTGTTGAGCTTGGATATCTCCTTCCCGTTGGGCAGCAATACGAGCGATCGCTGCTTGCTGGGAATTTATCTCGCCTCTTTTTGCGCCTGACTTCACCACTTCCAGATTAGATAAAGCCACATTTACCTGCTCCTCAGCCTCAACTAAGGAAGCTTCAAGGCGATCGCGACTATCCAGAATTGCCACTATTTGTCCCGCTTTGACCTGATCGCCTTGCTTTACTAAGAGCTTTTCTACGCGACTATTACCACCAATTGATGAGGAGGGCGCAGCAAGTTTGATTACCTTACCCTGTGGCTCCAAGTACCCTAAGGCGGTGACAGTCTTGATTTTAGGTGCGACATTTTCCGTTGGCTGCGCTTGAGAACTAGGAGATAGCGATCGCCAGATCGTGAACGTAGCAAACGTTCCCAGAAGAATGAGCGGCACGGCAATAATCAACTTTTTCGGGACTTTAGGGGCGTTTGCTATCTGCATATTACAAACTCTATATTGGATTTTTTTTGCTATTTAACTAAACCGTTTAGTTTAGTTGATTTGTTAATAAACTAAACTATGTAGTAAAATTATGTCAAGCACTTTTCTGTATTTCTTTTATTCATGCAATCCTCCAAGCCTTCACAGCCCAATCGACCCGAGAAAACAGCAGCTATTTTAGATGGCGCTATGCAAGTTTTTTTAGAACAGGGATATGCTGGCACGACAATGGATAAGGTTGCGGCGGCGGCGGGGGTATCAAAACCAACGATATACAATCACTTCCAAGATAAGGAGACGTTATTTAATGCTCTAATGGAGAAACTAGTCCTTGAGAAGGAATGGGCGAAGCGTCCGCCAGACCTACAGCATTTCTCTTCAGAACCAGTCAATATCGTTTTGAAGCGGATAGCTAACGAAATGATAGATAATTGTATTAATTCTTCTGAACAGATGACTTTTATCCGACTCGTGATCGGAGAGTCAGGACGATTTCCTGAACTTAGTAGATCATTTGTTAGAAATATGGATAAACCGATTATAGGCGGTCTTACTGAGTATTTTGCGAGTCAAGATATCCCTGCTCCTGAGGTGGCAGCTCGTACGTTTGTTGGTACGTTGATCTTCTTTTTGATGACTAGTGAGATGATGGGAGGGAAAGATATTATTCCCATTGATCGCGATTACTTAGTCGATAATTTGATTAATATGATTCTCAGGGCAGAAGTGAAAGTTAAGTAGCTAGGCTTAATTAAAAACTAAAACCAGAGGTTATTCCTCCCGCGTAGCGGGAGGAATAACCTCTGGTTTTAGTTCTAATTACAAAATAAGGCGTTGTATAGCAAAACAAGAGTTAGTTAGTACAAATTAAAACCCAAGAAGCGAGTGGCGGCGCGGAGCGCCGCCACTCGCCTTCTGGTTTTATGTCCTAAGCAAAACTTTTTTTGCTACATGAGGATTAGATTTTTCTCGATTTGGTCGAAGAGAATCTTCAACATGTCTTTATTTCAGTCTCTTAGACTCCTACAGTTTTTTTGTTGGGTTCTGGCTTTGCACCATTGGATTCTAGGGCTTCACCTTCTACAAAAGAACGAAGCATCCATGCGATCTCTTCATGCTGTTCCATCAATCCAGTCAAAAAGTCAGCAGTACCATCATCTTTAAATTTGTCACAGCACTTATCAATGTCTCCACGTAGGTTCCGTACAACCTTTTCGTGATCATCTAGCAATTGCGATACCATCCCTGTTGCTGTCGGAATCTTGCCAGCATGTTCTTTGAGAGAACAGATTTTTAGAAATCCTTCCATCGTGCCGACAGGGTAGCCACCGAGCATTCTAATCCGTTCAGCGATCGCATCAACATTGAGGGTGAGAGCTTCATAATGAGCTTGCCATAGTTTATGTAAGGTCATGAATTGAGGGCCAACTACATCCCAATGATATTTCTTGGTTTTGACTAGTAGCAAGTAGCTATCTGCTAGATCGTTGTTGAGAAGGTCGATCACGCCTTGGCGTTGGGTATCGGTTAGTCCAATATTGATTGTCTTCATAGTGATTGTCTTAATTTGTAGTAATGTTTAGATAAATTAGGATGAGTAGTGCAAAGTACTACCCTTCTTCCATCGACTTTTAGGCTGGTTGCATTAGAGGTACATCAGTCGCCGCCGCATCTTCTGGCTCAAAATCAATCTTTTTAGCTCCACATATAGGGCAAACCCAGTCATCAGGCAAGGCTCCAAAGGGAGTACCAGCTTCAACGCCTGAGTCTGGATCTCCAATTGCTGGATCGTAAACATGTCCACATTTTTTACAGATATACTTCTGCATAGTTGATTCCAAATTCCTTAATATAAAAATGTTTTTCTAGCTGTCGTCAGCATGGAAGTACATGAGAGGCACAAAGTACTGCTAATAATGCTCACCCCATCCACTGAAATTCTTTTTCAACGGGAGGACTGCACTCACAAAGCTTAAAAGTTATATCCAATTCCAACCAAAATACCGAGATCGGTAGTGCGTAAAAAAGCCAAATTTGCCGCTACATTGATGGTAAATCCAGATTCTAGAGGGACATCAACTCCTGCGGTAAGCATAGCGCCAACGCTACTATTAGAACCAGTATTAATTGCAATGCCACCACCTAGATAGGGAGCGAACTGTAAATTGTTAAAAGCCTGCTGCGGAGCCAGATCATAGGTTACAGGAAGTAAAATAGTAGCAAAGTCACTCAGTACAAGCACACTAGGACGTACAGAGATAACTTCAGTCAAACCAAGTTTGCTAATAAAGGCAAAGCTTGTGCCACCTAAATCACTGCCACCTGTTAAACCGAAGTTAGCTCCAACACCTATATAGCTGGGGCCCGATCGCGTAGATCTAAATATGCGATTACCATTATTGTCAGTGGGAGGCATGAATTGAGCAATGGAGTTTGGCAATCTTTTGAGGTTAGTTGCCTTGCCTTGGGAACGTCCTGTTAAAGCGGCGACCGTTGATATATTTCCCTTTGGTAATTGAATGCTACTTTCAACTTGCTCCAATTTCGTTAAAGGCTTTACCGATTTTGTAACTTCCTTTTGATTAACTGCGATCGCACAATCTTTGATCTCGCTACAATTGGAAGTGGCAATTGTCTCTGCTTTTGCTACAGCCACAAAGTTGCTAATCACCAATAATGTAAGACCAGCCATAAGATTAAGTTTCATCATCTATTCCTTTGTGAATTATTTGGACTGTATATTCTCCAATTTGACATAGCGATGTTTGACTTCATGAATGAATTGATTGAATCTACATAAGCTTAATAACAGCTTAAGGATTCTGACTTGGTTCAGATTTGATGTTGTGATTCTCAACCACTTGCTTGTTTAGTTCAATATTTATCTGATGCAGATCTCCCGCTGCTTTTTCTACCTTTTTCTCGGCTTCTTCGTTCTGAGCGATCACTTCTTCAACGGTTGGAAATGGTGGTATGACTTTATCGTCATTTTTGAGAACTGCATTTACTGATCCAAGTTGATCCGCAGCATTTTCTAAATCTACTGTGATCTCTTTACTTTGATTGAGTATCTGTTTGAGCGAGGTCATATGGTCGAGGGTTGGCTCATTAGAAGCGCTTAAATTAGCTTTAATCTCATTGCCCATATTATTTTCCTAGATGATGGTGTATCACATTTGAGAAACACTAACAGAATTGAAATACACGACTATTCAAATTATCTCAAGCTGGTAATGTATAGCGTTTCTCGATCGCTGATTTAATGCGATCGCGACTATCCATAGGCGAAAGCTCCGTGTTTTTTTCGATCTCGCTGACTTCCTTTGCTAAGGATTCATCTTTAATCGAATTTTGGAGCCAACTTGAATAATCTTGGAGATGCAAATGATGTAGCCAAGTGCGATCGTCTACGCCTGCGGCAAGCTGGATAAACATGATCAGGTTCTGTGCTTTAAGATTTAACTTGTCATCTTCGCCTCTAAAAAAGAAACAGCGATCGTTGCCCAAATTCCCTTCAGCATAGTTCCGCATATGACGTTGACGTTCTTGCACAGGGAGAGTTACTTTAAATTGAAATGGCTGATCTTCAGTTTTGATAAACCAAGCAACTGCCGATCCTGAAGCTAGTTCTAAGGGAAGGGGATCGTTGGGTAACTGATGTCCTACCGTATTGCAAAAATCGGTAAATGTCTGCATTGGTGACTTGACGGCAATCAGCGTATCGATGAGTGACAAAGCCGAAGTTGCTACGTGTTCAGGATGAACCGTTACCATGAGAATGCCATTGACCGACTGTGGTAAAGTCACCGCCGCGTCCCAAGAGGAAGGAAACATATGATGCACTTCATCAATGACGATCCAATGGGGTCGTCCAGTCCGCACCCGCATTTCTAATAGAGAAGGGAGTAATTGAGCCAAAAATAATGGGCGATCGTCAATTTTCACTCCCATTAAATTGACGATGAGGTTTTGTTCGGGCTTATTTAAGACTGTTAATACTTCTGCCGAACTAGGAATCTGTTGAGCATTTCCCAAGATGACCGTTTTATCAAAACTTTGATAGTCGCCTTCGGGATCAATAATGCAGACTTGATAGCTCTTATCGATAAATCGCTCAATTAGTCCTGTGGCTAAAGTGGATTTACCACCACCAGAGATTCCTGCTAACAAAATATTGCGGTTAAGTGGCTGAATATAGGTTTCGCGATCGCCTTCGAGTGTACCTAATAAGATACGGTGACGATTGGGCAAAATCGAAGATTCTCGCAGGTCTTCGGTCAGATCTAAAGTTAATAATCTCTCAATTAATTCAACTACACCCTCTCCTCGATTAGCTGCTGTTACCCAATCCACTTCACTCTTAACCGATGGTAAGGCATTGGCAACGGCAACAGAAAACTCACATAGTTTTAGAAAAGCTAGATCATTCTCTGCATCACCGACAGCAACTGTGTTGCGGACAGATAGTCCCATCTTTTCCAGCGCAGTGCTTAGCCCAGAAGCCTTGTTGACTCCTGCGGGTAAAACCATCACTGCGCCTTTATTAAAGATCACCTGTAGATCTAATCCCAGTTCTCTAATAGCAGTCAGCACTTCAGTTTCGTTAGGTTCCCATGTTGCTACGATTACCTTGCCAACTGATAGGGGATCAATATTCCGCGATCGCAAAGCATTGATAAATTTCTCAGGCGGCAAGTCGCCGAGTAGTAATTCTTCGCGAGTGGTAGGAAAGTAAATGACTGCTCCATTTTCAGCCACAACACAATCAAACAAGTTGACTTCAGGAAAGACTTCAACCAGATCTTCAAGTTGTCTTCCTGTAACCAGAATTAACTTGCGCCCTGATTTTTGGAGGCGCTTGAGTGCATCGAGAGTTGCCTCTGAGACTTGTCCATCCTTCGCTAAGGTTCCATCGTAATCTGTGGCTAATATTAAATAATGCATTAATTTAAAGCAGCTTTGCCAGATTCAGGAGCGCGTAAATCATCTAGAGATAAGTCGGGAGTCTCTGTATAAACTGAGTCAAGCAAGACTTCCAAGACATCAGCATCACGGGAAATAGCGATCGCCTGATGCGTGATCAATTCACCAACATTGAGAATTACCTCATCATTGCGATCGAGAATAACGCGAGTTACAGGACGACCCAAAGCACCTTTAATTCTTCTATCTTCAATAGCTTGAGTGCCATGCTCCTGCAAATTGCTGGCAGTTTCTTTGACCTGCTCCCAGATTCCCTTGGCTCCGTCCTTAACATGTTGCCCAACATTGGAACTGGTAACACGCAAAGCATCACCCGTAGTTAGTCCTACTGCTTCTAATAGAGCTTGTTCTTGATGATGAGTTTTAGCTCGTTCAATTACTCTTGGAGTGACAATCTGACCTTCTACAGCTACAACTGAGCCTTCAGGTGTAAAAATCATCCTATTCACACGACGACCTTGTGCCTGTTCAATACCAATATTTGCTCCCAGCCCTGTAACAGCACCTGACAATCTTTCGCCTAGTCTCTCTGTGACACGACCTCCCGTTGCATGATAGAGTTCGTTGATCATATTCAGATTCCGAGCAGCTAAGATATGCGATGAATTCACAACCTGTCCTTCCTGAATTAAGGTTATACCATCGGTTGTTTCTACAGCTTTTTGAGCAGCTTTTCCTAGCACAAAAGTTTCCTGTTCTTCAGGATCAACAACAGCATTAGTAAAGCTAGTACCTGCAAATGTTGTTGCTTCTTGAAACTTCTCGCCTGTAAATTGGGCAGCTTCTTGAGCTTTTTTCCCTGTAAATTGCGCCATTTCCTGCACTTTGCCACTTGCAGTTTGCATCGCTCCTCTAATCCCACCAACTTGCTCTTGCATCAAGTCGGCAGTTTCTGAAGGCACAAAGGCGATATCTTCACCAATCTTTAGGGTGTCAGGGGCGGGTACAAAAGAACGTCCAGAGTAGGCATCGGCAAAGATGCCTCCAGATACTTCATATCCTTCGATCGCACCACTAGTGTCATCAAAATAAAGGTCAACCATCGTTCCCAAATCACGACCATCAAGGGTCATAATTCTTGTACCTTTCAAGATATTATCTCTTTCCAAAATACTTTGCATTGCAGGAAATTCTTGAGCAGAATCGATCGCATCTCTAGAGGCGACAATTACAGCATCAGCACCGATCGCCTGAATATTAGTTAAGGGCAGTACCAACGCACTACTAAACCAACCACCTTCATCAACAAGGAAACCTAATAATTGATTACTCTCTTGGTCAAAAATCAAGTCTACAATTGTTCTAAATTCTTCCCCAGAGTCATAAGCGACTATAGGTTTACCAATCATTCCTTTACCGTTACGCATTTCATTCTCCTAAATTTTGGTGAAAGTCAACCTTAATTGACAGCTTTGTTATGTAAATAGCTCAACGGAATTAGAACCTAAAACCAGATTTTGTTCCGCCCGCTGCGCGGGCGGAACAAACTTTTTGGTTTTTAGTTTACTTAAGCCTAGCTACTTAGTTTTTACAGGTTGACTAGTAGGGTTACTTCTTACTTCAGTCTCTTTGCCAAAATCAGGAGCGAGATCAATTACTCCAAAGTATTCCAATGCGACGACTCCAGCCGCAGCTATAAACATGGCTAAGCCAGTATATAGAGCCGAATTACCTTTTTTTCCTACAAGTCTAGGCATATATTTTCTCGCAAGTTATAGTCACAAAGAGAAATTCCAAACTTCTCTATGTTCATACCATTGCAGAACAATGTTTAGTTTTTTGCGTGATTTGATTGAATTGATTTACTATGCAATAAAGTGTTACAAAAATTACTTCTATTCCCATTCTAAATACCCTATTTGATTCACCCTTGAACAGGAGAAAAACTAGAAATCTTGTTCCCTCCCCTTGCAAGGGGAAGGCTAGGGAGGGGTAATTACGCTTTTGTCAATACAGCTTGTAGTTTTGACTCATCTTCATTAGATAGAGAGGTCTTCAAAACTTTACCGTTAAATCTACTGAGATCTTCTAATACTTTGTCAGGAGTAGCTCTTCTCACCAGTACAAAAATGGCAGAGGTGTTGGGTTCAATGGTACTGCCCACTTCGCGAATGAAGTTATCATCGATCCCGATGTCTGACAATGCACCAGAAATCCCACCTGCGATCGCGCCAACTGCCCAACCCAAGAGAGGATTAAAAAAGATAAAACCAAACAGCAAACCCCAAAAACCTCCACTTAAAGCTCCAGCAGTGGTCAATTCCTGAGTCTGTTTAATCTTTACTTTCCCATCTTGATTTCTAATCACGACTGCCGCATCTTCTAAATCAATTAGATGCTCTTTTTGCAGCTTACGGAGTTCCAGTAAAACTGCGTCAGCAGTGAATTCATCTTTAAAGCTAACTGCAATTAGACTACTCATTCATTTCTCCAGTTATAATTTTTTGATACATCATCTCTTAGCCGTAAAGTTGTGTGTGGCTGAGCCACACACAACTTTACGGCAAGGAGTAAGTCCTAATCTTATTTAAGACTTAACTTTATTTTTGATCGCTTTAGCGGTATCAGAAGCTTTGTCAGTTAGAGAATTCATAACATCTCCTGCCTTATCTTTCATATAGCTAGCTGCATCACTCGCCTTGTTTAAGGAGTCATCTGTAGCAGAGTTAATTTGGTCGCCAGCTTTATTCAAAGCCTTTCCTACTTGCTTTACCACAGGAGGGATCTTTTCATTAGAACTCCGCTTCATTTTGTTGATATCAGAAGTCCCTTGAATCTCATTTAGTCCTTGATTCGATCCATCATCAGTTGTATATTCCTGATTAGTATCGTAAGCACTACCCTTTACCGCATCTTCAGCTTTTTTCTGAATGTTAGGCATAGTCGGGGTGTCAATGATTTGATTTGATTTGTTCTGAGATGCGATCGCGGGAGTGGTATTAACAAATCCGATTAGTCCACAGACCACAACCATAATCACAAATCGCTTCAAAAATTGAGCAATTTTCATAGAATCTCCTCCTAATTTAATTAATAACTTGGAAATTGTTTCCTGTGAACACTATTGCAATCCAATGTTTAACTTCTTGAATGAGTTGATTGATTACGAAATAAACTGTAACAGCAGCAGTTTGTGAGAGTGCAACGAAGCCGCACCCTTATTCAAAGACCTATTGGCAAGTTTATAAAACTGGAACTAGTTCTGGTTGTAAGTAGCTCAACTTAATTAAAATCTAAAACCAGATGTTGTTCCGCCCGCGTGGCGGGCGGAACAACATCTTTGGTTTTTAGTTTACTTATGCCTAGCTAATTAATTAGGCTGAGCTATGGAGTGACAACTTCTGCTTTAATCGTGACAGCTTTAATACCTTTGATCTCCATTGCCAAACTCTGGATTTTATTAAGTTCACTGGTAGAAGGAACAGTTCCAGATATGGTGACATTTGCATCTTTGGACTCGACAGTTAAGTTCCCTTTAGGAATATTCGCTTCCAATTTACTCCGAACTTCACTCGCTAGATCACTGTCTGGACGATCTGTTGAGTCACCCATTGCATCATTACGTTGTTCACGAGCACGAATATCAGATTCCAACTGCCTCTTGCGAGTTTCATCTTGAGCATCATCCATGGCTGCTTGAGTATTTTGGGGTGAAGCGGTGGGGTTACTAGTACTGTAGTTGGCGTTAGGCTCAGGAGCCTCCGATGTAGTGCGAGCTTCGGTGCAAGCTACTACTGGAAGTAAAAGAGAGCTACTTAGTAGTAGGGAAGCAATTTTTTTATTCATAGCAAGAATTCCTTAATTTAGTACAGTCTGTTTAGCTTTTATGGAGTGGAGCAAGTTTCAAAAAGATTGCATCGTAATCTTTTTGAAACTTATTTTTAATTGAGAAATCCCAAGGTTATTCCGCTCACGTAGCGGGCGGAATGACCTTGGGGTTAAGCGAAGCTACTTACTTATCTCAAAGAGACATCGCCAGTTCTAGTCGAAGCATTATCAGAATTGTAAATACCCCATTCGCGGATACCGTGACGTTGGAAAATCTCTTCAGCTCGGCGAACTTCTTGATCTGTGCCGTCAACCATTACCAAGTAATCTCCTTGTTCTACGCGATCGCTGTAGATTTTGGCACGGTCTTTGGGAATACCTAAACCCACCAATCCGCCCAAGAGTCCCCCTGTTGCAGCACCGATCGCACCACCAGATAGCGTAGTCGCTAAGGTCGTAGCCAAAGCACCCGCCATCATCACAGGACCAACTCCAGAAATAGCCACTAGTCCTAAGCCGACCAACAAACCAGTTAAACCTCCAACCGCACCACCAGAGGCAGCACCTGTGGCAGCACCTTCGCCCACTTTGTTGTCGCGATCTCGGTTATCAAGATCATTGAGATGTTCGCCCTGTTGAGCGCCAACCATATCTGAACCACGATTGACATTATTACCAATGATCGAAATTCGACCCATATTGAATCCACTATCTCTCAATTCTGCCAATGCCGACTCAGCTTCTTGGTGACTAGCAAATGTACCTGTGGCACACTTAAGTTGATCATTCATGTCTTTTTATTCCATTGATTTCCTGAATGACAATTAGTCTTACACTGTGATGTTGGAAATCATGTATAACCCCAAATCAATATTTGCATGAATTGCATGAAATAACGTACAAATAGCCTTATTTCTCGCAAGAATTATTTGCTAAAACAATATAAACTTTAATTAGCGTATTAGAACCACAAAGCAATAACAGCAATAGGTATAGTTATTTATTGCTTGGATGTTTATTCGCTATAAACAATACAAATATCACCATAAAAAAAGTGAATAGTATATATTTCTATTAGTGTTACAAAACAATTTATTGTCAAGATTTATTTGTTTATGGGGCAATTCACTCAACTCATACATTGCTCAAACATGAGATCAAACAATCGGGTGTTAAGTTGGGTTTTGAATCACGAAACTATACAAAAAACCTAGGTAAATTGATGACTCACACCTCAAGCAATGGCAATTCTAGTTATTTAAGTACTTCAGTCACTGCAATACTAAGTGGCATCAGGAAAGGATTTATTTTCACTTTTGGTTTCGCATTAGTTTTGATGCTACAAGTTACCTTTTTTAGCTCTGGGGCGATCGCATCTCCCTTGGCAAGCATTGGCAGTGAAGTGAACAAAATGACGCAAGGTGTCAAGACAGACATGGCGATCGATAAAGCCGCTGGAATTACCAAGGAAATCGGTCGTGATCTTCGTGATGGAAGAACTGACAAAGTGATTGACAAACTCGCAGACACCTCTAAAGACTTTGCTAAGGAAACGGAAAAGCGAGCTAAGGATTTAGCTAAAAACGTGAAAGAAGGTACCAAGGAAAATATTGGTAAAGCTAAGGATATGGCTAAGGATGCTAAAGGCAAACTTGGTGAAGGAGTAGAGAAGACTAGGGAGATGGTAGGCGATCGCGCTGCTGAAGTTAAGGAAAACACCAAAGATTTACCTGACAAAGCCGAGAACAAGGTTGAAAGTGTAATTGATTCTGTCAAAAACTTCTTGGGTCAGTAATTCCAATTCCCAAAAATAGCATTGCTATTTTTGGGAATTGAAAACAACGACTGAGATTACTTTTTAATTCCCTAGAGTATCGTCACGTTTTAGGGGATTGGCATAAATTCAAAAAAATAGGTGACTTGAAAATTAGCCTATTCTCTCATTCGTAAATACTTGAAATGGATAAACGGAGAAAATCTCATGGAATTTATTTGGTTTATTTTGATCGGACTAGTGGCAGGAGCCTTGGCTGGTCAGATAGTTCGAGGTGGTGGCTTCGGTGTGCTGGGCGATATTATTGTTGGTATTGTCGGGGCATTGTTAGGGGGTTTCCTATTTAACACCTTTGGAGTCTCCACGGGGGGCGGCTTGCTCGGTAGCTTGATCGTGGCAACCATTGGTGCAGTGGTTTTATTATATGCAATTCGTCTAGTTAGAGCTGCTTAGAAGCTATTCAGAAGCAGTGAAGTATCTCGCTCCGTATGACACTCCACTGCTTCAAACTCAAACAAATTATTTAAAGGACAAGAAAAAATGACCAATAGAAATGTAAATAGAGACGTAAACCCTTCAGATCAAAGTGATGCTAACCTCGATCCAATTTCTGGAGAAGTGGGATCGCATCCTTTGGGAACAGGCGTGGGAGCTGCAGGAGCTGGTACTGTAGCCACAGTCATCGGTGGCGCAGTTGGCGGGCCAGTTGGGGCTGTAGTTGGGGCTGTCATTGGCTCAGTCGTTGGCGGTTTAGCTGGTAAGGATGTAGCTGAGCAAGTTAATCCTACTTTTGAAGAAACCAATTGGCAGGAGACCTATACTTCTAGCACCTATGCTGATTCAGACAAAACCTACGAAGATTATCAACCAGCCTATCGCACTGGCTATGAAGGTTACGATCGCTATGGTCATAGTGGTCGAACTTACGGTGAAGTTGAAACAGATTTGCAGCGTGATTATCAAGCCAATCAGACTGGAAGTTTACCTTGGGAACAGGCTAAATATGCAGTGAAAGATGCTTGGGATCGAGCTGCTAGAGGCTTTAATCGATAAAACTCTCTTGGGAACAGCTTTGCAAACTAGAAATAAAGTCTAGTAATCATGAGTTCTATTACGCTTTATTTCATAGCAAAGCAAGTTCATCAAGTCACTCAAGTAGTTGGATATTCCAACGTCATGATTTCTATAGAGAGAAGTAATTGTCTCTTAACTATACATAAGGATTAACGTCAATGTCAGTAACACTTGAAGATAACAAACGCACTGCGATCGCGGTCAAATTGGCAGACATGAAGGCAACTCAAAATTTGCTGATTGCCAATGAGAAAAGTTTGATCGCAGCTTGTCCAGATCGAGAAATCACTAACCGCTTAGAAGGATTTCTCAGAGACGATCAGAAGAATTTGGGTATCATCGACACAGTGATTGTTCAGTATGGAATTAAAGCTGAGCCAAATCCATCGATGCAGAAGGAATTTGAAGATCTTGGCAAGATGATGCAAGACTCAGAAATTACTTTGTTTGAAAAGGTCGCCAAGCATGAGATTCTCAAACATACTCAAGCAATGGCAGGAGTTCTTGTTCACAAGGCGGGGCAAGTAGTTGGTGCAGATATTGCTGTAGCGATCGCCCCTCTGAATACGGTTAACTTTGAAAATCGTGGACATGAGGAGCAACTCAAAGGAATCATGGAATCCCTCAGTACGTTGGAGCTAACTGGTAAGCCCTCTGATAGTGGACTGTGGTCAAGGGTACAGGATTCAATCGCGGCTCTGAGTGGTATTGCTGGTAGCATCATCAGTCGCAACGATCATGAGATTAATATCTGTGATCTGATTCATCTCGATCACGTCAAGGTATATTCTCTGTTCTCTCAGATTAAAGCTACCGATGATCCTCAAGAGCTAGAGGAGTATTTTGGTCAAGTCTACCAAGACTTGACCGCTCACTCTGATGCTGAGGAGCAAGTTATCTATCCAGTTGTACACCCTTACTACAATGACGTTCAGAAGTTGTATGACGAACAAGCACAAATGAAGCAAATGCTTGAACAGATCAAAGCGATGAACTCTGACGACACAGTGGCGTTTAAAGCTGCGGTAGAGCTTCTAGCGAAGGCTGTAAACGAACATGTGCAAGAAGAGGAGAATGAAATGTTTCCTCGTATTCGGAGTAGTTTTGGCGACGACCAACAGAAGCAACTCGCCACGGATTTTAAAACTGCTAAGAGTCAGATTCAAGATCAGCGACTAGTATTAGCTTCTCAATAGAGGCTCTAGGACTTGCGCCACCTCATCAGGTTTGAGTGCAAGTCCTAAACAGCCTAGGGAGTAAACTGTGTTTACTCCCTAGGCTTTGGATTCAACTACTGCGATTATATCCGACACTATTTAGGAGAGATTAACCATGATTAAAGAGAAGATGCCTTCTACCTCTCGACGTTCCCTGATCAAATGGGGGATTTATGGCATTGGTGGTATAGCAATTGGCGCGATGCCTCAAGCAATCTATGCCCAGTCAAGCAGTCGTGGCAAGATGCTCACCTTTAATGCTAATGACCTTGGCATTCTTAATTTTGCTTTGTTATTAGAAGAACTCGAAGCTGCTTTTTATGCAGCCGTAGTCAGTTCAGGCAAGGTTACAAATAGTCGAGAACTTGAATATATGAAGTATTTAGGCGCTCAAGAAGCTTCCCATGTGAAATTCCTGCGTAGTGTTTTAGCTAGCCAAGCTCTATTTACAACAGAAGATTTAAGTTTTAATTCCTCTAGCATCAATGACATTCTCTCTAACCGCGATCGCATCTTGAATACCGCCATTACGCTAGAAGATTTGGGAGTTCATGCCTATAACGGTGCAGGTACGAGCATAACTAATCCCACATTTCTCCTTGCGGCTAGTTCAATTGTTTCCGTCGAAGCTCGCCACGCCGCAGGAGTAAGGGCACTAATGAACAGACCAGTGACAGAACCTGATAGCGATCGCCTTATTAATGATGCCAACCTAAACACAATCCTTAATCCCGTAAAGGGTAAGGCTTACGATGAGTTGTATACGGCTAAACAAATTGTAGCGATCGTGAGTTCACTCAATATAATCAACAATCCCATTGGCGGCTCTCTCGTTAGCTAGAGATAATCCACCCAACTTGCGAATACATTCATGCAGAAGGATACAGCCAATATGATTAACTATTCCCTTGCTTTGAGAATGCAATTTAAGATGATTGCCGATATTCTTGAACACTCTGCCAGCACAGCATTACGTCCTCTAGGACTTTGCTTTGCTTTTATTACTTTTCTATGTGGATTTTTGTTTTTTAGCCCAACCCCATCAGTCTACGCTCAGGGTACAGTTTTAGCCCCGCGACAAGTCGCTGAATATGCACTTACTTTAGAGAAGCTTGAGGCTGACTTTTATCAACGCGCGGCTCTTGCTGCTGTGAATGGAGGATTAACATCTGCACCTCAAATCGCTAAAGATGCGATCGCCTCCTACGGTGAAGATGAAAATAGACATGTAACTGATCTGTCCGCAGCTCTACGTTCAATTGGAGGCAATCCTGAAGAAGTTGTCATTCCTGAAAATCCTAACTATAGCGCTATTCTAGGTCGTGATCCTTTTGCCAATCCTAGAGATTTTCTATTGGCAGGACAATATGTAGAAGATTTGGGCGTAGCTGCATACAAAGGGCAAGTACAGAACTTACTTGCTGCAGGTGAAGCTGGCAAACCAATTTTAGCGGCGGCTTTAGCAATTCATAGTGTCGAAGCTCGCCATGCTGCGGGTATAAGATTCTTACGGGAGACTTTGCTAGATGAGGATGTACGTCCTTGGATATCTAACAATGCTAGCAATAAAGAAGTTATTTACAACGAGAATCGAGAAGACTCTCCGATTCCCTTTAATCTTGACGCTTTTGATGGCTACGCAACTAGAGATGAAGTACTTGCCCTAGTTACACCAATCTTAACTGCAACTCCACCTTCTAATACTCAACCTGTTGAAGAACCAAATCCATCAACACCAAGTGAACCATCAGCTCCAGTAAGAGGATTATGGTAAGGAAGTCGTTAGTATGTTCTTTCCTTTATCTAGACCTCTAAAAGCAACCATTTTAAGTTTGAGTATAGTTTTAGCCTCATCTATTTCTTCTACCGCTGCTCAAACTGAGATCAGAAAAAGTATCAATACCGCCTATAAATTGGAAATATTAACTATGTCTAATCTGGTTAAAGAGAAGATTAAAACTAATCTTGAAAAGGCGAAGAGCCAAGGCAATATTCGATCTGAACATATTCGCGAAATTGTCAAAAATGCAGTTGCCCAGACTATTGCCGAGCTAAAAGAAGGCTCAGGTGAAATTGGCTTAATTGTCAAAGATGCGGTCTCTACAGTAATTGCTGATTTTAAGGGAGGTGGCAAGGAAAAGACAGAAAATATCACTGCTTCTATCGAAGGCGCGATCGCAGGAAGTACCTATGAGCGTCAACAGGCGATCGCGGAGCGGCGAGTGAGACTATTGGCGATTCAAACTCAATTGGATCAACAGCAGGAAGAGTTAGATCGCGAAGCTAGCGCCATCATGATGGATATCAAGGCGGTAGAATTGCCAGATGCTAATCCTGAAGAAATTAGTCTGGCGGTCAATACCTATCAAGAACGTCAAGAAGTAGGAATTTTGCAGGAGCAGTACGTCAACCTCAAGTCCCAAATGACAAATCTAGATCGGAAATTAGCGGATCGGTATGGCGATAGCTATCAAGAAATTAAGCTGCAATGGGAAAAAGCAAAAACATGGTATAACCAGAAAAAAGTCGAAGCAGAAGCCAGTGGAGTTATTCCTTTACAACAGAAACAGGCTGAAATTGAGACCAATGCGGGTGAATTTGGTTCTGTAGTTGCTCGTAAAGAGGAACAGATCAAGCAGGGCTTAAAAGAAATTTGGAAAAGCAAAGATTCCGTCTCTAAGCGCTAATTTTCAAAGCACTAATTTTCAAAATATACAGTTTATTTCGTATCGGGGAATGTAGTGCAGGCTCTGACCGCACCATATTCCCAAAAAACAGTCAATTCAAGAGCAATCAACATGAAACTAATTTTAGGCATTCTTCTCCCACCCCTAGGCGTTTTTCTGGCTTATGGCTTCAGCACTACTCTACTAATCAATATTGGACTAACTGTATTAGGGTGGGTTCCTGGAATAATTCACGCTGTTTGGGCGATCTCTAAACAAGGCGAGCAATCAAGTAATTAGATTTGCTCAATTTCTCTTTCTCCTAACTACCAAATTACTATTACTCTAGGTAAAAAACATGATTGGATACTTTCTGACTATATTAGCAACTGCTTTAGGGCTTCTCATTGTTGATCTAATTGTCCCTGGTGTAGACATTGCGAACTTTCCTTCGGCATTACTGGCAGCGATCGTTATTGGTTTGGTTAATGCCTTCATTAGACCAGTTCTGCAAGTTTTGTCTCTCCCCCTTACTTTTATTACCCTAGGATTGTTTTCATTTATCCTAAATGGACTATTGCTGTGGATAGCATCAATTATCGTTCCAGGATTTACAATGAATGGTCTCTTGGCTTTCATCCTAGCTCCTATCGTTCTATCTTTTTGTAGTACTTTCCTGAACAAATACTTTGCTGAAAAAGGAACTAGCAGCAGGTAATTGAGAAGATAAAGGGGCTGTACTGCCCATCCTAATTACGATTATGGAAAACTAATAGATAACAAGATGAATATTTTTCGCCATGCTCGAACCGCAATAGTAGCGATCGCGCTAATGTTGGTTTTGACTTTCACAACTGCTTGTGGATCTCCTCAATCTTCTAGTCCAGTAAAGCTCAACCAGAGTTCAGATTACAGCCAGATAGTGCGAGGTAATTCAGCCGTAGGGCAGGATTTTGGCAATTGGGTGATGCAGACTAGTAAAGGGCTAATTAAGGATGCCTATGTGCGCGACGGTAATAAATTAGGGGTAGTAGTTTCACCGCAAGTTCTACCCACAGATGTAAAGTCCTTAACTCAATCACTAACCCAAGGCTTTCGGAATACCTTCCCAAATCAAGATTTAACCGTTTTGATTTATGCTCCTGACAAAAAATTGATTTTAACAGCTCGCTATGACTATCAATCGAAACTAATTGATTATCAGCAAGCCAGTTAATCTTTCATGATCCATCTATATTTTTATTGAGATAACCATGAGTAATCAAACCCTCACCATTGCCAACTTCGATGATAATTACTGGCGACAGAATTACAATTCTCGTCACTATATTGAGAAAGGAGCTACCTATGAAGGCTATCAGTTAGCCTATCAGATAGGACATGAAGGTTGCGATCGCTATTTTGGCAAAAGCTTTGATGAAGCAGAACCCGAACTCAAACGAGATTATGAAGCTCTCTTAGCCCAAAAGAGTGGTACAGGCATGGCTTGGGATAAAGTCAAAGATGCAGTTCGGGATGCTTGGGATCAGGCTGGAACTACTTAATATCAAATTAAGAAATGGCTAGCCATTTCTTAATTTTAAGAGTCGTCCAAGGCGTTACTTAGTGCCGCCTTGGACGCATAATTTTTTATTTTTAATGGAGTTCTAAATAGCTATGCCAAATACTAGCGATGAATATAAGCGTCAAGTCATGAAAGATTTAGCGGGAGGGAATAAGGAAACCCTACCTGATGAGTCGGAAAATTTTGCGGATTTTGACAATTTTGCTCAAAGGTCTTCCCGTGAAGAACGTCGTAATTTATTTAGCGATTTTTTTCAGCCTGATCGCATTTCGTCAGAACAAATGGAACCAGAATTGCAGCAAGCAATTGCGCGGATTCAGCCAAGTCAGCGAGACGATGTAGCTAGAGAACTATTTGGTCAGCTTAAAAAGAGAGGACTAGGTAATCGCGATCTAGAAAAACAATTGAGTTTATCAAGCCATGACCCTAGCCGTATGAAACCTGATGATGTTGCCAAATTAGCAGGGTTTACTTATCATTCACATCCTGACATTTTTCATGAAGTTTTAGCTGATCAACCTGCATTGGTAAAGTTTTTAAGCAATCCCCTTGTCGGCGCAGTTGTGGGAGCGATCGCCTCAAAATGGATTGGGCATAAATAAATCACCCCGATGTTAAATGAAAGCATTAATTGCATCATCGATCGCCGTATGACGATAATCTCCTGCAATCTGTGACTGATGACATTTTTTGTTAAATCTTTGTCCAACTGCAACATACCGTCAACTTCTGCCTAAAGCTGACTCGCTAACGCCTTGATTGTATTGCGGAGCCATTGATTTGCTTCATCGCGATCGCTTAGGACACTCCATAGCATCGAGACTTTCCAAGGCTCAGTCTCAATAGGGAGTTCAAAAATAGTGAGATTACAGGCTTTAGCCATAGTTAGCGCGAGACGTTTGGGAACAGCGGCAACTAGATCGCTAGTAGCGATCGCAAAGGGTAAGACCAGCATATGCGGAGTCGTCAGAGCGATCCGACGTTGTCGATTCTGGGCTTGTAAAGCACGATCAATTGCCCCAGAGTGATCGCGTCGTAAAGTTGTGAGGGCATGAGAGAGCTTAGTAAAAGCTTCTAAACTAATTTTTCCATTTTTGACATCGGGATGACCTTGACGCGCAATACCAACAAAATGTTCTTCAAAAATTGGTTCTAATCGAGTTTGTCGGGGTGGATTGGGGAAAACTCCCAAGGCAAGATCAATCATCCCTTGCTCTAATAGTTCACCAACGCTATCTTTCTCAAAACCGACAGTATGAAAATTGATCAATGGAGCATTGTGAGAGCTAAATTCTAGTAATGGAGGCACAATCACCAAGCTAGTGTAGTCTGAGCTACCAATGGCAAATGTGCGATCGCTAGAAACTGGGTCAAAAGGATGACTGGCGATGATCGTCTGGCGAATCTGGTGTAGTACTGCCAAAATATTGGGGGCGATCGCTTTAGCCTTAACCGTTGGTTGCATTTGCTGACCCATGCGAATAAATAAATCATCCTCAAAGAGAACTCGTAATCGATTGAGTGATGAACTCATAGCAGGTTGCCCAATCTGGAGCTTTTCAGCCGCTTTGGTGACGCTGCGTTCGGTGATTAAGGCTTCAAAAGCAACTAGTAGATTTAGATCGATTGCAGCTAGGTTTATCGATTTCATTGATAATATGTATCTCAAATCTTGTCTTGTTTAAAGGGTTGAGGATTGCTAAGGTGACTTTATTCACTGATGCAGGATTTGGAATACAATGACCAAAAAAGTTGCGGTAATTACTGGCAGCCATAAGGGCTTAGGATATGCGATCGCACGTCAGTTAGCACAAAAAGAAGACATTCAGGTAATCATCACTAGCCGTAATCTCCAAGATGGTATTTCTGCCCAGCAACGGCTAGCCAATGAAGGGCTACAAGCGGATGTACATGCTCTAGATGTAACTAGCGAAACAAGTGTGAAAGAGTTCATAACTTGGTTGCAGGAAAGCTATAACCGAGTTGATATTCTGGTGAATAATGCAGGGGTAAATCCCACCATGCAACCTCAAGAATCTAGTCTGCTTACAGTAGATATGGATACTATGTTAGCAACTTTCAATACTAATGTGTTAGCAGTTGCGAGGATTACACAAGCTCTAATTCCATTGATGCAAGTCAATAATTATGGTCGTATTGTTAATGTATCGACTGAGATGGCTTCTCTCAATTCTATGGGTAGTGATTACTATCCCTTAGCTCCTTCCTATCGTTTATCCAAAGTGGGCTTAAATGGTTTGACTGCTATCTTTGCTAAGGAATTGCAAGGAACTAATATCTTAATCAATGCTTATTCTCCTGGTTGGATGAAGACTGACATGGGTGGATCGGATGCTCCATTTACTGCTGATGAAGGTGCAGAAACAGCCGTATATTTGGCAACTTTGCCAGATGGTGGATCTCAAGGTGGCTTCTTCGCAGAGATGAGAAAGTTTGGTGGTGCGATCGCTTTGCCTTGGTAATCTTTGCTTTTAGAACAAGGAGCTTAAGCTCCTTGTTCTAAAGGTGTTAATACGCTCCACATTGCAAGATTAATTATGATCCACTAGAAATCACGACTCACGGTAATAGCGATCGCCTTTAGGAGATGGATTGTTTAAGCGATCACACTTGACTTAAAGTAGGACTTGCAATAGCTTGTCTTCAGTAGAGTGATTAAACTGTAACTGCATTAAAACAATCAGTTATATTTAAGTACAGACTGTAAAGACTCATTTAACATCAGTGACAGATTCAAAAGCAAAGAATAAAGATATTTTTCTGACAACTTTAAATGATTGGGATTTAGAAGAACTCATTCATCAAGTCGGCAGTGAAACTTGCACTGCTTGCCTAATCCTAATCTGTTCCAACGAAGCAGAAACGGGCTTATTACAAGGTGAATGGATAAAAGCAATCTGGAATAAGGCTAGGAATGAGATTCCTAGCCTTATGGGACACCGATTAGCGTGGAGTACACTGTTGTTTCTCGTTCCCACAACAAACATTGAATTAGTGAGACAACACTTCACCATAATTCTGCAATCGCTTGTCTATCCCAATTTGGAGAGTCGTTGTGTATTAACAATGTTTGAAGGGGATATTCAGACAAAGCTGATGACAATCGATCTAATGACAATGGATGTAAACAAATGGCATCGGCAGGGGCGAAGACCTATCTTTAGCCATAGATTATTGAATGGAGCGATAGTTGATATAGACTCTGCATAACATATGCTTGACCATATTGATTTGGTCGAAACTGAAAACTTACTAGCAGCAGTTGAAGCACAATGTTAGATTAATTGTTTAATTTCAAGAATCACTGCTTCACCAAAAACTAGACAAAATCGACAAAATAGAAATAATTGTTAAAAGCGATCGCCCCATAAATCACAACTCACAGTAATAGTGATCGCCTTCATCAACCCCTTTAGTAGATAGATAATTGAGGCGATCTATCTCACTTGACTCAAAGTATAAATCTACGGTATTTTGTCATCAGTAAAATGATTAAACTATAATTGCGTTAGAACTTTGAGCTAGATCTCAGAAAGTGCATACTTCAAAAGTTAGATATGGAATCTGAAAAAAGAAAAATTGTTGTGGTAGGAGCTAGTCGTGGGATTGGTGCAGCCGTGGCGCAGCACTTTAACCAAAAAGGTGATTCTGTGTTCTCGATTTCTAGAGGTCAGCCAATTGCAGGAAAATGGATTCAAGCAGATATTTCCACTCCAGAAGGAATAAAATCAATTGTCAGTAGTATTAGTGAATCAACTGTAGATGCTCTCTTGTTTATGGGGGGAGTTTGGGAAAACGGTGCATTTACCGATCAATATGACTTTATGACAAGCTCTGATCAAGAAACTCGCTTTGTGATAGCTGTAAATACGATTGCACCGATTGAACTGACCAAGCAGCTTGCTAAGAATCTTGCTAAATCTGACAACCCAAGAGCCATATTTATTGGCGCACTATCAGGATTGGATCACTCTCCAACAGTCGAGGTAGCTAATACAGCATCTAAGTTTGGGTTAAGAGGAGCAGCTCAGGCATTAAAACTAGCTCTCCGTGATTACAAGATTGGCATTACGGTCATTAACCCAGGCAATATCGCTACAGAAGAAGTATTGGCAGATATCGAAGAGGGTAGATTTACAGCGCAAGTTCCAATTCCACTTACAGATATAATCTCTTCAATCGAATGGATTTTAACACTTTCAAATGCCGTGGATATTAGTGAGATAAATATGTATCAGAAAGATTGATCAAGAAATATTCCAAGCAGATATAGGTTATAGCTATAGCCGCATGTATCAGGACAAACCAAAACCCAAATATTGTGAGTCGGCGCGAAGCGCTGACTCACAATATTTGGGTTTTATGTCCTGGCAAGAATGGCGACACCTATATAAATGTTTTCTTAAAATCACGACTCACAGTAATAGCGATCGCCACTTCAAGAAAAATCAAACAGCGATCGCATTCTCAATAACCCAAATTTATCTATTTAAACTTGAACTAACTGCTGATTGTTTGATGAACGAGGTTGAATCGTTTTTTGAATTTCTTCTCCCGCCAACTCCTCAGCTAGTCTTAACTCATAAGCTTTTTGCAGATTAAGCCATAGTTCTGCACCAGTGCCAAACCATCGCCCTAGACGTAATGCAGTATCAGCCGTGATGCCTCTTTGCCCTTTGAGAATTTGCGTAATCCGATTTGTGGGTATATGAAGCGATCGCGCAAGTTCCGATGCACTAATTCCCAGTTCTTCTAGTTCGTCAGCTAAGATTTCGCCAGCGTGAATTGCAGGTCTTGCCATAGTTGTTTTTTCCTTTAGTGATAATCGACAATTTCGATATTGAATGGGCAATTTTCTGTTTCTGTCCACTCAAAGCAAATACGCCATTTGTCATTTATGCGGATGCTGTACTGCCCTTTTCGATCTCCACCTAATGCCTCAAATCGGTTACTTGGCAAAGCCATGAGGGATTCTTTATTAGGTGCGGCTTCTATAATTTCTAGACGTTTGTATGCTTGCCTTTCAAATCCTTGAAATTCTTTGATGCGATCGCCAGCAGCAAATTTGGCTGTGCGTTTGTCTTTATATTTTTGAGGCATAGGCAAGCGTTATGTGTTACGTCAAGCATAACATTTATATTGCAACTTCGCAAAATACACAGTTGATCGGCGATCGCCTAAAAATAATGTCTCACGGTAATAGCGATCGCCAACTTGTTGATGAGTTCGCATTTGCCTTAAAGTAGAAATCTGCAGTGTTTTGTCCTGTACTAAGGTTCTAAGCAAAACTTGTAATGGGGCTTTAAATATTGACCGCAACTTCAGTAAGCATATTCCGTAACCAACAATGAGTCACCTGATTGCGGTTACTCTGATGCCAACGCATGAATACAGAAAAGCCATCAATTTCCAAGGGACAAGGAAAAATTTTTAAATTAAGTTTCTGAACAGAGGTATTTGCCACTCGTTCCGTTAAGGTCGCAATGAGATCAGTACGCGATAAAACTGGAGGAGCGACAAGAAAGTGAGGAATAGAGATCGTAATGTTTCTGCTTAATCCTTGTTTTGCTAATAGGCTATCAACGCGCCCAACCATATCTTCTTTGATGGAAATTAATAGATGAGAAGCAGCCAGATATTCTTCTAAAGAGAGTGAATCCCTAATAAAGGAATGGTTTTGGCGACAGACGCAGACAAAGCGCTCTTGGAAAAGTAATTGTTCTTGATGCCAAGGGATCTGTTCGGGAAATAGTCCACAAATGAGATCGACTTTACCATTGTCCAATAAATCAAATAACTGCTGCCGATCGCCTGTTCGCACTTGGATTTTAAGGTTTGGCGCAACCTGTTCTAATTTCTCTAGCAAGGGCGGTAACAGCACAAATTCCACATAATCAGTCATGCCGATCGCAAATACGCGATCGCTAGTCATTGGTTCAAACCCTTCTTCCGATGACAGTACCATCTGAATCTGTTGCAATGCTGGCTGAATTTGGTTTGCTAAGGCGATCGCTACAGGCGTAGGTTGCAGTCCCGATTTTGCCCTAATGAATAATTCATCTTTAGTCAGATATCGCAATCGCGCTAGAGCATTGCTCGTTGCAGGTTGGCTCAAGCCAATGCGTTCACCAGCACGAGTAACATGGCGATCGCGCATGAGTGCATCAAACACTACCAATAGATTGAGATCGATTTGACTCAGACTAAAATTCATAACATGAATGTTTTTTATGTAAATTATCCATTGGACAAATGAATGATACTCGATCCACACTTGATCTAGTGATTTTTGATTCAATCCCAACTTTCCATGAGCAAACACATTCTCTTAATTGTTGCCAATCCCTCCACCTCAACGACTTTAGGGATTCCCGTTGGCTTCTGGGCTGCGGAATTGATTCATCCCTATGATGCATTTGTGAATGCAGGATGTCAGGTGACGATCGCTAGTCCCAAGGGCGGTAAAGTTGAATTTGATGGCTTGAGCGATCCCCGTGATGCTTCGGGTTATTCCAAAGATGATCTGCTATCTCTGCAATACATCAATCAATCAGATTTTATGCGATTGTTGGAAAATACCCCTGCGATCGCCGATCTAAATATCGATGATTTTGATGCGATCGTTGTCTGTGGTGGTCAATCGCCGATGTTCACCTTCCGCCAAGATCAAAATCTCGTACAGTTTTTTAGCAACTTCTATGCAACGGGCAAACCAACGGCAGCGCTCTGTCATGGGACTTGTCTATTATTGGAAACTAAACTTCCTAATGGAGAATATTTAATTCAAGGAAAATCGATTACAGGTTTTGCTAATAGCGAAGAAGATTATGCGGATCAAGTTGTTGGTCAGAAAGTAATGCCTTTTCGGATTGAAGATGAAGCAAAACAACTAGGGGCTAATTTTGTGACTCAAGCACCGTTTTCCCCCCATGCAATCCGTGATGGTAATTTGATTACAGGTCAGCAGCAAAACTCTGGTTCAGAAACTGCAAAATTAGTATTAGAAGCATTAGGAATAACTGTATGAAAATTGCGTTCATTGGCACTGGCAATGTCGGCGCACCCCTAGCCGATCGCTTACAAAAACTCGGATATCAAGTCTTCATCGCTGCCCGTGATCCGAAATCCAAGTCAGTTTTAGAAGCCACCAGCCGCAATGCTGAACTAGTCGTCAAATCTCCGCTAGAAGCTATCCAAGAAGCAGAAATTGTGTTTTTAGCAACCCCTTTTAATGTGATCGAGGCGGCGATCGCGCCTGTGAAATCGTTACTAGATGGCAAAATCTTAGTTGATTGCACAAATCCCGTTGGGGCGAATCTATCGCATGGTTTGCAAAGCCAAATCTCTGGGAGTGAAACTATTCAAGAATTTGTGCCCAATGCCTACGTGGTTAAAGCCTTTACCATCTATGGCTATGAGAACTTTGAAAATAGTACCTACGCTGGCTATGGTGATCTCAAACCTGCGATGTTGATTGCGGGTAATGATCAATCTGCCAAGGATACGGTAAGTTCTCTCTGTTCTCAACTTGGTTGGGAACCAGTGGATACAGGTAAATTATCGATGAGTTTACACCTTGAACACATGACATTACTATGGATTAAAATGGCGAGAGTACAAGGCAAGGGTTCAGATTTTGTATGGGCAATGTTGCAGCGATAATTATATATGCCCTATACAGCACGTTGTAATCATAAAAATCACCGTTAATGTATCTGCATTAGCTCAATTTAGGACTCATAGGCGATCGCCTAAAAATCATGGCTCACGGTAATAGCGATCAATCGCCCCTAAAACAAACAATCACATCAAAACAGCGATCGCTATTTTAATAAACGAATAAATCCTGCTTGTTCAAAATGATGATCGCTCGTCAGAGATTCAGAAATTTTGCGTTCCTGCATGACAACGAAAATAGAACAGTCAACTAGACTCCATTCTTTATCTGGTCTATTGATTAAGAGTTCCCATGCTTTTGTATCGATCTCTTTGTTGATATGGATAACTTCATTCTAGGAGTTTTTCTTAGTCACCACCACTTCGCATACCCCGACCAAAAGCGATCGCCACAGCGATCGCTTTTGGTCGGGGTATGCGAAGTGGTCTAGAAAGTAGAGCAACAAGCTCTGTAACGATATAGCTTGTAGTGATGATTTTGTGTTTTTGAGAACGCGCATTTTGATATGTCGTTGCGCTGATAGAGTGAAAAGGCTGACTGATATCTATCAGATTTGCCCAGCCTGATGTATCGATAAATAGCTCAGACATTATGGTTTTCTAGTAATTCTTGTCCAAGATAGCGATCGTGATTTGCTCCCCAATCAGGAATGTCGCTCTGGAAAGCACCGATAAATTCTTCTAGAGGATCGTCAGCAAAGGCTTGTATAGTCTGTCCCAGTAATTTAGTTATTAGCTCTTGTGGGGATTGTCCTGCTTTTGCGGCGGCTTTTTGCAAAGGCTCGTAAATATTTTGTGGTAGCTCTAGAGTTATTGTGGTCATGGTTTTAGCCAAAGTAGCCTTTGGTATTGATTTTAGCAGATCACCCCTAATCTCAATCACAAAGCGATCGCCTAAAAATCAAGACTCACAGTAATAGTGATCGCCTTTAGGAAATGGATAGTTGATGCGATATTACTTGATTTAAAGTAGAAATCTGCAGAATTTTGTAATCAGTAGATTGATTAAACAGCAATTGAGTTAAAACGGGAGCATCTCAATTAGGCACTGAGTAGAAATACATAGGAGAATAGAAATAGCC
>QBLS01000013.1 GCA_003249015.1 Pseudanabaena sp. | reverse complement strand
GCGCGAAGCGCCGCCACTTTTTTCTTGGGTTTTAATTTGTATTAATCTAAGGGCTATAGCTAGAAATTTGGGATTAATGTTATGGATTGGCTCAGATCTATTGGTGGAGAGTTAAAGCTCGATCGCTTAGTAAATTTTGTGGGCAATTCTCTCTGGCAATCAAACTGCCCATTGTGTAAACGTCCCAGTGAGCAGGTTTTATGCAAAGACTGCGATCGCCAAATTACCGCTTATCAATTTCCCCAATTTTTACAAAAAGATAGCCCGATTTCTACAGAGATACCGCTCTATAGCTGGGTTACTTATGATGGCGCGGTAAAAAGAGCGATCGCTACTTGTAAATATGAAAATCATCCCGAAATTATGGAGGTGATCGCCGAAAAAATGGCAATCAGATGGCGGCAGGAACCAATTGCTAACCTAAAAAATATCCCTGTAGTTCCCATTCCCCTCCATCCCAACAAACTAAAGTCTCGCGGATTCAATCAAGCCGAAGTCTTAGCCCGTCGGTTTTGCGACTTAACATCACTACCCTGTCACCCTAAACTGCTGCAACGAATTAAAGATACCAAACCGCAGATGCAAACCAAGACCAAAGGAGAGCGACAACATAACCTGTCCAAGGCTTTTGCTGTCTCACGTATTCCACGGTCGTCTCAAAAACTAGACTCTGACAAGGTGATTCTTCTGGACGACATCTATACGACGGGCACGACCATTCGCGAAGCGATCGCTGCTCTAGCGTCTCAAAACATCAAGGTCAAGGGCGTGATAGTTATAGCTCGTCCTCAATTTGAGAACAGATCCCCAAATCTTAATAGCTAAATTTTAGCTATGTAACTCCAACTCAGATTTCATTTTTTCAAGGGTTAAATTCATCTGATCAAACATTTGTTGGGGCGTAATTCCAAAGTTGCCCAACTGATTTTCGAGCTGTTTTAGGGTCATTTGCGCCATAAAATCATCGGACAACTCAAATCTCTTCATAAAAATTTTGTAGCGATCCATCATCTCTTCCATCTTTTCAATGAAGAGGATCTTGCCTTCGCGATCAAACTTGCCGTAGCTACCACCAAGCTGAGTTAAAGATTGATAATCTTGAAACAAGTTACGAGCTTCATGTTGCACAATTTCAGAATCAAAAAATGCCATTTCATTACTCCATTTTAATTAAATCCCTGCCTTGATTTTAGCAAGCAAGCTTAACTTTACGGAGCTTAGCCAAAGTGGGGATATCACTAATTTTTTGGCGAGAACCGCCTGCGAAAATGATCGGTAAGGAGGTGTAGGGGTTGATCATTTTCATTCATGAGGTTTTTATATCAATCCAAAAACCAGAAGAAGAGTGGCGGCGCTTTGCGCCGCCACTCTTCTTTTGGTTTTTTACTATTTTGCCATTATTCAACAAAGCCCATTTAGCCTATGGCAAAATAAAAACTCAAAACGAAAACTCAAAATCTTAAACAACAAGCAAAGTAATGACCGCCATAGAATTTGCCGATCGCTTAGCAGTAATCGCGACTATGCACCATAAGGAATTAGCGATCGCGCCAATTTTAGAATCATCTCTAGGAGTCAAGGTTACAGTACCGCAGGATTTTGATAGTGACTGCTTTGGTACATTTACCCGTGACATTGACCGTCCAGCCAATCAAGTCGAAACTGCCAAGATGAAGGCGGCAAAAGCGTTAGAGCTAATTGACGCTGCTGATTTAGCGATCGCCAGTGAAGGAAGTTTCTTTCCCCATCCGATTTTGGGTATAGCCTACAGCCGTGAAATTGTCTTATTACGGGATGAAAAGCATAATTTTATAGTTTATGGTGAAGTTCTCACGGCTGATACCAACTTCCAGCATCAGGTGGTATCTAGTTATGAACAAGCCTATGAATTTGCATTCAAGATTGGATTTCCTGATCATGCGGTGATCTTAAGGCAAGATGCTCAGACATCGGTTCAACAATCAATATATAAAGGGATTAACTCACTAGAAGTTCTTAAGAGTAAAGTAATGGAACTGCTGAGTGCATACCCGACAATTCACATAGAAACAGATATGCGAGCGCTCCATAATCCCACGCGCATGAAAAATATTGCCAAGGCAACCGTAGATCTTGTTCGCAAATTGCAACAACTCTGTCCCAATTGTAATTTTGTAAATTTTGATGTTGTCAAGCGTTTAAGGGGTTTACCCTGCGAGATCTGCGGTATACCAACTCAAGCTATCCGCGCCCATTTATACAAATGCGAGCGCTGTGAGTTTGAACAAGAAATCCTATTTCCCGATGAAATTCAATTCGCAAATCCCATGTACTGCTCGTACTGTAATCCTTAAAGTGGTGGCGCTTAGCGGCACCACTCCGTTGGGTAGATTATTCTCGGTCGTGGGTAATGAAATGCTAAGCTACGCCTAGTATTTCATTATCTAAAACCAAAAAAATGAGTAACTCAGAACGTGTAGAACAGCTAGCAGTCGCGATCGCTGAAGATGTATATATTGATATAGCGAAATGGCATTTGTACTTAAATGACGCGCATCTACATACTTCGTTAGCAGAAATATTTTACCAAAAGCTACCTGATGGAATTACATCCGCTGATGTCGCCAAGGTGTTGGAAAGTAAGATGATTGCGATCGGCGGCGGCAAACGGGAAATTCCTCTAAGCGACTTGATCCCCAAATCTTGTCAAGATCGACTGCTGACTATTTTGGAAGAATTTGAATATTAAAGAAACTTTGGCGCACTTCGTGTACCAAAGTTTTAACTAGCAGGGCACAAGTAAAGTCCCGCCCGCGTAGCGGGCGGGACATCTTTTTGGGTTTTAATTGTAGTGAGCTGATTAATCTATTAAAGTCTATGGTTTGCTTTGCAGACCATAAGCTATCCAATCACAACTTCTATGACATTTTCTCCTAACCCTGTATTTCAATCAATGCGCCGCCGCTTAGCACTTTGGTATGCGATTGTGACGGCGATTTTGTTAGTTGTATTTGCGACAGGATTTTATTTGTATGTTCAGTCCACTTTGATCGATCGCATTGATGACACCATTGATCACGTTGCGGAAGTCATTGAGCGATCGCTAATTCGTTCTAATTTGATTGATCTAGAGTCAGATTTTAGCCAAAACTTCTCCGCAAATACCCAAGAAATTGACGCTGATCATATTGATATTGACTGGTTTGCCGCCAGTGGTGCGGTGCTGTGGACAACTAACGCCAATGTGGAACCGTTACAACAGCGAGAAAAGGGAATTTTGCAACCAGTTTATCGCACTGTCCATTTGACTGAAGCGGAACCATTGCGTCAGATGACTGAGCCAATCGTGATTAATGGCAAGTTGTATGGTTACTTACGCATCAGTCATCCTTGGTTTGAAGTTACCAAGCCAGTGAAGCAGTTGTTTCTAGATTTGGCGATCGGTACAACGCTAATGGTATTTGTGGTTTTGCTCTGTGGCTGGTGGCTGGCTGGGCTAGCGATGGAACCTGTAAATCAGTCCTACCAAAGGCTCAAACAATTTACTGCCGACGCTTCCCATGAGCTTCGCAACCCGATCGCCGTGATTCAAACTAATGTCCAAGTTGCCCTCGCTGATCCCATCCCTGACGTAGAATTTCAGCGATCGCAATTGGAAACCATCGAAAGAATTACGCGGCGTTTGGGGCGGCTCATTGAAGATTTATTATTTTTAGCAAGGCACGATGGTGGGATGAGTAAGCTGACTAATCAGAAGCGAGAAGTTTGCGATTTGTGGCAAGTTTTGAGTGAAGTTGGCGAAGAACAAAGGGCGATCGCCCAGCAAAAAGATATTAGTCTGGAGTTAATTAATCCGTTAGTAAATGATGAGCCGCAGATCCTGATCATGGGCGATCGCGATCGCCTAGGACGCTTATTTACTAACCTTGTCAGTAATGCGATCGCCTATACAGCCAAGACTGGCACAGTCCAAATTACCGCCCAATCTATTCCTTCTCAAAATCAAGCTCAAATCCAAGTTAAAGACACGGGCATTGGTATTCCTGAAGCGGAACTATCGCAAATATTTGAAAGGTTCTATCGCTATCAACCCCAAAAAGCAAATAAATCTAGTTCCAAATCAGGAAACAGCTCCACTAGTGGCTCAGGGCTGGGGCTAGCGATCGCCCAGGCGATCGCCGAAAGTCATCAGGGCAAGATCAATGTGGAAAGCAAAGTTGGTCAAGGAACAACCTTTACAGTGAACCTACCCCTTGGCTAGCTGTATAAGCTCTCCAGCCTCCATAGGTAGTAATTTCTGGTTGTCCCTCGCATAAAAAAGGTTCGCCAAGTACGCCCAAAACTTCCTGACCATCGGCTAAAACAATTTTGCCAATACATAATCCCGCAGGTTCTGACATTAAAACTGTGCCCAGAGCGTCAGCTGTGATTGACCAGATTTCTAGGGCGATCGCCTGTCCGTTTTCACTGACTCTCAGCATCGCAGGATGGCGATCGCCGATCGACCAAAGCCGATAAATAGGCGCAGTCATATCTTCTCTAACAAAAGTTGCTCCTACTTTTAATAAGTTTGGGTTTAGTTCTAAACCACGCATTAATGTGCCATTTACCGCAAATTCAAGCATTTCCACTTTCTCCATTTAAAAATCCTCATACCAAATAAAGAAATGGCGTAGCCATTTCTTTATTTATAGCCGTAGTCACTTAACTAGTGGCGGCACGAAGCGCCGCCACTAGTTAAGTGACTACAGCAAGACTAACGACAGCTATACTACTTAAACCAATCGCAAATCGCAAATGTCAATTCGTATTCATGGCGATCGCCCCATCAAAACTCTCGCGGGATTAGCAACCCGTCCGACTCCGAGCAAAGTTAGAGCGGCGGTTTTTAATATTTTGCAAAGTCGAGTTAGAGATGCTAGCTGGTTGGATATCTGCGCGGGGTCAGGAGCAATGGGTGCAGAAGCGCTATCTAGGGGAGCCAAGCAAGTGGTGGGAATTGAACTATCCGCGATCGCTTGCCGCCTAATCAACGAAAACTGGCAAAAGATTGCAAGGGGAGAACAAAGATTTCAAGTAATTAAAGGGGATGCGATCAAGGTTCTGTCTAAGTTACCACCGCAGACTTTTGATCTGGTTTATTTTGATCCCCCTTACCAGAGCCAACTCTATGAACCTGTTCTAAAAAGTCTATCCACCTTACTAGCTAGCGAAGCCTTGATTATTGCCGAGTGCGATCGCTTACGACCACTGCCTGACCAAATTGGCGATCTAGTTTGTTGCGATCGTCGCCAGTATGGTCAAACTGCCCTAGCGATGTACAAGCTTCTCTAATACCAAACAAAGAAATGGCTACGCCATTGCTTTATTTGAAAATCCTTATTAGATTTGGTTTTTGATTCACAAAAGTGTTACTACACTTTTGTGAATTATTGGTATTGTGACAAAGCAGATCTAACCCACTCTCAAAAATTCTACTATCGCTGCTCATCTCACCATCAGCCGCCATAAACTTATGATCCTTAGTGAATCTGAGGTGATCGCCATTTTCTAACTCATATTCAAAGACTTCTTAATTACCGCGATCGTGCCATTGGTCAAATAGTTTGACATTAATAATTTCATGTTATAATCATATCAAGCACTTAAATCGTAAAATATCAACAATGTCTGGCAAACCAATACCAAACCCATCGATTTTAGATAGATGTAAGGTTGTGGGAGTGGAAGGACAGAGAAAGGTATATTACGATTTGCAAGAAGACCTATATTACACTTGGGATTCTCTTCATGGTGAATTGGAGGTTTTTAACAAACGCGGTAGACATCTTGGAGTTGTATGTCCGATTACAGGTGATTTGATTAAGCCTGCGGTGAAGGGTCGTAGGATTAGCAAGCAAAACTGAGGAAGTGTTATGAATAGCTCGTTTATTGAAAAATGTATTAATGGTGATGCGTCTTTAGATGAGATTGATAATTACATTGATGAATGGCATGATAGTGATTCAGATATGTCTCTTGAGTTGCATGAATTTTTAGGTATGACTTGGGAGGAATATTCTCTGTGGGTAGTTAAACCTAGATTTTTAGCATGGATAATTAATGCCAGAAGGAAAGGTGTAATATCTTCTGAGGAAAAGTTTAAGCAAGAAAGTCAGCCTTTAGCTGCAAGATCATATAGTACAAAAGAATCTTTACAATCAATAAATTGGTTAAAAAGCATAGGAAAAATCTAAATGGAACCAGAAGAAAAACACGCAGCTAGACTTCTAGAAAAACATGGGATTGTTCCACCGTACAATCTTGAAGAGTTAGTATCTTTATATGCGGAAATAGAGTTCTTACCATTCCCTAAAGATATTAATGCTGATGGTATATCTTATGGTTTAAAAAAGTTGGATAAACCCAAAATATATATAAATTCATCTCGTCCAAAAGTTAGACAGAATTTTACATTAGCTCATGAGTTAGGTCATGTGATAATACCTTGGCATACAGGTAACATAGTATCTCATACTAACATTACAGTTGAAGAATCTATTGCTGAATTTGAGAATTATGATGATATTGACTATGAATATAGATTGATTGAAAATGAAGCGAATAGGTTTGCTGCTGAAATTTTGATTCCAACTTTTTGGCTATCTGATATGATTTCAGACTTAGAGGTGTCCAAAATAGATAGTTTTCTAGAAGAAATCATTGATAAGACTGGCACATCAAAAGACACAACTCTAATAAAGTTATTCAATGTTTTGCCTGCTGGATTTTCTTGTGTGCAAATTGACAGTAATGGAATTATTACAAATAGCTTTATATCAAAAGACACTCAAGTTCGCAAACTTTTAATTGGAACACAATATTATCCTGAAGTTTACTCAATCTATAAGGATAAAATAGATTTTAGCCTAGGTGATAGACGTTATATTTTATGGACATTTGATAAATTCATATTAATTCCTGATGAAAATGATGTAAGAACTTGGAGGGAAATTTTGAAATCAATTCTTAATGATTTAGATATGCAACACAAGATGGCAAGTATTAATGCCATCTTACCTTCTGCTTTTCAATCCAATAAAGATAAATCTGATTCAGAAATCATTTCTATTATTTATCATAGATACTCCAATCACAAAGATTTAAAAGAGTTTATAGATCATCCTTTGTTTGACCAATATGTCATAAAAAGATTTAAGGAACTAAAAGCGAAACAGAAATAGAAAAATCAACTCTCATTCAGATACCACACCCTCAACTGCAATATGGTTGAACAATAGTATAGAGATCACCTTTCAAGTTTGTTTTGCTACACCCAAATCTAACCCACACTCAAATACTTCTGCGATCGCCACCATCTTTAATCTTGATAGTGAAAGCGACAAGCAACCACAAGAATGCTATCCTCCAGCACCTCATAAACTAATCTATGCTCTGTGTTAATGCGTCTTGACCAATAGCCTGATAGATTTGCTTTCAAAGGTTCTGGTTTTCCTACTCCTTCACAGGGATTGCGTAGAGTATCTTTAATCAGAAGATTAATTCTTTTGAGAAGCTTTTTATCAGTATCTTGAAACCATATGTAATCATTCCAACCAGCTTCGGTAAATGTTAGTTTCATTCTTCGATTAAGGTTCTTTCGATGATCTTACCTGTCTTTGCCGATTCAATTGAATTGAATAGATGTTTGGCATTAAATGGATTAGATAGTAAATATAAAGTCTCTTGCCAAGCAGAAAATTCGTCTAGGGAGATCAAAATAGCCTTGTTACCTTTATCATTACAAAGAATTGTAGGCTGTACGTTGTCAATTACATTATCGATCAACCTATCTAAGTTATGGCTTGCTTGCTGAGTCGTCATTGCATCCATTTTAGACTCCTTAATATATTTGATGGCAGCTAGATCATAGCTTAATTTCTCGGTGAGGGCGATCACCAAATCTAATCCACGCTCAAAAAATCTCATTGATTGCCACCATCTCACCCTCAATAGTCATTAACTTATGATCCTTAGTGGCTTTAATGCGATCGCTTATTTGTGATTAGAGGCGATTGTTGATTAGCTTATAATTTAATATACTGATGCTTCGTAACTCCTGAGTCAATGAGTCCAACTGTTTTTCGCAAAGATGGCTACCGTTTTTATTTTTTCTCTAGAGAAGAATCAAGAATGCACGTCCATGTTCAATCTCAACATGGTGAAGCTAAATTTTGGCTAGAACCAATGATTGAACTTGCTCAACACACAGGGATCTCTCAACGTGAAATCAATGCAGCCCTTAAGCTTATAAAAGACAATGAACAAGAAATCCGTATTGCTTGGAACAGACATTTCCCAAGTGGAAGTAACTAATATATCCCCCCATGGTCTTTGGCTACTTTTACACAATGAAGAAGAACTTTTTCTACCGTTTACTGAATTTCCTTGGTTTCGAGATGCCAATGTCTCCAAAATATTTAATGTAGAACTTCCATCTCCAAATCATCTCTACTGGTCAGATTTAGACATTGATATATCTGTTGAATCGATTCGCAATCCAGAACATTTTCCTCTTTTTAGCCAAATTGGGTAATTAGTTTGTGATCGCCAAATCTAACCCAAGCTCAAAAATCTCATCGATCGCCACCATCTCACCATCAGTCGTCATGAACTTGTGATCCTTAGTGGCTTTGATGCGATCGCCATTTTCTAACTCGTACTCAAAGACTTCTTGATTACCACGATCGTGCCATTGGGCGATCGGTTGAGTGTAAACAAATCCATTTTCATCGACACTGTAAACATGACATTCGATTTGATGCTCAACAATTTTACCGATGGGCATCAAGCCAAATTCGACAGTTCGCACTAACGTATCGTAACTGAGACAATATTCGGCAAAAATCACCATTTGATCAAAAAGATCGTTAGAAATCTCTGACCTAATTCCATTTTTGGCGCAACCATCAAGAAAAATAGAACGCTGCTTTTCCATTTCTTCAGGCTTCTTCTTTCCCATCGCTCGCCGCAACAAGTCCGCCGCACCAAGGGAATAGCCTGCCAAATCCTGAGCCATCTTCATGATCTGCTCTTGATAACAAAGAACTCCGTAAGTGTTATTCAGTATAGGTTCTAGCGTATGGTGCTGATACTCGATCGCTTCTCGACCATGCTTACGGTTAATGAACTTGGGAATTAGTCCTGCATCCAAAGGTCCTGGGCGATAGAGCGCCAGAATTGACGAAATATCTTCAATATTGGAAGGCTTGAGATCTTTTACAATCTGCTTCATCCCTGAAGATTCTAATTGGAAGACACCTTCGAGATCGCCTTTTTCAAGGAGTTTATAGGTTTTTTGATTTGCCTCCGTGGACATATCGGGGGCGATCGCATCGATATGAAAATTGGGATCTTGATTGCTACGAATTAAGGCACTCGTATGCTCGATGGTGGTTAAGTTCCGTAATCCTAAGAAGTCCATTTTTAATAGACCAAGGGATTCTAGAT
Organism: Pseudanabaena sp.; assembly: GCA_003249015.1. Lineage (GTDB taxonomy): Bacteria > Cyanobacteriota > Cyanobacteriia > Pseudanabaenales > Pseudanabaenaceae > Pseudanabaena. The sequence goes on along the minus strand of QBLS01000013.1, from coordinate 124,195 downwards.
CTTCCATTGTGTATTGAGTGACCACTTGCCCTTCATTACTGCGCTGCAATGGCACAACTTCATCAAGGGGAAATGGTGAAATCACCACACCTGCGGCATGAACACCTGAACTTTTGTTCACGCCTTCGATTCGCATTGCCATATCCAGCCATTCAAAAACTTTGGCATCTTGCTTATAGCGATCGCGAAATTCTGGTGCTGGTGACTCCTCGGAAATCATTACCTTTAATTTCGCAGGCTTGCCACGCGATACAGGAATCATCTTCGCCATCTTGTCGGCTTCGCTGTAGGACACATCTAGCACCCGACCCACATCTTTAAGCACAGCTTTAGAGGTCAAGCGGTTAAAGGTGACAATCTGCGCGACCCGTTCTTGACCATAGCGTTCCGTTACATATTCAATTAATTCGCCACGGTGATCGATACAGAAGTCCGTATCAATATCAGGCATTGACTTCCGTTCAGGATTGAGAAAACGCTCAAAGAGAAGTCCGTGATGAATCGGGTCAATATTCGTAATTCCTAAGGAATAGGCAACAAGAGAACCAGCGGCACTACCACGCCCTGGACCCACAGGAATCTGTTTGTCTCTGGCATATTTGATATAGTCCCATACTACTAAGAAGTAAGTCGCAAAGCCCATTTGCATGATGATTCCCAATTCAAAGCGCAAGCGCTCTTGATAGTCTTGGGGGATTTCTGCATGGGTTTTGACATTAAACCTTTGCAGTAAGCCTTGCCATGTCACTTCTTCAAAATAAGTATCCGCAGTATGTCCTTCAGGAATTGGATAGTCGGCAGCACGAGGATCGCGCATGAGGTCGTAGGGCTTGACTTTATTTGCCGCATGGAGCGTATTCGCTAGTGCTTCTTCAATTAAGTCATCTTCCAAATGATCGCGAAATAGCTGTTTCATCTCGTCATAGGACTTGAGATATTCCATGCCGCTATAACGGAGTCTTTTCTCGTCAGAGATCAGCTTTCCAGTTTGGATACAGAGTAATGCATCATGGGCTTCCACATCAGAGCAAGAGGTAAAGTGAGAGTCATTGGTGGCAATGACGCGAATATCTAATTCCCTTGCAATCTTGTAAATCTCTACATTAACAATCCGATCTTCTTGATAGCCATGATCTTGAATCTCTAAATAATAATCATCGCCAAAATGTTCTTTATACCAAGCCGCCACTTCTCTCGCTAGGGCTGGTTCTCCTTTCAAGATCGCCTGTGGTACTTCTCCCGCCAAACAGCCTGATGTCACCATCAAGCCTTCTTTATATTGCAGTAGATAATCTTTGCTAATACAAGGACGTGCAAAGATTCCTTTACCTTGAAATCCGAGTAAATGAGAAATAGAAGTTAATTTAACAAGGTTACGATAGCCTTGGGTATCTTTAGCGAGAACGCATTGGTGATATTTTTTCTTTTTCTCTTGCTTAGTAATATCACCATTAAGCACATACATTTCATTGCCAATAATTGGCTTGATACCCTTAGATTTACAGGTTTTGATGAGTTCGATCGCCCCATACATCACACCATGATCGGTTAAGGCGATCGCGGGCATACCTAATTCCACAGCACGACTGACTAGATCAGGAATCTGACTAGCGCCGTCCAGCAAACTATATTCAGTATGAACGTGTAAACCGACAAACTCAGTCATAGCGATCTCAAAAGTTAACTGTAAGTGATCATACAGCGCTTGGCGCTAGCTTAAAACCACTAAAAATGTATAAAAGCGTTGCTGAGCAACGCTTTTATACATTTTCAGATCTCGTACTCCCAAGGATTAGGCGTAGTCTTGAAGCGCCATTACTGACATCGAACCTGCCTTAAGTGAACGAATTGCGGCGATCGCTGCCTTAGCACCTGCCAGAGTCGTGATCACAGGGATCTTGTAAGCCAATGCAGTGCGGCGGATCATCTTACCATCAGTTTTTGCCTCCTCACCGCTAGGCGAATTGACGATCAATTGAATCTGCCCATTCTTCATGGAGTCACCAATGTGGGGACGACCTTCATGGACTTTGAGAACCTGCTTACAAGGTATATTGCTACGGCGCAAAATCTTGTAGGTTCCCTCCGTTGCAACGATGGTAAAGCCAATTTCCACAAAAGCTTCAGCAATGGAAGTAATTGCACTCTTATCACGATCATTGACCGAAAGAAATACAGTTCCCTCTAGCGGTAAGTGTGTACCTGCGCCGAGCTGAGCCTTAGCAAAGGCTCGTCCGAACTCAGTGTCAATCCCCATGACTTCACCAGTGGATCGCATCTCAGGGCCCAAAATAGTGTCAGTTCCTGCAAACTTGGCAAAGGGAAGTACTGCCTCTTTGATTGAGATATGCTTGGGGATCACCTCTTCCGTTAAGCCCAATTCGGCGAGGGTTGCCCCTGCCATGATGCGTGAGGCATAATTAACCAAGGGAACGTTAATCGCCTTGCTGACATAGGGAACGGTGCGGGAGGCTCTGGGGTTAGCTTCGAGGATGAATACCTTGCTTGCCTTGAGGTTGTTATTATTCAACTGTACTGCATATTGGATATTCATTAAGCCGATCACATTTAGAGACTTGGCTAGGCTGATTGTCCATGCGCGGATTGTTCCGAGAACTTCAGGAGGCAAAGAGAAAGTGGGAATGGCGCAGGCTGAATCGCCAGAGTGAATCCCTGCTTCTTCGATATGTTCCATAATGCCGCCGATGGTAACATTACCCTGTTGGTCAGCGATCGCATCCACATCCACCTCGATCGCACCTTCAAGGAAGTGATCGATTAATACGGGATGTTCTGGCTCAATAATAATCGCGCGGCGCATATAGTCTTCGAGTTCAGCATCAGAATAAACTACTTCCATGCCACGACCACCTAGCACGTAGCTAGGACGGACAACCACAGGGTAGCCGACCCGTTGGGCAATGACCACCGCTTCTTCTTCAGAACGCGCTAAGCCATTGTTAGGCTGAGTGATCCCAATTTCTTGACAAATTGCTTCAAAACGTTCACGGTCTTCGGCAATATCAATGGAATCAGGTGAAGTCCCCCAGATTTTAGTTGAGCAATTATTCTCTTCTAAATAGCGCAATAGAGGTACAGAAAGCTTAAGCGGAGTCTGTCCACCAAATTGAATGATTACACCTTCAGGTTGTTCTGCTTCGATGATGTTCAAGACATCTTCGCGAGTCAATGGCTCGAAATAGAGGCGATCGCTAGTGTCGTAATCGGTAGAAACAGTTTCAGGATTGGAGTTAACCATGATTGTCTCAAAACCAGCGGCGCGTAAGGCATAGCTGGCATGACAGCAGCAATAGTCAAATTCAATCCCCTGCCCAATTCGATTGGGTCCACCACCAAGGATCATGACCTTGCGCTTTATGGAAGGTAGAACTTCTGATTCTTCTTCATAGGTGGAATAGTGATAAGGAGTGAGTGCTTCAAACTCTGCCGCGCAGGTGTCAACGGTTTTGTAAGAGGGAATCACACCAAGGGATTTACGGTAAGTACGCACGGTATCTTCGTTTGTGCCTGTGAGATAGGCGATTTGGCGATCGCTAAAGCCCATGCGCTTAGTTTCAAGCATTTCATCTTTGAGAATGCTTTCCAACTTCCGTCCTTTGATTGAAAGTTCCACATCCGTAATCTCGCGCATTTTCTGCAAGAACCAGGGATCGATATTGGTTAGTTCAAAAATTGCTTGTACAGATAAGCCTGATAGAAATCCATCACGGATTGAGAAGATGCGATCGGGGTTAGGGACGCGCAAACTATACTTGATTTTATCGAGATCAGGCAGGGTTTCTTCGCGATCGCCTCCAAACCCAAAGCGACCAACCTCTAGTGATCGCAGAGCTTTTTGGAACGATTCTTGGAAAGTCCGTCCGATCGCCATCGCTTCTCCGACGGACTTCATTTGGGTAGTAAGAACTGGTTCTGACCCTGGGAATTTCTCAAAGGCAAAGCGGGGAATCTTGGTAACGACGTAATCAATGGTTGGCTCGAAACTGGCAGGAGTTTTCTTGGTGATATCGTTAGAGATTTCATCAAGGGTATATCCCACAGCAAGTTTGGCTGCGAATTTGGCGATCGGGAAGCCTGTGGCTTTAGACGCAAGCGCCGAACTACGCGATACGCGAGGGTTCATCTCAATTACGACCACTTCGCCATTTTCAGGATTGATCGAGAACTGAATATTCGATCCTCCAGTTTCCACACCAATCTCGCGAATAATCTTGATCGCGTAGTCTCGTAAGCGTTGATATTCTTTATCGGTCAAGGTTTGAGCAGGTGCTACCGTAATCGAGTCACCTGTGTGGATACCCATCGGATCAATATTTTCGATGCTGCAAATGATCACGACGTTATCAGCGAGATCGCGCATCACCTCTAGCTCGTACTCTTTCCAGCCGATTAGCGATCGCTCGATCAGGATTTGCGATACAGGACTCGCTTCTAGACCAGAGGCACAGATTTCTTCAAACTCCTCTTGGTTATAGGCGATGCCTCCGCCCGTACCGCCCATCGTGAAGGCAGGGCGGATAATTAGGGGATAGGAACCGATTTCATGGGCGATCGCACGGGACTCTTCCATGGTTGTTCCCAAACCTGACGGACACATGGCAACGCCGATTCGTTCCATTGCCTCTTTAAATAGCTTGCGATCCTCCGCCATCTCGATCGCTTCCAGTTTTGCGCCAATTAGTTCTACGCCATATTTTTCCAACACGCCCATTTTTGCTAGGGATACGGCTGTATTCAGCGCTGTCTGTCCCCCCATCGTTGGCAAGATCGCATCAGGACGCTCTTTTTCGATAATCTGGGCAACTACTTCGGGCGTAATTGGCTCGATGTAAGTGCGATCGGCGGTGGCGGGATCGGTCATGATCGTCGCTGGATTGGAGTTAACTAGGATTACATAGTAGCCCTCGTCCCTTAGAACCTTACAGGCTTGGGTTCCTGAGTAGTCAAATTCACAGGCTTGACCGATGACGATCGGACCAGCGCCAATCAGCAAAATCTTTTGGATATCGTTACGGCGGGGCATAAATCTTGTATTTCGTAGGTAACTCGCACTACATTTTATAGCGTCATGGCGATCGCGCAATGTGTAGCGCATGATGCTAATTAGTTTGTTAGCGATCAGGTAACACTAATTTTTTGCTTTTGACGGGTGTTAAGATCCAGATGGTTAGATATACCAGAGATGTGCAGCCATGTTAACCACAGAAACTTCTACTCACAGTGATGTAAGGCGATCGCTAATCCAAGAAATCGAACAGACTTCAGATTATGTGCTGAGTGAGGTTTTAGATTTTCTTTTGTTTGTGAGGGCAAAACATTCTCAAGATGATTTGAATGCTGTTAGCTATGAAGCTGATGAAGATCTTGAGGATATTGCAGATGCTAAAGTTGCTCTAGCATCTATTGATTCTGAAGGTACTATCTCTTGGGAAAGTCTAAAGACTGAAATTGGGCTATGACCTATCGTATCGAGTTTGTAAAGCAATCCGCCAAGCAACTAAAATCTCTATCAATTGAAGAGCAGCAAAGGATCAAGATAAAGATTGATGCTTTAGCTGATGTTCCACGTCCTGACGGTGTTGTCAAGTTGACAGGCGAAGATAGCCTCTATCGCATCAGGGTTGGGAACTATCGCATCATCTACTCTATTCAGGATAATCAACTTCTGATTGTAGTGCTTAAAATTGGTCATCGTAGGGATGTTTACCAGTAATTGGCAGAGGCGATCGCGCAATGTGTAGCGCATGATGCTAATTGGTTTGTTGGCGATCGGGTAAGGCTATCAGTTAGGTAGGCTATCAGTGATGTTAAAATACAAAAGCTTAGATACTAAGTAAAATTTTAGCCATGTTAATCACAGAAACTTCTACTCAAAGCGATATTAGGCGATCGCTAATCCAAGAAATCGAAAAAACTTCAGATCATGTGCTAAAGAAATCGCCAATAAATTCTCAGAACTGGAACTAATTTAAGGCTTCGATTGTAACGCACCCACCTTCAATAGCCTCAATCTGAAGTTTAAAACCATACAACAAACCCATTCCTACTAACGGATCTGCGTCAGAAGCCGCCACATCAATAATTTGCTCCTGCCCATCCCAGATCACAGAAGCTTTGTACATCTCAAAAACGACTTCGCTCCCATCGCCTAATGTGCCAATATCTCGATAGTGCCAAGGCAATCCAAGATCTGTGATGACAGAAAGCGGTAAAGACAAAAAGCTGGTGAATCCTGTATCAATGACAGCATCAATAGCTATTTTGGGTGAACCGATACGACCGACTGCAACTTTGATGATTGCTTCACAATTATTATTGACAAAACCGAACATCATACGGGTTTTCTCAGGCTGCGACTGCCAAAACGGAAGACGGCTCTATGTCCTATCCGAATCACCCAAGGTTGAGCATCGGGTTTTCGTTCATAAAGTTTATCAACAGCTAACATCGGTGAATTAGCTACCTCAAAATCTCCCGTCTCAATATCAATAGCAACTATTTTGCCATGATTATCTGCTTCGATCTGTGGACGTATTTGCGTTTGATAAATGAGTTCGCCACGTTGGGCAAATTCTTCTTTGCTATAGCGCGGTTGACGGATTGCCATGATTGTGAATTCCTAGATCCTTATCTGGCATTATAACTGACCAGAAACTTCTCCGAATAGATTGCCTTTGTTAAGACAAAAATAAGGTGCCTTACATTGAATTAACAATCAGCAAGATCGGCGATCGCACTTGGCTAAAATAGATAGCTTTAACGGACGCATCGTTTAGGTATAACGGTAAGAGACTTGCAATTTAATAATGTACCAAAAAAGTAAATCTGAAAATCTGAGTTTCCGTCAACTTGGTGGCACTTTATTTTTTTTCTTCTATCCCTAAGTTCACCAACGAGCTTAGCGAGTTCGGTGGAACGCTTGGTTAGCATCTTTCTTCTGTATCTTTTTCTATTACCTTAATAGCAAGCCAGTGCATTAACCAAAATTCATTCCTTAAAATTTCTTCCTCTTTTGATGTAGGAACAAATCTAGCCGTTGGGTTACCCCCTCTTGTTTTTTTTGAATGCATACAGGCATTTCTTATTTCGTAAACTCTTTTTGAAACTTCATCCCCAATAGTTGTTGAATTTAAATCTATTCCTTGGATAGAGATTCCACTCGTTGTTATTTGCTCAGAAGTGATTGCACATAAGACGTTAGATGGTAGATTGTTGAGAAATAGCCTTAACTCTGAGTCGATAATTGCCCAAGAAAATACGGCTTTAATCATTTCTCGCTCAATTCTTGCGGTTGCCCCAATCCTTTGAGGAGCTTCTTCAAAAAAGAATTCCAATACATTGTATAGATTTCTAAACTGAGTTAGAGGAGATTTGTCTCTCAATGCTGAGAAAAAATATGCCAATAGATCTTTATTATGATATTTGTCGGCCAATACAACTTCTTGTTCTACTCGAAAATTATCACTGCTCGGTATTCCTCTATTAATTGGGTAATATTGCCTTTCTTCTTTAAAATCTCTGGAACTCACTATATCAAACATTTGTGCTTGATGATATGTAAGAATAGTCTGGTTTGCTTTCACTAGAGGAAGCTTGTACTTTCCTGTTCCTAATGCTTGGTGGTTTTCAACTTCGACTTCTACATTTTTAAGAAATAGTTTTCTTAAATTGTTAATATATTCTTCAAAGCCCCATTCTTTGTAGTTTTTCAATAAAAACCAATCATTAGAGAGCATTTAAGAAAGCAGGGGCGCACTAAAACAGGTATGAATACTGGTGAAGTCTAGTATCAGCCTGCCAAAATGCGCCAACCCTATAATACCGATTTAGCTAATGAAGAGTGGGAAATAATTGCGCCCATGCTGCCCAAACCATCAAAATTGGGGAGACCACCAAAAACAAATTTTCGGGAAGTGCTGAATGCAATTTTTTACATAACTAAGAATGGTTGTACATGGGCAAATCTACCCCATGATTTTCCACCCTATTCGACAGTCTACTTCTACTTTCAAAGATGGACAAAAACAGGACTTATCGTAGAAATGAATCGCCAAATAAACGCACAAGTCCGCTTGGCGGATGGACGAGAAACAACACCGAGTCTAGCCAGCCTTGACAGTCAAAGTGTTAAAACAATGGACAGTGCAGGTAGTCGTGGTATTGATGGTGGTAAAAAGGTCAATGGTCGCAAACGATTCATCATGGTTGATACGTTGGGGTTAGTCTTTGGGGCTATGGTATGCCCAGCAAATGTTGGAGAGAGAGCAGGGGCAATGAGACTATTAGCAAGTTTGAAGTATCCACTGAGACGATTACAAAAGATATTAGTTGACAAGGGATTTTCTGGTGAGGACATCACCCAGTGGGTGAAAGACAACTTTCATTGCTCCTGGGAAGTAAGCAAACGGGCTGAAACACAAAAAGGTTTTGTTGTTGAATCAAAGCGTTGGGTAGTGGAGAGAACCTTTGCTTGGCTAGGCAAATATCGCAGACTTAGCAAGGACTATGAATTTTATGAGAATACCTCGGAGTCGTTTATTTACCTTGCTTTGATCCGCAAAATGTTGAAAAATCTTACTGCTGTCAATTCTTAAATGCTTTCTTATATTCGATGTCATTTTCTGAATCATAGCATCTAATAATAGATTCATCGTTTAAAACGTCTAATGACAAATACTGGACGTTCATTCGATCACAAAAGAAATAAGGTTCATTTAGATCATCTTCCCAATATGAAAAATTAGTGACTTTGCTTGTGATTTTATACTCTGGGTATTTTTTTGAATATTCAAATAGGTAATTGTCGATTAGGTTCTCTATGAAATCATTGAGTTCTTCTTTGGTTTCATAGTTTGGCATATCACTTTGGGGATTTTCAAAACGAATTCTCATTACACAATCCATTTCATTCAAAAAATAAAATGGTTGTGCAGTGAAAACAGGTTCTCCCAGTATAGTTGGGGTAAAAACCATCGGATGGCTCAAACCTTTAAATAAAATAATCTTACTTATGCCTTTTGCATTAGTAAGTGTAGAGTCGAATGAGAGAGCCATAGCTTAAATTTATATGGATTTTAATGCTAACTATATATTGTCTTGTAAGTTACAAGACAAATACTTGAATAGGATTGGCATCACCTAACTTGTCATATAAAACAATCAATAAGTGTAATAACAAGATTTTTGCAGGATAATATGCCTGAATAGAGTGTTATTTAGCAAAATGTAGCATAACATTCCTAAACCTGTGCTGAGTAATAATCCGCCTATTCCCTTCACAACTGATCAAGTTAATCCACCGCCTAGAAAGCTGTGCGATTTATCTACCAGCCTTTAAAACTTGTTCTGCTGTAAGTTTGAGATTTGGGAATGTGAGAGAAATAATTGGTTGATTGCCACGAAACTGCTGAATTTCATACTCTCCATTCACTAATGTACAGATAGAAAGAGTAGGTTGTTTCGGTTTCCCAATATGTCGAGTCCCACCCAAACCCGCATAATCCGCAATCCAATATTCAGGAATACCTAAAATTGCGTAGTCTTCGATTTTACGCGCATAATCATTTTGCCAGTTACTACTAACCACTTCCACCACAAACTTAATCGAACTGCCCAGCGTCAGGATTGATTGGTCATGCCAAAGTACCTCTTTCTCAAGTTCATTGCGATCAACAACCATAACATCAGGTCGAAATGCCGTCATACCTAAATTAGAAGGACGTAGTAGTCCTCGCTGAAGGACAAACCAATTTAAACCTGTTGCATCAATTTGGGCGCAGACCTTTGTGGTAATAAAAGCTGAAACTTCTTCATGGTAGCCTGTTGGTTCCAAATCAAACACCTCTCCATCAATCAATTCGTAGCGGTTACTGTCACCATATCGGGCGATAAAATCGTCAAAATATAGTAACTGCTGTTGTATTGGTCTTTCGGTTGCAATGGTCATAGGTCAACTTAGCCCAATCGATATCTTTAAATATAACATTTTGCTTAATTTTTTAAGTGCTAAAGATTTATAGGTAGTCGTCTGCATCTTTATTCAAAAAGATAACTCTTGAAATAACTCCCATAAAGGAAGATTAAAATTGGGAACTACATCTTCACCATCAAGGCTATCTTCTAACTGCAAAAGCTTAGAAGGCTTAGGTTTGTGATAAACCAACACACATTCTTCATCAGGCAAAATCATCCATACTAAGTGAGTTCCATTCTCAAAATACTCCACTAACTTGTTATGGATTTCCTCAAAAGTATTATTGGGAGAGATGATTTCTATCGCCAGATCGGGAGCGCCCTCAAAAAATCCCTTGGGTAAACGCTTTAGCCCTTGCAACCTTTCCTTAGCAATAAAAGCAAGATCGGGCGATCGCTTATTGCCATTCTTTATTTTAAAAGACGTACTCGAATCACAAGTCACTCCAAGCCTATGAGTCCGCACAAAACCCGTCAAAAAATATCCGAGCGTAAGCGCTAAATAGCCATGCTCCACACCTGAATTTGCCACAATGACGAGCTTCCCATCTACATATTCATAACGATTGCCATCTTCAGGTAATGACATGAACTGCTCATCAGTCAAAGCTTTTGAATTAGCTAATGGCTGAATTAAGTCTAGATCATTCGTGGCGATCGCTTGAGTCATTAGATTTAACTCCACAGATTATTTGCATCTTTAAAAACAGCACTTCTCGCATCAGCAAAATCATCATCATTTATCTCAAAATCCTTCCATAGACCTTTGATATGAGTAGTTTTACGCTGACTCTGCAACAATTGATGACTGACAGTCTTTTTTAAACTTTCAAGCTCTTCTTGAAGAGACTGAATGCGAAGTAAAACATATTGACTCATAGCAATTACCTCTTTAATAATCTGATTTTATACTCTAACCATCCACAAGTATCAACAAGAAACTTCATACTCTTACACTGCGATCGCGAACATTGTCAGTATTAGCTCCATTTAAAACACCTCGAAATGATTGTATAGAAGATTGAAGGACAAGCGTAATTGAATCATTTTTCTAAATAATTGAAAACCTTTGTCACACTTGTAAATTCAATAAATCTCTAATTTCTTGTGGAATAACTCATAAATATGGCGCGATCGCCAATCTTGCAAGTACATTAATGGAAAGTACTTAATTTTTTTTGAGTAAAATCGGCTACTTTTGTTATGAGAGTCTAACGAACGTATGGCGCAGATTGAGTCTGCTCTTGAAAAGTCTAGCGATCGCAGTTATCCCTAATAATTAAATGCTAAATAGAAAACAGGCTTAACCATATGGAAACTACTATTCCTGATGATAATCAACTAACCATCGAGCAAGCGATCGCCAATCTTCAAAGTGAGGATCTGGGGTTACGTGTTTATGCGGCTTGGTGGCTAGGGCGCTTTCGGGTCAATGTTCCTGAAGCAATTGATCTACTAATTATTGCCCTACAGGATGAAGCCGATCGCACAGAGGCGGGTGGTTATCCCTTGAGACGTAATGCTGCGAGAGCCTTGGGGAAATTAGGCGATCGCCGCGCTGTCGGGGCATTAATTCAGTCGTTGGATTGTGAGGACTTTTATGTGCGTGAGGCTGCGGCGCAATCTTTGGAAATGTTAGGCGATCGCACCTGTGTTCCCAAACTGATCGAATTAATTAAATCTCCAAGTTCTGACTCCGAATATTCTGACTCCATCGATCTGGCGCATCCTTTCGATGCTTTTCTCGAAGCCTTGGGTAGCTTAGGAGCAGTGGAAGCTGTTGCTGATATTTTGCCTTTTTTAGAGTATCCTATCCCTCGCGTGCAGTACGCTGCCGCTAGAGCCATGTATCAATTGGAGTCAGATCCTCAAGTGGCTAGTCAATATGGCGATCGCCTCGTAGCGGCTCTGTATAATAATGACTTGCAACTGCGGCGGACAGTGCTGTCGGACTTGGGAGCGATCGGCTATCTGGGGGCGGCTGAGGCGATCGCTAACACTATGGCGGAAAATAGTCTCAAGTTGATTTCCCTTAAAGGATTATTAGAAAAACAAATCCCCCTTGCCATCCCGCCATCCCTCACCGATGGCGCACAGAGAGTGATGGCATTAATGGATGATTTGCTATAGATCCATCAGTGAGTGGCAGTGCGAAGCGCCGCCACTCACTGATGGATCTATATCTAAGGTTGGCGACTACAGCTATACTTAGACATAATAAATTAATCAAACCTGCAAGTTTTGCCCCGCAAGGTTGCCAACTTACAGATTCGATTTTGTAATCAACCATGACTGATTTAGCACAACTTATCCAAGCCGTAGAAGAAGCGGACTCCTCAAAACTACTCCTCCAAGCAGTTCATAACCTTGCTTCGGCGAAGTTAGAAGGTGCAATTCCTACTTTGATCGAGACATTGAGCTACAACAACCCTGGGGCGGCTGTGGCTTCTGTAGAGGGGTTAATTCTTTTGGGGAGTACTTCTGTTCCTCCTTTGCTGGATCTTTTAGATCAGCACAACTATACGGCGCGATCGTGGGCAATTAGAGCCTTAGCAGGAATTGGCGATCCCAGAGGTTTAGTAACTTTGCTAGGAGTCGCCACTGCTGACTTTGCGCTGAGTGTGCGCCGCGCCGCTGTAAAGGGGCTAGGCTCGATGAAATGGAACTGGTTTCCCGATGAGCTAAGAGAAGTTGCCCAAGAGGAAGCCCTAGAAGCGTTGCTATTTGTTGCCCAGCAGGATGAAGAATGGGTAGTGCGCTATGCGGCGGTAGTGGGGCTAGAGGCTCTGGTGCTGACGATCGCAAACCACAATTTGCTATGGCGATCGGCAGTTCAAACTCAATTTAATATCATGTCCTGCAATGATGAGGTTTTGGCGGTGCGTGGTCGGGTTTGGCTAGCACAGCAGCGACTGCAACAGGTGATTGATCAAGCTAATCACCATATTTACTCGCCGACCTATGGGATTGCTGACCACCACTCACCATTAACTCCCACCGATTGGCAGGATATTCTGGCTAAGCTCTATGAAATCAAGAAGCAAGAGCGTGAAGGTGATCCAAGGCGCTTTGAAAAACTCGCTGCTATGGATACATCTACATAAAATATGGTGGCGCTTTGCGCCACCATATTTTATAAAATCTCTTCGCGTTTTTCTCGGAAGCCCAATTCCATCAGGGCTTTACGGATTTTTGCCTTGGATGGTTGGATCTTAGGCATCGCCAAATTAAGTTCTCTAGCAGTTTCTAGCATTTGCCTGATTAAAATATCTAGCAAATTATCATCAACATCTTCAGGAACTTGCTCAATTCGACCTTGATAAGCAAGCGTATAAAGTTCTAAATGGTGCTTGCCCATTATTTTTGCGAGTTTGCGTAATGTCTCGGGAGTAGGACAAGTCCCTTTAAAACAAGCGCCTCGTAGCCTCGGTTGCGGCACGCCTGTCAACTCAGCAAGATGATTCATGCTAATGTCTTGCTCTTCTAAGTACTGAAGAACATATAGCCCCAGTGGTGAGCAGTCTTCATCTTTAACTTGTAACCTTGGTGGCATTAGATAAGGCTTTCTAATGAGTAAGCACTTTAATTATATAGCTGTCGCCACCTGCATTAGGACAAATCAAAACCCAAGAAGCGAGTTGCGGCGCGAAGCGCCGCAACTCGTCTTCTGGTTTTGTGTCCTAACAAGAATGGCTACGGCTATATTTGAAAGCTCATCTAATATTACAGCGCTCTATACTCCCTCAACCAACCAAGAATTTGAAAGCTTTGTTTCGCAAAGCTTTCAAATTCTTGGTTATGATCGCCAAGTACCATGAAAGCCCATTGGCACAATACTAGGCAGTGTTAGGCGGCAGACGGGTTCGCTATCTAGGCGATCGCTATCAAATAGCCATACTTCCGAGCATTCGCGATCGCCATCAAAGACCACCGTAATTACATAGCCGCGATCGGGATTAGTCGGGTCAACAACAAATAATGGCTCCATCGGATAGCGATTTGCGCCAAGATTAGCTTCGGTAAGGGTATTTGTTTGATAGTCATAGCGAGCGATCGTCCCAAATAACTCTTGATTAATTACCGCATCAGGACGATGTACTGAAAGATAGGTATAGCGGGATTTTTGCCCAACTTCTGCAGGGGCTACGCTAGGGAATTCAGAACCTCGATCTAGCAATTGCGAAGCTTCGAGAAATTCTCCCGTTTGGGGATTGAGGCGCATTTGCCATAGCGTTCCCTTAGCTGCGGTGTTAGTTTTACCCGATGCAACTTCCTTCAGAAATTGATTGGTTGTAAAGTCCTCATAGCGCACTAGGTCGAATACAACATTGCCATCGCGATCGCCAAAACCGTTGCCAAAGTGCCACTGATACCAAGGCTCAGCATTGTGGCGACTTACCAGTTGCAGATCATGGCGATTGAATACAAGTATTTCCATTCCTTCTTGGGGTTTCCATTGCAGTGACTCGCCGTAGGACTGCAAGTTAAGCAATACAGGAATTGGATTCAGGCGCAGAGGTGGCACACAGAAGATCAGATAATCTCCCGCCATCACAAAATCATGCACCATCGTTAGCCCTTGGAGATTAACTTGATTTTTGTTAATCAATTTGCCATAGCGATCGCTACGATAGATATGCAGAGTCGCATTCTTACCATAGGAAACACCGAAGTTAAATATCTCACCCGTCTGTGGATCGCGCTTGGGGTGGGCGGAATAGGGAAGTCTGTTTTCTAGCCCTTCTAGATTTTCTAAGCCATAGGTTTCGAGAGTTTCCAAATCTAAAGCATGGGGTAAGCCACCTTCCCAAAGAGCCAGCAACTTGTCTGGAAGCGCAATTACAGAAGTATTCGCCACATTTTTGGATGACTTGCCAAAGCGATTGAGCCACGAACCAGTGGGAGCCATGCCATAGTTCCCAAAGATCAACTTGTTGGCGTTTTCTTCAATTAAATATCCTTCTGTTTGCACATAGCGATAAGTAGCTTGAGCTTGCCCTTCCGCAAAATGTACTGCTAAGATTGCTCCATCTCCATCAAACCAATGTCCTACCTGCTCTCCGTCACGTTCTAGCCGAGCGGGACCATTGCGGTATAGAGAACCTTTGAGAGCTTCAGGAATCTTGCCAGAAATAGTTGAGAGTTGGGTAATGGGAAATTCTGTCGCTGGTTTCGCGATCGCCTTTGCCCAAGATGCCTGGTTTTGAATAGTTGCAGTCATGATATTCTCCATAGAAATAATGTAATGAGGAATTAAACATTTTGATTTGACTGCCTAAATAGATAATTCCAAGGAATTACGAAAGGGTAGAGCAGTACGATCAAAATAAAAATGATGCTAATAGCCCAATGGATTTCACGATAGGGATCGCCATTGATTAAACGGGGAAGAGTGTATACCCATAGCCACAGAGCTTTGTAGATGACTTGTAGTAGTAGAAGTGGACTAAATGTGAGGGGATTAAATAGCCCCATAACTGAGCCTGCTAAAATCGCTGTCCACAGAGAACCGACTAGCAACCTCCAACCAGCACTTTCAGGAAAGTGCCCATCTGCTACAGGAAAAAGATTGAATAGAGTTCCCATCGCAACTGGAACCAAAATTATGATGTTAGCGATGTAAGGAAAAAGTATGGTTCTCATGGAAAATAAGTTTGTTCTTCTTCTAGAATTACTGAGATAGATAAGGTGTTCCGTCTTTATGGGTAAATTGCCAGCCTGCTGCTGTCGCTTGCGCCACTAGGTCATCATCGGGATAGGTTACGGAATCATCAGGAGAGCGATCGCCTATTTCTAGATAAGTAGCAACTTCATCAGTGTGATTATAGAGACAATGCCCATTAGCCTCACCCGCAGGAAATCCCGCAGCTTGTCCCGCTTGTAAACTTGATTCTCCTGCATCGGTAATCAGGGTTAGCGATCCTGATAATACATAGATAAATTCATCCTGTTTGGTGTGCCAATGGCGTAGTGCAGATCGCGATTTTGGTGGCAGAGAGGTCAAATTTACGCCAAAGTTTTTGATTCCTGTTGCCTCACCTAAACGCTTTTTTTCACGTCCAGCAACTACTGGTTTGAAGTGATCGGGATAGTTACTTCCAGCACGGCTAGGTACTTGGCTCGGATCAATGATGGTCATAGATTTGTGGCTAGAATTTGCTTTAAATGATTGTGGCAATTTTCTGAGCAGATGGGGAAGCTTTGCTTGCAAGTTGTTCCTGTTCTGCTTGTGATAGATATTGGCGATACCACGCAATTGTATGGCGAATTGCTTCACGATGCGGTGTGGCAATGTCACCAAAGACTCTGACAAACTTAGAACTATCAACAACAAAAGGATTCTCAAACTGATACATCATCTCGATTGATTCCGCCGCTTCAGGAATAAAAACAGCACCGATTCGCATCATCAATTTGCCCATGCCATTCATTTTTGCTGGCAATTCCAATTCCTCAAAGAGAATATTTAACATTTCCCTAGTGGAAATCGTGGGCGCGTTGGGAACGTGCCAGACTTGCCCGATCGCCTCGTCTCGTTCTCCCAAGATGATCAGCGCTCTCGCAAAATCTCGGATATAGGTATAGGTATGAGGCAAATCTAAGTTCCCGATCGCTTCTGCTGTTTTACCTTGAATCGCAGGAATAAACACGCGATCGCCAAATACAGAATTGAGAACGCCTTCACCATAAAAATCAGAGGATCTGGCGATCGCTACTTTGGCTTTACCTTCGCGATGAGCCGACATCAAGGTTTCCGCAAGCGCTGCTCGCAATTTACCTTTGTTGGTATGGGCTGCATAGGGAAGATCTTCGTGCATTGGTTCTTTGACCTTGCCGTAGCCATAGAGACTATCGCCATAGATCAACTTCGCGCCGCTAGCGATCGCCCCAGCGAGAATGCCCTGCTGCAATGGGAGAAATTCCTGAACCCAAGCTTTGAAGCTGTACTTTGGTCCCGCACAGTGATAAATCACCTCTGCACCTTGGCAAACTCTCTGCGTAAAGCTGGGATTAGTTGCATCACCAGTCTCTAGCACTATCCCTTGAGGCAACTGCACTTGATTATGGCGATTGACCATTCGCACTTTTTTACCCTGTGCGATCAGTTGCTGGGCGATCGCCCGACCCAATGCGCCTGTACCAAAAATAACGTGAAGTCCATCCTGAGAAGCATCCATGATTTTAGTCTCCTGTAACAAGATAGTGAGATGTTATGGCAATCTTCAATAATTTGTGGAGGGCTTCGACTTCGCTCAGCCAACTGTATACGCTGGCTGAGCGAAGTCGAAGCCTTTTTTTGAATTGCCTATAGTATTCAATTAAGCTAATATGCACTAAATTGAATATGTTGAACAATGTATACTCAACTAAGTGCATATGTCAACCCCGATTATTGTCAATTTCCAAAAATATGTCCCTTGCTTACGCTCTCTTGGTTTCACTGGTTCAGGAACCGAAAAGTGGTTATGACCTCGCCAAACAATTTGATGGATCGGTGGGATTTTTCTGGCAAGCCACGCACCAACAGATTTATCGAGAGTTAACTAAACTAGAGCAGCAAAGTCTGATCTCTGCCGAAGCGATCGCCCAAGAAGGACGACCAGACAAAAAGATATTCTCAGTTACAGATCTTGGTTTGTCGCATCTAAAAATATGGCTACTGCAATCTAGCGATGTTGCAACTGTAAAAGATGAATTTTTACTTAAAATTTACGCAGGGTATCTAATTCCTGAAGAAGCGATCGTCCAAAAAATCAAAGATCATCGCCAATTGCACCAACAACAACTGGAAATTTATCAGGAGATCGAGCGTAACTTTTTTGGCCATCCTGAAAAGTGCAATATCGAATCTCGCTTTGCCTATTTAACTTTGCGCCGAGGGATCACTTTTGAAAAAGGCTGGCTCGATTGGTGTGATGAAGTGCTATCAATCTTGATAACTTGGCAAAAATGAATGGCGGCACGTAGCGCCGCCATTCGTCCCTTCCCAGTGAAAGAATAGACGTTGCGGCGCGAAGCGCCGCAACGCTATTTCTTGGTTTTATATGTCTATTTCTTTGGTGGGAAGGACGTAAGACTGGAGAAAGCCATATCTTTGCAATACAAAAAAAGCAAGGCGCAGGATTAAACTGGGTAAGATTGACCTATGTTGCTTCAGATCAATCGATTTGTTCTTTATGAAAATCCAAAATATTGTCGTCACTGCGATCGCACCAGTCCTCAGCCTATTCGCCTTCTTTACACCAAGTGTAGATGCTCAACGTTTAAGTGATTGTAGTGTGCAGATTGTCGGAAGAGAGAGAGGAACGCGAGTTAATCTCAGGGAGGGAGCTGGGACTGAGTACAGAAGTCCTTCTTATTTGTTGGTTGGTCAGTACGTGACTATGTTGAACAATGCTTCTGGACGCAGAATCAGCCGTGAAGATAGTGAAGGATATACTTGGTACTATATAGAATATGAGCCAAGCGGCACTAGGGGTTGGCTTCGAGATGATTTCCTTGCACCACAATGCAGTTAAAACTATGTAAGGCGGCGCTTCGCGCCGCCTTACATAAACCAAAAATGGTAGCGCACGCGCAGCGTGTACTACCGTTTTTGGGGATTTGCGCCTAGTTACTTAAAAGAAGCCTCAACAGGCTGTAAACACAAATTAAAAACTGAAAATCAATGAGTGAAAAGATTGTATGGACGGCTGAAGCGGAGGCTAAACTCAAAGATATTCCCTTTTTTGTGCGTCCCTTTGCCCGTAAAAAAATTGAAACTTTTGCCTTAGAAAATAATTTCTCACCGATTACGGTAGAAGTTTACGATCAAGCCAAAAAAAGATTCAATAAGAAATTTGACCAAATGCAAGATTAATGGCGGCGCATTGCGTCGCCATTAATTCCCAAAAAGAAAAGCGTTGCAAAGCAACGCTTTTCTTTTTGGAAGTAAAAACTGGCTTTGCCAGTCTTTTTCAATAACTTAAATAGCAGTAGTTGCTTGCACTCTAGCGCGAGCAGTCCGCAAATTTTGTTCAGCTTGGATCTTACCTTGCTTATCTTCAGACTTAATACCAGCTAAAGCTTGCTCAGCAGATTGAAGTCTTTTACGTGCTTCTTCAGGATCGATAGTGCTACCCAATTCGCCACTGCGTACCAAAACGGTGACTTCGTTTTCCTCAACTTCCGCAAAACCACCTGTAAGAGCGATCGCCCCCCAAGCTTTGTCTTTGCGGAAACGGAGCACGCCTGTTTCGAGAGCTGAAATTAGAGGGGCGTGATCTGTCAAGATACCCAATTGCCCAGTGGAACTAGGTAAAATCACTTCCTCTGCCACAGTATCCAGAATCATTTGATCTGGAGAAATTACTTTTACAGTTAGGGTCATTTTCTAAAATATTTTGGTAACAGGTTTTAAGTTTTAGTTTTTGAGCTGTTAGCCGTTAGCCGTTAGCTGTTAGCTCTTTATAGGCTAAACGCTAACAGCTAAACGCTAATAGCCAAAACGCCTACTTACCAGCCTTTAACTTTTCAGCCTTGGCGATCGCTTCTTCGATGTTGCCAACGAGGTAGAAAGCTTGCTCAGGTAGATCATCGAGTTCACCCTTGAGGATGCGATCGAAACCATTGATGCTTTCTTCGAGGGTGACATACTTACCAGGAGAACCAGTAAATACTTCGGCAACGAAGAAGGGCTGAGACAAGAAACGCTCAATTTTACGAGCGCGGGCTACAGCCAACTTGTCATCTTCAGAGAGTTCATCTAGACCCAAGATGGCAATGATATCTTGAAGTTCTTTGTAGCGCTGAAGAATTGCTTGAACGCCACGAGCAACGCGGTAATGTTCATCGCTGACCACACCAGGCTGAAGCATGGTTGAAGAGGAGTCAAGAGGATCAACCGCAGGATAAATCCCCTTAGATGCCAAACCACGAGACAACACGGTGGTTGCGTCTAAGTGAGCAAAGGTGGTTGCAGGAGCAGGGTCGGTCAAGTCATCAGCAGGTACATAAACTGCTTGTACAGAGGTGATGGAACCTTCGGTGGTGGAGGTAATACGCTCTTGTAAAGCACCCATGTCGGTGGCAAGAGTTGGTTGATAACCTACAGCCGATGGCATCCGACCAAGTAGCGCTGATACTTCGGAACCAGCTTGAGTAAAGCGGAAAATATTGTCGATGAACAACAATACGTCTTGCTTGGACACATCACGGAAGTATTCAGCCATGGTCAAAGCAGTTAAGCCCACACGCATACGTGCTCCGGGTGGCTCGTTCATCTGACCATAAACTAGAGCGAGGTACTTAAGTACGCCCGACTCTTTCATTTCGTTGTAAAGGTCATTACCTTCACGGGTGCGTTCGCCAACACCACCAAATACGGATACGCCAGAGTGCTTTTTAGCGATGTTGTTGATTAATTCTTGGATGAGTACGGTTTTGCCAACACCAGCTCCACCAAATAGACCAATTTTGCCACCACGACGATAGGGCGCAAGAAGATCGATTACTTTAATACCTGTTTCAAAAGTTGTGGGCTTGGTTTCCAAACTTGTGAATGCAGGGGAGGGACGGTGAATAGGGAATTTTTCTTCGGTAGTAACAGGACCTAATTCATCAATAGGTTCGCCCAATACGTTGAAGATACGACCAAGGGTGTTAGGCCCCACAGGAACACTGATCGGTGCGCCTGTATCGGTTACATCCATACCTCTAACGATGCCGTCAGTGGTACTCATTGCAACAGCACGAACTTGGTTATCGCCTAATAATTGTTGTACTTCACAGGTGACATTAATGTCTTGCCCTGCGGAGTTGCGTCCAGACACGACAACGGCGTTATAAATTTCGGGAATTTTGCCACTGGGGAATTCGGCATCGACCACAGGACCGATGATCTTGGTGATGCGCCCGACGGATACTTTCTCTGCGGTTGTTACCATGCTTGCTGTTTACTCCAGCCTCTAACTCAAATTCTAAAAAATTTACAATGAAATGTGATGCAGAATAATGTGTACAACATAATTGCAATACATTGATTCCTTAAAGCCTGACTAAAAGCTAATTAACTTGAAAGCTAGTTAACTAAGAGCAAAGCTTTTTGCACCAAAGATATAAAGCTAACCGCTTCTCAAAATATCATTTAATGGGGATCTAAAGATCGCTGGTTTATCCAAAACCAGTAATTCTAGCTACAAGAACCATTTTTTTGCAGGATCACCTACGGCAAGCCAGCAAAAAAATGGCTTTGGGTTTGGTAGAGGCTGAGTTGCTAAAAGCTCTAAAACCAGTTTCACAATGGGGATCGTTAACTTAAAACAGTTGGATTTTCGGTAATGAGTCAACTAATTTTGTTTATCGCGTGCAGCTTAGACGGATATATCGCGAGTACTTCTGGCGCAGTGGATTGGTTATTTAGCGATCAAGACTATGGATATGATGAATTTTATGCAACCTGCGATCGCCTATTGATCGGGCATAAAACCTACAAGCAACTTTTGACTTTTGGCGCATATCCCTATTCTGATAAGCAAGGTTATGTGTTTTCCCGCAGCGCTGAGCGCGATCGAGATGAAAATGTCGTTTTTGTATCTGAGGATCTAGTTAGTTTTGTTAAGGACTTGAAGTCTCAGGATGGCAAACATATCTGGCTAGTTGGTGGAGCGGCGATCGCCAAGACTTGTTTAGAGAAAAATCTAGTTGATAAATTCATACTGTCAATCCATCCCATAGTTTTGGGGAATGGGATACCACTGTTTGCACCACCCTTGCCTTCCTTATCTTTACGCCTAGAACATTGTCAGACCTTTGCTACAGGACTAGTTCAGCTTACTTACAGCGCATTGCCTAGCTGAAAGTAGTAGTGGTGCGAAGCGCCGCTACTACTTTGCTCACACAAGCTATGAGCGGAACAAAAGCAAAATATGACTAGTCTTAACTTAATAGAACTCTACTGATATTCTCAAGAGGTATGTATGAATGCCAAACGCAACCCTATCGCAATGGTTTCATCTGCGAGCATGGCGATCGCCATCGCTATGACTTCACTAATAATGGCAAACCCAAGCTCCGCCTCCCAAAGATTTAGAGGTAGACAGTCTTCGCAATTCCGCACTGAACGTACTCAGCCTCGCTCAAACCAGACTCCTCAAAACCAAGTCGCTCAGATCTTTCGTTCAACTTTGAGCTTACCTGCGGGACAGGCGATCGCTACCAAAATCAATCGCCAAGATACTCTCTATATCAATAAAGGGGAAACTGTTGACGCTAGCCTTGTAGTTGCCCAAGATATTCCCGCTAGCAATGGCACGGTGCTAATTCCTGCAGGAGCATTGATTGAGGGGCAGTTTGTACCCGTTGAAGGTGGTTCTAAATTTGTTGCTCAGAAATTTACAAGTCGAGGTGCTACGGTCAGACTACAAGCCGAGTCAGCCCTAATTAACGATGTTAAAGATCCCCGCGAGACTAATACAGGCGCGATCTTGACTGATGCGGGGATTGGCGGAGCCGCAGGTGCAGTACTTGGTGGTGTTTTGCGCGGCAATGTGCAGATCATCGATATCCTCGGTGGGGCAGCGGCTTCAGTGTTAGTTGGTAATGTCACAGCGCCACAGGCGACTGTGATTGAGCCAAATGCTGTCCTTGAGATCGTGACTCGTCAAACAATTACATTTGCAGTTAGAGACGACTATTAATAGCAATTCACAAAAGTGTGACTACACTTTTGTGAATTAAAAAAACAGTATGGGTTTTTAAATAAAGAAATGGCGTAGCCATTTCTTTACTGGGTATAAAATTTAGCTGTCACTAAAAAACTGCTGCGGGGACAAAGCCCCCGCAGCAGTTTTTTGTTTGTAGAGGCGCGAAGCGCCGCCCCTCAGCTTTTGGTTTTGAGCGCAAAGCGCTGTATAGTGAAAAATATTTTGATAAGAGTTAGCTATGTCAGGACATATCCTACTTGTGGATGATGAACCAGGGCTTAGAGAAGCCGTGCAAGCCTATCTTGAGGATAGCGGCTTTGCGGTGCAAGTTGCCAACAACGCAAGGGATGCGTGGCAACTGCTGGAACAAACTACTCCTGATCTAGTAATTTCCGACATTATGATGCCGCAGGTAAGTGGCTATGAATTTCTTCGGCAAATGCGCGAAGACGTTAGATTCTTAAATCTGCCTGTAGTATTCTTGACTGCTAAAGGGATGACCAAGGATCGGATTGAGGGTTATAACGCTGGCTGTGATGCTTATCTATCCAAGCCTTTTGACCCTGACGAGTTAGTAGCGATCGCCGAAAATTTAATTGCCCGTCGCGCCATGCAAGCCGTGACAGCCAATAGCAACACCTCAGAGATGACTGATTTGGCGGGTCAGCTTGCGGAAATTAAGGCTTTACTTAAGCAAAAGCCAGCCATCAATGTCACACCACCACCCATCAAAATTGAATTTACCCCGAGAGAACAAAGTGTTCTAGAGCTTGTAGTGGAGGGTTTAATGAACAAAGAAATCGCTAAGCGACTGGGGACAACGATTCGGAATGTGGAGAAGTATGTGAGTCGGCTATTTAGCAAGACGGGTACGAGTAGCCGCACTGAGCTAGTTCGCTATGCTTTGCAACATGGACTGATTGAAGCCTATTCATAGGGTTTGTGCTGCTTAGTCGTAAAGCAACCACGAGAACTTGCCTACTCCCATACTGAAATAAATGGCGATCGCAATTACAAATAAAAGGCTAGAGCCAAACATTAGCCAGTAGTCAGCGTTACTCAATTTGGACTCGTGGAGATAAGTGCGATCGGAATTACCTGAAAAAGCTTTGGATTGCAAAACTACTTCCAACTTTTGAGATTTGGCAAGGGAATTTAAAATCAAAGGTACGGCAATTTTGGCATATACCTGTCCTTTTTTGAGCCATCCCATTTTGTCGAGATTTAAGCCACGCAGTTTTTGTGACTCAATAATAGATTGAATTTCTTCTAGCAGTAACGGTACAAATCGCAAGGTGGAAGAGAAGATGAAGACAATTTTGTAAGGAATTTTGGCGCGTACCATGCCTACTGTCATTTGATTAACGTCAGTTGTGAAGATCGCTAAGGGAATTACCAGAATCATCGTCAGTGTTTTTAAAACAATACTTAGTCCGTATAGCGAGCCTTCCACGCTCATTTTTGTGCCGCCGATGAGCCATAACTGATTTGGCAAAGTGAGCAACGGGGTTAGTTCCGATTTGCCTGTGAGTAATTTGACCTGTTCTATATTAAAAAATCCCATACTCAAGATTAGGAAGATATAAAAGGGGATCATCACTTTTAAAATATTTCCTAAATAGTTGAGCCTTACGCCTGCGATGACACAGCCAGAAACTACGCCCAGCAAAAGAATGCCTCCCGCGATCGGGCTTTCCCAAATGAAGGCAAGCACGGTGATCAGTAGCATCGCTACTAACTTAGAGCGAAAGTCTAATCGAGTAAACGCAGAGTCATATTTAACTGTTTGGAAGGTCATGTTTTCTACTTTTGTTTATGAGGAGTCACGGCTAGTTATATCAATTTTAAATATTTAGAAGAGGCTTCGACACTTCGACAGGCTCAGTGCATCGCTTCGCTCAGCCAACATATACTGCTGGCTGAGCGAAGTCGAAGCCCTAACTCTTATTTGAAACAGCTATATTCTGCTTGCGTAGCGAGCAAAACAATTAGCTAGAACAAGAAATAGCGCTGCGCCATTGGTAAAACTGAAGCAGGCTCACAGGTTAGCAATTCGCCATCGGCTCTAACTTCATAGGTTTCTGAGTCAACTTCTATCTTGGGTAAAGCATCATTTAACTTCAAATCACGCTTGCCAATATTGCGGGTTCCCTTCACTGCCAAAATTTGTTTTTGGAGTCCTAATTGATGGGGAATATCTCGCTCCATTGCGATTTGTGACATGAAAGTGAAGGAAGTCTTGGCGATCGCACCACCATAACTACCAAACATTGGACGCATATAAACTGGCTGTGGTGTGGGAATACTGGCATTGGCATCGCCCATCTGTGCCCAAGCGATAAAGCCTCCCTTAATTACCATTTCAGGCTTCACACCGAAAAAGGCTGGATGCCACAAACAAAGATCGGCAATTTTACCAACTTCAATGGAGCCAACATATTCGGAGATGCCGTGGGTGATCGCGGGGTTAATGGTGTACTTGGCGATATAGCGTTGAGCGCGGAAGTTATCGGCTCTTGGCGATGTCTCACTAGAGAGAACGCCTCGCTGCACCTTCATCTTATGGGCAGTCTGCCATGTGCGGGTAATCACTTCGCCGACTCGACCCATCGCTTGGGAGTCAGAAGAAATCATGCTGAATGCACCGAGGTCATGCAAAATATCTTCAGCAGCGATCGTTTCGCGGCGGATGCGAGATTCGGCAAAGGAGACATCTTCGGGAATACTCGGATCGAGATGGTGACAGACCATCAGCATATCCAAATGTTCATCTAAGGTGTTCAACGTGTAGGGACGAGTTGGGTTGGTGGAAGATGGCAATACATTCGCTTCACCACAAATTTTGATGATGTCGGGGGCATGACCGCCGCCTGCGCCTTCGGTGTGGTAGGTATGGATCACGCGATTTTTAAATGCGGCGATCGTGTCTTCTACAAATCCTGCTTCGTTGAGCGTATCCGTATGAATCGCCACCTGTATATCGTATTCATCGGCGACTCCTAGGCAAGTATCAATGGTGGCGGGTGTCGTTCCCCAATCTTCATGGAGTTTCAATCCAATCACCCCAGCTTCCACTTGTTCGATTAAGCCTTCAGGCTTGCTGCTATTTCCCTTGCCCGAAAAACCGATGTTCATCGGAAAAGCGTCGGCGGCTTGCAACATCCGATAGATATTCCAAGGTCCTGGGGTGCAGGTAGTGGCGTTTGTGCCGACGGCTGGTCCCGTGCCGCCGCCGATCATGGTGGTAACTCCTGACGCGATCGCTACTTCGATTTGTTGGGGACAGATGAAATGGATATGGGAGTCAATGCCTCCCGCTGTCAGGATTCTACCTTCCCCTGCAATAATTTCTGTGCCAGGACCAATGATGATGTCGATATTGTCTTGGATATAAGGATTTCCTGCCTTACCGATCGCCACAATTTTGCCATCTTTAATGCCCACATCCGCTTTGACAACTCCCCACCAGTCAAGGATCAGCGCATTCGTAATCGCCACATCGACGGCTCCATTGGCATTGGTAATGGGGGATTGTCCCATGCCATCGCGAATTACTTTACCGCCGCCAAATTTGACTTCATCGCCATAGGTGGTGTAATCGCGTTCCACCTCAATAAATATTTCAGTATCAGCGAGGCGGACGCGATCGCCAACCGTTGGCCCGTAGGTTTCGGCATAGGCGCGGCGGGACATTCTATAGCTCATTTGTATTTCTCCTTGGGTTAGATATTCAGTTGGAGAGAAGGCTTACTCAGCAGCAGTTTTCATTATGAAACCAATTTTGGTATTTTCAGCGCCCAAGGCGCTGAAAATACCAAAATTGGTTCGAGGATAATGCATTCCTGCGGCTCCGCATCCCTACTTGCGTATCATGGCTAACCATAGAGAATTTTCTGGGTTGGATAGTAGATAAAACGTGTCATGAAACCCTAAAGTAAATCTTAAGTAGCTAGGCATAAGTAACCTAAAACCATGAAGTTTACTCCGCCCAACTAGTGGGCGGAACAAACTCTAGTTTTAAGTAATCATGCCTAGCTACTTAATAGTGATGCTATCAGCACCAATTGATGTCAATTAATTTGTTAGAACCCTTTGTGCTTGCAACGATACTTTGCGGTTTTTTAGGGATTATTCTTAAAAAAAACCTAATTATGAAAATCCTTTCGATGGATGTGATGAGCAGTGGTGTAATCGCTTATTTTGTGGTGATTGCGTCCCGCAGAGGCGTATTCACACCGATTCTTGGCAATATGCCAAGAACTGATTATGCTGACCCAGTACCACAGGCGGTAATTCTGACGGCGATCGTAATTGGCTTTTCGATTCAGGCGTTGATGTTAGTCGGGACAATCAAACTAGCGCGGAATAATCCCACCTTAGAAATTAATGAGATCGAGAAGGGCGACCTGTCATGACCGTCTTAACTTTGATCTGGATTGCCTTGCCATTTTTGGTGGGATTCATTATTTATCTGCTACCAAAGGGCGATCGCTATTTGGCGTTAATGGGGGCAGTTGCCTCAGCGCTGTATGTGATTCCATTGTTTATCCAGCAAACCCCAATCAATTTACAACTGCTGGATAACTTTGGTGTGACGCTGACTCTTGATCCCTTGGCAGGATTTTTTATCTTGACCAATGCTATGGTCACGGCAGCCGTGATTATTTACTGCTGGAATAGCGATCGCACCGCTTTTTTTTATGCTCAAGTCATATTGCTGCATGGCAGTATCAATGCGGCTTTTGCCTGCTCTGACTTCATCAGTTTATATGTGGCTCTAGAAGTAATTAGCATTGCCAGCTTTTTATTGATTGCCTATCCCCGTAGCGATCGCTCCATTTGGATTGGTTTGCGCTATTTATTTGTCAGCAATGTTGCCATGTTGTTTTATTTAATTGGCGCAGTGTTGGTATATAAAGCCAACCATTCTTTTACTTTTAGCGGACTGCGAGGCTCACCTCCCGAAGCGATCGCCTTGATCTTTTTAGGGCTGTTAGCCAAAGGCGGCATCTTTGTATCAGGACTATGGCTGCCTTTGACCCATGCCGAATCCGAGTCACCAGTCTCGGCGTTGATGTCGGGAGTAGTCGTAAAAGCGGGAATTTTGCCATTAGTGCATTGTGCATTATTGATTGAAGAACTTGACCCAATCGTACGCATATTTGGAGTTTTAACCGCCCTACTTGGCGTTTTCTTTGCTGTGTTTGAGAAAGATGCCAAACGGATGTTAGCCTTTCATACCATTTCGCAGTTAGGTTTTATCCTCGCTGCACCAGAGGTTGGCGGCTTCTATGCACTCACCCATGGCTTAGTCAAATCAGCTCTATTTCTAATCGTGGGAAATTTGCCTAGCCGTAACCTGAAAGAATTGCAGAATCAGCCTATTCCGAACCAACTCTGGATACCTTTAGTGATTGCTAGCTTTTCCATTTCTGGGTTTCCCTTACTATCTGGATTTGGAGCAAAAGTATTAACCATGGAAAATCTCCAGCCTTGGCAGGTGATCGGAATGAACATTGCGGCTTTAGGCACAGCGATCTCCTTTGCTAAGTTTATTTTCTTGCCCCATAATCATCAAGCTCAATCAGGGCTTAAAGCGCCCTTGCGGGTTGAGTTTTGGGTAGCGATCGCCATTTTATTGGGCGGCTTGTTTGTGGCAAATGTCGTTTACTATGAAGCCTATACTCTGGAAAATGCCGTCAAACCTCTGGTAACAATCGCGATCGGTTGGATAGCATATTGGCTAATTTTTAAACGTGCTGCGGTCAAATTTTCCAAGTTTTTAGAGGATTTTGAGAATCTGATTGGTGTTATGAGCCTGACGTTAATTCTACTGTTCTGGATGGTGATGGCATGATTGGACAATTTATTTTACGAATCGTGATCTGGTTTTTGCTAACCGCCAATTTCAGTATTACAAATATCATTATTGGCGTGAGTATCTGTCTGCTAATGCCCTATTACCGATCAGAAAACGTTCGCTTTAAAGATGTTTTACAAGGCATCGGCAGAATTATTCAGGCAGTTCCGCAATCCTATATCGAATCATTCGAGATGATCTGGCAACCCCATACCCACGAAGAAGTATTGATGGAAAAAGCCAAATATCGGCGATCAGCGGCGCTGGTATTTTTAGATATTTTCTTGATCACTTTTACGCCTAAAACCATTGTGTTAGAGCATCATGAGGACGGCTGGTATAGCATCCATCGGGTAGTACGACGAATCTCGAAGAGGCAAAATTCATGAATATTGATCTATCTCCCAGTTCCGTATTGAACTTTGTCGTGGGCGCGATGGTTTTCTCTCTGCTAATTCCCCTGTATCAGGCTTGGAAATTTGATGATGATATTTGGGAAATTATGCTTGCTTTTTCCAGCATTGCCGCCAAATCCGCAGTGATGATTTTAGTAATTGCGGTGTTGCGCGATGACTGGATGATCGGTGTGGTTGGCGTAATTATTTTAAGTGTAGGTAACGCAGGATTCATGCTCCTAGCCCATATCATTCGACGCACAGGGAATTTATAAATATGTCCATCACCATGACTACTGTGGTACATACCCTCAGTTACATTTGTATCTTGAGTGGATTATGGTTCTGGTTTTGGGGAACCTCGGCGGTCCTGACAAAGCGATCAGTACTTTTTAAACTCCATAGCCTCTCCGTATCGGACACCCTTGGCTCGATCGCCATTGTGTTCGGATTAATATTACTGCGTTCCAAGGAATTACCATTACTGATTCTAGCCATTATTTCCTTGGCTTTATGGAACACAATGCTGTGCTATGTGATGGCTTACTGCTCTAGCAGTACGACTAGGAAGAAATAGCAAGTAACAGAGCGAAGTACTGTTACTCGCTATTAAAAAATAGAAAAGGTAAAACTTTAAATGAGTAGTAATTACGATGGTTATGTCTATGCGATCGCGGTGCTGTTACCCATATCCGCATCAATGTTAGTATCTCAAGCTAATCCTTACAAAGCCCTAGTCCTGCGAGGCATCTTAGGCGCAGTATCAGCGTTAGTCTATACAATTTTGGGCGCAGCCGATGTCGCTCTAACCGAAGCTCTAGTGGGCGCATTCTTGGCAACTATGCTCTATGCAGTGGCGGTGCGCTCATCTTTAGTTTTGCGTTTAGGTGTGGTTGAGGAAGTAGCGATCGCCTACAACTCAGAAGAGGAATTAACTAAACTCAATCTTCCCTTAAAGCAACTAGATCCACAGACTAATGAACCATTAGAGCCATCCGATCAGGTTGACAGCATTCCTGTGCCTCTATCTGAATTGGAGAAGCTGATCGATATGCTAAAAAACACCTTCAGTAAATACTATATGCGAGTTGAATTAGTTCCCTATGAGAACGAAGCAGAATTAGAACAAGCATTAATTGATAAGATTGTTCATGCAACCTTGCATAATGCCGAACCTCAAGAAGCTAATCAATCCAGATTTTATCAAATCAAAATCCGTCTGCATCGCCTCTATGAGATCATGCAAGCCGATCCAATTTTGTCTAATGTCCAATTAATTCATACAAGATAATGACGAGAGAAACCTCTCTCCTGTTGTTAAGCGAGCAAAGATCTCTTAGAAACCATTTAAGAATTGTCTAGATCCCCCCCAGCCTCCCTTAAAAAGGGGGGAGAATTAAATTCTTCCCCCTTTTTAAGGGGGATTGAGGGGGATCTCTTAGGACTTTTGACCGCAAGAAGCAATTCTTAAATGCTTTCTTAACAAACTCACCCTAAAAACACCTTTTAAAAAATAGATTATGAAATGGATTTATATAGTTGCAGGTATAGCTTTTGTTGTGAAAATGCTATTTTTGCCGAACCCTGCCCCTAGTTTGCCTTTCTCTATTGTCGAAGCGATCGCCCAAGACAGTGGGGTTAGTAATGTGGTATCAGGCATCATTTTTCGCAATCGCCTCTATGACACCATTTTTGAAGTAATCGTCTTCACAATCGCCATCATGGGCGCAAATTTCTTGCTTGCCAACGAGAAACCATTTACGCGAATTTACCAATTTACCGATCAAACTTCAATTGTCCTTGCTCAATTGGGCGCAACTGTTGCTGCCTTAGTTGCGATCGAGTTAGCAATTCGTGGACATCTCACCCCAGGGGGAGGATTTGCGGCGGGTGTGGCTGGCGGAACTGCGATCGGTTTGATTGCGATAACTTCTCCTCCAGAGCGACTGCAAAAGCTCTATAAACGCTGGCACGCCGCAACTTGGGAAAAGATATCAGTACTGATTTTTATTGTTTTATCGGTGATCACCCTCTCAGGGATAGAATTGCCCCATGGTCAGTTAGGAGAACTAATTAGTGGCGGCATCATCCCAATTCTGAATATTTTAGTTGCGATTAAGGTGGCGCTAGGCTCATGGTCAGTCGTATTAGCTTTTATCCGCTATCGCGGTTTATTGTAGGAATGACAGCGCTATGATTGTCATTACGATTTATGGTTGTGATCTATGCAGAAAATATTTGCTGGGCTTCTCTTTTCCATAGGATTTATCTTTCTGACTGTAACCGTCTCATCGCTAACCACTAAAGACCCCACTCCCAAAGATCGCAGCGCGGCGATGGGAGGAATTATAATTGGTGTTCCTGCTTTAGCTTTTGGAACTTGGATCGTCTGGAAAGACAAAAAGAAACAAGATGATTTGCTCGAAGTGCGCCAACGTCAACTTGAATTTAACTTTTTAACGACTTTGCAGGCTAACGATGGCAGCATTACGCCAATTAGTTTTGCGATCGCTAATCAGATATCTCTAGAAGAGTCAAAGCAATATTTAGACAAAAAAGCTACCGAATTGAATGCCGATTTTGAAGTTACAGAAGATGGCGGAGTTAGCTACAAGTTTTATCTCTCTTAGAGATTTCCTTAACCTAGGTTCAATAGCTTCTCAAATATTCTCTAAAACTCAATTCCTGCCTGTGCCTTAACGCCTTGCTCCCTAAATGGATGCTTTACAATTTCCATTCTTGTTACTAAGTCAGCAACTTCGATTAACTCAGGAAGAGCGCCTCGACCCGTGAGAATTACATGGGAATCTTCAGGTTTTTCCTTTAGTCCAGCAATTACAGTTTGCACATCCAGATATCCTAGTTTGAGAGCAATATTAATCTCATCAAGGAGAACTAATCTATAGTCAGGATTTTTGATATAGCCAAGTCCCACTTCCCACGCTTCCTTGGTTTTGGCGATATCGCGATCGCGATCTTGGGTATCCCATGTAAAGCCTTCACCCAGTGCTTGAAAGACTAATTGGTCTTCCCACATTGCAAAAACTTTCTTTTCCGCAGGTTCCCATGCACCCTTGATAAATTGAATGATCGCCACCTTATACCCATGTCCTAGCGATCGCAAAACCATTCCCAAAGCAGCGGTGGTTTTGCCTTTGCCATCTCCTGTATTGACGATGATCAGCCCTTTTTCTAGATTTCGTTCAGCAATTCTTTGTTGTTGAATCTCTTGGCGGCGTTGCATTTTTAAGCGATGCTGCTCAGTTGTAAGTTCTGTCATAAAAATTTACTAAATAGAATTGAAGATGATTAATCAGGCAAAATCTGATTTTAGGCTGCCCACAAAGTGGGTAGCTTAAAATCAGATTTTGCCTATGCTGTCACCATTTGAAAGATTACTGTATATTTAGCCTTGATGCTACAACGGCTAAATATGTTTAAGAAGATCTTCTCCTTTGGTTTACTTGCTTTTGTGCCCATATCGGTGATTGGTCACTTGTTAGGTTGGGATTCAACGTTAATATTTGTAACTTCAGCGATCGCGATTTTACCCCTAGCAGGTTGGCTCAGTACTGCCACCGAAGAGATTTCTGTGGTTTTGGGGCCATCGTGGGGAGGATTAATGAACGCAACTTTTGGGAATGCAACCGAATTAATCATTGCGATTGTCGCCCTGAATGCAGGTTTTACCAGTGTCGTCAAAGCCAGCATTACAGGCTCAATTATTGGCAACTTGCTGCTAGTCATGGGCTTTTCCATGTTCTTAGGTGGGCTTCGGTACAAAGAGCAGGAGTTTCAACCGACAATGGCAAGACTCAATGCTTCGGTGATGAATTTAGCCGTTGTTGCCATCTTATTGCCCACAGCCGCTAACTTCTCCACCGTAGGCATTAGTGAAGAGATTATTCAAAAGCTCTCACTCGCGATCGCAGTTGTCTTGATTGTGGTCTACTGCTTAACGCTTCTGTTTTCGATGAAAACCCACGCCTATCTCTATGATGTGGGTGTATCAGAAGCTGACGACGCGGAAGCCGAAACAGGGCATCCTCAAAAAGTCAATTTACCATTATGGATTGGAGTTCTATTTGGAGTAACCCTTTTAGTAGCGCTAGAATCAGAACTACTAGTGGGAACCTTGGAAGAAGCTACGGCGCAGTTGGGACTGACCGAGTTATTTACAGGGGTAATTTTATTGCCAATTATCGGTAATGCGGCGGAACATACGACAGCAATTACCGTAGCGATGAAAAATAAAATGGAACTATCTGTATCTGTCGCTGTTGGTTCAAGTATGCAAATTGCTTTATTTGTTGCGCCTTTGTTGGTAATTGTAGGATGGTTTCTGGGCAAGCCGATGGACTTAAACTTTAATCCCTTTGAGTTAGTTGCGGTTGTAGTAGCCGTGCTAGTTGCTAATTCCATCAGTTCCGATGGACGCTCAAATTGGCTAGAAGGTTCACTACTAATTGCAACCTATGCAATTTTAGGCTTCGCTTTCTATTTTCAACCAGTCTAATAAGTAGTTAGGCA
The DNA here is from genome assembly GCA_003249015.1 of Pseudanabaena sp. Lineage (GTDB taxonomy): Bacteria > Cyanobacteriota > Cyanobacteriia > Pseudanabaenales > Pseudanabaenaceae > Pseudanabaena. The sequence goes on along the minus strand of QBLS01000013.1, from coordinate 90,734 downwards.
TAAGTAAACTAAAAAACCAGAAGGTTGTTCCGCCCGCGTAGCGGGCGGAACAACCTTCTGGTTTTTTAAATAAAGAAATGGCATAGCCATTTCTTTATTTGATATAAACTCTACGAGCAAGTGCTGCGCCCAGCGCGGCACTATCATCGACGCTGACGTTTTGCTTCATAGAGCAGCAAAGCCGCACAAACTGCAACATTCAACGATTCAACGTGATTACTTTGGGGAATCGATATCCCCTCATCAGCAAGTTCTATTAACTCCGCAGACAATCCATTGCCCTCATTACCCAATAAAATTATGGTTGGTTGCGTAAAGTCATATTCCCAGTAGGTTTTGGGAGCATTGGCTAAGGTGGCGATCGCCTTTACACCCTGAGACTGTAATCTGCGAACCTCATCGGCAAGTTGATCGGTAGTTTGCATAGCACAGCGAAACCATTGCCCAGCCGTGGCGCGAATGATTTTGGGATTGGTCAAATCTACACTGTCACTGCTTACTAGCATTCCGTCTAGCTCAACAGCTACTGCCGATCGCACGATCGCTCCAATATTGCCTGGGTCTTGAATCGTTTCAAGGGCTAAGCCAAGACTCTCAATCTTAACAACTTCCCTAACTGGTAACACTGCCGCCGCGATCGCCCCATCAGGATTTTTGGTGGTGGCGATCGCTTGAATAACTTCTTCTGAAACAACTTCTAATCGATCCAGATCATCCATTGCTTCTAATTGGTCATACAAGTCTGGATTGGTATGAATCCATTTCTCGGTGCAGCAAAATATAGCCAATGGATAAGCTGTAGCGATCGCCTCTGTGATTGCATGGGTTCCTTCAATTAAAAACAAACCCTGTGCGCGGCGTTCCTTGGCATTTTCACCTAGCAATCGCAACTGTTTGACTAATGGATTTTTAGTGCTGGTAAGCAAATTTTGATTCCTAGTATTTCAACTTATAAAACTAACTACGCAAAGACGAATGGCGGCGCTTCGCGCCGCCATTCGTCTTTGGGGTTTGAGTGCAGGGCGCTGTAAGATTGCTATATAGTACTTTAAACTACCCTGCTGTAAATCTTTGCAACTCATTGAATCTCTCTTTTTACAAGGAATGGCGATCGCGATCGGTGCTTGCATTGGTAGCTTTTTAAATGTGGTTGTTTATCGCGTTCCTGCGGGCTTGTCAATTTTACATCCGCCCTCGCGATGTCCCCATTGCCTGCGCCAACTGGCTCCCCGCGACAATATTCCTGTGATTGGTTGGTTTTTAATTAAGGGTAAATGTCGCTATTGCAAGACACCTGTGTCGTGGCGTTATCCTGCGATCGAGGCTTTGACTGCATTCTTATTTTGGTGCGTTGCTGCCTATTTCGGAACCTCACTTTCGATATTAATTTTATGCTTCTATGCTGCTTTTTTGAGTTGGCTATTAGCGCTAGCGCTGATTGATATCGATACCCAGACATTGCCCAATTCTCTCACCCAGTCGGGATTAATTATCGGTTTAATCTATCAAGTCAGTCTTGCTGCGACGGAATCCAGTGGAGCAAGTAATGCGGCAGGAATTTCCAACTTATTGCTGGTTGGCAGCATCGGTGCATTTGTTGGAATCTGGCTATTGGATATCATGCGGATTGCAGGTAGATTCTTTTTACACAAAGAAGCAATGGGTGGCGGCGATCCTAAACTCGCTGCCATGATTGGGATGTGGTTGGGATGGCAGAATGTGTTACTGGCGATTATGATTGCTTCCGCGATCGGTACTGTGGTCGGTGCGATCGCGATCGTCACCAAAAATTTGGACAAGCAACAGAAGATTCCCTTTGGACCATTTTTGGCTTTAGGGGCCGCCATTTCTCTTTTTTATGGAAATACTATAATTTCCAATTATCTAGCTTGGTTTGGAATAGTTTAAAAGCACCTAAGATGCTCACCATAATTAAAACCTAGAAAGCTGTCCCGCCCGCGTAGCGGGCGGGACAGCTTTCTAGGTTTTTAGTTTTCTTATATGCCTATCTACTTAATCCCAAACCCCAAGAAGCTATCAAAACGTTGCTTCGCAACGTTTTGATAGCTTCTTGGGGTTTGAGCGCAAAGCGCTACAACCTATTCGATCGCCTCATAGCGCCATGCTACAGGGTCGATCGCCTCACCATTGACATACAGCCCCCAATGTAAATGAGCGCCAGTGACCGCGCCCGTTGCACCGACTGCACCAATTGTTTGACCAGCCTTTACAAAATCGCCTTCCTTGACATAGATCTTGCTGAGATGCAGAAAAATACTGGATACTCCTTGACCATGATCTAGCCCAATCGTATTGCCATGCAGCCGAAAGCCTTGCCCCACAGTACCAACTAAACGGATATAACCCGCCGCAGGTGCGACCACAGGGGAGCCAACAGCGCCGCCGTAGTCCACGCCACGATGGTAATAGTCATCGGCAAATACACCGTTGTAATAGCGCTGCACCCCAAACACAGAAGTAATCTCACCGCTATTAGGACGCAAAAAAGCCCCATTCCAAAACTTTTGGGGAGTTACCAATTTCTTAAAAGCCGAAACCTTATCCCATTCATAATCGGTCGGCTCCGAACCACCGCCAGATTCATCAATCCAAATTCTTTGTGTCGGAAACTGCCGATTTGCTAAGGGCATTGTTAAGGTCTGTTGCAACCCATCACCAGTCACCACCACCTGCTTTGTTCCTGCTTTGTCCAGTGGCGTAGTCGGAATGAAAGCACGCCAACGATTTGGGGACATGGCAAAGGCAGGATATTGTTTACGCCCCAAAGACACCGTGGGCGGATTGTTAGCAGATATCCACACAGAAACTGTATCACCCAGCTTAGGGGCGTTTGGTCGGAGCATGATCTGTAAAGCATCCACACGCGATACACCCAAAATAATTGAGGCGATCGCCACCAATATACTCAAGCCGACTAGTAGCGGTAATTTCAAGTAGCGGGTGAACATGGTATTTATTCCTGTGAATAGTTACTTTATTCTACAAACAGGCGGCGGATCTCTTATAGCTGTCGCCAGTCTTATTAGGACATAAAACTAGAAGACGAGTGGCGGCGCGAAGCGCCGCCACTCGCTTCTCGTATATTCCGCCCACGTAGCGGGCGGAATAGCTTTCTAGGTTGCTTAGCTACTGACTTTTAACTGAATTTTGTGTATAAGGGTAAAACTTCAAGTGCAATATCTCTACTTACATGGCTTTGCTTCTAGCCCTAATTCTTACAAGGCTCTCTATATGCAGCAAAGATTTGCAGAACTGGGCTTGACCCTACATATCCCCGATCTCAATCTTGCGGATTTTTCGACAGTGACGCTTTCGCAGCAATTAGATTATTTGCAAACTCAATATTTTGCGGAAGGGCAAGCGATCGCAGTGATTGGTTCTAGCTTGGGCGGATTTCTGGCGGTGCAACTCGCCGCACTCAGTCCTATGGTGGAGAAACTGGTTTTATTTGCACCTGCCTTTGGGTTTGGTCAGCGAGTCACGCTGGCGATCGGCATAGAAAATATGGAAGATTGGCGACAGTCGGGCGTGCGGCAGTTCTACCATTACGGATTGAAACGGAATGTAAATTTACATTATGAATTTATCGCCGATGCTCAGAGTTTTTCTGAAGATAGCTTGACGCGATCGCTGCCAATCTTGATCCTGCATGGCATCCATGACGATGTTGTGCCATCGGTGCTAAGCGAAGAATTTGCTAAAGGACGATCTCAAGTAGAGCTAAAGCTCGTTGAAGATGATCACGCACTAGGTAAGGATATTGAAGGTTATTGGCAAGATATAAAGCGATTTCTGGCGCTCTAGTATAGCAATTTTAAATATTTAGAAGCGTTGAAGCCCTAACTCCTATTTGAAACAGCTATATTTCCCAAGAGAGGAACGACGCAAAGCGTCGTCCCTCTCTTGGGAAGTGAATTTAGAGATTCATCCTAAAAGTAGTTTCCCTTGATACAAAATATCCGCTAGGATTTTAAAATCAGCAGTTGCATTTAAAAAAGGTTTTAAAACCGTTGAAAAGTATTATCAAAACACTGCGAGCCGACTTCGCAATCATTTTTGAGCGCGACCCTGCTGCGCGTAACTGGCTAGAAGTGCTGTTATGCTACCCTGGACTCCATGCTATTTGGCTATATCGCTTTGCCCATTGGCTGCATCATCTCAAGCTGCCTTTAATTCCGCGCATGATCTCGCAATTTGCCAGATTTTTGACGGGCATTGAGATTCATCCAGGCGCAAGGATCGGGATGGGCGCATTTATCGATCATGGTATGGGTGTGGTCATCGGTGAGACCGCGATCGTGGGTGAATATGTGCTGATTTATCAAGGTGTCACCCTTGGCGGTACGGGCAAGCAATCAGGCAAGCGCCACCCCACCCTCGGCGATAATGTGGTGATTGGTGCAGGCGCAAAGGTACTCGGAAATATTGAAATTGGTAGTAATTGCCGCATTGGTGCTGGCTCGGTGGTGTTAAAAGCCGTGCCACCTGACTGTACTGTTGTGGGTATTCCAGGACGGATTGTGCATCGCCATGGCGTAAAGGTTTCGGCGCTCGATCATAGTCAAACTCCTGACCCTGAAGGAGATGTAATTCGTTCTTTGATTAGTCGGGTTGATCAGTTAGAAAGAGCTAGCGAAGCCCATGCTCTGCATCCACTCAATGGCTATTTAATTGATCCTGAATTGCTAAAGAATGTGCGTCCGCGCCATCTCACCCCATCTGACCATTTTGATCGTCCCGAAGAATACGAAGGTTTTTCTGAAGGTGGCGGTATATAGGATGAGTCGGCGCATTGCGCCGACTCACTTTGTTTGTTAAACAATTTCGAGAGCGTTGCTTGGCAACGCTCTCGAAATTGTTTTTGGGTTTGGCTATGCAGGCAGAGCGCTGTAATATTGGAATAGTTGTCAGTAATCAAATTTAACAATCAGACTTAGGAATATGGCTTTGAATATTGGCGATTGCGCTCCCGATTTTAGTTTGTCAGACACTAATGGCAATGTAGTCACTCTCTCCGCACTGAAGGGAAAACGGGTAATTCTATACTTCTATCCCCGCGACAATACCCCAGGATGCACCAAAGAAGCCTGTGGTTTTCGCGATCGCTATGATCAGTTTCAAGCCCACAATACCCTCATTTTTGGGGTTAGCACCGATGATGCTAAGTCCCATCAAAAATTTACCGAAAAATTTGAATTGAACTTTCCTTTGCTGTGCGATGTTGATGCAACAGTAGCCACAGCCTATGAAAGCTATGGTAAAAAGCAAATGATGGGCAAAGAATATATGAGTATTTTTCGGAATACTTTTGTAATTGGGGCTGATGGCAATATCGAAAAAATTTATCGATTGGTTAAAGCCGAACTCCACCCTGCCCAAGTTTTGGAAGATATTTTAAGCGGTGGTTAAGCCGATGATAACTGAGCCGATAACCAAGCTAACACCTTGGCAAATCCGCGATCGCCAATTTATGTGGGGCGATCGCACCCACATCATGGGCGTTTTGAATATTACTCCCGATAGTTTTAGTGATGGCGGACGGTTTAACTCCCTCGATGCAGCGCGGCAACAGGTCGCCCAAATTTTGCCCTATATCGACATTCTTGATGTTGGCGGAGAATCCACGCGCCCCCATGCTCAGCCTGTCAGCACTGCCGAAGAGTGCGATCGCATCTTGCCGATCATCGCTGCCCTTCGTGCCGAGTATCCACACCTGCCGATATCTGTAGATACGATGAAATCGTCGGTGGCTCAGCAAGCGATCGCCACAGGTGCAGACATGATCAACGATGTCTCCGCAGGACGCTTTGACTCAGAAATGCTTTTAGTCGCAGGCAAATTGCAAGTACCCATCTTTTTGATGCATATGCAGGGTAAACCCCAAACAATGCAAGTCAATCCCAAATATAAAGATGTGGTGCGCGAGGTGAAGCAATTTTTGACTGATGCGATGCAGATGGCTAAGGCTTGCGGTGTGCCTTCCCATCTGATGGCGATCGATCCTGGAATTGGCTTTGGCAAAACCCTTGAACATAATTTAGAACTAATCAAGAACCTATCAACTTTTAAAACAATCAAAGCACCTCTACTAATGGGCGTATCCCGTAAAAGCTTTATCGGCACAATTTGCGATCGCCCTAACCCCAGCGACCGCCTATTTGGGACAATAGCAGCCTGTACTGCTTGTATTGCTGGTGGAGCCGACATTTTGCGAGTGCATGACCCTAAGGAAATTTTTGACGCTTGTCGCATCAGCGATGCCATTTTTCGATAAAAAAAGAGCAGCTTAGCTGCTCTTTTTTTTTGGAGAATTAATCGCCAAAACCGTGGGCGCGGATTAAATCAAAGAATTCTTTCTTCATGTATGGGTCATTTCTAAAAGAGCCACGCACAATTGAGTTAACCATCTTGGTTTCGGGTTCCTTAACTCCCCGCCATGTCATGCACATATGCTGAGCCTTGATGACAAAGGCTAAACCCTTGGGCTTGATCAGGTTTTCAATAGTATCAGCGACCATAATCGCTGCTTCTTCTTGAATGTGGGGGCGACTCATTACCCAGTCCACAATGCGGTTAAATTTGGAAATACCGATGACGCGATCGCTAGGGACGATACCGATCCAAGCTTGTCCAACTATCGGTACAAAATGGTGAGAGCAAGCCGAGCGCACTGTGATTGGACCAAGGGTATAGATTTCGTCAAGCTCTTTGGCGTTGGGGAAGTCTGTTACCTTGGGCATCGGGTGGTATCGCCCTTTAAAAACTTCATCAACGTACATTTTGGCAACGCGACGTGCTGTTTCCTTGGTGTTGTGATCGTTGGCAGTATCTATTACCAAAGAATCAAATACACTTTGCAACTTACCTTCAATCTCTTTCTTTAGCTCTTCTCGTTCGATATCGCTGATGTGATGAGCGATCGAGTCATTGGCAAAAAAAGGATCGCCTGCCGCAATTAAGCGATCGCGAATAATTTGGGAGATAGCTTTTCTAGTTGGTAAAGGCTCGATGACCTTTGATGTTTTGGAATCGTTTTCAGAAAGATTGTTAACAGGGCGAGAGATGCTGATCGTCATAGTGTGATACTTACTAGATATCTAGTGGGTTAGCTGAAAACTAAGAAAGCAAAAAGTACTGAGAAAGCTGCAATTAGACATCAATTTTTTCGTTTGATTGAGTTCCAGACCGTCAGCATAGTGAACCCAAGTTAGACAATTGCGTTGCTATTATCTAACCTAAAAACCCTCATACCTGATTAAGAAATTTCGTAGCCATCTCTTAATGTGAAAACCCTTGCTGGGCTTATTTTTTAATTTACAAAAGTGGTGTCACACTTTCGTGAATTGGTATTGCTCGGTTTAATTTTTTGTTTCAGCAAAATGTGCCAATACTTTGCTGAATTGGCTTAGGGCGTTTGACTGACAATTCAAACTAGAAAATTTCGCATATTATCCCATATGCTATAGACCGCTGGGAGCAATTGCTTCTCTCATCAGCAGTTCTTGTTATAAAAGTTGATTTTGTAAAAGCTATTCCAGCCAATATGGAACTGGCTTCCCAAAAATTAACTCTGTTGCCTTTAACCCGTTGGGTGTTATGAACAACAAAATTGATCTCATAATCAAAAATGCTAATTTCTCAGTAATTGGTGATTTTTGGTTCGTAGTTTTGGTGTTCTTAATCAATTTTAGACTATTCCCAGTTGCCTTAGTCGTTTCAGGGTTAAGGTTCAGTTAATTCCATCTGTAGATATAGTTGCGACACAAATCGTCATAGCCTTCTTTTATAGCTATGAAATAGGCGGGCTTAATAAAAATCAGAACCCCAAAAGGGTGATTTGCCCGCGAAGCGGGCAAATCACCCTTTTGGGGTTCTGATTGCGCCTAACTACTTAGCTAGGCTTGTTAAGATTCAAAACCCAAGAAGCCACCCACAGATAAAAATTAAAAAGTACCTGCATTGGGCATCAGCACTAAGTCACTAATTACTGCGTCAGATGGAAGGTTGATTAAGGTCATGATTGCTTCAGCGACGGTGCTGGGACGCAACATTGCCGAGCGGTCAAAACTAGGTGGTACTTTGTCGCCGAGGGTGTCCCATAGCGGTGTATCCACTGACCCAGGACAGATGGACATGATCTTGATACCGTGGGGCTGTTCTTCTGCGGCGATCGCCTGTGTTAGTCCCAACAGGGCGAACTTGCTAGCACAGTAAGCCGCCCAATTGGGAAAACCTTGCTTAGCGGCAATGGAGGCGACATTGATAATCGTGCCGCTTTTTTGCGATCGCATCGTGGGTAATACCGCTTGCAAACATTGAAATACGCTAGTCAAATTAAGATCAAATAGCTTTTGCCATTCTGTGAGCGGCATTTCAATTAATTCGCCAATGTACGCCATCCCTGCATTATTAATTAAAATATCCACCCCACCCATATCAGCAACGATCGCCTTAATTTGGCTAGCGACCTCCTCAATATTTGCCAAATCTAGGGCATAGCCTTTGGCGTTGCTCCCTGCGGGGAGTTCGCTGAGTAGGCGATCGGGGTTACGGCTAATTACGCTGACCTGTGCGCCTGATTGCAATAGTCGTAACGCCACTTCCTTACCAATGCCGCTACTTGCTCCAGTTACGATCGCCTTTTTACCCATTAATTTCTCCGCTGCTTTAGCTACTGTATCTGTCATGGTTTAACTTATTTGTTAGCAATAGGGAATCCGAATTTTGACAGCGCGGCACAGCCGCGCCATCAAAATGATTTTGGGATTTACCGTGCCTCAGGCATTGCAAATCCCAAAATCATTTTGATGAAAGTCATATAATTGTGGCGTGGGCGCGATTATATGGCTACCTATCTTATAGAGTCTATGCCAAAAAACTATGTCAAAGAAAGTAGGGCGAAGCTTTTGGGTGCTGTGGCTGGTGGCTAATGTCATTGGCGGGATGCTTTTGCCACTCATAGTTTGGCAAGAACCTTACAATGTGCAATCTCGGATCTTTTTAAATGAAATTCTCCAAAGTATTGGTATTTCCATTGCCCAAAGTCTTGTGCTGCGCGATCGCTTTGTTAAGGAAAATTGGTGGTTTCCCTTAACCATCATCGGTTGGGGCGTGGGGCTAACCATTGTTTATTTTGTCCCTGCTTTATCCTTGCGATTTCAAAAGCAAGATTTACCTCCCTTGACCATTTTGTTGGCAGATTTTGCCATCATTGGCTTGATGGCGGGTATCTGTCAGTGGCAATTGCTCCGTAGATTTCGGGCGGGGGGGCTATGGCTATTTGCCAGCGCGATCGCCTTGTCGGTAAGTACGCTAGGTCTATACCTTGGCTATAAGCTTAATTCCCTCGCTCTTGCCAGTTGCTTGCAGGGAGCGATTTATGGGGCAATTACGGGCTTGGCGATGGTCAGGATTTTGCGATCGCCAAAGTTATTACCCAAGCCTAAGTTGAGATGAGCCGCATTGCGGCTCATCTCAACTCAGGCTTGGCAGTATCAGAAGCATCGACAAATCTGAGATCTCGTTTTAAAAAAGTTTTTTCGCCTGTGTCTGTTTCTACGGTGGCTCTGATCAAGCTAGTCCGCACTACTAATAATTTCGCCATGTAGTAGGGACTGTCTGGCTCCAAAACCAAAACGCGATCGCCTACCTGTAGGGCGCGAATGGTCGGCAGGGGCATGACTTTTTGAGGTAATAGATCTTCTGGGGCGCGATCGCTTTGTGATATCTCGTTAATGGGATGGGGTTTTAGTTGAGTATGAGTTGCTTGGTGTGCAGCAAAGAGTTGATCAATATACTGTTTGAGCTTTACTTCCAGTGCTGTCTCTATGGCTGAGGATTGATCGGGGGAAATATCGCGATCGCCAGACAGTTTAAAAATATGTTTTAATCCCTGCTCAACTAACTGTGACTCAGTTTTGCCTGTAGCTTTTACCTCAGCAATCAGCGCCTCATAGATTTGGCTTGATAGCTCAATGGTCAGAGTTTTCGCGGTGGAAATATCAGCACGTTCCATGGTGGGGATTGTTGATAAGATTAAAGGTGACTGCAAAACATCATATAGCTGTCATCAGTTTATGCAGCGCTGTGCGCTCAAACCCGAATCAAGAATAATTTTGTTCATCGTTGCTTCGCAACGATGAACAAAATTATTCTTGTGGTTTGTTTGATCGGTAATTGCTGTAAAAAATCCCTAATCTTAGCTAAAAATCTCCAGGTAATACAGGAATCTCTATGTCTGTCGAAGTCGGTCAAAAAGCTCCAGATTTTACTTTGCCTAGCGATCGCGGTGATATTACCCTTAGTCGCTATATTGGTAAGTCCAATGTCGTGATTGCCTTTTACCCAGGCGATTTTTCTCCTGTCTGCACTAATGAAATGCAATGCTTTGCCGATGATTGGACAAAGTTTCGTGAGTCGGGAGCAGAGATCCTTGGCATCAGCACCGATCCTATTGAAAAGCACATTGAGTTTTCTAAGAAATTAGGTTTGCAGTTTCCATTGCTCAGCGATCGCAATCAAGAGGTTTCCAAAAAGTACGGTGTCGCTGGGCTGTTTGGTAGCAAACGTGCCTATTGCATTGTCGATATTCAGGGAATTGTGAGATATAAGCACATCGAGTTTTTGCCTGTATTTAAGCGCGAAGACAGCGAGCTTTTGGTAGTACTGCGTAAGCTCAAAAGTTAAAAGCAAAAAGAAGTGGCGCGTTGCACCACTTCTTTTTGCTTGTAGAAAGAACTTGAGAAGCGTTGCAAAGCAACGCTTCTCAAGTTCTTTCTGGTTTTAAGTGCAATGCGCCACTTTTTTAATGGATTTTAATCGGGGCTATATCATCGGCAGGTGTAAACCCAAAAACTTGAGCGTAGAAAGAAAACTCACCATCTAACGCCTGTTTGATGTTTTCGGCTTTACGAAAACCATGCTGTTCGCCTTCAAAGGCAACATAGGCAACGGGTAAACCCTTGTCCTTGAGCGCATTCACCATCATTTCCGCTTGATTGGGTGGTACGACTTTATCCTCTAAACCTTGGAAAAAAGCGATCGCACAGGAAAGCCGTTCCGTAAAATGAATTGGCGATCGCTGAATGTAAATCTCTTTTTGTTCAGGATATTTGCCGATTAAACTATCGAGATAGCGGGATTCAAATTTATGGGTGTCGGTGGCGAGGGCTTCGAGGTCGCAAATGCCATAGTGACTAGCTCCCGCCTTAAAGTCATCGCGAAATGTCAAGGCGCACAGTGTTGTATAGCCCCCTGCACTTCCTCCTGAAATGGCAAGGCGATCGCCATCGACAAGCCCCTTAGATGCTAAAAACTTTGCGCCATTGGCACAGTCATCCACATCGACAATGCCCCAATTTCCCTTAAGGCGATCGCGATATTCCCGACCATAGCCTGTACTGCCGCCGTAGTTAACATCTAGCACCGCAAATCCGCGACTCGTCCAATATTGAATCCCTAAGCTCAAGCTTCCTGAAGTTGAGGCTGTGGGGCCACCATGACTTTTGACCAACAGGGGTGGTTTCTCTTGATCATCTCCACTAAAGTCTTTGTTTTTGGGTGGATAGAATAACCCATAGGCAGTTTTTCCGTTTTCGGTGGGAAATTCAATTGATTGGGCGGCGGAAATATAGTCAGGATCAATTTGTAAATCGGAAGCCGATCGCAGTTTTTGCCAAGTTCCCTTAGCTAAATCTAGCGAAATAATCGCCGTTGGTTCCGTTGCTGAACCTCCTGTAAAGACAGCGCTATCGCCTGCACAATGTAGCCCTGAAATTGAGGTAAATGGTAAATCAATAACTTGTAAACCCCGTTCAAGATTGGCTAGGTCTAGTTTTGCTAAGTAGGATTGACCGTCCTGAGTATAGGTACAGGTGATCTGGCGATCGCCTGAGAAGCCATAATTTGTCATACCAAAGACCCATTGAGGCTGTCCAAATTCTGCTTCCATTGGGCATAGTGCCGTTATCTCTGCATCACAAATATCACCAGAATTATTGACAGAATGAGAAGAATTAAAATTACTGACATATAGATTCCACCAACCAGTGCGATCGCTTACAAAATAAAGTTTCCCATCAGTTGACCATTCAGGCTGAAAGATAGATTCCTCGATTCCACCCGCAATCAATTGAGGGTTGTGAAGTTCCATTACTCCTGAGTTCGACTCTTTCAGGTCAGCAACCCATAGCTCTGTGCCATCCCAAGGCATATTGGGATGATTCCAGCTAATCCAAGCCAGCTTGTCGCCAGTGGCATTTAGTCGCGGCGAGGCGTAAAAGTCTGCGCCCGTCGCCAGTACTTGGATATCTTCACCATTGGTCGTGCTAATCGCTACTAATGTATTGACTGGTTCGCCTGCGTCCGTATGGTCTTCGCATACAGAGATCAGCTTGCCATAGTTACGACTCCAAACGAAATCAGCAAAGCGCCGCTTGCCTTCAATGGTGAATTTTTGGGGTGTGCCATCACCAACTTGGCGATAGATGCAGCGATCGCTAAAGTTGGAAAAATAAATGCGACCATCGGCAACCAGATATTCGCCGCCGCCATATTCATGGACTTGCGATCGCACACTTAATTTAGTGGGAGTCATTTCTGCATACTGTCCATCTCGATAACGGATGATCACATTGCGCCCACCTTCTGTCGGTCTACCTTCATTCCAATAGATATCACTGCCATCAATGGCGATCGCGCCAAGACGAATGCTGCTAGAGACGATCAAATCCGAGCTAATTGGCGATTTCCAAGAACCGTAGGGAGCTTTAGTCATGGGTATATTACGAATGCAATAGTTATAGATATAGCGTTTTCTAGTCTAGTTACGGGTTTGGTTCTCCGCCTTCGGCGGAGAACCAAACGTCTTATTGCCAATGCTGGCGAAAAGCTTGGACAACGCGATCCATGCCGACAGAACGGGAAGCCTTAAAGAGAATCCGATCGCCACTTTGGATTTTTTGTAGGAGAGTCTGCGTGACTTCTTCATGGGAGGGACAGGCGATCGCATATTTGAGGGAGCCATTTGCCCCTGCTAAAATCGCATCCGCTTCGCCATCAGCCAAGATAATCGCCCCTTCAATCCCCAATTCACTAATGGCTCGACCCACTTGACTATGGAGATGCTCAGACATCTCTCCCAATTCTTTCATGGTGCCAAGCACAGCCCAATGATGGTTGGCTGGCATATCAGCAAGTTGACGCAGGGCGGCGAGCATTCCTTCAGGAGAAGCGTTATAAGTCTCATCAAGAATCGTCACATTTTGCGGCAAGTCGTATAATTGCGCCCGACCAAAGGGAAGATCGAGTTTACCGATGCCTGCGGTGGTCAAACTCCAGTCGAGGTCAAGGGCTTTGAGAACTGCTAGCCCTGCTAAAAAGTTCATCGCATTATGCTGTCCTGGTAATGGCAGTGTCCAAACGTAGTCATCCACATACAGCACATCACCAACCAGCTTGCCGTTGATGTCTCCCTGCCCTAACCCGTAGGTAATCGTCTTGCCATGCCAAACTTGATTCGCCATTTCCAGCAATAACGGATTGCTCGCGTTTAAAACTGCCGTGCCATTTTCGGGCATCTCGGCGAGTAACTCGCATTTTGCAGTGGCGATCGCCTCCCGCGAACCCAACCTGCCAATATGCGCTGTTCCCACATTGGTAATCACACTCACTGTTGGCAGAGCCACCCTTGCCAGACGCGCAATCTCTCCTAAACCACGCATTCCCATTTCCACCACTACAAAGTCATGCTGCTCTGGGGCGATCGCTAACAGAGTCTGGGCAACCCCAATGTCATTATTATGATTAGCTAAGCTTTTATGAACCCTTGAGGCTTGCTCATCAGATTTTTGGTGCTGTGGCGAAGCCACAGCACCAAAAATCGCTTCCCTTTTCACGTAACAGGACAACATACTGGCAATGATCTCCTTAGTGGTTGTCTTGCCCACGGAGCCAGTGATCGATACTACGGGATGCGAAAACTGCGATCGCCACCATCTAGCCAAGTCTTGATAAGCCGTTAATGTGCAGTCCACAGCCAATATGGGCAGCCCCTGAGCCGCTTCTGAGCTTGCCCACTCGCGGCTGACAATTGCGGCGACGGCTCCCTGTGCGATCGCCTTTGCGACAAAACCATGCCCGTCAAAGTTTTCCCCCGTCAGCGCCACAAATAACTGACCCGCGATTAACTTGCGGCTATCGGAAATTACGCCTTGGATTGTAGTTTGGTTGGGCTTACTGATATTGCTAGCTATTGCCGAGGTGATGGCGATCGCTTGGCTGATCGTACAAATGCAGGTCATGCTTGATTTTCTGTTCTTAGCTATTTCTTAAGATCATTATCAGGCTTCAGGCAACAAACATTGCATTTAATACCAAATCAAGAAATGGCTACGCTATTTCTTGATTTGGTAAGGCAATCAAAACTAGCAAGGCGGCGCATCACTAATTTGTAGGTGGGAAGGGAATAATAAGAGCTACTCCCTTCCCAGTGAAAGAAATAACGTTGCGGCGCGAAGCGCCGCAACGTTATTTCGCGGGAACATTGATAATATGATTGACCCATCTTTGTCCGACACATCGGTATCATCATGCTCTGGAAATCGACGGAAGATAAATCCTTATTGAGGGAATGGAATTGGTTGCAGAGTATTGCTGTTTTTATGGTGATCAGCAATGTATTTATGCCATTCTTTGCAGGGTTGTTGGCACTGTGGGTATTGTTGAGCCGTGGTTGGCGATCGCTGGTTACACCCATCAATATTGCTTACTTTTGGCTATCTGTCTGGATGATTTTGACCACCTTGACGGCTTTTGATATTGGTACAGCCGCAGGTGGACTCGCTAATTTTTTACCTTACTTTTTACTAGCTGCTACTACCAGTTATATTGTGCGGACTCCTGCTCAATTTATCCATTTACTATGGCTATTTGTTCTGAGTTCAGTTTTAGTGAGCAGCTTTGGAATTTTCCAAGCTATCCTTGACCGACCTGATTGGATATTTCCCAAGGTGATTTTTAATAGCTATCCCATTCCCATGGGATTTAGTGGCGATCGCCGCATTCAGTCATTCTTTGGACATTTCAATGAGACTGCAATTTACCTATTGATGATTCTGCCGATCGCCTTTCATTTTGCAGTTGGGAAGGTGAAGAGTATTACCAAATTTCAAAGAGCGGTCGCCGTGATTGCCCTTACATTGGGAATAGGTGTATTAATCATGACAGGTTCCCGCAATGCTTGGGGATTGGCTATGATTGGGGCGGTATTTTTGGCAATTTACTATCGACAATGGAAGTTAGTCGCAGGTTTTGCCGTAGTTACTTTGGCGATCGCTTGGGCAGTATTTGGCTCACGGCTAGGACTAGGTGGCGAAGGTTTGCGATCGCTCTTGCCACAGGGCTTCGTCAATCGTCTCATCAGCACCGTTGATCCGCAGATGGGAGATTTTGCCTCTACCGCAGATCGCCTCAATGCTTGGCAATTTGCCATTTCTCTAATTTCTCAACATCCAATTCAAGGCTGGGGATTACGCAATTTTACAAAAGTTGCCACCTTCATGAACTTCGATCTGCGAGGGCTGCCCCATGAACATAATCTATTTTTAGCGATCGCTGTTGGTTCAGGAGTTCCAGCCTTAATCGCATTTGTCGGCATCCTTGGTAAAACGATTTGGTTAGCGAGTAGAAAGTTAGTTGCGATAGAAACAGAAGGAATGATTGTGATTGTGGCGATTTCGGTAATTCTATTTCTTTTATCTTGTTGTCTAGATTTGGTGCTTTATGAGCCAAGGATCAGTATGTTGCTTTGGTATCTATTGGGCAGCATGGAGGGTGTCGCCACCATGAAGCAGTACATTGTGCCGCTTCATGGTGGCAATAGCTGACTTAGCTATCAAAGTTAGATGGCATTTTGCAGCGCGATATTTGGGACTTTTGCCAGTTCACATCGCGGATGGTAGCACTGGAAAAATCACAACTTGTCAAATTGGCATTCCGAAAAGAAGCATTGGTGAGGTCAGCATATCGGAACTTAGTTCCTGTACTGGTGCGTAACACGTTAATGGCTAAGCGAAATAGATAGAGGCTGCCAAAAATTTGCAGAGGTTCGATCGCTAAAAACACTAACAGAGCTGCCAAAGGATTAGTCCTTGAAGTATTGGCGATCGCATTAAATGCTCCAGACACAAGCAATTTTGCTAAATTTGATCCGAATAGCCCCGCTGCAAAAGCTGTGATCATAGAAATAGTAATGGCGACCCCAACCCCTTTGGTTCCTGAAATTGTAAAGCTGCCCGTGAAAGTAATCGCAAAACCGACGGCAAATACTATAACCGCCATGATTGCGACTCCATAAACCACATCACGGTTCACTATCGTCGCCCCGAAGATAAATATAATCGCAAAAGCAATCAGCATAATGCTCGTAATCATGACCGTGCCTGCAAACATAAGCGCCATGACAAAGGAAAGGATGCTGAAATTTATCTTCTGTCGTTGACTTTTTCCTGTGACAACGTTAGTAAAATTTGCATCTTTCAGCTTGGAGTAACAAAAATCGCATCCCCGAATATCCGCGCCACTGAAGTCTGCACCGACTAGGTTCTTGCCCTTAAAAGAGCGATCGCAAAGATTTTGATTGGCAAAGTTAAGCCCTTGACTCATAGGAATTTAATTTACTGTGATAGTTCTCCCAAGGTGGGCTTAGAAATATGCGGTGATCCCCATCCTAACTTTTCGCGTAAAACCTTGAAAAACTCACCCTTGTGTAAGCGAATAAATCTAGCAGGATATTGCGATCGCTCCACCTCGACGCGATAGTCAGGATAGACATAGCAGCCCGCATTGCCATCGACAACTAATACTAAGCGATGACGATTGGCAGGGGTGACGACTGCCTTTTCAGTATTAGCAAATACTAAAGCCCGCGAAGCCATAGAATGGGCACAAATAGGAATAAGCTGAAATACTGGTATCCCAGGCTCAATCACGGGGCCCCCTGCGGAGAGCGCGTAAGCTGTCGAGCCTGTGGGCGTAGAGATAATCACCCCATCCGCCGCAATATCGACGGGCATATGATGACCAATCTGCACTTCAAAGTGACACATACTGGTCAGGGGTTCACGGTGCAGCACCATCTCATTAAGTGACAACGCTTCCCAGAGTAAGCCTTCGCTGTCGTAAACACGAACCGTCATCATTGATCGCTGCTCAACCACATAGTTGCCTTCAACTACCTGCGCGATCGCCTCTTCCCATTCGGTAAGATAGGTTTCGGTCAAAAAGCCCATATGTCCTGTATTGACATTGAGTACAGGCAGACTCAGGGGCGCAATCTGGCGACAAGCTGACAGAACTGTGCCATCACCACCGAGGGCAACCACAAACATCAGATCGCGATCAAAGCCAATAGGAACTAAGCTCTCAATGCGGGTGTGACATACAGGTGCATCTGGCTTACCATATCCCAAAATGCCACCTTTCCCTGTCGCCAGCACCGCTTGAATATTGCGCTTTTCTAGCCACAGCTTCATGTCCAACGCCACACGCTCAGCAACAGGTTTTGCGTCGTTATAAATAATCCCGACTTTTGGCACGCTCAAAGACTACCTAGACCAGTTTTAAAAAATTTTATTAGTTTTGTAATTATATAGCAACGCAAGAAGATTGTTCCGCCCGCTATGCAGGCAGAACAATCTTCTTGTATGGGGCGCAGATCTAACTATTCGAGTTCCATCGTTCGGCGGCAGAGGCGATCGCCTGATCGCTCGATTTCTCTTTGAGCATGGCAAGTTGTAGCTCTTCGTAAATTATCTTCCGCAGTTTCTCAATGTCCTTGGCAGGAGGAATCAAAACTTCCGATTGGGGAAGTTGGGAAGCACTGATTACTCTAGCGCGTTCTAGTATGGACGAATCTTTGGTGGTTTCGGTGAAAGAGCGATCGCTAGAACTTTTAACTGTGGAAGGTAAAAGATTTTCAACTTTTGTGAAAGCGAGTTGATTGTCAGCGTTGGTTAAAAATAGAGCGAATTTAACGGCTAGCTCCTGATTTTTAGAGGTAGTCGGCACAGCTACATTCATAACTGCGGCGCTCTTTTTACCTGTCGAGCCAGTAATTTGTGAACCAATATCAGTTACTTTGGCAGTTTCAGGAGCATTCTGAGCAACGGATTGCAAAAATTGGGGGCCCGTTAATAAGATTGCTAGTTCACCTGCTTGATATAGCTCTACTGCCTTACGATGTCCTTCCGTCAAGATTTCGCGGGGAATTAATTGTTTCTCAAATAGATTTACCCAATAGTCAAAGGCAGCTTTGCCAGCAGGATCATTAAAAGCCGCTTTGCCGTTAGCATCTAGTAAATTCATTCCCATCTGCACCATCGATTCCAAAACCTGTCCCCCATCCATGGTCAACATGAAGGCATACTTACCTGTTTTCGCCTTGATTTGTTCAGAAACTTTGGTGAGTTCGTCAAAGGTTTGCGGCGGCTTGGCAGGATCTAGCCCTGCTTTTTCAAATAGAGATCGGTTATAAATGGTGATGTCGGTTGCGACATACCAAGGCAAACCGAAGGTTGCATTGTCTAGTTGATTGGCTTTCCAAATATTTGGGAAGTAGCTGGCTTGATCCGATGCTGAGATTGCCGTATTCATATCTACTAGGGCTTTTTTCTCAGCTAGCTTTGAGGCAAATTGAGGGTTGAGGTTCACCACGTCAGGAGCAGTTTTGGCAGCGACAGAACTCAAAATTTTAGTTTCCATTTCTCCCCAAGGAATATCCACCCACTCCACTTCCGCCGTTGGGTTTTCTTTAATAAATCCCGCAATTAGTTCGGTCATGTAGTTGTCAAACTGTGGCTTGAGTTGCATTGTCCAAAAGACAATCTTATTTTTGCCAGCAGAGTCAGTTGACTGATTAGTTTGTGCGCCACCACAAGCCCCCAATAAAAATAGGGTGGAAAAGGAAATGAATTTGCGGCGATTGAGACTAGAAGAAAATTTAGAGGGCATAGGGAGATAGGGCAAGGGGAATAGAGAAAAATTGTAACGTAGATATCCGTAGGGGCTGAGCATTTGCAGTGATATCTGTAAATTATCACCAAAATCTTTATATGCAAATGCTCAACCCTCTTCACTTTTACCGATAAATTATCTATGCGATTTGGAGATTATCGGTAAATGTTTAAGTTTTTGGGCAAAGCATTCCCGATTTGAGGCAATGTGTAAAATCATAAATTCCTGCGGGAATGCTTTGCCCCTACAACGTTCTATCTGTAAGGGTTTCCCCGAACAATAAAACCCCTAAAGGTGTATCTGTACTCTGCCAATATTCCACGGCTAATCGCAAAATATCGTAGGCGATCATCCATTCTTCAGGTTCCGCAGTTGAAAAGGCTTCTGGATAGTCATATATCAAAATATATTGCGCCGCAGGACACCAATCTAAATCAGTAATGCATTCTTCAAAAGCATCCCAGTTATAGCCAAAATAGTCTGGGAATTGCATCACCTCGGCGACTTTCTGCAAAAAAGACTGTTTATCTTGAATTTCTCGCCCATCTAGATAAAAAATCTTAGTATTTTGATCAGCTAAAGGCTTAACAGGAAGTAACTGGGTTATATGCTTAGCCATACTATCTAAATAAGGAAATAATTTTTAATAGTGCGGCGAAGCCGCGCTATTAAAAATTATCTGGTTCCTTAGCGCGATCGCCATTACCAAATATAAGGACCATGCTCACAACCATATCTTTAGCAGATTCTCTCCATACCCTCCGTCAAACCTTGCGGACGGGACAGCAAGCGATGGCGGACTGGGAAGGTGGTGAGCTAGCGGTGTCCGCTGTGCCAGGGGCAGGCAAGTCAACGGGGCTGGCTGTCGCCGCCGCGATCGCGATCGCCAAATTTCAACTCCATCGCCAAAAGCAATTGGTGATTGTCACCTTTACGCGATCGGCGGTGAGCAATATTCGTAAAAAAGTATCTCAACATCTCAAGGATTTACGATTGCCCCAGAGTGCCTTTACGGTCAGCACGCTGCATAGTCTTGCCTACACGATCGCCAGTAATCACCGAGAGCTATCGGGCTTTGGTGCAGGTGAAACAAAAATTGTCTCCGAATCGCAAAAGCAACGGTTGCTTCGCAATGCCACAACTCTATGGGTAAAGGAAAATCCTAAGCTCTATGACCTCTTGCTCGAAGGACGCAGCTTTGATGGCGAAGATACGGAGAGACTGCGGCGACAAACGGTATTGCGAACCGATGTGTTACCCAGTCTGGCGCGAGAAGCGATCGCCACAGCCAAGAGTTCAGGCTTGAGTGCGGCGGCTTTGCGACAAGTAGAAACACCTGATGGGGGAAGTATTTTGGAAATCGCCGCAGGACTCTATGAAATCTATGAAAGGTTACTGCGGCAGGAAATGGCGATCGACTATGACGATATGATCTTAGGCGCTCTGCGAGTACTCAAAAATCCCAATATTCGCAATTATTGGCAAGAGCGTTTTTTTGCCATCTTTGAAGATGAAGCTCAGGACTCTTCGCCATTGCAAACTGAACTACTGGAAATTCTGGCGAGCGTACCGCAAACTTCAGGGGGATATATCAAAAACTTGATGCGTGTCGGTGACCCCAACCAAGCGATTAACTCCACCTTTACCCCTGCCGATCCGCGCTTTTTTAATGAGTTTTGCAATCGCTGTGCCGCTCAATCGCAGCTAACCACCCTCGATCAAGCAGGACGAAGCACCAACTATGTAATGCGAGCTGCTAACTATGTATTGCTATGGGTCAATCATTCGGAATATGGCAAGCTAGAGCAACCATTTCGCGATCAAAAAATTAAACCCGTCGATACTAACGATCCGCAACCGAACGCCAATCCCGAACCAATTGGTGCAGGTGTGGAAATCTATTTGGGCAATGCCGTGGCGGATATCGAAGCAGAAATGGCAATGATTTGCGATCGCATTAAACAGTTACATTCCCAAAATCCTCATTTGAGTATGGCGATTTTGGTACGTCAGCATAATCAAGGACGATTTGTTGCTGAACAGTTAAATGAACATTTGACAGTATCGGGAGAGGAACAAAAAATTAAAATCTATGATGTGGAACAGAGCGATCGCCGATCGCGTGTGCCTGTGGATATGCTGACCATATTGCAATTTATGGAACGACCTCACTCCACCGATAATCTCAAAGCCGCCCTCGCAGTCCTCAAGGATCGCCAAAAAATTTCCGCCCAACAGGATCTCAACGATCTAGCCAGTCGCCTCGAAAAGTTTCTCTATCCCACCCTCCTCGATCCAGATTTATTACCCCTCGCTCAAGAGTCTCAAGCCAAATGTATTGGATTATTGCGAGCGAAGATTGAGCTTCCTCTGTATAATCTCATTTCTTTTATTGCCTTCACTCTTTATGACGATGAAGCGGGACTACTCGCCACTGCCGACAAGTTAAGTGATCGCCTCAATCAACAACTTGTTGGCAATTACTCGATGCAGTCCGTCATTGAAGCTTTAAAAGAAATCGTGGAATCGGAAAACTTTGAGGCAATTGAGGATGAGAATCTGGAAGAGCGTTATATGGCGGGTGGTCAGGTGACAATTATCAGCTTGCACAAGGCAAAGGGATTAGATTGGGATGTGGTGTTTATGCCCTTTTTGCATAAGCGAATTTGTCCTGGAGAAGCTTACCTGCCCGAATCAGTCAAGTTTTTGGGAGATTTTGGATTGCCAGAGGTGACTAGGGCGCAGATTCGCGCGATCGTCCATGGCGATCGCTTGCCCAATGCTGAAGAAGCATGGGAAAGGTACAACTATCTCAAGCAATCGGAAGAGTTTCGACTGCTCTATGTCGGCATGACCCGTGCTAAGCGTTTGCTATGTCTATCCGCCGCCCAGTCTGCTCCCTTCAGTTGGAATACGATCGCCAGCCGCAATGAAAATGTCCCCATCTGTCCTGCGATCGTCCAGCTAAAAAAGAAAATGGATACGGCATAAACCAAGAGATAATTTAAGAGCGCTGCTTTGCAGCGCTTTTAAATTATCTCTTGGTTTAGTTATTGTGCAGAAGCGTAACTTATACATCATTTCTATCCTGATTACCGTTTTTTCCTTTGGGGCAGCACTGAAAGCGACAGAATTATGGCAATCTCTCACAGTTAAGATACCTAGTCCTGAAGAAATATCTCAAAAGGTTGAATCCTTCAGTCCTCAAGAAATTTCTCAGTTAGAGATTGATGATGTTCTGCGCGATCGCCTACGCTTTGATCCACGATGGCAAGAAATCGCCCAAGCTGTTCGCCAAGATATTATCGTCAAAAAATGGGGAAAAGATGATGTTACTAATCCAGCTTGGA
This sequence comes from Pseudanabaena sp., assembly GCA_003249015.1. Taxonomy (GTDB): domain Bacteria; phylum Cyanobacteriota; class Cyanobacteriia; order Pseudanabaenales; family Pseudanabaenaceae; genus Pseudanabaena. The sequence goes on along the minus strand of QBLS01000013.1, from coordinate 68,352 downwards.
AACGCTATGGAGCCAAAGCTTACCCACTACTTAGTTACTATGCGCGATCGCGGGATATAGCTAGACGAGACTATGGAATAGCAGGAATTCGCAGCCTCGGCAAACCCTATACAACCCTATGGTTGCGAGATCAAATCCGCAGAAAAGCGACTTATCCTAGCCTTTATGACATCATTCCCTACACATCTGACGCTGAGAGTAAAAACTGGGAAAAAGAATTTGGACTAGATGATCCCAAAACTCGTCAAGAGCTAAGCAAGTTAGCCAAGGCAAATTTGGAACCTAAAGATTCCCCGCAATATTACAGTCAGTTCAATCTTGATTTTTTATCACGTCTACTGGGATATGAAGCCGTCTATGGCAAAAATACCTATGATCAAGGCAAAGATTATGCAGGACTTTCAGAATGGACTCAATATGAAAAACTAACTCAACCAAATCAATCGCAAATCAAAGCTGCGATCGCCCTTTATCAAAAAATGTCGAGCGATGCTCAAGAATTAGTTTTAGTAGAAAGATTCGGCAAGCTCAAAGCAGGAGAGATTACTCCCTTTGCCCGCGCTTTCTTCTTGGCTCTATCGGAAGATCGCAATGCGAGCGATCGCCTCTGGGCGATCGCGGAACTAGATCGTCATGGAGATCCGCAAGGGACAGAACTGCTCAAAAATATCTTGAATAATGACCTGTCACAATTACATTCCCTCTCCAAGATAGTCAGTTATGAAAATTTTGCCGCGAAGGGAGACTATGCCTATTACTTGCTGTTGGGAATGGTGGAGAAATATCCCCAGTCAAAATTTGCCCAAGCTTGTCGGGAATATGGAGATCTGACAGGACGCTCCTATTTTGATGGTCAACCCCGCAGTCAAGCAATTCTGTCCCAGAATGCTAAGCGCTCCCAAAAAGAACGGCTACAGGCTTGGCAAGACTGGCTCAAGCGCTATGGCGATCATTCAGGAGCTGATGACGCTAACTATTTCCTTGCTACGAGTTTGCAACAAAATAGCGATCCCGTTGGTGCGATGCGTCTCTGGATCAAGATGATGGTGCAACCGATGGGCGATCGCGATGCTACCTATCTTGCCTTTCCCCATGTGCGGACGCTCCTTGATGTGGGTCTATCTATTGAGCAAATGCAAACCTTAGCCAAGGAACCAGCTAATCAGCCCCTTGAGCCGATGTTGCAGTACGCGATCGCTGTACAGTATGCGCGATCGCACAACTACGCCCAAGCCCTAGAAATTTCTACCAATCTCGATCTAGATAAAATTCCTAATCGTCTCCTTGAAGAATATTTCTATCCTCAAGGTAAATGGTGGCAAGAAGAAGATCAAGCCAAAAATTTCAAAAAAGAAGCTCAATCTTTGCTGAGTGAACAAAAAATACGCTGGCAAAAGCTGAGAACTTGGCAGCTTGAAGGAAGCCCCGAATCAAGTTATAAAATCGCCTCTGACTGGGCGGGAATGGGTGGCTGGAAAAATGGCTACCTGCCAATTTGGGGAGGGATTCGCACCTATCTCTTGCCGATGGATTGGGATTGTAAGCGTTGGTGGGTTTGTGATACTTCCCAGCGCAGCCAGAGTGAAATTATGGCTAAGTATCAAGGCGGCAGTCAAAACGCGATCGCGCTTTCTCTCTATCAAAACTTACTCAGTAACCCGCAACTGCCTAACAACCTGCGGGAGAAATCCCTATACATGATCGCGAGCACCCTGCTATCCCAGTGGGAGGAGCATAATTTCGCAGAGACAAGGCGAATCCATCCGCCTGCGGGAGTGAACGGACAGGCGATCGCCGCTAGTGACTATTCATACCGCGATTATGAACGGCAGGAAAAGGCGATGCAATCTGATTATCAAAACCGCATTGATAGCATTATTACTGAGTTGCAGCTTAAATTCCCTCAAAGTCAATATATTGACGATTTACTATTTTCTAGCTTCTTTCTCAGTGAGCAAACCAGTTACCTCCAAAGGATTCTTGAACGCTATCCAAATAGCGATCGCACTGCCGAAGCAAAATTCCTTCTAGATCTTAAAAATAAATAGCGACTTCTTTGCCAGACCAACTAAGTAGCTAGGCATAAGCCAGCTAAAAACCAGAAAGCTGTCCTGCCCGCTACGCGGACGGGACAGCTTTCTGGTTTTAGGTTTTAATTATGGTGAGCTAATTATTCACTTCTTTTGGACTAGGAAGAGAGTAGCTCCACGTTTCAGCTAAGGTTAGTTAGACCTTGATGTTCATTGATATTCATTGCTGTAGCAACAAGCTGCTCTGTATCAGCAAAAGTCAAATCCTTCATTAGAAAAATTGCAATGGTGAGAATTCTTTCTAAACTATTGCGAGTTCTCTCAAAACGTGATAGAACGAAATGATGAGTTTCTTCCATCATAAGCAAAAGTATGAGGAAATAAACTAATCAAAATAACAACAATTATTATCTTTTTGGTTTCTCTAATATGACTATAGATTCATCCGTAAGCTCACAGCCCGAAGGTTTTGGCGCGTCCTTACTCGCCTTGCAGAGCCATCTACAAGGATTTTTAGCTGAATACGAAGACAAAGTTGCTCAAGCTCGCACACAACTTGCTCATGTTGAAGCACTTCTCGGAAGTCTACCCGCCGATGCTCCTAAAGCCAGAAAAAAGAAAGAAGTTGCACCTACCGAAATTGTGGTTCCAGTTGCTCCAGTTACTGTAGTAGCTGAGGTTCCTGCCCCTCCTACCCGTGGTCGTAAGCCCAAGGCGATCGCCAAAATTGAAGCCGAACCAGTCGCCGCACCTGCTACTAGGGGGAGAGGAAGAGGACATCGCCGTGGTTCTTTGACGATGCGTTCCTCCTATGAAGGCTTGACTCTGACAGAAGCGATTGAAAAGATTTTGAACGAGAGATTAGGACAAGCTGTTAATGCTGATGATGTTGTAAATATCCTTTACGGGGATGTTGAAGAGACTGTGTTTAGAGTTGCCAAGGAACGTGTCACCAAAAACCTCTCCAAAGGTAAAGGTGAAGGGCGTTGGAAGCGTGTTCCTACCCAACTCGGCTACTACACCCTTTCCCTTGAGAAATTGACCACAATCCCTACATCGACCATCAAGAGGGGTAGAGCTGCTTCAGTAAAATCAGAAGTTGTGAAGCCAGCCAAGGTAGCGAAGGCTCCTAAAGCTGTTAAAGCACCCAAGGCTCCTAAAGCTCCAAAGATGGCTGCTAAGGTTGCGGCTCCCGCTAAAGCTACTAAAGCTTCTAGAAATTTAGAAGCTGTCAAGGACATTCAGCCTAAGAAGTCAGGTCGGATGAGTTCCTTGGTAATGCGTCCTTTGTATCAGGGTAATACTCTGACTGATGCGATCGAGAAGGTATTGCAAGAGCGTAAGGGCGAGTTCGTTAATGCTGATAGTGTAGTTAAGGCTCTGTACGGAGATCTCTCTGTCGAGAATTTCCGTCAAGCCAAGGATCGCGTCACTAAGAACTTGTCTAAGGGCAAGTTGGATGGCAAGTGGGAGAGAGTTCCTAATCAACTCGGTTACTACACTCTGTCGATGTCTGCGGTAAAAGCTTAAAGTTATCTTAGGGGGTAGGCAAAGCTTGGTCTATCCTCTACTAGCGATAGGAATTACACAAAAGAACTCATGGTAAAGGGACTGCCCTTGCCATGAGTTCTTTTTGTATAAGCTAGAAGTAATAAATGGCTTGCAAAATTTTTGTCACCCTTGCAAGAATTGGTGTTATGGCTGTAGTCATTCTTGTTAGGACATAAGACTTGGAAGACGAGTGGCGGCACTTCGTGCCGCCACTCGCTTCTTCGGTTTTGATTTTTTCCTAATATCAAGTGACTACAGCTATATTTGAAAGCCAAAATGGGATTTTTTATCTTGTATTAGGTGTAATCATGCTTTAAACTATACAAACTGGAGAGATGGCAGAGTGGTCGAATGCGTTCGACTTGAAATCGAATGTTGTGAAAGCAACCGAGGGTTCGAATCCCTCTCTCTCCGTCAAAAAAGAATGGGTGCTGTCAATTGGCAGCACCCATTCTTTTTTGACGGAGAATTGCAGCACTCCGCGCTGTCACTCATAAAAGTAAAGCCCTGAAAAACCTTGCGAAGCAAAGCTTTTCAGGGCTGATTTGAGCGCAAAGCTCTATAACTTGCTCTAATCGTCTTTAGCTGACGTAGCAAACTCTGATTCGGGGAGGTTCTCGACGACAGTGATTTGTTTCTGCGAGGCAAACTTTTGCTTGAACCATTGGAATACTAGAGGAGCTGCAAACCACAACATCACCACACTCAAAAAGACTACGCTGGTTTTTAAAGCTCCAGATACTAAAGTTTCGATGGGAAGTAATCTGCCCGCATAGTAGGCGAATCCAGTAGTTACTGTTCCCCATACAAGAGCGCCAGTGGAATTAAAAAATAAAAATCTGGGATAGGACATTCCCGAAAGCCCAGCCATTGGCCCTGCAAAGACTCTCAATATGGCGACAAAACGACCGAAAAATACAGCGCGATCGGCACTACCGAGAAATTTTTTGCGAGCTAGCTCAATCTCATTGCTGGGCAATCGAAAGAATTTACCAATTTTTGCTAAAGCTTCTACACCACCCCATCTTCCCAGCCAATAGCCCGCACTGTCTCCTAAAATCGCTCCAGAGACTGCACATAGCAATACTAGAGAATATCGTAATTCTCCATTCCCTGATAAAAATCCACCGACTAGAGTGATCGTCTCTCCAGGAATGGGAATACCTGCATTTTCCAGCATGATGCCGAAAAAAACGACCCAGTACCCGTATTGCTGTGTCCATTCTTGAATGGTTTCCAGCGAAAAGAACTCAAAGTGCATGAGTTAAATCTCAAAATTTAGTGATTAAAACTTTGTTAAGCTATGTTAAGTATAGTACAGTGATCGCCGCCGCGCTCAATTTGTAAAAAACTGAGGCGAATACCTTAGTTTTTACATAGGTTTTGCGTTGAGACTCAGCGCAAAACCTATAGATTGATTGATATGGCATTAACGGGGCAGGCGGTCACGCATTGCTCACAGACCACACAACGCGATCGCAAAAAATTGAGTTGAAAGGTCTTGCTATCAAGGGTGAGTGCTTCGGTGGGACATACGCCAGTACAGAGCCCACAGTCCACACAGGCAATATCGTCAATCATAATTTCGCGCCCATGCAGAGAGACTTCAATATCTTGCGATCGCATCCAATCCATCGCTTCTTCGAGTTGATCGATGTCGCCTGATAGTTCTAATACCATCTTGCCGACTTTGTTGGGGGCAACTTGAGCACGGATAATATTGGCGGCAATATTAAAATCTTTGGCAAGCCGATAGGTGATCGGGATGCTGATGGCGCGTTTGGGAAAGGTAAGGTTGACTCTTTTTTTCATGATTTAGACTTTTGGAAGTTTCCCGCCCTAATAAATCAGCATTTTTAATTATGCGTGTTAGCTGTGCCTTAGTCACAGCTAACACGCAAATTAATTTATAGGTTCGCCAATCCAAAAGTGAGTGGCAGCGCTTCGCGCCGCCACTCACTTTTGGATTTTTTATAAATTAGGTCAAAAGCTGATAGACTGGCGGAAAATTTTTGGTTACTGAAGCTGACTGGCAGATAGAAATATGGGCAAAATATTTATTGCCGCAGGTCATAATGGCTTAAATTCTTCATCTCTGGCTGTAGACGAGATGAAGGGCGGAACCGCTGAAATTGCTGAATTGGCGGCAACCAGAGATTTATTGATTGCAGAACTGCGATCGCGTGGGATAGCGATCGCTACTCCCAGTAGTGATCTAAATTTGGATGAGGTGATTGCTTGGATCAATGCGCGGGCGACCCGCCAAGATATTGCGATCGCCTTGTATCTGGATGTAACTGACGCTAACGAGTTGCGGGGAACTAGTGCTTATCACATTACGCACAACGCTATCAGGAAACGGCAAGCGGAAATTTTAACCAGTGCCTTGACTAAGCGCGTCCCTGAAATTCTCAATCGTGGCGCTAAAGCTGACACGATCGCCAGTCTTGGCAGTTTGAGCTTCTGCCGTCAAGTTGCTGTGCCTTCGATCATGCTGGAGTTGTTATTTACCAACAACTCTCAAGATCGACTGCTCATGCAAACGCGGCGGCGGGACTACGCGATCGGGTTAGCCGATGGTTTGCAAGCTTGGCTCAATGAAAATGCTGCGACTGTCCCTGTTTTTTCCCCAAGCAGTCGGCTTGACCAAAATAAAAATATTACCTATCCCGAAATTAATATCAATCTCAATGGTCATAGCTATGAAGAGAGGGGGATCTTGGTATCGGGCAATGTCCTAATTCCTGCGGATTTAGTCGATCGCCTTGGTTTGAATCTTGATCAAATTCCCTTAGCTTGCCGTATGCGCTATCAGAGCATTGTCTATGTACAGGCGATCGCCTTGCGCGAACTCAATGCTTCTATTTCTTGGGATAGTGCTACCCGCACCCTGTATTTGCGGACTATTTTTGAGATTTGTACTGGGCAAATTGATCAAATCATGGGCATGGGTCACGCCTCCGAAGTGCAGTTATTAATGTTTCTCAAAAATAATAACGAAGCGGCTCTAAATAGTTATGGCGATCTGCCCCAAATCTATCGCCAAGAAGCAGAAATAGAAGGAGTTAATCACGATCTTGCCTTTTGCCAAATGTGTATTGAGACAGGATTTTTGCGCTTTGGGAAGGCGATCTCCTCAGAACAAAATAATTTCGCCAGTTTAGGGGCATCCCCAAGGGTGGCGATCGCTAATCCTCCTAGCCAACAGACAGGGGCAAGTTTTGAGTCTCCCCAATTGGGCGTGCGGGCACATATCCAACAGTTGAAATGCTATGCCAGCACTGCTCCATTGTTTCAAGCCGTGGTTGCTCCCAGATTTCATTTAGTGGCAAGGGGCATTGCACCCAGAATTAGCCAATTGACGGGACGTTGGGCGATCGATCCTTTCTATGATCGCAAAATCCTAGCGCTGCTCCGCCGCCTCTATGAGTCCGCAGGAATTTTGTAATCCCAAATAAAGAAATGGCTCCGCCCTTTCTTTATTTGAAAAACCAAAAAGGTTGTTCCGCCCGCTACGCGGGCGGAACAACCTTTTTGGTTTTTAGGTTATACCAATCACGGTAAGATTAGGCAGAGACGGCGCGTTGCGCCGCTAGAACCAAGATAGAACTTAAAAGCGTTGCGAAGCAACGCTTTTAAGTTCTATCAAAACCCCAGACTAAGAGAATTGTATGGTGCATCAACTGCCAACTGGCGCAAAAGACTTACTCCCCCTAGATGTTGCTCAAAAGTGCTGGATCGAGAGCCGTATTCAGCAAGTATTTCAGTCGTGGGGCTACCAGCGCATTATTACGCCCACCGTGGAACATTTGCGATCGCTGACCGCAGGTGGAGCCGTAGATCCTGAGTCGGTGATCCAAATACATAGCAACAGCATTGATATCTTAGGATTGCGTCCCGAGTTTACAGCCTCGATCGCCCGTGCTTATGCCGCAAGGCTGGGGCAGAATGTGGCAACCTGTCCGCAACGACTCTACTACAATGCCAATGTATTTCGGCGCAGAGCCAATAATAGCTCAGAGGAATCCTTTCAAGCGGGAGTGGAGCTGCTAGGCGCTTCGGGGCTAATTGCTGACGGTGAGATTTTGATGCTCCTAGCGGCAAGTTTGGAGCGAGTGGAGCTTCCCGATTGGCAAATTATCCTTGGTGATGCACGATTGACTGGGGCATTGCTAGGTTTACTGCCTGAGCAATATCGGTCTAAGGTGCGCCAGTGCCTAGCGAGTTTGGATCGGATTGCCTTACTAGAAATGAATTTACCAGCCGATGTCAAAAGCTACGCGCTCGAAATCATCGATCTGCGTGGCAAGCCCAAAGATGTCCTGAGTCGCTTAGCCAATAGTGTCTGGACTTCAGGACTAACAGGTGAAATTAATTATTTGAAATCATTAATCGACCTGTGGGAAAGTACGGGGATTGCTTGCAGCGATCGCCTAATTCTTGACCTCAGCTTTTTACAAACCTTTGACTATTACACAGGAATTGTCTTTGAAGTCGCTTGCAATCACTATGTAGTTGCCCAAGGCGGACGCTACGATCGCCTTCTTGGTATGTATCATCCCCAAAACTTCAGCTATCCCAGTATTGGCTTTTGCCTGAATCTGGAAGATTTGCAACAGGCTCTCCAATCACAGTTACCCCAGTCTCTCCCGCCCACAAGTTGCCTTGTAGTCGCCAAAACTGTTGAGGCAATGCAAGCCGCCTTTGCCTATGCTGCCAAGTTGCGTAAAGAGTCTCCCCACGAAGCGATCGAGTTAGAGTTAGAAATTCGTGATGAAGCGCAAGTTCGTGACCACGCGCGATCTCGAGGCATCGCCAAAATTGCATGGGTCAATGATGGTGTTAGCCTCGAAACTCTCTAGTTTTTAATAAGAGTGGTGGCGCAGCAGCCACTCTTATTAAAAATGCGTTTATCCGTCAAGCAAGCATTTATTTCCCCGCCGAAGGCGGGGAAATAAATGCTTGCTTGAAAATCACTATAACGCCGCCCTAAAAGCTAGAAAATTTTTCAAATTTACAAAACATAGGTTAATCTATCTAACCAAGTATCCATGACTAAATTTTAGGAACTTATCTAGGTTTTAATAGCGCAAAGCGCTACGGGTAGGCGAATGAGATTTCCAGAAACAGCAAAATCAAGTGTCAGTTTAGCTTTCAGTATTGGATTGATCGGCTCGATAGTGGCGATCGTCTGGTACTACGTGATTACACCCTATAGAAAACAGCCCGAACGACCGACTTTTTCCAATGATCTTAAAGCCGCCCCTGTACCGAAGTCTCCGATCGCGGCGATCAAAGTGCCACCAGTGCCTAAACCAACAGTTAAAGCTAAGCCCAAATCTCCCGAAGCCAAATACCAAGGGCGCGTTAATGCCAGTATCGGGCTAGTATTTCGAGCCGAGCCTAGTCAAGCATCTGGTAGTGTCGGTGGAGCTGACTTTAATGCTAAGGTCGCCGTAATCAAGGAAACGCCAGATCGTGAATGGGTATTGGTAAGAAATGAAAGTACCAAAGAAGAAGGATGGGTTCGGGTTGGTAATATTACTAAAGAATAGACAAAAGCGAGAAGCTTGATCTTCATACTTAGCGAGCGAATCAAGCTTCTCGCTTTTGTTTTTTAAAGGCTAGCCCTCAAAAAACTGATTTTTATAATTAGAATTGCTACCGCGATCGCTGCATAATAGATCTAAAACCAAGTTAGGAAATTGCCTTGCAATTTCCTAACTTGGTTTTATAGCTGTAGTCACTTGCCTTAGAACCAATCAAAAGCCAAGAGCCGAAGGATCTGGTTTTGTGTCTCAACAAGACTGGCGACAGCTATAGACCAAACTCTCCAATGAGTGAAGTTGATTGTCTTGGTTAGACAACGCCAGTAATTGAGTTAGCAATGCATTTTATTGATCGAGTTACGATACAGGTTAAGTCTGGAGATGGCGGCGATGGGCTGGTTGCCTTTCGTCGTGAAAAATATGTACCAGCAGGCGGTCCCGCAGGCGGCAATGGTGGTAATGGCGGATCGGTGATTTTGCAAGCCACTACCGATCTGCAAACACTATTGGATTTTCGCTTTGAAAATATTTTTAAAGCTGAAAATGGTGAACGCGGTGGCCCCAGTAATATGACGGGAAAAAGAGGTAGCGATCGCATTATCAAAGTGCCTGTCGGCACCGTGGTCATGAACGAAGCAACAGGTGAAGTATTAGGAGATTTGGTTGAAATAGATCAGACCTTGGTAGTTGCTAGAGGAGGCAAAGGTGGACTTGGTAATAAATACTTTTTAAGCAATCAAAATCGCGCCCCCGACTATGCTTTACCTGGTCTGCCTGGAGAGGAATTAACTTTATATCTAGAGTTGAAGTTGATCGCTGAAGTGGGGATCATCGGCTTACCCAATGCGGGCAAGTCCACGCTAATTTCAGTAGTTTCCGCAGCGCGCCCCAAAATTGCTGATTATCCATTCACGACCCTAGTGCCTAACTTGGGAGTGGTTTCTAAGCCATCGGGTGATGGAATTGTATTTGCAGATATTCCTGGATTAATTGAAGGTGCTTCCGAAGGGATCGGGCTTGGTCATGACTTCCTACGTCATGTGGAACGCACGAAGTTATTAATCCATCTCATTGATGTTACTCAAGAAGATCCGCTCTTGGCATATCACACGATCCAAGAGGAGTTAGCAGCCTATGGTCATGGACTTGCGGACAAGCCCCAGATTTTAGCGCTCAATAAAATTGATGCGATGTTGCCCGAAGATGTAGAAGCGATCGCTGCACAATTTGATCTACCAATTTTGGCAATTTCCGCCGCTTCCAAAAAGGGACTAGACAAGCTCTTGCAATCTGTCTGGAAACTATTGGAGAAATTTGATTGCGACAATCCATAAATAGAAGCGGTGCTTTGCACCGCTTCTATTTATTTGAACATATAAAAATTACCAAAAGCGGCGATCGTAGTGAATTTTTTTGTACCTAAATCAGTTGTGTAAATACTAAATAAAAAGAAATTTTGCGGTGTTGTTAGTTGTCCAACTAACAGTTCAACTACGGGCTTAAGTACAGTTTTGCCTACTGGTAGAGCCACCCCACATAACTGTTTAAATCCATCGGCGGGAATATCAAGAGAGCATAAAAATTCCTTACCCATTTCTGAAAATTCTTCGCTTGCATAGTACGAATAACGTTCCTTACTAGGATTACTAACAAGCATGAGCACAGCAACCAAAGCAGATCCAATTAGGAGAGGTTTTAGCTTCATACCACTTTTGATAAATAATTTCCTATTTTACTGTGCATCCCCACAATACTCTTAAGTACCTTAAGACAAGTTTTACCCAATAAAGAAATGGCGTAGCCATCTAAAAAAAGAATTGAGTGGTGGCGCAAAGCGCCGCCACTCAATCTATTACCAAATAGAGAAATGGCTTAGCCATTTCTCTATTTGGTATAGCAAAGCAAGAGTTAGTTAGTACAAATCAAAAACCAAGAAGCGAGTGGCGGCGCGGAGCGCCGCCACTCGCCTTCTGGTTTTATGTCCTAAGCAAAACTTTTTTCGCTATATTACTGGTTTTTTTAATTCACAAAAAATCCCCAAAATAGAAAAGCCTCGCATTGCGAGGCTTTTCTATTCTAGAAAGATAACTAACTAGACGCTAACAGGTGTAGGAATACTGCTGAAAGAAGCAATAGGCTTGTTGAACAACTGAGCCAATTGACGAGGCGCGCGATCGCACCAGTTACGCTTACCGTAGACATAACCTGCAATCAAAGGCAAAGCTACAGTCGCTTCAGAGTAAACCATCTGCTCCTTGACGATATCAACCTTACCCCAAGAATGAGCTTCCTTCAAAGTTGAGCCAGAGAGAGCACCATCGCGTTCATCGGCAACGGTAATCTGAACAGCATACTTGTGCATTGCTGCATCAAAACCGAGCAACTCAGCCGCTACTACAGTATCCTGAGCGAAGTTCTTAGGAACACCACCACCGACCATGAACAGTCCAGTGTGAGGGCTAGCCAGCTTACACTGGGTCAACTCACGGAAGTCACGTACAGAGTCAATGCTGATGTGATCTTCAGGGGAATTCCACTGATGATGGACAAGACCAAAACCTGCGGAACAGTCACTGAAAGCGGGAACGAAGATTGGAACTTGATGTTCATAAGCTGCCAAAACTACAGAATGACGATTCTTAGCATTCTTGTCTAAGTAAGCACCCATTTCATAGATGAACTCACGGGAAGAATAGGTGCGACGAGGTAAAGAATTAGCAATTTCTGCGATCGTCATGTCGCAAACACGCAACTCATCTTCATCAATGTAGGTGTCATAGATGCGATCAATCGCATTCTCACGGAGAACGCTATCATCAGCGAAGGTATCACCGACATAATGGCGGAATCCAAGGGCTTCAAAGAAGTCTTGATCAACGATATTTGCTCCTGTAGAGACAATCATGTCAACCATGTTGTTGGCGATTAGATCGTAAACGACTCCCTTTAGTCCAGCGCTAAACAAAGAACCTGCAAGACACAAGATAATGGCACAATCCTTGTCCTTAATCATATCGTCATAGATATGAGCAGCACGTCCAAGGTTCCTTCCTTGAAAGGCTGTATTTGCCATGGCATCAACCAAGCCGACTACATCAAAAGCTTTGATGTCAATGTGTTCAACAGTTTGTTTAAGTAGATCACGTTTCATGGTTCTGTTTATCCTAGATGCTATGTGTTGTCAAAATATGGGAGAGAGTATGCAGAAAAAATCGTTAAGCTTTCAAAACAGAACAGAAGACGTACCAATGCTGCCCAGATGCTTCTAGAAGATCTAGTGCTAGATCACACAATTCTTCAGGCAGATAGCCACTGTCAAATAATAGACAGTAGTCATCTAGCATCCAGCAAACACCGCAGCTTAAAACATCTAGTTCCCATGGGAGCTAAAGTGTCATATTCAGTTTTGAAAATATTTAGTCTTCTCACATTCGAGAAGCGATCAACCTAGGTCGCTAACTACAACAGTCACAACCCCAATAGTTAAAAGGTTGATCGGGACATACTGGGTCCTTCACAGGCATCATCCCAAGAGAGGGTAGGGTCAGACTCACGTCTTTCGTCTAACTTCAGGTTGAGGAGCCAATCACATCTAAGTAATAAAGCCAGTTTTTTCAATTTCTATAAATAACTGAGTACAACAAATCCTTTATTACAATAGCACTCTTTTCGTTAAACACAAGCAAAATGGCGCTAGAAAATTTAGGTGTAAATTCGTTTAATTAATTAGTAGGAGACTTGTCAGGATACAAGACTCTTTGTCTGAAACAAGATGACGTAATTAACAGGGACGATCATGATGACAGCGCAGTATCAGGCGGCTCTACATTCCTATGCAGAAGGAAGATATGAGGAGGCGATGCAACAGTTTTCTGAACTGTTGTATGAAGATCCTCGTAATCCTAAATTACACATTTGGTTGGGGGCAACCTTCAGAAAAGCTGGGAAGATAGAGTATGCGAAAGTTCAGTATCAGCAGGTATTGACCTTGACTGATGATCCCGATCTGCTTGACCTTGCCAGTACATCCCTCGCTCAAATCCAAAATAAACTTGCTAATGGAGAGTCAAATAGATCGGTTGCTGTTACCGCGCCTGTGATCGACAAACCCATTGAGCCAGTTAAGTTAGATACTGCTCCTCAACATGATATTTCTGAAAATATTCCTAGTAGTTTAAATGGAAGCAATGGCAATGGTCATTATCCTAGTGATCGAGCTTTAAAATTACCCCTGCAAAATGGGACTTCTCTTAATGGTTCTGCTGATTCTAAGAGACTGGGAGAACATTTTTACAGCGATGACCAAGCTACTGTGCCTACTAATTTAGTTGACAATCATGTATCAGTCGTAGCTACTGGTACTGATGCGACTAAAATTCAAGAATCTAAGAACCCACCTCCACTCAAGTTAGGACCAATTCCTCCCCCCCCTGCGATCGCGGCTTTGTTTAAAGAGCAGTCGGTTATTGCATCAGAGAATGCACTGACTGATGATCATATTACTGATGAGCATATTCTAGACCCGCTTCCACAAAGTTTAGATAGCCCCGTTGAAGAGATTGGGGGCTTTGAACAAATAGAAAGTATTGAGATCGAAGAACATCAACCCATCGAAAAAAGTAAGTCATTACTAGGTGATACGATCGCCAACATACAGAGAGGTCATAAAAGATCTAAAAAGTCTGAAGAACCCAAAAAAGAAGTTATTGCTGAACTGCCCTTGAGCGGCAACTCTTCCTTAGGAGCGATATTGTTTGATGATGTTGATATTTCGCCTAGTACCAGTATTGATATTCCTGTAGACAATACCCGAAATATTAAGAAGAAGCAGCGCAAAAATAAACCTGCTAAAAAGAATAGGCGCTATGAAGAGACCTCTCAGCCGATCGCTTTGGAGGATATATTTAAGCTTTCGAGTGTGAGCCAAAAAATTACGCTTTGGGGAGCTTTAGTCTCAACAATTCCTGCAATTGCCCTTGGAGTAGCTACCTATCAAATAGGAGATGGGCTGTTACTGGGGAAGGTGCGACAACAGCAAAAGACACAGGCTTTGGCGATCGCTAAGGCTACAGGAAACTTCTTGCAGCAGCAGGTTAGTGACATCAGGGTTTTGCAGAAGTTGTTGATGTCTAGTGAGATAGGAAGAAACACCTTACAGACAAATAGACCAGCCGCTAAACCATCAGTAGCTCAAGTCCAAGCTCAACAGAGACAGTATCGGCAACAATTGACAAACCGACTGAATCTCTATAGTCAGGTCTACCCACAGTACATCAATATGACTGTGTTTGACACCAGCGGCAATGTGGTGGCGCAAGCGCCAGCAAAAACGTCTAATACTGTAACTAATCTTGATCCTAGCCTTATTGCCAAAGTTAGTGCAGCGGATAATGTGTTCCTAAATGAACCAGTGACTGGCAAGGATGGAACCTCCATATATGCCTTGGTTGCCGTCAAGAATTCAGTTTCTCAAAAGGTAGATACGATTCTCCAAGTGGAGATTCCTTTAAACCCATTGGAAACTTCCCTAAGGGATGACATCTTAGCGAAATCGACGAGTCCAAGTGATAGGTCGGCACAGGTCAATGGGGTTACTGATTTTTATTTGATTAATAGCTCAAATCGATATGTAGCTAGCTCTCAACCAGTTAGTGTTGGTGGAGAGGCTCTAGATGATTTTGCGATGCTACCTGAGTTGAGGTCGGCTAACTCAGCGGATCTACGGGATATTACCCGCAGCGATCGCAATACGCAAATCCTTGCCTATGCGCCCGTCTTGGAGATGCAAAATTATGGATTAGCTCCATGGGATGTATTGACTACGGTTAATAAGTCATCGGCAGCGGTTGGCAGTCAACAATTACTGATGGCGATCGGACTAGGGATAGCGGGCACACCTCTGCTAGTAGCTACGATTGCCTATGTTCTATCTCGCAAGCTAAGCAGTAGGCTGAAAGAAATTAGAATGGCTCTAAAGGCTTTGCTGCGTGGTGATGCTGAGTTTGTTGCCCTGAGTGTAGCTGGACATGACGAACTGTCTGATATTTCAGCAAGTATCAACACGATGACATCCCAGTTTCAGATCATGCTGCAAAAGCAGGAACAAGAGAAACAGCGGTTACAGCTACAGGTGGTGAAGTTGTTTAAGGTGCTCGCTAAGTTGGCACGAGATGAAAAGCAGGACGCAAAAGACGAAGACTTGACCGATGAAAATATTCTGAGATTGGGCAAAAAGGTGCGCTCAGAAATGGTTCAGCGAAATGCTGAGTTGGAAGGCTATCGTCGCCAGAAAGAAGAGCTTCAGGGTCAGCTAATGCAAATGCTCAGGGAGATGCAGTCTTTAGCAGATGGTGATCTTACGGTATCCACTAAAGCCGTTAATAGTGACCTCAATGAGGTAACTATCTTTTTTGATGATGTAATGCGAGGGTTGCAAAATATTGTCAATCAGGTCAAGTCTTCGGCAAATCAGGTTAATTTTTCTCTAGGACAGAATGAGCAGGCGATCGCCAATTTAGCTAGTGTCTCTCAAAGACAAGTGGATGTGGTGACGCGATCGCTAAATACGGCTCAGATGTCAAAACTATCCGCCACCAAAATTGTAGATACTAGCCAGCAAGCATTACAGACATCTCAAACTGTTGCTGAATATGTAGCTGATGGTGATCGCTCCCTTGATGGTGTGATGGACAAAGTTAATGCTCTACAAAGTACGGTTGCCACCACTGCCAAGCGAGTTAAGCACTTAGGCGAAGCTTCTCAAAAAATTGCTAAGGCAATTTCGACGATTAACGAAATTGCTGTAAAAACCAACTTCTTGGCAATTAGCGCCACTTTAGCTGCTTCTCGCAAAGGAGATTCGCACAATAGCTTTGTGATGGTCGCTGAAGAAGTGGGCGAGTTGGCTGCTCGATCCGTTGCGGTGAGTAAAGAAGTTGAGACTCTAATTAGTAATATTCAGTTAGAGACTGGTGAAGTAATGGCTGTGGTTGAGACAGGAAGTCAACAGGTTTCCGAAAGCACAAACTTAGCGATCGCTGCCAAAAACAGTCTGCAACAGATTTCCCTAGTTTCTCAACAAATTGATGGCTTGATGTCGTCAATTTCTGAGGCAACATTGACACAAGTCCAGACATCAGAAGGAGTTGCTAACTTAATGAAGGATATTTCTCACATAGCGCAGAGAACCCTAGTTTCTTCTGGAGAAGTCTCGAAATTCATGAAGACCACCAAGCGGTATTCTGGAGATTTACAGGAGTCTTTAAGTCATTTTAAAACTCGCTAGATAGCTTAATGTTATTTGTTGAATGAAACTAGAGATGTAACTTAGGACTACTACTTAAATTTTAAATAGAGCGATACATAATGACTCCTTCCATGATTGAAAACATATCAAAAGTTAAGCAGATTTTTATTGAAGAATCTCAAAACTATATCCGTGAACTAAAAGAAAAAACATCAACTTTAGATGTTGGACATCCAAAGTTCTATCAACATCTTGATTTTTTAATTGTTACAAATAGTTTGCTCAGGGAGTCGGCAGCAAGGGCAGACTTTTATCAACCTGATCAGCCTTTTTTGTTGATTAGTCAGAATCTTGACCAATCAATTAACTTACTGCGCGATCGCTATTTTGATATCGATTGGGTTGTAAAGGGTTTGATGCTTGAGGCGATCGATTTACTTAGTCAAATTATTAATGCTTACTGTTTGGATTTAGTAGCTAATCCGAACTGGATCACTTTACAAGCAGAATTGTTTAGACAAATTAAAGAGCACCTGCAATTAGACGATGATAAATTAGTTCAGATTGAGCCATTAGAATCAAGCGATCGCCACGACGAACCCTTTACTTTAAATAATGGAGTAGAGGATTCTAAACTATTTGATGATGATTTATCACAAATATCAAGCATAGACTTTGATAACTCTGATCAGGAATTACAAACTTTATTTCCTAGTTTGTTAGCAACCCCTTTTGATGGTGATCTCGATGATTTATTGGATTTAGATTTGATAGATCAAGATTTATTGGATACAGCTAATCAAAGCAATATAGAAACGGTAAAAGATCCTAATCCTTTGCCAATGCCCGAAATGTTAGTCAATATTTTTGAAGGCTCAAACAGTGATAGATTTCTTGGAAGTGATGATGAAACAGAGCTTCAAGGTTTTAACTGGAATAATTTAGATGAAGATATATCGGACTATCCATCCCCAGAAGAAACAACAGAAGAATATGAAGATATAGACGACATTTGGACTAAAATTTCTAGCTTAGAATCTTGGTCAGGCGTAGATAATGGCGAAGTTTCGGTACTGAAGGAGTTAGAAGCTAGCTTTAATCTGAACGAAGATTTTGGGGACAAGAATAATAAGATAGATGACCGAGATTCGGTTCAGTCCCACGAACTCTTTGCCCCTTTAGAAGACGATGATTGTCTATTTTGGAACCCCCTTGCTTTTGAGGATAACTCTTGTACTTTAGAAACTGAGAAAGCTGAGTCCATAGTTCAAGATAATTCCCATAGTTTATCTATGGTGGACTCACAGGAGTCCCTGAAGCCAAATCTTCAAGTTCCAGATTTTGTGACTCCAGAAGTTGATACAGCCTTTGAAGAGTCGCCAATTTATCATAGTTACTCCCCCCTAACCTTGTCTGACTTGAAGGGAGCTTCCCTAGTATCTAATGATCACACCATTAAAATTCCCCTAAATTTAATGGAAATACTAGGAGATTTGTCAGAAGAACTAGTAGTTCGCAAGGGTGGTATGGATGCTTACCTAGAGGAACTGCGGCTCCTATCAGATCAAGCTAGGCAAACTGTGGGACTACTCGATCCTGAAGCCGCTACTCAAGATAAGTCGGCGATCGCGCAGTTGCAACATACCTTTGACAAACTGTCGAATATGCTTGATCTCACCCAACAGCAGGCTGATGCGATCAATCAAGATGTTAGTCACCTCCGTCAGCACCTCCGCCAATCTTTAAAGCATCCAGTTTCTAGTCTAGTCAGCAAGTTTCCTCGGCTTCTTCAAAACCTGTCCTCTGTTCATGGCAAGCAAGTTGAATTGATTTTGCAGGGTGCGGAGGTGGGCATTGAGCGATCGCTATCGGAACCAATTGCTGAAGTCCTAGAAATATTGCTGCGTAAAGCTTTTAAGCATGGAATTGAAACTCCCTACGAGCGTCAACAGTTAGGAAAGCCAATCCAAGCCAAAATTTCGATCACTGCTACGCAAACAAACTCAGGAATTACAATTTCAGTTAGCGATGATGGTTGTGGGCTTAATATCAATAAAATTCGTGCTCAACTGGAACAATCTGCGTTAATTGCGGGGGTATCTAGATTGACTACCGTTGATATGGAAGACGATCAAATTGTTAACCTAATTTTTGAGCCTAACTTCCATGGAGAGAATTCTCCATACTCTGCCGACTCCACTAAGTTGAGTAATGTTCGACAAAAAATACGGGCGGTTGGAGGCAAGATTTCGGTGCGGACTCACTTGAATCAAGGCACAGAATTTACAATTAGTTTTCCCAATCCCCTTTCTCTAATTAGAGTATTGCTGATTGATATCAACCGTATCTGCATGGCTATTCCTAGCCAGTTTGTGTTAGATGTTTTGCCTGTTCAACTGCATGGTGATTTGCGAGAGACACCTAAAACATTACTGTGGCGCGATCGCACTATTCCCATTGTCAAGCTTAATTCGTTACTGAAATTAAATTCCCCCTATCAAACTAATCACCTCCATCGCCGAGCTAGTGGGTTTATGCCCAATACTTCTGTTCCTGCACTTTTGGTGATTCAGCATGAAGAAAATCTTTTTGCACTGTTTGCCGATGGCTGTTGGCATGACCAAGAAGCAACCTTCCATCAAGTTGAAGGCGATATTAGCTTGCCACAGATATTTCTGGGTACTGTGATTTTGAGCAATAATCAGGCAGTGGCTCTACTAAGTACGGCTGAGATAGTTAATCAATCCTTGCGATCGCCTGCTAGTGATCAGATATTAGCCGCTAGCAATCTGCCCAACCCTGAGCCGCCAGAAATTTTAGTTGATAGCGTTTTATCTGATAAACAGATTGATAATTTGAGCAGTCTGTCTGACTTTTTTGGTACAGTGTCCTCCCCTGATATCTTAGAATCCGATCCTGTAAAGTCTGATTCCGATAGATCGGGAATGAATGTTCAGAGTCCGTCACAGCCAAGCAAGGTTCTCATCGTTGAGTCCTCGGCAAATGTGCGGCGATATCTGGCAATGACTTTAGCTAAATCAGGGTTTGTGACTGAACAGGCTCAGGACTGCAAAGAAGCGATCGCCCTATTAAAAGCCAGTTTGGACAACCATCTCACCATTGACGTGATCATCACGGACTTGGAAATGCCGCAAATGGATGGGTTCAAGGTCTTAACTGATATTCGCGCTGATGCGTCGTTGCGACATTTGCCAGTAGTTGTACTTACATCTCGAAACAATGAACATGATCAAAAGTTAGCGAGTGAGTTGGGAGCAACTGCATATTTTAGTAAGCCCTATCGTGAACAGGAGTTAATCTCCAAGTTGCAAGAATTAGTAGCTCAGCATCATTAAAAAGTTGTTTTGCCCGCTTGCTAAGCGGGCGAAACAGCTTTTTGATTAGATTGATTAGTTATAGCAATTTTAAATGTTTAGAAGAGGCTTCGACTTCGCTCAGCCAACGTATACTGCTGGCTGAGCGAAGTCGAAGCCCTAACTCTTATTTGAAACAGCTATAAATCAAATTGTGCTTTTAAATAAACCTTGAGGTTTAAACAGCAGTACCAAAATCATGATTACCAGTCCGACACCTAACTTATAGTCTGTGCCAATGCAATATTTTTGCAAGTCGCCCAGAGCCGCAGGACAAGTGGTGGCGACCTCTTGGGAAATGCCCACAATTAAAGCTCCCGCGATCGCGCCATAGGGATTGCCAATACCGCCCAAAATCACCGCCGCAAACATCGGCAAAATCAAAAACCAGCCCATATTGGGGCGCAAATTAGTAATCAATCCATACATGCTGCCCCCAAAAGCAGTCATCCCCCCCGCAATTACCCAAGTCCAGATAATTACCGCATTAACGTTAATACCTGCCACTTTCGCCAGTTCTGGATTATCAGCCACTGCCCGCATTGCCTTACCTATTTTTGTGCTTTGCAATAGATAGTACAGGGCTGCAATTAAGGCGATCGCAGCGACAATCACCACAATTTTATTGCGGGTAATCGACAACTCCATGAGTCTAATTGCAGGGAAAGTTGGCAAATTATATTTTTGAGGCTTCGCGCCCCAAATCAAAACAATCACGTTACGAATCACTAAAGCTAAACCAATTGAGACAATCATCATCGTTGTGGATGTAGCTCGCTTGGTTCGCAGTGGTTGCCATAGAACCTTTTCACACAATAAGACGAAGGCGATCGCAACTGCACCTCCCAAAGCGATCGACAGCCAAATGTCCAGATTCAAGGTTGTATTCGCAAAAAAAGCGAGGTACGCACCCAGTGTCAGAATGTCACCGTGGGCAAAGTTAGCAAGGCGAAGAATACCGTAAGTAAGGGTCAGACCAACTGCCGCGAGTGCAATAACACTGCCAACTGCAATCCCGTCAATAGTTGATTGCAAGACTGATTGGATAACTTCAATCATTAAAAAAATTTGATAGGGCTTTAGTTTTTAATTATGAAACGAATTTTGGCTTTTTTGATTTTTTACATCGCAGTGCTTACAAAGTGAGGCGGCGCGAAGCGCCGCCTCATACCAAACAAAGAAATGGCGAAGCCATTTCTTTGTTTAAGAACCCATACTGGGTTTGGTTTTCAACTCACATAAGTGTTATTCATCTAAATGCTCAGAAACAGCACGGTAAAGTTCTAAAACATGATGGTCAAGTAATTGGTAGTACACGCGGCGCTTATCTTTGCGATAGCTGACTAGGCGCATTGTGCGAAGAACCCTCAACTGATGAGAAACCGCTGATTCACTCATGCTTACCAAAGCTGCCAGATCATGAACACATAGCTCTCTTTTAGATAAAACTGACAGAATCCGCAATCGATTGGGATCTCCTAAAAGTGCAAAAAACTCTGCCATAACCTGAGCCTTTTCCATAGGTAAAATCCCGTCAATCAGTTCTTGCGAGACTTCAGGGGCGATCGCATGGAGATCACAGGTTGGCAGTTCTTTTAAGCGATCGACAGAGACTTGAGCAACATTTGACATAAATATATTGTATCGCAGCAAACCCAATAAGCGCATGGCGGCTCACACCCTTCTCCCCAACAAATAGAGATGTGCGGCTTCGTTGCGTACCTCCATTTCTTGGGGAGAGACAAGTCTACATTAATAATAGTTGACGTATGAATATATATTCAGATATAGTATTAAAAGTTAAACAAGGTTAAATAATGACTACTCTTACCGAAACTAAATGTGCTTGCCCTAAATGCACTTGCATTGTCTCTCTGGAAACCGCAATTATGGCTGAGGGTAAGCCCTATTGCAGTCAAGCCTGCGCTGATGGACATCCTGTAGGATCAACGGGCTGTAAGAAGTCTGGTTGTGGCTGTGGTTAAACAAAAAAGAGAGGTGAGCAAAGCTCACCTCTCTTTTTTGTTTAGCTACCCATCTTTGGGTTTTATGTCTTAAGCAAAACTTGCTTTGCTATAGTACAAAATATCAGCTTCACCAAAATCCAAGATGCTAAATTTAGTCGAAATCATGTCGCTTACTCGCCCGATCGCTTGGGGGGCTGGGGATATCTTGATGAAGTACTATCAAGAACCTCAAGATTTAGTAATCCAATTTAAAGGTGGGGAAGAAGGTAATGTCACTTCGGCAGACTTGGCAGCCAATGATTTCATTTTGAGCCAACTTCAAAAAACCTTTGGCACAGAAAACTTTGCTTATCTTAGTGAAGAGACTGAGGATGATGCAGCAAGACTAGAACAGGAATGGGTCTGGATTATCGATCCGATGGATGGCACTAGTGACTTTATTCGGCGCACCGATGAGTTTGCTGTGCATATTGGATTGACCTATCGACAGCGCCCTGTACTGGGGCTAGTGGCAACCCCAGCTCGCGATCGCCTATTTCAAGGGATTTTAGGAAATGGTGCATTTATCGAAACTAGGGATGGCTCTCAACAACGAATTCAAGTCTCCGATAAGGTAAAGCTTGATCAAATGGTGGTAGTTGCTAGCCGCAGCCATCGTAATTACCAACTGGAAAATATTCTTGAGCAGTTACCCAAAGCTGCAGAAATCGCCGTTGGTAGTATTGGTGGTAAGTTTGCTGCGATCGCTTCAGGAAGTGCTGATGTCTATATATCCGTTTCGGGAAAGTCAGCCCCTAAAGACTGGGACTATTGCGCTCCCGAAATTATCTTGACCGAAGCAGGAGGACAGCTTACCCACGCCGACTTATCTTTGCTGTCTTACAACAATCTAGAGCTACGGCAATGGGGAACGATTGTGGCAAGTAATGGTCACTGCCATCGCGAAATTTGTCAGATCAGTCAAGATGCGATCGCTAACAAAATACCAAAAAAGTAAATGATTAATAAAATTTCTCCATCTGTTCTCTTATTTTAGGATTACTTCTTGGGTAATGCTCTTTTTTTCTTAGTTGGTTTAGATGATGAGGGATAAAGCCAAAAAGCTAATATCTTGGTCAAATAGGGCATTACTGGATAAGTCAGTAAGGCTGATACAAAGACCACAGAAATAAGTAAGCCCAACAAAGTAGGGAGACCCTGTAGAAATGGGGTTAAAAGCAGGTTAGCTAGCAAAATCAATGGATATACTGTAATTACACCAATAATTACTTGCTTGTAATAGGGAGGTTCTTCACGACTTCCAATCTTACTTTTAGGCAAGGTAAACCATAGTTCTAATCCATTTGGCTGATGTTGTTGCGATCGCGTAGAAATAAATTCTTGAGATCTCTCCATCCATTGATGATAAATAGGAGAAGCTAGCCAACTTTTGCAATGTGCATAGTTGTCAAACTTAACGATGACTACGTATTCAGGATATTGGTGATCGCGAGGACGAATGACTTCAACCCCTACAAACCCCTCAAATTGTTGGGCTGCTTGATTGATTCCTCTTGTCCAAGCTTCATATTCTTCTATGAGATTTGGTTCAACAACTTCGGAGATAACCAAGGTTATCGGTGCAGTTTTCTGTCCAAATGGTTGCATAAGTTTATTACTGAATTAGTTAAGACTGAAGAAAACGAATTTTTGTAGCACGCCCCTCAACTACGGCTAGAAGCCATATTTTCAAATTTAGTTAAGCGTGGTTCAAACAGTAATTTGACCGTACCAACGGGACCATTACGATGTTTAGCAATAATAATCTCAGCAACACCGCGATCGGGAGTCTCTGGATTGTAATATTCGTCGCGATATAAGTTGATTACTAAATCCGCATCCTGCTCAATTGACCCTGATTCTCTCAAGTCTGATAGCATTGGACGCTTATTAGTTCTCGCTTCTACGCCTCGACTCAGTTGGGATAGCGCGATTACAGGCACATTTAATTCACGGGCTAAAGCTTTCAGCGATCGCGTAATTCTCGAAATCTCTTGCACACGATTGTCGGAACCAGATCCTTCCATTAATTGCAAATAATCAATCAGAATTAATCCTAGTACCCCACCCTTTTCTGATTGAAGGCGGCGAGCTTTGGAGCGAAGTTCCGTAATCGGTGGATTGGGCGTGTCATCGATAAATAGGGGCAATTCCGAAAGTCCACTAATTGCCATTGCCACCGTTCCCCATTCATTTTCACTAATCTGTCCAGTGCGGAGGCGATTACTATCAATGCCCATATCACTGGAGCGAACTTTGGATTGACTGGCTAAGAGACGGTAAACTAGCTGCTCCTTGGACATTTCCAAGCTAAAAATTGCCACAGGTAAGCGATGAATTTCTGCCATCTTTCGCGCTATCTCTAACCCGAAGGCAGTTTTTCCCATTGACGGTCTCCCAGCGAGGATAATCAAATCCGATCGCTGTAATCCATTAGTCATCGCATCAAAATCATAAAATCCCGTGATTAAACCTGTAGCGGTGGAATTACCAGTACCAAGGGAATTAAAGCGATTTTCTAATTCATAAAAGGTTTTCGTGAGAATATCAGCCGCAGGGGTAAGTCCTTGTTGAGCGCGAGATTGCGTAACCGCAAAAATCTTTTGTTCCGATTGATCGAGGAGTTGGGCTAATTCAATTTCGTTACTATAGCTAATCTCAACTACGCCTCTAGCGGCTTCAGCAAGTTTACGCCTTGCATATTTATCAGCTACTAGTTGAGCATAGAAATCAATATTGACCGCGCTAACGGTGCGATCGCAAAGTTGAGCAATTTTTGTCTGCCCACCAATTTTTTCGAGCATATCGCGATCGCTGAGCCATGTGGTCAAGCTCATCATGTCGGTGGGATTGGACTGGTTATGTAGCAATAAACAAGCCCTAAATATTTCTTGATGTGCTGCTACATAAAACATTTCAGGACGCAGAGTATCCAGCACACGCGACACTGCCTCTGGATCAATTAAGATGCCGCCGAGGACAGCCTCTTCCGCCTCAATATTTTGAGGCGGCAAGCGATCGCTAATAGATTCAAAGTCTTTGCTCATATGCCTTAGAAGTCTGCAATTTAGTAAAGGATGAGTTTTGCATAGTATGGCTAGGCTAAGCAAAATCAGTCCTTTATCTTACTGAGTTAACGAGCTTTGCGCTTAATTAAAACCTAAAAATTTTTTGTGCATCGCGGCTAAGCTGCGATGCACAAAAAATTGGGTTTTACTTGTCGCGATCGCGGCTAAGCCAAGGCAGCCCGATAGATTGGTGGCGATAGAGGCGATACATCAGGTATAGACAAATCGCAAAATAACCTGAACTTAAGGAACCTTTGACTAACTCACTGGCTACCTGTAATGATGCTCCTTCCGTGGGTACACCGCCCATTGAGCTATAAGCAATCGCCCAAGCCAACATCATCGCGATCGCTACTTGACTGACATCGCGTACTTTACGACTACTGCGTTGTCTGACAAGGGCGATCGCTGAAGGAATTAACCCAAACACAGGCACAAGACAAAAAAACATCTCGACTCTTTCTTTGGCTGAATCGCGAACTAGATTTTCAGGAACCTTTATTTGGCGATCGCGCTTGAAGTAACGACTCATAAAATTTAGCTTTTAACTTGGCTTAATCTATTTTTAATCTGTAAGTAGCTGAGTGCAATTAAGTATAAAACCCCAAAAACTGCGGAACACGCACAGCTTATGCCACAGTTTTTAGCTCTGTTTTTTAATTATGCCTACCTACTTACCGCAAAAATTCATCATCTCTAAACTCTATTATCCACTTCTTGAAATTTTCTACGAGTTTCGTTTGAACGCAAAGGGCTATGAAAGACGTAGTAAGTATCTCCCCATAGTTAAAACCTAAAACCAGAAGCTGTTCTGCCAGCTTAGAGGGCGGAACAGCTCTCTAGGTTTTTAGGTTTACTTATGCCTAGCTACTTAGTCAAATGAATACAAAATATTAATAAATTCCCAAAACTTATCCCCATTAAGTAAATATTAATAGCAGTCAGTTAGGAGCTTTACAGACTTTAGTTTTTATAAAGAAAATCGTGTTTTAGAGGCTAGTAGAAAATAGTCTTCCAAAAGATGATTTCAGTATTTTTAGCGCTAAAAATACTGAAAAGATCAAATCGATTTCATCATAAAAATCACTGTAAACGCCTAGCCATAAATAAGCTAAAAATCTTGGGCTTTTAGTCTATTTATGATGATCTGCTTGATATCAATTCCAAAAAGTATCAGCATTCTTTTTGGGGTTGATACGTGGACTGAAAACACAGAGAAATTTTTAAAAGCGTTGCTTTGCAACGCTTTTAAAAATTTCTCTGTGTTGCTCAAAGCCGTAATGGGCTGTAAGAGTTTTTGAGATAAAAATGGCAACACCATTTTTTGTCTTGACGAAACTCGAGTCTGCTAAATTTATAAACTTTCAGATATTTGTCTTCTAGAGAGAGAGTTTTTACTGTAATGGATCCAGCCACAATTCAAAATATCCTCACCACAAACCTAAATCTTCTTGCGGGAGCAGCATTTAAAGTTATTGCCGCAATCCTGTTGTGGTTTGTTGGACGCAAGTTAATCGAAATCGCCACTGGGCTAACATCAAGAACCCTCAAAAATCAACGCATCGATCCTACTTTGATCGGTTACTTGATAGCCAGTCTTTCTGTAGTCCTCAATGTTGTTTTAGTAGTCGCAATTCTTGGTTATTTTGGAATTGAAACTACCTCCTTTGCGGCTTTATTGGCGGCGGCTGGTGTAGCGATCGGCGCGGCTTGGAGTGGCTTACTCGCGAACTTTGCAGCAGGTGCATTTTTAATAGTCTTGCGTCCTTTTCAGGTTGGTGATTTTATCTCGGCTGGTGGAGTCACAGGCACTGTCGTTGAGATCGGCTTGTTTGTGACTACCATTGACACTCCTGACAATGTGCGTACCTTTGTCGCCAACAACAAACTCTTTTCGGACAATATTCAAAATTATTCGACTAACCCCTATCGTCGAGTTGAACTTGAGGCTCAGTTAGATCACTCAGTTAACCCTAACGAAGCTGTCCGAGTTCTCCAAGAAAGACTTAGCAATATTCCTAACGTAGTTAGCAACCCTTCACCTCAAGTTGAAATCATCAGGTTCACGCCGATGGGTGCGGTTCTAGCTGTTCGCCCTTTTTGTAATAACGCCCATTACTGGCAAGTTTACTTCGATACCAATCGGATTATCCGTGAAAGCTTTAGCGAATCAGGTTTTGCCGTTCCTCAACAACATTTTCAGATTCGTCAGTCTTAAGCTTTATGTATAGCGAAAAAGTTTTGCTTAGGACATAAAACCAGAAGGCGAGTGGTGGTGCGGAGCGCCGCCACTCGCCTTCTGGTTTTTGATTTGTACTAACTAACTCTTGCTTTGCAATAGATGAATTTATATAGCTGTCGCCAGTCTTGGTAGGTCGTAAACTGATGATCTCACTGATGATCTCTATATTGTGAACTAAAAATTGTACATAGCAATTTTCAAGCAATAGAGGTACGAAGGTTTATTTCCCCGCCAAAGGCGGGGAAATAAACCCGCACTTCACTAGACTGATCAACGCTTAAGTAACTAGGCTTAATTAAATGTAAAACCCTAAAACTTGTCGTGCACCCTGCTTGTGCATCACAGGTTTTAGGGTTTTAATTTTGCTTAGCTACTTAGGAGAGCATTTGAAAACCCTTATTTAAAAAACCATACAGGGTTTGGGTTTAAATTCACAAAAGTGCAGTCACACTTTTGTGAATTGGTATAAATCAATATTTGGGATAAGCTTTAGTCAGGAATTATTCGACATTCAGCATTTTATGTAATGCTGGCTGTCTCAGAAGTAGGAACTTTTTTTATTATTTAAAGTCCCTCGTATGAACCGAAGACATGGCTAGTTGAATACACAGAGCTGTACCTAAAGGTTTCATAAGGATGCCAAAGAGATTGATCTTTCAAGTTTGTCAGACTGCTGATAAGTTATGGCAAAGGTTAGCGAGTACACCATCAGATATTGCCTTATTTATAAGTAATTTAGAGTTTATTGAGCAAAATATTCTTTATCCGCGCTACCAGAAGTTTATAAATACTTACCAAGTTTTACTGAGTAAGCCGACCGACAAAGAGGCGAAGATCGTCCACGACCTAGAGAAATATGGAGTAGCGATCGCTAGTTTAGACAGCCTATCAATCCCTAACAGTGACAAATTTCTAAAAGCGGCGCAAATTATCTCACAGGAGCTAAAGCTTAAGGCTGAGCATCCTCTTCATGCAGGAAAACACACATTAAATATTGATTCAACACAGATCTTGCGTTATCCAGAATTATTTCTGTGGGGCGCTGATGTTAGTCTGTTGAGAATTATTGAGAACTATCTCAAGCTACCAGTTGCCTACGATGGACTCTCCTACTACTACAGTATTCCTGACAGCAAGGAGAGCGGGCCGCGTAAGTGGCATCGAGATAAGGAAGACTGGCAAATGATTAAGATTGGTGTCTACATCAATGACGTTAACGAAGATGGCGGACCCTTTGAATGTGTGACACCTGAAGCCAATGAATTAATTAGTGAGGCGATCCGAACTAAAACGCTACGCCGCTATAGGACTGCTTTTCATAAGGAAATTCAGGAGATGCTACCTGAGCAAATGCAGACCCATTGGTTTAATAGTTATGTGGGTAAGGCAGGAACAGTAATTTTTGTAGACACAGCCCGCTACTACCATCGCGGTAAGCCACCTACTAAATTTGAGCGCTCAGCTATCTTTTTTGGTTACTGTAGCCGCAAACCTCGTCATCCTTTCTTTTGTGGTCGATCGCCTTTAGCTCCATCGGAACTGAGATATATGGCAAGCTTATTGCCTGATGAAGTTAGAGACTGTGTAACATGGCGCGATCGCTTAGAAGGACTAAGTAAATGGATTCCTAAAAATCGGCTCAAGGTATAGCAAAGGGATTGCTTTTAACCCCAGCGAAATACTGCTGAACCCCAGCTCAGCCCTGCCCCAAATCCTGCGATCGCCACGATATGATTTGATTCAATTTTTCCAGCCTGTACCCATTCATCCAGTGCGATCGGGATCGAGGCGGCGGAGGTGTTGCCATACTTGCCCATATTGCTAACTGCCTTAGCTGGATCAATGCCAAACCGATTGACCACAGCATCAATAATGCGTTGATTTGCCTGATGTAAAATCAACCAGTCCACATCGCTGACCGTCAGATTGGCAATATTTAATGATTTCTCAATTACTTCAGGAACTCGCCGCACTGCAAACCGATACACCTCTTGACCATTCATGCTGATTGGTTCAAAAGTGCTACGACCTGAGTAGTTGATATTTAGTAGGTCATTGCCCTTACCATCGCTACGCATTTCAAAGCCTAGAAGATTGTCTGTAACAGGATCGTTACTGGCTTGTAAAACCAGGGCTCCCGCCCCATCGCCAAATAAAATACAGGTGCGCCGATCTTGCCAATCGACCCATCGCGATAGTACATCAGCTCCAATTAACAGTACATTGCGATAAAGCCCCGTGCGGATATATTGCGAAGCGGTCACCATCCCGAAGACAAACCCTGAGCAAGCTGCCACCAGATCAAAGGCAACGGCTCTCTCGGCTCCTAGTATTTTTTGGACTCGCCCCGCTGTCCCGAACAGGTCATCACTCGTCGAAGTTGACAAAATAATTAAATCAATATCTTCGGGGGACAAGCCTGCGGCAGCGATCGCCTTCTGCCCAGCCTGAGCCGCCAAGTTTGCCACTGAGTCAGCATCCCCGTCGGCAATATGCCTTTCTCTAATCCCCGTGCGCGAGGCGATCCACTCATCTGTTGTATCAACCATCTGGGCAAGGTCGTGATTAGTAAGTACGCGATCGGGTACGGCGGAACCACTACCGACAAAGCGTACACCGACTAGAGAAGAGGCAGAGTTAATCATTGATTGTATTTGAACTGAATGGCTGAGTAATACCAAAAACCTTATGGGGTTTGGGTTTTAACTTGTACTGGGTTTTCGGTAGTGTGGCAAAGCCGCACCACCGAAAACTTAAATTGCAGAACCTTAAGTAGGTGGATCATCAGGTGTATCGTCAGACGGGACGGACACTCTGGGCTTAATCTGACCACGAATGCGCTCCAGTACGCCATTGTCTACAGCATCTTTGGCAACACGAATGGCATTTCGGATGCTAACCGCATTAGAGCTACCATGACTGATCACACAGATACCAGCGACACCTAACAACAGTGCGCCGCCGTACTCGTCGGCATCGATCCGTTCTTTCACTTTTTTGAGATTTGGCTTCAAAATTAACGCGCCGAGCTTGCCGCGCCATCCTTTCGGCAACTCTTCTTTGAGGATCTGCATGACGGCATTGCCCACACCCTCAGCAAATTTCAGGACGACATTTCCTGCAAAACCATCGCAAACGATGACATCAAACTCCCCTTTGAGTATGTCTCGACCTTCAGCATTGCCAGCAAAGACAATTTGTGGGTTGTCTTGCAAAGCTTGATGCACCCGAATTGCTAGTTCATTACCTTTGCATGGTTCTTCACCAATATTGAGTAAGCCAATTTTCGGTTCGGGAATACCGATCGCATACTTACTATAGAGCGAACCCATAATTGCAAACTGCTCTAAAAATTTGGGACGGCAGTCAACATTAGCGCCGACATCCAGCAGCAGCACTGGCTTGTGGGCAACTTGAGTCGGAAACAATGCGCCGATCGCAGGGCGGTCAACCCCTGGCAATCGTCCTAACCGCAGCAGAGCTGCAGCCATAGCTGCCCCAGAATGCCCTGCGGAGACAACGGCATTCGCCTGCTTGCGCTTGACTAAATTCATCGCCACAGCAATTGAAGAGTTGGGCTTGCGGCGTAAACCTTCCAGTGGCTCATCATTCATTTCAATGATGCCTTCCGATGGCACGATCTCTAAATGCTCGCTTTCTCTATAGTTATGCTGCTTCAGGTAATTTGCGAGAATTTCGCGATCGCCAACTAGCGCTATATCTACTTTTAATTGAGTCTGAGCCAATATAGCTCCCTCAATGATTTCTTTGGGGGCAAAGTCACCACCCATCGCATCTACTGCAATTCTCACGTTTTGCGATCCTGTCTGCGTTTTATGACTAAAACTGTAAAAAATTTTATTAAACCTTCCAAAAATCTTAACAGTTCGAGTCACCTCAACTATCAGCGATCGCAAAAAAGTAAAAATTTTCATACGCTAAGACCGAATAGGTGGGTGCAACGCCTCGCGCCGCACCCACCTATTCGGTCTTAGCCTCGAAAGCCTTAAAATATCGTTATCGAGCTACATTTGCCTCGCGATCTACGGGCAAAATTAAAGGTGTATTTTGGCTATTACCGAGAATTATCAGTTTCGAGTTTTGAGACTGAGCTAACTTTTCCGTAGCCTCAATCTCGCGCAATTTCAATACCGCAGGAGTCAGTCCCTCCGCCAGAATTTTCTGAGCATCCGCACTACCTTGGGCAGCGATTCTTTTGCGATCAGCTTCCTGCTTTTCTTTTTCTAAGATAAATTTCATTTGTAGATTTTCCTGCTCTGCTTTTAAGCGCTGTTGAATGGCAGCTTGTAGAGTTTCAGGAACTCTGACATCACGCAGTAAAGCTTCATCGACAATAAAACCAATCGGAGCAAGCTGCGATCGCAACCTTTCAGCAAGCTTTAAACCTACCTCTTCACGCTTTGTCGCATAGACTTCTTCAGCAGTATAACTAGCGATGATTTCACGAGAGATAGATCGAAAACGCGAAATAATGATTTCCTGCTCGTTTACACCAATTTTTAGGTAAATACTGGCGGCTTGGGCGGGATCGATACGGTACTGTACAGCCACATCAATACCCAGAGCTAGTCCCTCTTTGGAGGTTGCCGATATCTCTTCTTTGATATTGTTGAGCCTAATTGAAAACTCAACAATGCGGGATAACGGATTAACAAGATGCAGTCCTGCGGGAATGGTGCGATCGCTAACCTTGCCTTGAAAATCTTCAACCCCAACATTGCCCGCAGGAATCACAATCACCAAGCGCGAGAATGTGGCAAGAATTGACAATAATCCAATCAAACCCGCAACTATCTTGATCACAAGCTGAGCAACTCGATTATCAACAAGGCGATAACTGCTAAAAAATACCAACACTGAGACAAGTGAAGCGATCGCAGAGACAACAAATGACATTGAAATATCTCCTAATTGAGAGTCGGTAAAATACTTACAGCGCTTTGCAGAGGCAATTTTCAGCTTTGAAGGCACTGAAATTTATCGAAATTGGTTTTATACAGAGAGCTGTACCCAACCTAATCATAAAAAATTATGGTACTATTAAGAGATAAGGGATCGTAAGGGTTTCGACGTGTTAGTAGAAGCTATCCTTTGATGCAGGTCGAGAGCGGGCTAACTCTCGTAAATCAATGGCTCAAACAAGTACATGCGAACAACATTGTATCTTTTTCTCGTAAAGCCGCTCCTGTAGCTGCCTAAGAACCAAATTTCGGTTTCGAGGTGTGATGTATGACTCCGTTAAATATGTCACTCCAACCCCCAACGGATGCTGCACCCAGCTTTCTCTGATAGGTTAGGCGCTTAAGACTTTATCAGTGCATCTTTCGTTGCTAGAGATAAATAGCGACTCCCTCTGTGAGGATTAAAACAGATAAACCTGTGAATGACTAGGAGGTTAGGCGCTAGTGCGGACGGCAGTTCGACTCTGCCCGATTCCATTAGTTTAATAAAAGCACCCGATTTCGGGTGCTTTTTTATTAGGCTTATAGCGCTTTTTGATGTCTTCTCTAAGTAACTGGACGCAATTAAATATAAAACCCTAAAGCTCTTGGCGCACGCTGCGCGTGCGCCAAGAGCTTTAGATATGGTTTTCAATTCATAAAAGTGCAATTCCTACAAAAAACAGCTCTTATAATGAGAACTGTCGCTTCGCGCCGACACTAATCTTTTGGGGTAAGTGACAATAATGGCTGTCAAAAGCTAAAAAATTTGCTATTAATTTAGTAAAACTTATTAAAAAAATGTCTTTGAATTTGCCTACATCTGTCATAGGTACTAAAATAAGACAAAGCTATCAAAAAGTTATTACCAGTTCAGCAATCTTGGGTTTTTCAATTAAATGAGTAAAGTTTACGATTGGTTTAATGATCGTCTTGAGGTCGGGGCGCTAGCCGAAGACGTAACCAGCAAATATGTCCCCCCCCACGTCAATATTTTTTATTGCCTTGGTGGTATTACCCTTACTTGCTTCTTGATCCAGTTCGCAACTGGATTTGCAATGACTTTTTATTACAAGCCATCTGTAACCGAAGCATTTGATTCTGTTCGCTACATCATGACTGATGTTAACTTTGGTTGGCTGATTCGCTCTATCCACCGTTGGTCAGCCAGCATGATGGTCTTGATGATGATCTTGCACGTTTTCCGCGTATACCTCACTGGTGGCTTCAAGAAGCCTCGTGAATTGACTTGGATCACTGGTGTAATCCTTGCTGTCATCACCGTTACCTTCGGTGTAACTGGCTACTCTTTGCCTTGGGATCAAGTTGGATACTGGGCTGTGAAGATTGTATCTGGTGTACCTGAAGCAATTCCTGTAGTTGGTGGAACCTTGGTTGAGCTATTGCGTGGCGGTCAAAGTGTTGGACAAGCAACCCTTACTCGTTTCTATAGCCTTCATACCTTTGTATTGCCTTGGTTGATTGCTGTATTTATGCTGGCTCACTTCTTGATGATCCGCAAGCAAGGTATTTCTGGTCCTTTGTAATCAAGCTTTGTAAGAACTTACCTTCTAAATTACAAGCTTCAGATTTTTGTATTGGATAATTTTTAAAAAGCAATCTGCAATTATTTAAGTAGAGCAATAACATGGCAAAGACTGAAAAGCTACCCGATTTAAACGATCCCATCCTGCGTGCCAAGCTGGAAAAGAACATGGGACACAATTACTATGGTGAGCCAGCATGGCCTAATGACCTGCTGTATATGTTCCCTGTAGTTATCACTGGCACGATCGCCTTGATCACAGGTTTGGCAGTACTCGATCCAACCATGGTTGGCGAACCTGCTAACCCCTTCGCAACTCCTCTAGAAATTCTGCCTGAGTGGTTCCTATATCCTGCATTCCAAATTTTGCGGATTGTTCCTAACAAGCTCTTGGGTGTATTGCTACAGAGCATGATCCCCGTTGGTTTGATCTTAATTCCCTTCATTGAGAATGTTAACAAGTTCCAAAATCCTTTCCGTCGTCCTGTAGCGATGGCAGTATTTTTGTTTGGTACTGCCTTTACCCTTTACTTGGGTATTGGTTCTACTATGCCCATCGACAAGTCACTAACCCTAGGCTTGTTCTAAAATATTGCGGTTTGCATTTTGCCGTAGGCAAAATGCAAATGCAAACCAAGAAAGCTCTTAAAAATGTTGCATAGCAACATTTTTAAGAGCTTTCTTAGTTTGGGTTTAATTAACGATAGGATTTGATTTGTTTACTGCGCCGTAAAATAAAGAACTAGATTTTTGATGGCGAGGCTTTGCCTCGCCATCAAAAATCTAGTTCTCCAAATATATACATATTAATCATGGATTATTCCAAACTTAACAGTTACGCACAACCTGCCGAATGGCAGCCCCATAGTGCTTGTTGGCTTGCCTTTCCCAGTCATCGGGATCTGTGGTTAGAGTATTTGGATATTGTCCAAGCGGAGTTTGTTGCCTTAGCTAAAGCGATCGCCCTATCGGAAAAGTTAGAGATTTTAGTACTACCCGAAACTGCTGATTTGGCTAAAGAGATGCTGGGCGATTTGCCTGTGAGATTTCATCAGATTCCCTTTGGTGATATCTGGATGCGCGATATTACACCTATTTACACGAAAAATAGTGAAGGTCAGTTAGCAGGACTTAAATTTCAATGGAATGGATGGGGCGGCAAATATTTCTTAGAACATGACGATCAAGTGGCGGATCAGATACTTCAGACCCTTGATATTACTAGGTTTGAGTTTGACTGGGTGCTAGAGGGTGGGGCGATCGAGGTGGATGGAGAAGGGACTTGTCTGACCACTAAGCAATGTCTGCTCAACCCTAATCGCAACCCTCATATGGATCAAACTGCGATCGCGGAGGGGTTAAAAGCCGCTTTGGGAGTTGAAAAATTATTGTGGATAGAAGAGGGGCTATTAAATGATCATACTGATGGACATATCGACACGATCGCCCGTTTTATCGCCCCGCGGAAAGTTATGTGTATGTATCCGACTTCCAGTGATGATCCCAACTATCAAGTTCTCAAAGATATTGCCGAACAGTTGGAGTCAATGACTGATGCTAAAGGGCGTAAGCTCGATGTGATTAAAGTCCCATCTCCCAATCTGGTTCTTGATGATGAGGGTGAGATTATGCCCGCCAGCTATCTCAATTTCTATATTTCCAATACCCATGTGATTATCCCCACCTATGGCTCGGCAAATGATCAACAAGCAGTGCAGGAAATTGCGAAATATTTCCCATCACGCAAGGCAATCGGGCTTTCAGCTAAGCATATTCTTTTGGGTGGCGGCGCGTTTCATTGCATTACTTGCCACCAGCCCACTTAAAACATTCAAAGCGTGGCTTTGCCACGCTTTGAACGTTTTTACTGGTTGCGTTCTAGCTCATACCGATAGGACTGAAAGCCTGTAAAATTTGCTCGTTTCTCAGAACTCGAAAGGGCGATCGCAATATGCTCGAAAGGCGACAAGTGAGCAGGTTTAGAGCTAATTAAGCGATCGTGCAGCTTGATGTCATCGCTGAGACTACGAATACCATCGTGATTGAGGTAGCTAACCCTTGCACAACGCCCCACCGAAATTTTCACTAATTCATGGCGATCGCTAATTTCGTCAATATCTTCTTGCTTAATTAAAGGTAAATGCCACTCACCTGCGGCTAGCTGCTGCGGTTGATTTGCGTCATAGGCAGCTTTCATTTTATGGGCAAGATTTTGAATTTCGGGCTGAGCATCAGGATGGCAGCGCTGGTCAAAAAAATTCTTGTATTCTGTACCTGAACAAATTACCGTAATTGTCGAAAAAGGTTCTAAGAGTCGATTTACCACTTGCTTATGAATGCCTATTTCTACAAATTTCTTAGCATGACGAATCGCATCATTTCTTGCTTCCTGCCAAACTGCCTTGGCGATGTTGATCTCCTCCTCAGTCACCTCTGCTTGGGCTGACATCCCCTTTTGATTTTTGCCCCAGTGCAGCGGATAGACTTCCTGAGACTCCACTAGCTTAATCATTTTCTCAACAGGAATTGCCCTACTACTGCTGCTGTTTTTGCTGAGCATTCGGTGTGTCATAAACTCCGAATGGATCATTCGATGATAAGTAAGTACAAAGGTAGTTAAGCGATCGCCTTGTAAATTGATGCTATCAGCAATAATTTCGGCTCTGGGTTGAAACATTATCTATATCTTGTTGCTAAATTGTGTCTAAGTAGCTAGGCGCAATTAAATATAAAAACCCAAAACCTGTGGCGCACGCGCAGCGTGCGCCACAGGTTTTGGCTCTGATTTTTAATTATGCCTAGCTAACTATGCTATAGCAAAGCAAGAGTTAGTTAGTACAAATCAAAACCCAAGAAGCGAGTGGCGGCGCGGAGCGCCGCCACTCACCTTCTAGTTTTATGTCCTAAGCAAAACTTTTTTTGCTATACATCAGCAATTCTCTCCTCAATCAAGAAATAGGGGCGCTATTTCTTGATTGGGGAGCCAGCCCCAAAAGCGAGTGCTTCGCGCCAAACCTCGCTTTTTGGGAATTCAGCGCAAAGCACTGTAAGATATCAGGAACACCTTGGAGCATTTAAGTTTGCTCAAATTTTTGCCATGACGATCGCCATGACACTCAATGATCAACCAACAACAACATTAGATCTTGAATTAACGACTCTTAGTCCCTTAGACCTATTGCCCGAAGAAGAACCACCTCTTCCTGATCCTGATGAAATGCTGCTACTTCTCAACTCAGCAGTAATTTTTGAGCGGATGCAGGCTGCGAGAGCATTTTGTGAACTAGAAGATCCTCGATCCATCCCACGCCTCATCGAACTTCTGAGTGATGAATGTCCCCTAGTGCGAGTGAGCGTAGCCTACGCCCTCGGCAGAAACAAAAGTGAACAGGCGATCGCTCCTCTCATTAATCAACTAAACCAAGACTGGAATGGCTATGTTCGCAAAGGTATCGTCTGGGCATTAGGTACTTGTCGCGCCAAGTCAGGGTTGCAACCGCTAATTTCAGCACTTAAATATGACATTACCGCCGTTAGACTGTGGGCTGCTAGTGCTTTGGGGCAGTTAGGTGATTTGCAAGCGATCGCACCTTTAACAGAGGCTTTATCGGAAGACCCTATGTCGGCAGTACGAGGCAATTGTGCTTGGTCACTGGGCAAGTTGGTTGGGCAAATGCGCTGTGAACTTGATTTTCAAGAAGAAATTTACCATGATGCCGTTGACGCTCTGATCAATGCCTTAATTGACGATGATCTGAGTGTTCAGACTGACGCTAGGACTGCCTTACGCAAGTTAGGTGACCCAAGAGCGCTTAAGGTCTTAGATCGCATTGAAATGGATCAAGGCTATTGTGAGTTTTAAATTAACCGTAAAAGAGAAGGGTTACACATTGAACCAACCCTAATCTTTTACGGTTTTTAGACCAATGACAAATGATTTTGACAAATAGGCGATCGCTGCTATAATAGTTAACTGCAAGTACAAAGTAAAAAGTTGCGAATGTAGTTTAGTGGTAAAACCTCTGCCTTCCAAGCAGATGTTGCGGGTTCGATTCCCGCCATTCGCTTTATAAATTAATTCAATGCAATCTTCATAGAAATACAGTAGGGATATGGCGCAGCCATATCCCTATTTGGTATAACTCATTAGCTCACGGATAACGACACTAGCCATATTTAAACCAAATAGGGCTGGAAGATATGAAATCGTACCGTAATACGATCGCTTAAAATTGCTGCCGTCAGTAAGTTGCAGAGAATCACGATTTACTAGCTCTTCAGAATAGACCGCAATGATATTTGCCTCCGCAAAACCCTTGCGCCGCAGCCCTTTGCGGACTTTGTAGGCAAAGCGGCAGCAATCTGTCTCAAAAATTGGTGCAATCCTAACTTTCTGCGGATCGATACGTCCACCAGCGCCCATACTGCTAACCACTTTCACTCCATTGGTAACAGCAGCCCCTAAAAAATATAGCTTCGGTTGCAAGCTATCAATACAATCTAGTACCCAATCGAATTTGGTTGTAACCAAGCTCATCATCAGGTCTGGCGTAAGAAACTCCTTAATTACTGTTAATTGAATTTCTGAGTTGATATCACGCATCCTTGCCGCCATCACATCAGCTTTGTGCAGGTTTATCGTGCTATCTAGGGCAACAATTTGGCGATTTTTGTTGGATGGGTCAACGCGATCGCCATCAACAATCGTCATTTGACCAATGCCAGCGCGGCATAGAAATTCAGCCGCAAAA
Organism: Pseudanabaena sp.; assembly: GCA_003249015.1. Taxonomy (GTDB): domain Bacteria; phylum Cyanobacteriota; class Cyanobacteriia; order Pseudanabaenales; family Pseudanabaenaceae; genus Pseudanabaena. The sequence goes on along the minus strand of QBLS01000013.1, from coordinate 30,028 downwards.
CTGCCGACTCCGCCCATACCAACTACCAAAACGTTAGCTTTGCTTAGCTTTTGAATGCTATCTGCACCAGTCAGTAGCTCTGTACGTTGTAACCAATCTGTCATCACAAAAAATCAGATTATAGCCTTTACCGCGCAAAGCTCTCAAACTTGCGCTTAATTAATGTCAAAGCTGACTAAAGAATCTCCCTACAGTCTATTGATGCTTTGAGTAGTACAAATAAACTTGAGGAAGCGGCGCGCCGCTTCCTCAAGTTTATTTGGGTTCTAACTAAGCGCAAAGCGCTGTAATAAGGGGACGGGATGCACGCTTTCTAGCGATTTTAAATTTGTCGGTCAGGCAGCTCGTCAGACCCCAAAAAAGAGTAAGGCAGTGCGTCGCACTGCCTTACTCTTTAGTAGTGATACAAAACTACTTTAATTTTTTCTTAATAAAATCAACAAGCTGCTGAAACTGCTTTTGCTGCGTAGATAGTTGTTGTTCTAACACTGTACATCTTTCTTCTAAATCCGCAACTCTCTTGGTAAGCCCCTCATCGATACGATCATGGGTTGCCATATCAGCCGCCGATGACGGTGCAGATATAACTGATATTGGCGGGCGCTTTTGGACAAGCACCATAGCTCTTTTGATCGCTGTAATCAATTCTTTCTGCTCAAAGGGTTTCTCGATAAATACCAAATACTTATCTTCAAACGGCTCCGAAATCTTACTGGTTACTTCTTCCTTGCGACCAGACATCAAAACTAGGGGAATACGGCTCAGTTCTGGACTCTGTTGTAGGGCCTCATATACTTCAAACCCACTCATCCGAGGCAATAGGAAGTCCAGCATGATCATCCAAGGTTTTGCCTGTTGGATCATTTCTAAGCCCTTGATGCCATCTGCCGCTTCTATTACTTCAAAGTTGGCAGGAGGGAGCATATCCCGCACCATATTGCGGATTACACGACTGTCGTCTATTACTAATATTTTATGAGCTGCCACTGCTGATAACCCCTCAATTGGTTCGGTGAATGGACATTTGTGTTTATGTTATTAGCTAGCAAGTCTGATAGATAGTTTTGATCAATCCAAACTATCTCATTAAAAGCACTATATTAATCACCTTATGAATGAAATTTGATTAGTGATTAAGAGTAAATGCCTTAGCTGGTTCAGTATGTGGGTGGGTGCGCCCCATATTATAGTCCCTTGATCGTGACAGGGGTTTTCTAATTTGCTGCTAAGTTTTGCCCATAATACCTTATGAGTATGAAATTCCGAATAATGGATGCAAATTGCTATGTCATTTCGTAAACTGGCGTAAAATTAAATTTTTTTAAGACAATCTACAGTGATGATCCCTTGACTAGATCTGTATAATCTCAAGTAAAAAGGGCAAGCTTAGAGTATCTATGCTTAGCTTTTCAGATTATAAAAGCGATCGCCAATGCTAAAACTGCCAACAAAAATTAGTTCTCAACTTAATGCACAAGTCCCCAGCCCAAATATAGGGACAAAATCTGAGGCAAGTGGTACTGGCACTAAAAAGACGGTCATTGTCAAATTAGAGAATGTTCGTAAGACCTATGCTAATGGTGCTGTCGGTTTACGAGATGTGAATGTTGAGCTATATAAAGGTGATTTTAAATTCATTACAGGGCATTCGGGATCGGGGAAATCTACACTTTTAAAACTCCTGTATGGTGCGGAGAAAGCCTCCGATGGCGAAGTAATTGTGAATGGGTTTAATCTCAACGTTTTGAAAGGTAATGATCTTGCGATGCTACGGCGCAAAATCGGTATTGTGTTTCAAGACTATAAGCTTGTGCCTCGGCGTACTGTCTCTGAGAATGTGGCTTTCGTCCTTATGGCTCAAGGCTATACCTATAAAGAAATTCAACGGCGAGTCCAACCTGCTCTCAAAATGGTTGGACTATTACACAAGGCGGATTGCTTTCCCGAAGAGCTTTCAGGTGGTGAACAGCAAAGAACCAGTATTGCCAGAGCGATCGTCAATACGCCTCCCTTAGTGCTTGCTGATGAGCCAACAGGAAACCTTGATCCTGATAATGCTTGGCAAGTAATCAAAATTTTAAAAAAGCTAAATTCCTTTGGCGTTACTGTTTTGCTGACTACCCACGATGAGCAATTGGTCAGAGCTGCTAATCATCCAGTTTTACATTTGCAAAATGGTTACATCGTGTGATTGACCAGAGCATAAGTGGTGGTGCTTTGCGCAGACTTAAAACCCAGAAATATTTATAAAAGTATGACTCTACAACGCTTTCATAAATTGCAAAAATATAAAAGGCTGTAAATATGGTACAAAACGTCGTTAGATTTTTCACTAAGATTGACTATCTGCTGCGTGAAACTTTTTTAGGGTTGCGGCGGGGTGGCTGGATGAATTGGGCTGCGATCAGTACTGTCGCAGTACTGCTGTTTTTATTTGGGGCAAGTTTACAAGTTTCTTGGCAACTCGAAAATGTGTTGGGGCAGTTGGGGAGCCAATTAGAAATTTCGGTATACCTTGATGAAAACATTACAGGGGAGTCGATGCAATCGCGCTTATTGCTAGTTGATGGTGTAGCGGCAGCGAAGTTGATTCCCAAAGAGGATGCATGGCAAAACTTGATGCAAGATCTGGGTAAAAATGACTTGAGCCAAGCAACCCAGCAGTTAGGAGGTAATCCTCTTGTGGATGAGTTTAAAGTTAGAGCTGTATCTAGCGATCGCGTACCTGATGTGGCTAAGCGTATTTCAGGTTTACAGGGAATCAATGAAGTTTGGTATACCAATGAAGTGGTCGAACGCATTGGTCAGTTGCGTCGAGCCTTGAGTAATAGCAGTGTGGCGATTGTGGCAATTTTTACTATCATTGCGATCGCTGTAATTACGACGACGATTCGGTTGATTGTGTTAGCAAGGCGGCGGGAAATAGAGGTGATGCAATTGGTGGGAGCCACGGCTGTGTGGATTTATTTCCCCTTTGTTCTACAGGGTGTATTTTTTGGGATTACGGGAGCTGTCGCAGCCTATGGGATGCTGATGCTTAGTATTAATCTTTTGGGTGAGGCGATCGTCAATCAGCCAGAATTGATTAAATCGCTTACCCTTGGCTTGACCACGGACTTAAGGTTACAAATTTTGCTTCCCACAGTATTGGTAATATTTGGCTCTGTAATTGGCGTGATGGGGAGCTTATTGGCTGTACGACGCTTTTCTTTTAATAGTTAATATTGCAGAATTGGCAGTGCAAGCAATGCCTAAGCCCCAAAATAGCAATAGCGGCGCGAAGCGCCACATTGCTATGTTTTAGTATTTGCCACTCGCGCCTTGCTTAAGAGCTATGCTATGATTTCATTTCAAGAGGGTATGTAGCTCAGTTGGATAGAGCATCAGATTCCGGTTCTGAGGGTCGGGGGTTCGAGCCCCTCCATACTCGTAAAAGCAGCGTTCCACGCTGATAATAAAATTAGATTTTTCTGCGTAAAGTGCAGCAAGATTGATTAGTAAAAAAATAAATTTTTAATCTATGGAACGTGGATTATTGTGGCTACCTCTACTAGTGGTGTTCTTTTGGCTGGCTTGGTCTGGATGGAATGAGTATCAGAAGGTCGAAGCTTATAAGCGATGGGCTGAACAGTTTGAACGCCATAAGTACGATATTTATGCGGTACTGGGGCAAAAGGGCGATCTCTTAACATGGGGAAGACCAACCCGCAAAGATCCTCAAGATGTGCGATCAATTAACTTTCAAGACATTGAAAGGGTTAGGTTTCGGATTGACAGCAAGTTTTATGATGCTAGGGATTCTGAATTTCCGCTTAATGCCAAAAAGATTTCTCTCGAAGTAGTTCTTAAAAATGGAGAAATGCCTAGCATTAGATTTACTGATGTTGATATTGCGGCGGGATGGTATCGCTTTTTAAGCGATCGCCTAGAAAATATTACTAAGTCAAATTCGCAGAATGATAATACTGTTTTATAGCGATCGCCAGTCTTAGAAAACCCGAAAGCGAGTAGCGGCACAAATTGCCGCTACTCGCTTTCGGGTTTTGGTTCGGTATTATTCACAGGAAAGAAATTACTAAAATAGCTGGAATAAGATTAAGTTTCTTTAAGTTCGTTTAGAGCTTAATTTAACGATTTTTGGGCAGATTAGGTAAGTTTATTGTTTATAGATCTATTCTTAACCTCACTATAAACCCAACTTTAACTTCATCTTCTAGGCTTAGGCAAAGTTGTGAGGGTTTAATTTGGAAGTTATATCAGAGGTCATTTTAGAGATAATTAAGGCGATCGCCACTGTAATACTGCTACTTCTTTTAGGAGACTTCTTCTCAACGTTTCTCTATCACGTTCCTGAACACGTATTCGGAAAATTTCACACCATCGTCCATCATGGTAAAAACCGTAGTTTTCTACATTATGCGGTGCTTACCAAAAATCCCTTTGTCCTGCTAGATGGCATTTTAGGCGCAGTTCCTTACTTTATATTTGCACCTTGGTTATGGCAGCTTTCAGCAATGGGTACTATTGCTGGACTTATTTTGGGTGAGATTCATGTTGTATGGAGACACGTCTCCATACTTGAATGGAGGACTCCAGAGCCTTTTAAGACATGGTGTGACTTCCTATTTATCACCACTCCCGAAAGACATTGGTTGCATCATCAAAATGCTTTTGAGGCTTACGGTGATATATTCTCATTTTTTGACTATCCCGCCCAGAAGTGGCTAACTTTTTTACGCTTTGTGCGCCGAAAGTACAAAAGCTTAAATCGTTTGCGTCACAGTGCTACTTCTGTAAATCTATAAAGAGAAATGGCGGCGCTTTGCGCCGCCATTTCTCTTTACACTGAAGGACTGATGGGAATACGTTTGAGTAAGTGATACTTACAGCCAGCCGCTAAAATATGTACCCGCAGATTGTGAATAGTTAATGGTGCTGATCCACTTACCCATAACTGATTGCTATAGGAAACCTCCCCTGGATCAACTACTGTAACAGTGCCGCGCCCAATAACGCGCATTGTATGGTTTGGCTCAAAAATTGCCACCGTATCTTCATCAATACCAATACCAATCTTGTCGGGATGAGCGGCGATCGCAGTCATCAGACGCGCCATCCGATTGCGATTATGAAAATGTTGATCAACGATAATTTCAGGTAGTATGTTCAAGCCTGTACTCATGTTGACCAGCTCCTTGTGGGGAGACTCACCACTACTACCACCAGAAATCATGTGATATCCCATGGCAGCCGCTCCAGCACTGGTTCCTGCCAGAACTAGACGATGCTCCTCGATGCGCTTGGCGATCGTAATCGCAAAAGGCGTATCGGCGATCAACCCACATAGACGCAATTGGTCACCACCAGTCATAAATATGCCTGTGAACTGATCTACCAAAGCCTCAGCCTCGGTATAATCGTGCTTAGGACGCTCGCGAATGTCCAAGACCTCTACAGCCGCCGCACCAAGTTCTGTGAAAATGTCATGATAAATTCTCCCAATGATATCTGGCTCTCGCGAAGCACAAGGAATGATCGCAATGCGAGCTTGAGAACCACCAGAATTTTCTACAAAGGCTTTGAGTATCTTACGGTCTTGAACTTTGTCCTCTCCACCGCCGATTACCATTACCGCCGACTTAATAATTTGAGTCATGCCCCTATCTATCGCCACATCTTCTTCTAAATTCAGCATATTAGCAGATTGGTCAACAAATTTTCTGAGGCGATTAATTAGGTTAATACTTTGACCCTGTTTTTGTTCCTGCTGATTCGCCAATGGCTTCAAATACCTCCATTGATGCTTACATGGTTAGCAATTGCCGCTATACCTACACAAATTGTATAGCTTTTGCGCGGATCAGGAATAATATTTCCTTACTTTTCTAGTAATTATGTTTGCCTTATTTTGTCCTATGACAAGATATTTTTAATATTCAAAAAAATAATTTAGGTATAAAAATTAAATAAATCATTTAAATAGCATCAAGATATACTTTTGCAAATGTTGTTCGCAAAAATATATCTTGACGCTATTTGAATAGAAAATCTCTACTAATTTTTTAATATAAAGTAATAGTAACTCTCATTGTCAAAACCATTTTTTAAAAGACATCCTATGGATGTCTTTTAAAAAATGGTTTTTATACTTTCAATGCTGAAAGTACAAAAGATGATGATTGATTTTTGTTAATAATAGAGTGATTTTTTAATCGCTTAGCCAACATTCATGACTGACTAGATCGCAAATGCGATCGCGCAATAAATAATGATTTTCTTCAAGTTCGTGCTCAATTTGACACCACTCGCGATCGCCAAAGAAGGCACAAAGAGTATGAATTGGCTGGCTACGATTGAGACGACCACTTTCAACTAAGTGTCTAACTTCTTCTTGAATAGCACTAAGGGAATAATACAGTGATTGCAACATATTCAAACTCTCTATATAGGTTCTTGTGTGCTTATTAAATATTGGCTTCTACACAACATTAATTCTCTGATGGTAGTTACCCAATCTACGAAAGCATGCAGTTTTGTGAATTGAAATCCGAACCCAGTAAGGTTTTTTATCAAGAAATAGTGTAACTACTTCTTGATTTGCTATTACAGATGTGTGTCTTTTTTCTTAAGACTAGAAAAAACTTTTAAAGCCGATTAGCCAGACTTAAAAAAATTTCTTGTGCTAGGTAAAGCTTCAAGACCCTGTAAGTAATTTAGTAATTTTTAAAACCAAAGCCATAGCATTCGCTATGTGGGTGGGACAAGACGGTAGGCTCTAAAATTTTTATGCTCAGCTACTTAATGTCTGTGTTACAGAATACAGAGTACGACTATTTCTTTCCGCAATCTATGGCAATACACAAAATTAAATGAAACTCAAAACAAAGCAATATTTCCCCATATGGCATTTTTACAGCCCATGAAATTGTGGGAGGCATCGCGGAGCGACGCCTCCCACAATTTCTCTGGGTTTTGACTAAGCGCAAATCACTGTATTTCGTTTGTAATGATGACAAAAGAATTTATCTACTAAACCTTTTGCACAAAAGTTTTGCCTAGCAGCCCTTGGGGGCGCAAAATTAAAACCGCAAATAACAAAGCAAAGGCAACAGCATCCTTGTAAGCTGACTGATCGGCGGGAACAAAGGATTCAGCAATTCCTAGTACAAATCCGCCAACAACGGCTCCAGGAACATTGCCTAGTCCACCTAAAACGATCACAGCCAATCCCTTAAGTCCAAACCCAATTCCAAAATAGGGCCCCGCAATGCTGACGCTCGAACCCACGAGAGTCCCTGCAAGTCCTCCTAAAAAGCCTGAGCCAAAAAAGGTCAGTAAAATAAATGATTCTGTGTTGATACCCAAGAGGCTAGAAGTAACCCTATCTTCGGCAACTGCCTTCATTGCTTTACCGAGCTTTGTAAAGTTAAGCCCATAGGTAAGAATTGAAAGGATCAACATGGATACAGCAAAAATTACAATTTGGACAGTACGAATGGCGATCGGTTTATCTACAGAGCCAAAGTTAATCGCTGTTGGCAAATTGCCATAGATGTTACTAGGGAAACTATAGCTTTCTGCCCCAAAGAGATATTGAATTGTGTTCACAATGACGACAGCAACTCCGAGGCTAGAGACTAGTGTGAGCAGAGGGTCAGCTTGCCGATCGCGTAGTGGTCGGAAGGCAATCCGTTCAATTACAATACTGACAAGTCCTGTGAGTGTACTACCAACAAAAATAGCGATGAAAAATGGTAGGTGTAAGAACTTGGGTAAAGCTAGATTGGCGAGAAGTCCATTAAATCCAAATGCGCCACCACAGAGGGCATAGGTAAAATATGCGCCCAGAGTAAACACTGCACCGTGGGCAAAATTGATGATCCCTAAAATTGAGAACACTAGGGTGTAGCCGAGGGCAAAAATTGCGTAAACACTGCCTATGGATAAGCCATTCAAAAATTGCTGTAGTACTACCGAAAAGTCCATGGGAGGATTTGATGATTTTCTTTAAAAATTCGATGCTTATGCTCACTCTAGTGGCGATCGCGCCAATAGTCGAGCTACCAATTTCTGCCACTACTGCGATCGCTACTCTTGATCGTCTTCATAAAGAACCAGACCTTTGGCAACGTGGCGAAGCCGTGCCACCGAAAGTCGATAACGTAGACCTAATCGCTAAGTCGAGTCAAGCCAAATTCATGCAGTTGCCAGATACAGGGGCGCAGAATGATAGCTGGAGTTGTGGTCCTAACTCGGCGGCGCGATTGCTGCGGTACTACGGTCATCAGGTTGATTATCCAATGGTTAGAGCCGTAACTGATAAAAAGCTGTTTTTACCGCAAAGGCTGCGTAATCCCCTGACAAATAAATGGATTGAAGTGCGAACTGGTACGCCTCCAAAAACCTTGCAACAGGTGATGCAACGCTGGGAAGGCGATCGCGTTAAGCAATCACCGAGAACTAATTTTAATAAACTAATTAACCTAGTGCAGTCTGGAAAACCTGCGATCGCCCTTGTGAGGGTAGGTGGATTGTCGCTGCCCTATGTTGGTTCGATTCCTTATTTACATTGGATAGCGGTCACAGGAGTTGACACTCAGCGCCAGCGGATATACTACACCGACACCAATAGCCAAACTTACTCTATGTCTTATCAGGATTTCCAAGCAGAGTGGAATCTTGGCTTGGATAAAGATGTGAGTGTGGCGATCGCAAATGTTTTAAAAAATAATGGTGTTGAACCTAGAACAATTGTCTGGATTGATCGCACTTAAAACCCCAAAAGATTAGTGGCGGCGCGAAGCGCCGCCACTAATCTTTTGGGGTTTTGCTCAAGTAAGATTAAAACCAAATCGAAGGAGTTATTGGCGGCGCTCCGCGCCGCCAATAACTCCTTCGATTTGTATTACCTCTTAAGGTATAGATTTTGGGCTTTATGGCTTAACTTTTACTGCTAGAAATGTTTTTTTCGTTTATTTGTCAAGGTTCCTTGCTAAAGTCATTGGTGTGGTGTGATTGGTTCAGATTTTGCTCTTGCCTTAATTTACAAATTTACTGCTCATTATTCTTTCTGCTTTGATCAACTCATAAATTTCGCTAGCAGAAAAAACCTATAAGCATTATTAAATATGATCAAAATTGCATTTACCAAGATTGCAGTGGTAGGAATTTTTCCCCTACTATGCGGTTTATACCCCACCTCTGTACCGATCGCCCTAGCTCAAGAAGCTAATTCTAATCTAGTCACTCAGCCCACCATAGCCCAGTCAAGCTCACAATCAGATGCGCTTACTAATAGTCCAATTAAATTGGTGGAACAGGCGAATTCGCTTAGGGAACAGAATCAGTTAGATCGCGCTCTTACTTTGTATCGACAAGCGATCGCTGCTAGTCCAAATTTTGTACCCGCCTACTATGGTATGGGTGTTACATTGCGCCAGAAAGGGGATATCCAAGGCGCAATCACTGCTCATCAAAAGGCGATCGCTATTGATGGAAATTACACACTTGCTTACTATGGCTTAGGAATTGCACTCTACCAAAAAGGGGATGCCGATGGTGCAATCAATGCCTATACACAGTTTATCCAAAAGAGCAAAGCTGACAATAATCTTGCTCCTGCTTACTACAATTTGGGACTTGCCCACGATCGCCTCAATAATATTGAAGGTGCGATCGCTTCATTTCGCAAAGCAATCGAGTTTGATCCACAATATGCCCTTGCCCATAATGGCTTAGGTACAGCCCTAAGAAGACAGGGCAATCGCCAAGAGGCGATCGCCTCCTACCGCAAAGCGATCGAATTAGCACCCCAATACGCAGTGGCTCATTTTGCCCTTGGCATATCTTTCTATGAAGAACGTGATTATGCCAATGCAATTACTGCTTATAAGAAAGTTATTAGTTTAGATCCTAATTTTCCCAATGTTTATTACAACCTTGGACTTACTTACAACCAGATGAATGATCGTCAAAATGCGATCGCCACTTTTAAAAAAGCAAGTAGTCAAGATCCTCGAAATGCAGATATTTACGCTGCGCTAGGCACAGCTTTGCTGAAAGAAAATAACATCCCCGAAGCTGTGGCAGCATTTAAGCGAAGCACGGAAATCAATCCCAGAATGGCGAGTACTTTCAATGGGTTAGGGCTAGCTCTGCGCCGCCAAGGAAATCTTGAAGAAGCGATCGCCGCCTATGAGCGCTCCATTGCCATCAATCCTCGCTATGCTGCTGCTTACAACAATCTTGGGCGCGTCCTATCCGATCAAAACCGCAATGTCGAAGCCATCAATGCTTTTCGTCAAGCAATTGCCCTTGACTCTCGCAATGCCGTTGCCTATAGCAATTTAGGCAACTTACTACGTTCTCAAGGCGATAGTGACGAAGCGATCGCCGCTTTTTCCAAAACTATTGCGATCGGTAAGGAAGAGTTATGGGTGGACTACACCAGTCTTGGACTTGCCTACGCTGATCGTGGTCGTCTCGGCGAAGCCCAAAGTGCTTACTTTCAGGCTTTATCCCTAAATCCTAGTTTTGCTAAGGCGCATTTTGGATTAGGTGCTTTGTATACGATCAAAGGCGAGGTCAGCAATGCAATTCGCTCCTATCAAGAAGCTCTGAAACTATATGAAGAGAATCGCGATATCGAATGGGTCAAGCGTACTCAGCAAGCCATTCAATCCTTACAGGGAATTACTTAATAAAAAAATAGCTGTGCGCGGCTTTGCCGCGCACAGCTATTTTTTTATTGAGAAGGGAGTAGCATAATTTGACAAGACCGATGTCATAGGAGTTAGCAAGATGGCGACCTTAGTACGGATTGCTCAAATCGAAACTTTGCAGGGGCAAACTACAGTGCTGCATGATGTTGATTGGCAGCAATTTGAGGCAATTTTGGAGGATTTGGGAGAAAACCGTGCATCCCGTATTGCTTATTTTGATGGTGTATTAGAGATTCAGATGCCCTTGCCTGAGCATGACGCGAATAAGGAGTTAATCGGTGATTTGATTAAGATGCTATTTGCTTACCTCTTAATGGATTACTAGTGCTATGGTTCGACAACTTTTAAGAAACAAAGTATGCCTGCGGGGATTGAGCCAGACAATTGCTTTTATGTACAGAATCACCATCTGATGATTGGTAAAACACGCTTAGATTTAGCCGTTGATCCTGCGCCAGATTTGGCGATCAAGGTGGATCTGACTTCTCGGACTGCCAGATCTGCCTATGTGGCTTTAGGGGTGCCTGAAATATGGCAGTATGCTGATCGCCAGTTAAGAATTTTTCGCCTGCAAGATGGTGACTACATTGAGTCGTTAGATAGTGGGATTTTCCCACAATGCCAACCCACAGCAGTAATTAATCATTGTTTAGAGATTTGTCGGACTAGAGGAAGAGGGACAGCCTTGCGTGAATTTCAGGCATGGATGGAGCAATCCTTAAATCGATAAAAGCGGCGCTTCGCACCGCTTTTATCGATTTAAAATCCCATGACCTTGGCAACGCTAGTGATGTCTGGTGATACTCCTTTATGCAGTTTGTCTTCACCAGCGCAAGCGATCGCTGTATCAGGATCTTTGATGCCATTGCCTGTGAGGACACAAACAATCGTTGCCCCTGAAGGAATCTGATCGCTGACCTTGAGCAAACCCGCTACCGAAGCAGCACTAGCTGGTTCACAAAATACGCCTTCCTCTCCTGCTAAGAACTTGTAGGCAGATAGAATCTCCACATCGGTAACGCTATCAAAAGCGCCGCCGCTCTCTTCGCGGACTTTCATTGCTTTAGCCCAGTTTGCAGGATTGCCAATCCTGATCGCCGTGGCGATCGTCTCTGGCTTTTCAAATATATGCCCTGTCACCAATGGCGCAGAACCCGCCGCCTGAAAGCCCATCATCTTTGGTAATTTTTTAGCCTTACCCGAAGCATAGTATTGATTAAAGCCCATCCAGTAAGCTGTGATATTGCCTGCATTACCCATAGGAATGCACAGCCAATCAGGGGCATCGCCGATCGCTTCTACTAATTCAAAGGCGGCTGTCTTCTGCCCTTCTAAACGATAGGGATTAACCGAGTTAACCAGAGTAATCGGAAACTTTTCCGACATCTCACGCACGATTGCCAGAGCTTGATCAAAATTGCCGCTAATGGCAATTACTTCTGCCCCATAAATCAAAGCTTGACCTAACTTACCCAAAGCAATCTTGCCATCAGGAATCAATACAAACGCTTTCATGCCGCCGCGTCTAGCATAGGCTGCCGCCGCCGCCGATGTATTGCCAGTACTGGCACAAATTACTGCTTCCGATCCAGTTTCCTTAGCTTTAGAGATCGCCATCGTCATGCCGCGATCTTTAAAACTGCCAGTGGGGTTCAATCCATCGTACTTAAGTAGCACCTTGATATTTCGCCCTAGTCTCTCACTCAAGGCGATCGCAGGAATTAGCGGCGTATTACCTTCATGCAAAGTCACTATTGGTGTTTGGTCTGTCACTGGCAAATAATCTGCATAACGACAAATCAGTCCAGGCCAACCATTAGGAACTGTTGAGGTAGGGTAAAGATCAAGACGAGTATCAATCACGCTTTCTTGGGTTATATAGAAGTTTATTAATTGTTATATTTAGTTTAGCTCCATAGCAGCTTGAAAATCTAGCCAAAAGACTGACTCTCAGCAATTCTTGTCACAAATCGAGTAGCAATGCAAAGCATTGCTACTCGATTTCTCTAGATGACATGACCAGTCGGCATATATTCTTGGATCAAATGGCGCTGACTGACCCGATCACCTTCCGCCAATAAGCGATCTCCTGCCTCCTTGAGTGTTCGCAAATCAAAGCTAGGCGGACGAAATTCGGGTGGTGCTTCCGTGCTATTTACTAATCGTAACGAAAGACGCTCAAAACCAACCTCATAGACAAACTTGCGTACCTGTTCATCATAAAGACTTGATCGCAAAGAGCTAAAGAAATCAATAGAGCGATCGGGATACATATCTACTAATCTTTCAATTTCCCAATGGGGAACTCCATCGGGCGCAAAAATACCGCTAACAATACCAATGCGATCGTTGCGATCGGGTTGCCAGAAAAATTTCTCCATGCGTCCATCTCGTACTAGCGGCGCGTACAAAGTCGAGAAATCATTGCCTGTAACAATAATTGGTACGCGCCGAATCGGATTGCTGTCATAACTGCCTGGTAACTGCACATTAGTAGGATTGTCAGCAATATTCATCAAGGTCGCATTGACCAACTGCGTATTCACCGTATATTGCGTTGTGGAGTCAACCCTTCCAGCCCCTGCATCAAGGTCATTGATCAAAAGTGCACACATTTTGCCGCGTACCTTCACTAACTCTGCTGCCTCGCGGTAGCGCATTCTCAGCAATCGGGCAGGATCTCCAGCATCAGGGCTTTCCAGTTCACCGCCAGACATCCGAATTGGATCAATACCTAATTTTTTAAAAGCTAATTCGCACTGAAATGACTTACCCTCACCCTTGCCACCATGAATTCCCAAAAGAAGCGGAACGCTCACATTGGGCAGTTTCATAAAGTTCTTAGCAAGATGGACAGCAAGCTTGTCCAGAAAACGTGGTGAAATGTAGTAAGACATACAAAATTAACGGTAACGACTAATAGCAATTTACTCTATAGCAGTCCTAAATTATTTATGAGAGAAATAGAGCTTCGACTTTGCTCAGCCATCGGTACAAGCTGACTGAGCGAAGCGGTGCAGTTAGCTTGTCGAAGTGTGGCAGCCTCTCACAACTTAAAAACCAGATCTAAAACCTGTAGCGCACGCTGCACCACAGGTTTTAGGGTTTTATATTTAATTGCTCCTAGTTACTTATGCTGTGGGTAATAGCTACCAAAACACTGTAATCAACAGCTAATAAGTATAAATACTCTCACTAAGTCAATGTTAATCGGCTCAATACTTTTACCCAATCCATAGAAAACACTTAGTAAATAGAAAGCGCAAACAAGCTGATTAGATGTGAACGATTTTATATTTATATGTAAGTGATTAAGATTTCTAATATTGTTTTAATATCGTCAAAAATAGAAAAATTAATTTTAGGTTTCAGGGCAATAGGTATCAGTTAGTTGCCAAAATAATTCTCTTCACAATCGATTAACTTAAACACCTATTATTTGCTGATCCGCTTGTTTAGAGGTTCATTCACCGACCTTGACAAAGCTTGAACTCTCGCCAATGAAGGTAAAACAACTATCAAGAGATACATTTGACTTATTAAAGCTATATAAATTTTTTATATAATTTTTTTACCTAGAATCACTAGTTTTAGAAATTTTCTTCTAAAAAAAAGTAAATGTAGGCACGCACTTTATGTTTAAATTGAAAATATCGCTCAAGGACTTCATGTAAAGAATTCCTGATAGGATTAACTTATATAAAGCAATAAATCTGTTTTATTAAAGAACCAGAGGACACGAGGCTGAATTGTATTGTTAATAGATTTTTAACTTCTCTTTAATTTTCAATTTGACTTTGATATCTGGCTCCTAATTTTTTGCAGCGCCCCGTGTGAGTTAACGATCTTCATTTAAATCTAGTAAGGAGATATTAATGTCTTACTCAAAAACACAGTCTAAAGCTAAGGCTGGTTACGATGCAGGTGTACAGGACTACAAACTAAAGTACTACACCCCCGACTATACCCCCAGAGATACTGACCTTCTCGCCGCTTTCCGTTTTGTGCCTCAACCAGGCGTACCTCCAGAAGAAGCTGCTGCTGCGGTAGCTGCTGAATCTTCTACAGGTACATGGACAACTGTATGGACAGACTTGTTGACCGACCTCGATCGCTACAAAGGTCGTTGCTATGATGTCGAACCAGTACCCAACGAAGATAATCAATACATCGCTTACATCGCCTATCCTTTGGACTTGTTTGAAGAAGGTTCTGTAACCAACTTGCTCACCTCCTTGGTTGGTAATGTATTCGGTTTCAAGGCTCTTCGTGCATTGCGTCTAGAAGATATTCGTGTGCCAATCGCATACTTGAAGACCTTCCAAGGACCTCCTCACGGTATCCAAGTTGAGCGCGACAAGTTGAACAAGTACGGTCGTCCTCTATTGGGTTGTACCATTAAGCCCAAACTAGGTCTATCTGCGAAGAACTACGGTCGTGCAGTATACGAATGTCTACGCGGTGGTCTTGACTTCACCAAAGACGACGAAAACATTAACTCTCAGCCCTTCATGCGTTGGCGCGATCGCTTCCTGTTTGTACAAGAAGCAATCGAAAAAGCTCAAGCAGAAACAGGCGAAATCAAGGGTCACTACTTGAATGTTACCGCTCCAACCTGTGAGCAAATGATGGAACGTGCAGCTTTCGCTAAGGAAATCGGCACTCCCATCATCATGCATGACTTCTTGACTGGTGGTTTTACCGCTAACACCACTCTAGCTAAGTACTGCCGCGACAATGGCTTGCTCCTGCACATTCACCGCGCTATGCACGCAGTTATCGACCGTCAAAAGACCCACGGGATTCACTTCCGCGTTTTGGCTAAGTGCTTGCGTATGTCTGGTGGTGATCACCTCCACTCTGGAACCGTTGTTGGTAAGCTCGAAGGCGAAAAGGGCATCACCATGGGCTTTGTTGACCTAATGCGTGAAGACCACATCGAACTCGATCGCGCTCGTGGTATTTACTTCACCCAAGATTGGGCTTCTATGCCTGGTGTACTTCCCGTTGCTTCGGGTGGTATCCACGTATGGCACATGCCAGCGCTTGTGGAAATCTTCGGCGATGATTCTTGCTTACAGTTCGGTGGTGGTACTTTGGGTCACCCATGGGGTGCTGCTCCTGGTGCAACCGCTAACCGCGTTGCTCTTGAAGCTTGTATCCAAGCTCGTAACGAAGGTCGCAACATGATGCGTGAAGGCGGTGACATTCTTCGTGAAGCTGGTCGTTGGTCTCCTGAATTGAATGCTGCTCTTGAACTCTGGAAAGAAATCAAGTTTGAGTTTGAAGCAATGGATACCGTCTAATTGATTAGCTCTATTAACATAGTGTTTCGCATTGCGAAACACTATGTTAAGAAATCTTGGTTAAGTGAGCCTATGGATATCAAGCGCAGTACTAAGTCTACCGCCAAAATGTTGATCAATTTTTTGACATTTGAAGCTGTGAAGACGATCGCCGAGCAGTTGGAAGAAACTGATAGATTAAAAGCTCTCTGGTTTAATCAATTCTCGACACGCGAAAGACTCCAAAATGGCGAGCTTTATATTAAAGATCTGTTCGCAGTTCACCAAGAAATGGCTTTTCGAGTAATGACAGTGCGAGAGCATCTAGCGAATGAGATTTTAGATTTTCTGCCAGAAATGGCTCGTACTGGTATTCAAGAATCAAATATGCAGCTTCGTCGTCAACACTTTGAGAAGATCATGAGTGTGCAGGCTTCTGAAGGATATGCAGAATGCGAGAATTTAGAACCTAGTCTCGAAGCTAGTTCTGAAACTAATCTCGAAGTTCCATTAGAAGTTGTCACGAACTTAGATTCGGACTCAGTTGTTGAAGGCGATCGCCCTTCCCCTCAACTAAATCAATAGCAATTTAATTTCAATCGCGAGGAAATAATGCAAACTTTACCTAAAGAGCGTCGTTACGAAACTCTTTCTTACCTTCCCCCTTTGAGCGATGCTCAAATCACTCGTCAAATCGAGTACACCCTAAAGCAAGGTTTCTATCCTGCGATCGAATTTAACGAAGATTCCGATCCTGCTGTCCACTACTGGACAATGTGGAAGTTGCCCTTGTTCAACGCCACCACTCCTCAAGAAGTGTTAAGCGAAGTTCAAGCTTGCCGTTCTAGCTACCCTGGTTCTTTCATTCGTGTTGTTGCTTTCGACAACATCAAGCAGTGCCAAGTCCAAAGCTTCATCGTTCACAAGCCTAACAGCGCTCGCTACTAAGCTTTAAAAACCAAAAAAGCCCCGCAATGCGGGGCTTTTTTGGTTTTTAGACTATCTTTATTCAATTAAGAGGGTAAATACCCCACCGCTCTGCGGTGTGAGTATATTCTAGTAAAAAAGAATTTGATACCCCGTCCGCTTGCGGCGGGGTGATTCATTTAGTTGTGATCTTAGATGATTCTCATGTAGGGGCAAAGCATTCCCACAGAAATTCATGATTTTTTAGATTATTTTAATTTGGGAATGCTTTGCCCTAGACTCGCAACGCAGGGACAATTTATCAATTAAAGCGAAGAGGGTTCAGCATTTGCGATTTAAAATTGTAGTGGGGAAGATAAAAATATTGCCGCAAATGCTAAACCCCTACATATTGATTCGCCATTAATTTTGCTGCAAATTGCATACAGGTATAAATATCTTCCCTTGTCAGAGACGCATATTCCTCAATTACTTCTTCAATCGAATCACCTGCGCCCAAAAACTCCATTATCGTCTGCACTGTAATTCGAGTATTAGCAATTATTGGTCGCCCATTGCAAATATCTGGATGAATAGCTATTCTATTTTTCATAAAAATGTCGTAATAAAATTTGCATTCAAGTACAATAAGGCTAGTATAAGGCAAGACTAAAGTAATGAAGTATCTTGTAGTTATAGAAAAGACGCAAACAGGTTATTCTGCATATTCGCCAGATATTCTAGGCTGTGTGTCTACTGGTGCAACGCTAGAAGACGTTAACCAAAATATGCAAGAAGCTATTGAATTTCATATCGATGGTCTTATCGAAGAAGGGCTAGAAATTCCTAAGCCTTCTACCTACTCTGCTTATGTTGAAGTTGCTGCATAATGCTATGAACAATAATATCTCAGAAACCAATTGGGCTAAGCTTGACGCTCTGTCAGAATCAGAAATTGATACATCTGATATTCCACCTTTGACTGAGAGCTTTTTTAATAAGTCGCGCTGGTGGAAGCCCGTATCTCCATTGAATGCTCTCGAAGAAATTTTAGAGAATTTTGGGTTAGCCAAGTTGATGCAGGAAGTAGAAGATGATGAGTTCCTTTCTGGTGACGCTGCTTACTCGTACTACCAATCACTAGATAAAAACAAAGTCAATAGAAATTGTTGATTTGTTTCTCTATATTTTCCTTTCTAAGGGTATCTTTTATTGTTTCTCTATCCTAAGAAAGACAAGCTAGGAACGAGTTTAAAAGCCTTTTTGGATGTATATTCAAGTATATGACCACCTTTTTCAACCAGATGGAGTAATAAAGTGAGCAATAAGCCAAATAGATTTTTATTTGAAGTTGATCAATCTCGATATGATAACGTAACTATCAATTGGCAAAATTCTCCCTTAAGTGAGTTTGGTATTTATGCTGGTGCGTACCGTAAAGCAGCAGAAAATTTGACAACAATTCTTCTTGCTGGTAACAGTTTTCATGACATAGATCCTTGTCCAATTATCTTTTTATATAGACACTCAATTGAACTTTATCTCAAAGAGATTTGCTTGCTTGGATATGATTTATTCAATCTCTTAGATAAGCAGCTTCTATTACATGGGCGTGATTTAGAAATAGATAAATTGTGGAATAATCACAAGCTTTCGCCTTTGGTCAATGTATTAAGGAAAATTTCTGATCAGTTAAATTGGAAATGGGATCTCGAAGATAGTTTTAATCACTTCAAAAATTTTGTAGACTTTGAAGCGGCAATTGCAGAAATTGACGAATTAGATTCTGGCTCTTATACCTTTAGATACCCATATGATAAGAACACAGGTACTGCATCATTAGATCAAGAGTTTTCTTTTAGCATATCTTTGTTTCAAGACGGGATAAATATCATCCTAGATGCTTTAGATGGAGCGTCGATGCAACTTAAATCGGAAATTAGTAATCTTATCAACAACCAAAAGATAATTTAGTGCCTTGATACTGTATCTAAGACAG
This sequence comes from Pseudanabaena sp., assembly GCA_003249015.1. Lineage (GTDB taxonomy): Bacteria > Cyanobacteriota > Cyanobacteriia > Pseudanabaenales > Pseudanabaenaceae > Pseudanabaena. The sequence continues at coordinate 11,117 of QBLS01000013.1, read as the reverse complement.
CTTATTTGATACAGAAGGATATTTACTCGTTAATTTTTGATTGTAAGTGGATTCATAGCTTTGTGTTGCAGAAATGAAAGGGCGATCGCAGTTGGTTAATATTTAGTTAGGGACGATCGTTTTGAGGTGGGGAAGGGGCAGACACTTATTGATATTTGATTGGGGCAATGTGAGTGGGTCATCCTTTAAACGATCATAGGTTAGAATATTATGCAAACTTGTACCTGAGACTATTAAGCCATGTCAACACAGCAAGTCACATTCCAAGAATGCAATACCCAATTTGCCAAAATTTTTGAGAGAGTATTACAAAATAATGAAGTTATTTCAGTTTATAAAGAACCTGAAAAAAGCATTGTGATTTTGGATGAAAGAGAGTATAGCAGCTTAGTAGAAACATTGTACTTATTAAGCAATCCAGCCAACAGGGAGCGTCTATACCAAAGTATTTCACAGCATGAACAAGGACAAGTAAGGGAAATAGATGTTAAGGCTTACTTGGACTGAGAACGCTTTAAACGACTTGGATTGGTGGCAGCAGAACGATGTCAAGCTATTGAGAAAAATAATTCAAATTTGTCTTGAAATTTGCAAAGATCCTACAAAGGGAATAGGTAAACCTGAACCACTGAAGTTTGATTTACAAGGATATTGGTCAAGACGCATTAATCTAGAGCATCGCATCATTTATACTTTCGATGAAAGTCAAGTCACCGTTATTCAGTGTCGATTCCATTATCATAAATAGACATTGAGTCAGGTTACGAGATCGCTGTCTAAACCCCAATGGAGTAATAAATTTATGCAAGTAGAAGTTTTAGAGCGAATCTCACCCAAAGATGCAGAAGTTATTTTAAAGTTTTTGCCTGAGAGAATTCGAGCAGCAATTATTTCCCGAGCCAAAGAAATAGATTATCCAATTGAAGCAACTCTTGAAATGGCGATCGCCAGTTTTTTGGATACAGAAGCAATAAGTTTTGCCGACTGTAAACCCAATCGTGGGTATTAACCCAAAAAACAGGCGATCGCTTTCTTAATGCTCAAGCTGTGATGTTTGTCTAGACTGGCTTGTGGGGAATCTGCGTTAGGGCTTGCTGTAGTTTATGGAAATCAATGGGTTTGCTGAGGCAAGCATTGATACCTACGGCAGTGTATTGTTCTTGGGCTTCTGGGGATATGTTCGCGGTCACGGCAATGATGTAGGGGCGCGATCGCTTGTCCCACTCTGCATAAATTCTTCTTGCTACTTCCATTCCATCCATTACTGGCATTTGGATATCTAACAAAATTAGGTCATATTGCTTCTCGCGCATTTGGGCTAATACTTCTACGCCATTTACGGCTGTGTCAGCCTCATAGCCTAGCGATCGCAAGAATTTTTGAAGGATGATTTTGTTAAATTCAACATCTTCGGCAACTAAGATGCTTAATGGAACTGTATCTGAAAGATCTGTATTTTCAGGAAGTTGTGCTGAACTTGATACGCGATCGCTGGAGGGTTGTGATGGAATCTCCGCAGTAAGTATTGGTAGTTCCATCAAGTTTAACTCAAAACTAAAAGTGCTGCCAACGCCAGTCTCGCTGACAACTGTAATTTCACCACCCATCTTTTTAACTAGGTCTTGACTGATTGCCAAGCCTAAACCAGTGCCTTGAAATTGTAATTCACGTTTGTCGATTTGCTCAAAGGGTAAGAAGATTCTGTCAATGTCTTTTCTGGCAATACCCACGCCTGTATCGGTGATCGCAAATCGAATTAGCTCTTGAGTGCCCGTACTGTCAAGGCATCTAGAGACTGAAAAGGTAACATCACCTGTAGAAGTAAACTTGATCGCATTGCTAAGTAAATTGAGCAAAACTTGTCGCAATCGCCTTTCGTCGGCATAGATATTGTCGGGGAGATTGGGAGCGAACTGAGTTACGAGATTAAGACTTTTATCGATCGCCTTGGCGGAAATCATATCTATAGTTACTTGCAGGAAATTTGTGAGAGATATTAAACTTGGCTCGATCGCCATCTTTTCGGCTTCGATTCTGGAGATATCGAGGAGATCTTGAATTAGGGAAAGAAGATGCTCGCCAGATTGATAAATCATCTCTGCGAATTCTTTGATATCTGGTGCTATTTCAGTCTTTAATTGTAGAAGTTGGGAAAAGCCCAATATTGAATTTAATGGAGTACGCAACTCATGGCTCATATTCCCAAGAAATCTGCTTTTAGCCAGATTTGCCGCTTCTGAGGCAAGCATTGCTTCTGCTAGTTCTTGGTTTTGAGCGAGCAGTTGTTGTTCTTGAACTTTGCGTACTGTGATGTCTTCGATCGCTATTACGATCATCTTCCCCATATTGGCTTGATAGATTTCAGAGGCATTGAGCAACATTGTGCGTGTGCCAAGGTGCATAAAATCTTGGGTGATTTCATAATCTTGGACGGAATTACCAAGGGTGAGGATGTCATTGAGAAGCGATCGCAGTTTGACAATATTCCAATCTCCTTGCCCAAGACCGAAAACTGACTGTCCCTCTGTCTGACTGGGTAGCATCTGGAAAACTTGATAAAAGGCGAGGTTTGCGGTAATTACTTGTAAATCCGCATCTAGCACCAGCAAGGGCTGACGCAGCGTTTCTACGATCGCTTTGGAATAGTTGCGTGAAAATTCCAATTCAATCACATTTCTTTTGATTGTATCGATATCAACCAAACTAACCACCACACCATCGATGACGTTTTCTAGGGTGCGATAGGGACGAACTCGCAGACTATACCAATGCTGTGATCGATCTTGTACTTCCTGTTCGAAGGGAATCAAGGTATCGATTACCGAAGAGGCTAATCCAAGTAAATCCACACCATCAATGTTAGTTTGAATATCGCTAAAAGGTCGCCCCACATCAGTGGGAATCAGATTAAATACCTGCTCTGCCATAGGCGTAAATCTCCTGATCCGCAAATCACCTGATAGCATCAAAATCGCGATATTTACGCTAATCAGCAGGTTTTGCATATCATTATTAGAATGCTGTAGCTGAAGATTGCGACTGCGTAACTCGTCATTGACGGTACTTAGCTCTTCGTTTGTCGCTTGGACTTCTTCTTTGGCGGTTTCTAGCTCTTCATTGGCGCTCTGTAACTCTTCATTACTAGACAAAAGCTCTTCACTGGCAACTCTTAGTTCTTGATTAGTAGACTCATGGGTTTCGACGATCGATTGCAAATATTTTTTTGTGCTTTCTAATTCGTGGGTGAGCCGAACTATGGCTAACTCGGCTTCAGTCTGTCGTACTTTGCGCGACTTGGCTGGAGTCATGGGCGCTAGCGAACCTGCTGTGACAGCTTTGGGACGGCTCTCAAATAACACCAAAAAATAGCGATCGCTATTAATTTTTAACGGAATTACATCTACCTTGGCGATAATGTCCTGAGACATCTCAATATTATCCTTGGTAAATGGAAGGTCATGTTGTTTGGCATTGTTAATTGCCGATCGCAGCTCTAGCCTCAATTCTGTCCTTGCCAATTTTAATAAATTGAGACTTGCTTTCCCTGATGGTTGCTCTAAGTAAAGACTGGTCTGTCCCCGAAATTGCAAAATTTCTAACTCTTCATTAATCGTTACGCCCACAGGTGCATAGCGATTCAAGACTATCCGATCCGCCATTTGTTCTAAATCGCTATCTGCTGCCGAACCATCTAGCTTAGAAATGCTGATGGGTAGAGTTTCATAGGTGCTTTTGACAAAATTGAAATTCATCCGCGCAGGTGTAACTTTCCGTTTATAAATACGCTGCTTTTTGTCGATGATTGCAAATAAATCTGTAGCATTACCAATTCCTTCTGAACTTCCCAACATTAAAAATCCATTGGGATTGAGTGCATAATGAAAAATTGGCATAATCTTTTTCTGAAGCACAGGCTCTAGATAAATCAGCATATTCCGACAGCTAATCAGGTCTAGTCGGGAAAACGGCGGATCGCTAGTCAAGTTTTGCCGCGCAAAAACACAGCAATCACGCACTAAACGCCCAATCTGATAGCCGCCTTCTACGGGTGTAAAAAAGCGACTTAACCGTTCTGGAGAGACATCTTTCAATAAATCTTCTTCGTAAAATCCTATCCTTGCCTTGTTAATGACAATCTCACTAATATCAGTTGCGAAAATCTTAATTTGATGACGAATCGGGCGATCGTCAAAGAATTCCATCAGACAGATCGCGATCGAATAAACTTCCTCGCCTGTGGAGCAACCTGCTATCCAAACGCGAATCGGCTCGTCGGGCTGCTTGTTTTGGCAAATTACAGGAAATACTAGCTCTTTTAAGGCTGTAAAGGAATCGGGATCTCGAAAGAAACTGGTAACATTTATTAAGATATCGTGGTATAGATTCTCAACTTCGCTGGGATTCTCTTGTAGATATTTGCTATAGACATCTAACTTTTTTAAATTGAGCAATCCCATTCGCCGCGCTATTCTACGCTCGATAGTACCTTTTTTGTAGTTGCTAAAATCTATGCCCATTGAGTTGTGTAGCAGCGCAAAGATGAGCGACAAAGCTTCTAAGTTCTCAGTAAATATTGATGCCGAACTATCATCAAGTGCTTCGTTATCTTCTAGATTGGGTTCAAAACTATCCTCGCGATTACTTTGGCTGATATTTACCAATTCCGCCGCAATCTCTAGGGGCGACAGCACAAAATCGATATAGCCCGATGCGATCGCAATCATCGGCATGGTTGGATATTCCGCAGATTCCAAATCTTGAGCAAAGGTGATCCCACCTGCCGACTTGATTGTGCCTAGCCCTGCCGTTCCATCTTCATTACTTCCCGACAATATGATCGCGATCGCCTGACTACCGCGATCGGCAGCTAGGGAGTTAAAAAATCCATCGATCGCCATGTATTTTCCCCTGACCCGACGACGTGGCTCTAACTTTAGTACGCCCTGATCGAGGGTCATCAGAGTATTGGGCGGAATCACATAGACATTATTTGGAGCAATCCTCATGCCTTCCTGCGCTTGATTGACTGGCATCTGCGTTGCCTTTTGCAGGATTTCGCTTAGCTGACTGTCATGATCGGGCGCTAAATGTTGGATGAGAACAAAGCCCATGCCAATATCAGGTGGTAAATTTTTTAATAATTGGGTAAAGGCTTCTAGTCCACCTGCGGACGCGCCAATAGCGGCGATCATGAAGTATTTCTGAGAATTTTGTTGCAATTTCTGTGGTAAATCCGAAGAATTATTTGTTATTAGATTTCGTTCAGAATCGGGCATTACGGAACCCTTCACTTTATGCAATTGTTGCAATAATTTACCACTAAAATCTCAGTAATTATGTTAAGAGTTTTTGTTGCTTTCTGTTTTTTTTTTTCTTAGATTTTCATTAAGTTAAACACAAATTGCGATTATAAGAAATAATTGGCGATCGTAACCTTATAGATTTTCACGAACAAAGTTTGTGCCATTTGAGCAAGAAATTATCTTCTCACCCTCAGTTCCCCAAACCCAATAATTGGCTGGCGGCGCGAAGCGCCGCCAGCCAATTATTGGGTTTGGAAAAGTGTGACTACACTTCTATTGATCTAAGCCCCCTAAATCCCCCAATTCTGGGGGACTTTGAAAGAATTTTATTTTCTTGTTCCCCCAAAATTGGGGGCTAGGGGGCAAATAATTGTTGACTTGACTAGGTTTTATGACTTGTGTGTACACGGTAGCTTAAAAGGGGAAAGAATAATCTTCTTCCCCCTTTTTAAGGGGGATTGAGGGGGATCTCTTAGAGGTTTTATAGCAAACCTTGTTTTGCTATAAAACCAGAAGATGAGTGGCGGCGCTTCGCGCCGCCACTCATCTTCTAGGGTTTTGTATTAGCTAACTCTTGTTTTGCATAAAAAAGGGGGCGCATTGCGCCCCCTTTTTTATGCACAATAAACTAACTTTTTATTGTGCAGTTGACAGCGCCGCTACTGGCTTGTCAATTGGAGCTTTTGCCTGTAGAAACTTGGTTTCTTGCACAGCTTGATTGGATATCGAGAATAATGGATTAGAAGCTACACCTGCAATCACAGTGAAGACTAGCGTAAAGACGATCGCCGCTTGCAGAGGCTTCATCCCTGTTTGTGTCCATGTAATCGCAGGATAGTTTTTGACCGACTCTGACATCTCTTGAGGCTCTTTGACAACCATCATCTTGACCACACGGATGTAGTAGTAGAGAGAGACAACACTCATCACTAGAGCCAGCAAAACCAAGCCATAGGCGTGGGCTTGCCAACCAGCCCAGAAAATATAGAGCTTGCCAAAAAATCCAGCCAGAGGCGGAATTCCACCCAAAGATAATAGGCAAACACTCAAGGCAAGAGTCAGCAATGGATCTTTTTGGTACAGTCCGCTGTATTCGCTAATTTGATCAGTACCAGTGCGTGAAGCAAATAGAATCACACAGGCAAATGCGCCCATGTTCATAAACAGGTAAAGAATCAAATAAAAGATCATGCTGGAATAGCCAGCTTCAGAGTCGATGACCATCCCCAGCATCACAAAGCCAGCTTGACCAATGGAGGAATAAGCCAACATCCGCTTGATGCTAGTTTGGGCGATCGCCACGACGTTACCCAAGACGATACTCAAAACTGTGAGAACTACAAAAACATAGTGCCACTGTTGAGAAGCGATCGGGAAAGCTGTAATCAAAAATCTTAGGGCTAATCCAAAACCAGCCACCTTAGAACCAATTGATAAAAAAGCAACTACTGGAGTCGGCGAGCCTTCGTATACATCGGGAGTCCATTGGTGGAAAGGCACTGCCGAGAGCTTAAACGAAACACCCGCAATCACAAATACCATCGAAATAATCAGAGCGGTATTGCTGACGGTAATCTGAGAGGCGATCGCTGACAGTGAGGTTTCCCCGCCCGATAGTCCATACAGCAAAGACATTCCATACAAGAAAATCGCTGAGCTAGCTGCACCAACTAATAAATATTTCAGAGCCGCCTCATTAGAACGGGGATCGCGCTTAGTATAGCCAGACAACAAGTATGACGAAATACTTAAAGTCTCCAGCGACACAAACACCATCACCATGTCATCAGCGCCAGTGAGGAACATCGCCCCCAAGGTAGCACTGAGCAAAATCACCAGATATTCACCAACGACTACACCCGACTGCTCTAGATAACGTACTGAGACGAGAATTGTTAACAGAGCCGACAGGGCAATAATGCCGCGAAAGATGATGCTGAGCTTGTCGCTATTAAAACTACCTAAAAAGGCGATCGGGTCTCCTAGGCTCGTCCATTGCCAAACCAGTGCTGCCGTAGAAGCTGCTAAACCTGCGATCGCAATGTAGGGTAAAACATTGGCTGACTTGCGCCCCGATGCAATCAGATCGACGATCAACACGAGTACCAATGTCCCAATGACGATTAGTTCTGGCAAAATCGCAGCAGTATTGAGCAGAGCATTGAGACTTGCTGTATCCATACTTTATTTATGATTTGTTTCTTTGGCAATTGTATAGCAAAAGTAGATGCAATCTAATTTTGGTGACAGCTACAAACAGCATTGCGAAGCAACACTTTTAAGTTTTTTTCTATGATTCCTATAGTTTTCAATCGATGTAATCGTAAAGGCGGCTCACGACATTTCCCTAAGTAAGTAGAACCTGTGACGCACGCTGAGCTTGCGTCACAGGTTTATTCTATTTGGATTAGATTTTATCCTTTGCTTCAGAAATAATACGGCTACCTTGGAGAATGCTATTGATTTGCCGCAGTACTTCAAAATCCTCTTCAGGTAAATTTGAGCTAGGAGGAGACTGAGGACTTTTTTCTAGAAAGCTAAAAGCTTGGCGAAACTCTTGAGGCGTAGCCGCGATCGCATTATCAAAATGGCAAGGAACTATCCTCACAAAATTCCAACTCGCCACCTTGTCAGCCCAAGCAATCACAGCCTGTGGATCGCGATTAAGAATCAGGGTTTGCAAGATCGGGGCAACAAACACTCTGCCATTACCGCGCAACTTTTCAAAGCTCTGATACCAATCATCTCTCCATTTAAAAGGGAACAGCCCAAAAAAAGCTTTTTGCGATCGCTCTGGAGCATTAGTTATGTCTTTTATAGCTTGAATGAAGGGAACTGTTTCCAAAACAAGGGGACGAAAGAAAAACAGGAATAGAGAAGTTCTCTGCCAACCGCGAATCCGACTTTCCTCACTATCAATAATCGGCTCTGTAGCACTATTCCGCGCATGAAATAACAATGGATAAGGATCGAGTTCCAAGATTTCAGGCGGTTTCTCAGGGATTGCCACAATTGTGTCCGTGACTAGCAAAGTTTGCGATCGCTTATCGACCATCACCACTTCCGCAAATTGACCTAAGCCCAAATTAATAGAACCCAAAATTGCATAGTCAAATTGATTGGCGAAGGGAGTTTGCTGGATATCTTCAGGTAAAATCTTTGTGCGTCCCCAAGGCAAACCCAGCCAGCTTAGTGGCAAATTGAATGGGAAGCTCCACTGATGCGGAGAGACATAAACCTGCGCCTTGGGAAACTGACGAGCAAAGGGTCCCACAAACACCTTATGCTCAACCCCCGACACCGTGGGCAAAATGATGTATTTCACATCCCCATGTTCGGCAACTAATTCATTTACCAGTCTTATACATTCGGGAGTCGGAGCTACAGGTGCATATACCAATAAGCCTCCTGCTTCCAACTTCACCACCGTCATCCTAATCGGCACAACTACATAGAAAATCCCTTGGATCTGATCAAATGTCCAGATAGCATCTTTGACCACTTCTTTGCGAAGGGTGCGCCTTTGACCATAGGGATAAATCGGAACAACCTGCCAAAATTTCCAAGCCCAGTCTTGTTCATTACTCTTCCCTGCGGTTGTGTCGATCATCACCTGCAATCTCAACATTTATACTCGTTACAAATCTGTAGCCAAGTATATCAGTGCGCGTAAGCATGGTTAAACTTCGCCTTCAAAATTACCTCAACCATACAGTCTCTCTAGAATATGGATAATAAAAGTTGTATATGAAATTCATATGCAATGAAATTAAAATCTGATTAATGAAGTTTTACGCCAAGCAAAGGAGCAGGAGGAAACGTGGAAAGTTTTACAATAAATTCCTAGATAAAAACATGATCGCCCCCTTCACCACCCACAAACCCGATCGCCTTTTCCCTCAAAATCAAACAGCGATCTGTTTTTCCTTAAAAAGAATTGGGGAATTGGGTTCAAGTTTAAATCCTAAGCCAATTTGAGTAAAATGAGCATCTTCTGTTAGGATGCGATGGATATTTAACTCTTGCATAACTAACGCTGATGTTAAGTCAGTGAAAGAAATTTGTGGCTTGTCAAGGTATTTCAAACGCAACAGTTGAGTTTGACTGAAGCGAAATTCATCAATTTGGATTAACTGAAATTGCTCTGTGGAGAATGCTTCAGATAGTTGGAGCATTGCTTGCTTAGCTTGCTTAGCTTGCTTAGCTTGGAAAGAATTGAGACGTTTGAAGAATAGTGTGAATGTTTCATCTAGAACAAATGTGGAAGTGTAAATGATTGTTCTGTCTGCAATTAAGGTGTGATATAAACTAGCAACTTCGTTATGTCTGCGTTCTCCTGCGTCGTTTAGAGTCAGCCAGCCCCAAGTATCGATAAATATGGCGTTACTCATAGAGGTCTTGGTCAATCTGTTGGGCGAGATTTCCGTGATTTATAGCTCCGACAAAGTTGGCTAGTGGATCGAATGTCGTTGGATTTTGGTTAGAGATTTTTTTAGGTTGGAGGGACTGAATAAATTGCAAGACGATTTGGATCTGCTGTTCACTGAGCTTGCCGATCGCTTCTAGGACTTGTTGGTTTGAATTTGTGGAGTACATAATCATTAATGTATCTGGTACTGTCAGCTTAGCAAATTTTTATTAGCTAACGAAGTGAGATCGCTCCCTCACCACCCCAACCCCGATCGCCTATTCCTCCACATTAAACTGCGATCGCCCCTCACCATTCATAAACCCGATCTCCTATCTCCTCACAGCGATCGCCATACTCTAAATGCTAAACTTTATTCCCAAGAAACGAGTTGCCTAAAGTATGTACAATGAAATTTATATATGAAATTCATATGGGATGAGGTTAAAAGGCAAAGCAATCTAAAAAAGCACGCTATCGATTTTGTGAGTGTTGAAAAAGTCTTTACAGGCTCGACATTTACGTTTGAAGATAACCGTGACAACTATGGAGAACAGCGTTGGGTAACGCTTGGACTCTTAGGTATGAAAGTTGTTGTTATCGTACATACTGAAACCGAAGATGAAATCCGTATTATTTCCATGCGTGAGGCAAACAAAAATGAACAACTTCTCTTCTTCAGAAATCTCTAATGAGCGTGATGAATATCCCGAAGTAACACAAGCAGATTTAGATCGGGCAAAGTTTCGTATTGGACTTAAGTCTATGCCACGCAAGCAAAGTATTACTATTTCCTTAGATGCCAATCTTATTGAGTATTTCAAATTGAAGGCGGGAGAAGTTGGCTATCAAAATCTGATTAATGAAATTTTACGTCAAGCAAAGGAGCAAGAAGAATCGAGAAAAGTTTTACAATAAACTCCTAAACCAAAGCATGATCGCCCCCTATCACCCAAAACCTGATCGCCATCTCCTCAAATAAAACAGCGATCGCCTCTTATCACCTAAACCCCGATCGCCTAACCTCTCACATCAAACAGCGATCGCCATTCACTGAGCCTCGATGTAATTGTTTAGATGTTAAGATCGAAAATATCGCTAATTTAGCAAGAGATTGATATGGTTACACTTGCCGCGAAAAATTTAAATTTTGAAGACGTTCAACATCTATTAGGTTTCCATGAGTCTGGAGAGATGGGTGTTTTTTCTGATTATTTGGATTTGGAATCTATTTCTGATTTTGAGCAAACAGAACTAACCGAGATTTGTACTAATTTTCGGCGGTATCTATTGTCAGGTAGAGTTTCCGAAGGACAAATTAAGTTTCGGTCATGTTACAAAGTTGTTGAACAGATTAAATCAGAGAAGAATAGGAAACTCATACCGATTGATAAATAGACCGATTA
>QBLS01000012.1 GCA_003249015.1 Pseudanabaena sp. | reverse complement strand
GCCAACGTATACTGCTGGCTGAGCGAAGTCGAAGCCCTAACTCTTATTTGAAACAGCTATAGCTATGCTAATCATCATCGCTCTTAGCGTTAAGCAACTTAGGTTATTTATCTAATTGCGTTAAGGTGACAGCCGCTAACAATAGTGCGATCGCAATAACTCTGGAAGCACTAATTGGATGAGGAGTCACCCCAAACCACCCCCACTGGTCAATTACCAGCGATAATGTCATCTGGCTGCAAACTACAGCCAATGTTGAAGTAGTCAGCCCCAACTTAGGAATTACAATCGTACTCAAGGTCACAAAAGCCGCGCCCAGAGAGCCGCCAATAAATCCCCACCAAGGAACTTGACTCAATCGTTCCAAATTTTGCGTTCCAAAGACACCTAGCACCAATAACAATGTCAATGTTCCTGAACCAACGACAAAGTTAACTGCTGCTGCCGCGATCGCAGACTGTAAGGTCTTGCGTAACCGAGAATTTGCCGCCGAGGCGAGTGCTAAAAAGCTACCACCAGAGCTAGCTCCAATCAAAGCTATGAACGTATCCATTAAAATATGCCACTTCGTAGAATTTTGTGGGCAATGCTTTGCTCTGCCCACAACAAAAATTTATTTCGGCTGAGCAAGGAAGAAAATCGCCACAATCAGTAAACCAAGGGCTAAGCGGCGATTGCCAGTCAGTCGATGTTGAGGTAGATCTAGCCATCCAAAGTGATCCACAACAATACCTGCAAGCGCCTGTCCCCCCACCACTAGCCCCAAGGTCAGTGTTGTCCCCAGCACTGTGGTGAAGTAAGCACTAGAACCGATGTACCAAGACCCAAGTACGCCTCCTAGCAAACTCCATCGCGGCGCATTTCCTAGACTAGACCAAGCGGGCTGACCAAACTTGCCACTAGCGACTAATGCAATCAGTACCATTGCTCCGACTATGTAAGAGATATCAGCTGCTAGGGGAACCGAGTTAAGCGATCGCGCCAACTGAGCATTGCAATTAGCTTGAATCGGTAAAAGCGCTCCACTGCCCAGAGCTAAAAGCAAGTAAAAATAAACTCTATATCGCGAAGCGATCTCTCGCAGACGATTCATATTCATAGAAATCACTGCTAAATTCTTGTTGCGGAACCCAAATTTTAATGGCGCGGCGAAGCCGCGCCATTAAAATTTGGGTTTCCTATTCTGCTGTGCGGCTTCGCCGCGCAGCATCAGTTTATTGAACTAAGAGGGTAAATACCCCACCGCTCTGCGGTGTGAGTAAATTCTAGTAAAAAAGAATTTGATACCCCGTCCGCTTGCGGCGGGGTTATTCATTACTAACTATTGAGAACTTCAATCGCTGCTTTGACACCCGCGCCATAGGTGAAGTCGCTGTAACCAAGCGCTGCGATCGATGCTTCTAACGCTGAGATCGCCGTGAGAATATCGCGATCGCCCACAAAGCCCAAATGTCCAATGCGGAAGATCTTGCCATTGAGGTGATCTTGACCACCAGCCATGACAATATCGAACTTCTTCTTAATGGTGGCGCGGATTTTCTCAGCATCCAATCCTTCAGGTGGAACCACCGATGTAATCGAAGCACTAGCCGCGTCATCGGGAGCAAGTAGCCCTAGATTTAGAGCCTTGACCGCCGCACGGGTCGCTTCACGATGGCGCAGATGTCTGGCAAAAATATTTTCCAAACCTTCACGTTGCATAATTTCTAGGGAAGCTTGCAGAGCCATCACCATATTCACGGAAGTCGTAAAAGGAGTGGAATTTTTCGCCGCGTCTTTACGAGCCTTGCCCAAGTCTAGGTAAAATCTTGGTAAATCCGCAGTTTTATAGGCTTCCCATGCCTTAGGACTAACCGCCACAAATCCCAACCCTGGGGGAATCATGTAGCCCTTTTGCGAACCAGAACCGACGACATCTAGTCCCAATTCATCAATGGGAACATTCATCGCTCCCAAACTGGTGACAGCATCGACAATAATTAAAGCCTTTTCATGGGCTTTGACATGGCGATTAATGGCAACTAGGTCATTGAGAACTCCAGTTGAAGTCTCGCTATGGGTAATGATGACTGCCTTAATTTCTTTATTGGTATCTGCTTCTAACTTGACTCGAAAATCTTCAGGATCAAGGGCTTTGCCCCACTCAGCTTTGATGACTTCGGCGTTTACACCATAAGCTTGACAGACCTCGACCCAGCGCTCACCAAACTTGCCGTTGTCACCCACAAGCACGCGATCGCCTTTGCTCAAGAAATTAATGATTCCTGCTTCCATTGCCCCAGTTCCACTGACGGTCAGGATCAATACATCATTAGTGGTTTGGTGTAGCCACTTGAGCTTGGCGGTCACATCCGCCATGACCTTACTAAAATCGCCGCTACGGTGTCCGATGGGAGCTTTTGCCAGAGCCAACAGAGCCTGTTCAGGCACAGGTGTTGGACCTGGAATCATTAACATCAACTTGTCTTCCATGAGTCGAAATCTTGAATGCTTGGTTAAATACTAGATCTTGTATTGTACGCATTAATCAGTGTCAAAAAAATTTGCCCATATCAATTTTCATGACAAAACTAGGGATTCGACTGATTTAGGTCTGCGATAAGTAACCTAAATCCAAAGGTTTGATTACAGCTTGGTGAATTGAAAACCAAACCCAGTAAGGTTTTTTAAATAAAGAAATGGCTACGCCATTTCTTTATTTGGTATTACTTAGCTGTTGTATTGTTGCTAGTCAAATGCAGCATAAAAACAATTGCATGAAAGTTGAAATTACAGCAATTCCTGATGTCTTATTGATTACGCCGAGGGTATTTGGTGATAAGCGGGGATTTTTTTATGAGTCTTACAATCACCAAGCCTTTGGAGAGAAAACAGGTTTAGATATTAGCTTCGTCCAAGATAACCACTCGCGATCGCAAAAGAATGTTTTGCGTGGTCTGCATTATCAAATTGGCAAGCCACAGGGAAAACTAATCCGTGTTCTCGTAGGCATAATCCAAGATGTTGCGGTAGATTTACGCCGTAGTTCTGCCACCTTTGGCAAATCGGTTAGCTATATTCTTACTGCTGAAAATTGCCAACAACTATGGATTCCTAAGGGTTTTGCCCATGGCTTTGTAGTATTGTCAGATTTTGCCGAGGTTGCTTATAAAACCACCGATTACTATGCTCCGAACGAGGAACGTAGCCTATTGTGGAATGATCCAGACTTAGCGATCTCATGGCAATTTGAGGGTGAGCCAATCCTGTCAGCAAAGGATGCTGCTGGCAAATCATTAATAGAAGCAGAGGTGTTTGCATGAGCGAAAAGTTTCAAAAGGTTTTAGTCACGGGCGGGGCAGGATTTATCGGCTCTAACTATGTGCATTACGCCTTAAATCAACACCCCACATGGCAGATTGTGGTGATCGATAAGCTTACCTATGCAGGAAATCTAGATAATCTCAAAGATATTCGCGATCGAATTATCTTTATAGAGGGTGATATCGCCAATCCTGAAGATGTCGAAAAAGCAGTTGATGGAGTCGATGCGATCCTCAATTTTGCTGCCGAGAGTCATGTGGATCGCAGTTTGCGCGATCCCCGTCCCTTTATTGAGACCAATATCACAGGCACATTACTTTTACTAGAAGCAGCGAAAAAGCACCAAGTTAAGCGCTTTCTCCATGTCTCCACCGATGAGGTTTACGGTGATCTTGTCGGCAGCGATCGCCATTCTCTAGAGAGCGATCCTCTATCACCGCGCAGTCCCTATGCCGCCTCCAAAGCGGGAGCCGAGCATCTCGTTTTTTCCTATGGCATCAGCTACGGCATGGATGTGGTAATTACGCGAGGATCTAACACCTACGGGCTGTACCAATATCCTGAAAAAATTATTCCCCTCTTCATCACCAATGCCCTAGAGTCGAAGTCACTGCCCATCTATGGTGATGGCTCGGCGGTGCGGGACTACCTCTATGTGGCAGACCACTGCTCAGGTATCGATACGGTTCTTCATGCGGGGGCAAGTGGTCACGCCTACAACATCGGCGCAAGGATGGAGGTCAATGGCATTGAGGTTGCCCAGACTATTCTCCAATTGCTCGATCGCCCCGAATCCTTGATGCAGTTCGTTAGCGATCGCCCCGGGCATGACTACCGCTATTCCGTCGATCCCAGTGCCACCGAGTCCTTAGGCTGGAAGCGACAATGGGACTTTCAAAGGGGTATGGCGCAAACCGTGGCATGGTACAAGCAAAATACCGACTGGTGGCAAGCGGTCAAGGACAAGAAAGTATTCCAAGAGCACTACAACCAATGGTACGCTCGATGAGCAGATCAAAAATCGCTCTAATTGGCGCAAAAGGGCAGCTTGGTTCTGACATTGTTCAATACTTTTCAGAACTTAGCGATCGCTATGAATTAATTGCTCTTACCCGTGCCGATATAGACATTACCAATGCCGAGCAAGTACGTCAGGTATTGACCAGCCAAAGATTTGACGTGGTAGTTAATAGCGCCGCCTACATAATGGTTGATGATTGCGAACAGGAATTTGAGAACGCCTTTAAGGTCAATGCGATCGGAGCGTTGAATGTGGCGCGGGCTACCAGCGAAGCGAATCCTGATGCACTCTCGGTATATATCGGTACTGACTATGTATTTAAGGGCGATCAAGCTAGTCCCTATACAGAGTCAGATCAGCCCTATCCGATCAGCATCTACGGCACATCCAAACTCACGGGCGAATATCTTGTCCAGCAAACTGTCAAGCGATCGCTAATCTTGCGGATTTCTAGTGTTTTTGGCAAAGCGGGAGCCAGTGGTAAGGGAGGTAACTTTGTGGAAACGATCATCAAAAAAGCTAAAGCAGGCGAACCTCTCAAGGTCGTTAATGATATAACGATGTCGCCCACCTATACCTATGATGTGGCAAGTTTATTGGATGCATTGCTCCAATCAGACGTAACGGGAGTTATCCACGGTGCTAATGCAGGATCTTGTTCTTGGCATGAATTTGCGGTCAAGGCACTAGCCTTCGCTGGTATCGATCACCCGATCGCCGCCATTCCCGCCGATGCTTTTCCCACCAAAGCCAGAAGACCGATGAACTCAGCTCTGATCAGCGATCGCCTTTCCCACTTCACCGATTTCCAGATGCGCCCTTGGCAATCTGCCTTAGAAAACTATCTCATTGAAAAGGCATATATTTAATTGCGATGGCTTTGCATTTATCGTTGGCTGAGCGGAGTCGAAGCCAACGATAAATGCAAAGCCATCGGTAGCTTGAGAAATGCACTGAGCTTGTCGAAGTGTCAAGGCTCCATACTCTAAACAAATAAACTCCAATTAAAAACATGAAAGCTCTGATTCTCTCTGGTGGCAAAGGTACTAGGTTACGCCCGCTTACCTACACAGGAGCAAAGCAACTCGTACCCGTCGCCAATAAGCCGATCCTTTGGTACTGCATCGAAAGCATTGTCGCCGCAGGAGTTACGGATATAGGCATCGTGATCAGCCCAGAGACAGGAGAAGAAGTCAAAAACAAAACAGGAAACGGCGATCGCTTCAACGCCAACATTACCTATATCCTCCAAGACAAGCCCGCAGGGCTAGCCCATGCCGTCAAAATTTCTCAACCATTTCTCGGTGACGACTCTTTCATCATGTTCCTTGGCGACAACCTGATTGAGTCAGATCTAAATAAATTCTTGAACAGTTTCCAGCAAAAGCAGTTAGATGCACTGATCCTCCTACGTCAAGTTGATGACCCCACCGCTTTTGGCGTCGCCACCGTTGGCTCTGATGGCAAAGTAATCAGACTCGTCGAGAAACCAAAACAGCCCGAATCAAATCTGGCACTGGTAGGGGTCTATTTCTTTAAAAAAACAATCCATCAAGCGATCGCCAATATTGTGCCATCTGCTAGAGGTGAGCTAGAAATTACCGAAGCCATCCAAAAACTAATTGATACAGATCAAAATGTTGAAGCCTCCGAACTAGAAGGTTGGTGGCTAGATACGGGTAAAAAAGATGATATCCTCGCCGCCAATCAAATCGTCCTTGATGCCCGTCTAAAATCGCAAAACCTTGGCACAGTTGATACGGATAGCAACCTCAGTGGTCGGATAGCGATCGGCATAGGTTCCAAAGTTATTAGTTGCAAAATTCGTGGCCCTGTGATCATTGGCGAAAACTGCTATCTTGAAAATGCCTACATTGGCCCCTACACCAGCATTAAAGATCGCGTCACAATTATCAGTACTGACATTGAACACAGCGTTATTCTGAGTGATTCTAAAATCACAGGCATCCATCAACGCATAGTTGATAGCGTCATCGGTCAGCGCGTATTAATGAAAGTCTCACCCAAGCGCCCCCAAGCTTTGAGATTTCTTGTCGGTGATGACTCACAGTTAGAAATTATGTAGATCGATGAACATGAATATAAAGCCTTAAGAGTCTGTAGCTTTATATTCATGTTTTAGAAACTTCTAAAATATTGATTATTAGCATAGGATAACCTATACATAACCAACGCTACTTAAATATGAGCCTCTCACTAAGCAATAAATATATTGGAGCTGATGTACAGCACTATTTAGAGCTGTTGCACGTCTTGGTCGAGCGTAACCTCAAAGTGCGTTATCGAGGATCATTTCTAGGGATTTACTGGTCATTACTCAACCCTTTGATCATGACTGGTCTATACACCGCTGTATTTGGTACAACTTTTGCCAAATACTATGATGACTCAATCACCAATTACGTTCTGGCTGCCTTAACAGGTTTGATTGTTATCAACTTTTTCTCGGCTGCCACATCTCAAGCTTTGACCAGTGTGGTTAGTAACGGGGCACTACTCAATAAAATTCGCTTACCTGTGAGTGTATTTCCTGTTTCGATGGTCACGGCTAATGTGTTTCAGTTTTTGATGGGCGCTTATCCATTGCTAGCAATCGTTGCTTTAGTTAAGTCCCAAAATTTACTGAATGCTGTTGCTATACTTCTACCGTTCTTTGCTCTGGTAATTTTCTGCGTGGGGGTAGGTTTCTTCGTGAGTGCACTCTATGTCTTTTTCCGAGATTTACCCTATTTCTATGAGCTAGTAGTATTTATGCTTTGGATTAGCAGCCCAGTGTTCTATCCTGCGGCAATTGTTCCACCTTCTGTCAAGCCTTTTTTAGGTATTAATCCTCTATCACCGATAATTGAGAGCTTACGTCAAATCACGCTTTCTGGGAATCTACCTGATGTAATGATGGTCGCTAATGCTTTATTAAGTGGTACGATTTTTGCAGTTTTGGGTTTGGCTTATTTTCACCACTCGCGATCGCAGTTTATGGACTTGTTATAAATGACGGAAGAAGCGATTCGATTAGACAAAGTATCTCTGTGGCGCAGGACACAAGAGGAATTTTCATACGACCTTAAGAAAACAGTTTTATCTTTTTTTGAAGGTAAGTATAAGCAGCCCGCTAAGAAACTAGTCTTAGATAAGATTGATGTAACGGTAAAAAAAGGAGAAAAGATTGGCATCATTGGCAGCAATGGAGCTGGTAAGTCAACGCTCTTGAAAGTAATTTCTGGAATTTTACAACCTACTTCTGGTGCGGTAAGAGTACGTGGTCAAATTGCACCTTTAATTGAGTTAGGTGCGGGCTTTGATGCAGATATCTCAGTCATGGACAATATTCTTCTCTATGGAGTTCTATTAGGATTTTCGCGAGAAGAGATGAGAGAGCGGATTAATTCAATACTCAACTTTGCAGAACTAGAAGAATATCGACTTGTACCAGTTAAGGGTTTGTCGTCAGGGATGGTAGCAAGGTTGGGCTTCGCGATCGCCACAGATGTACAGCCAGATATTTTAATCCTAGACGAAGTTCTGTCGGTTGGCGATGAAAGCTTTAAGAATAAATGTCAGAAACGTATAGGTAAATTCTGGGATTCCCATGTTACTATCTTAATTGTTTCTCATTCAATGGAATTTATTCAACAATCTTGTGAAAAGGCGATATGGCTAAACAAAGGCAGTATAGAATTATCGGGCGATGCAAGAGAAGTAGTAGGAACATACTTAAAGAGTATTAATTAAATATTGAAATTTTAGACTATGATGTTTTCACATTAATTGTTAAACATACCAAAGCAATTTTATTTACATAGAAGAAATTTAGTGTAACAAAGATAAAATTGATTCTATGAGAAAAGTAAGATATTAATTAAGTCTCGTCAATTCGTACACAAGTAATATTAAGCTATGCCCTGTTTCTATGTTTACGCGCCACTGTATCAAAAAAATTCAAACGGAATTAGAATTTTGTATACTTTGTCGGAATTAATCCGTAAGCATGGATATACATCAAAGATCATATGCTACGAAATAGGAAGAGCAGATTACGACCTATTAATGCCTGCCAGATATAAAGAGCATATTATTGAAATGGATGACAAATTTAATTGTCATTTTCAACTACAAGACGAAGACATTGTAATTTATCCAGAAACTATCTCTGATAATCCGTTAAAAGCAAAGAATGTAGTTCGTTATTTATTGAATCGTCCTATTTATTTGACTGGACAAGCAATACAGTATGGAGATACTGACTACTTAACCGCTTATTCGTTACGAGTAGATTCTAACTTGCCTCAGTTATTTATTCTCAATGATGATCGCGAATACTTCTATCCTCTAGACTTTTGTGAGAAGGAAAATACTGTCTGTATTTATTATGGTAAAGTGATTGACCCAGAAATACAAAACCCCGAATTGCTGTCTTTAATCAATACATTTAGTAAAAAAGTTACCATCACTAGAGAATTTCCTAAAACAAGAACTGAGCTTGGTGATTTACTGAGAAGATCACGCTTGTTAGTGTCTTTAGATCCAATTTCCAATATTACATACGAAGCGACTTTGTGTGGAACCCCGTCATTAATTGTCAATGATATTTTTAAGTTTTCCAGCCAAAGATTCAATATCACCTTGTATGGGATTTTTACCAACCCAACAGCTTATGATGAAGCAATTAAGGATACTAGCTTAGCATTTAGCCAATATAAAGTAGTCATCCAAGAAAATGATAAAAATGTAATTAGCTTTATCAATTCTGTTATGAAACATTTTGAATTAATTAATAGTGTAGGTACTGAATTGAGTTCTGACTCTTCCACTATTTACAGAAGTGCGATCGCTAGTAAGAACAGCATTCAAGGAGAACTCGATGAGCTACGGTATTTAGTTAACTTAAATTCCCAAGGCTTTTCTAATTTAAAAATAAATAACTCTGATTATCTTAATCCTATTGGTAGAGCGTTGAAGAATATATTGGTTATGACTGGAATCAAGCGTTATTTTGTTAAGTGGTATATTCACATAACAAAATGGGTTCAATCCAAAGAGTTTTTAGCTAAGTTTTTCTATAGATTATGAGCTATCTTAAATGCTTTGATTCAGCAATTTTTTGTAATTTTTTGTAATTTATTTATCCTTATGAAAGCAGTGATTTTGGCGGGTGGTTTTGGTACTAGGTTGAGTGAAGAAACGCATTTAAAACCAAAGCCGATGGTAGAGATTGGCGGCAAACCAATTCTTTGGCACATTATGAAGTTGTATTCTCATCATCAGATTAATGAGTTTATTATTTGTTGTGGCTATAAAGGATATGTGATTAAAGAATACTTCGCTAATTACTTTTTACATAATTCTGATGTAACCTTTGACATGAGTCATAATCAGATGGAAGTCCATATGAAACATGCGGAACCATGGAAAGTGACTCTGGTGGATACTGGGGAAAATACTATGACAGGAGGTCGTCTCAAAAAAGTGCAAAGCTACGTCGGCAATGAAACCTTTTGCTTTACCTATGGCGATGGAGTAAGTAATGTGAACATTCCTGAACTTCTTGCGTATCATAAAGAGAGAAACTGCTGGGCGACTCTGACTTCTGTGCAACCTCCTGGACGTTATGGTTCTCTGAATTTAAAGGAAGGTTGGGTAACTAGCTTTCGTGAGAAGCCGAAAGGAGATGGAGGATGGATTAATGGCGGATTCTTTATATTGGAACCATCGGTATTTGATTTTATTGCAGGGAATGAGAGTAGTTGGGAGAGTGACAGTCTTCCATTGATTGCTGAAACTGGTAAGTTATCTGCTTACTACCATAATGGTTTCTGGCAATCGATGGATACATTGAGAGATAGACAGCTTTTAGAAGAGTTATGGGCTAGTGGTAATGCTCCTTGGAAAGTTTGGGATTAGTATAGGGTTAACAGTAAGTCTAAAAGGTATTCTCAGTCTCAATGGATTTAGCAGGCAATGCAACATAGCAACTTCTGGAAAAACAAAAAAGTTTTAGTCACAGGACATACAGGCTTTAAGGGTTCTTGGCTAAGTTTGTGGCTACTCAAAAATGGGGCAGATGTATTGGGGTTTAGCTTGCCGCCAGATTCAAATCCATCGCTATTTGAGCAACTGAGTCTGAAAAGTGATCTGAACCATCATTTGGGTGATATTCGAGACATAGATAATATGTCCAAGGTATTTATAAAATTCAAGCCAGATGTTGTGTTTCACTTAGCAGCCCAACCATTAGTAAGAGAATCTTACCGATTGCCCGTTGACACTTGGCAAACTAATGTAATGGGAACAATAAATATTCTTGAGATACTGAAGAACTTGGATCAACGCTGTGCAGCAGTATTGATCACTACTGATAAATGCTATCAAAATCGTGAATGGGAGTATGGTTATCGAGAAAGCGATCCTTTAGGTGGTTATGATCCTTATAGCTCTAGCAAGGCTGCTGCAGAAATCGCGATCGCCTCATGGCGAAACTCTTTCTTTCAATCTTTACCTATACAAATTGCCAGTGCTAGGGCTGGCAATGTGATTGGTGGTGGTGACTGGGCAAAAGACCGAATTGTCCCCGATGTAATGCGATCGCTGCAAAAAGGAGAAGTAATTCCAGTACGTAATCCCCATGCAACTAGACCTTGGCAGCACGTCCTAGAACCCCTATGGGGATACATGGTTCTTGCGGAAAAGCTATATAACTGTAACGAAAAGCCTAATCCCTTTGCTAGTTCTTTTAATTTTGGTCCCAATTTAAGTTCTAACCAGAAGGTTTGCACATTAGTTGAAGAAATCCTCAAACATTGGGATGGGAAATGGAATGATTGCTCCGATCCTGCTAGTCCTCATGAAGCCAGTAGATTAAACTTAGCAATTGATAAAGCTTTCCATCAACTGAGTTGGCAACCAGTATGGAATTTCCCAATCACTATTCAAATGGTGGTTGAGTGGTACAAGGCATCTACAGAAATGAATGATCTAGAAATTCGAGATTTGTCTTTATCTCAAATTCAAGCCTATGAGCAAGCGCAAGCAGTTGTTAGTTCTGAGTAAGAATTTAGAACCGAGAGTATATCTTCTCCACAATTCAAAAATGTTGAAGTTTCGATTTAAGTAATACAAATGATCTAGGCAGGAAATCCCCATGACTCAAAATATCGAACAGTTAAAGGCTCAGATTTTAGAACTAACCCGCGAGTATTCTCGCCAAGTCCACGGAATGAATCGCCCTGGGAATGATGCTGATCGCCCACCGTTTATTGCAGGCAAATCGCCAGTTGCCTATGCAGGTCGAGTATTTACTGAAGATGAGGTAGAAGCTGCTGTTTCATCTACTTTGGATTTTTGGTTGACCCTTGGTAAAGAAGGGGCTGCCTTTGAAGCAGAGTTAGCTAGTTTACTAGGCATCAAAGCTACCTTACTTGTCAATTCAGGATCTTCTGCAAACCTAATCGCTCTTAGCACATTAACTTCCCCTTTAATCGACGCAAATCGTCGGTTGCGGACAGGTGATGAAGTGATTACTTGTGCCGCAGGATTTCCAACTACGGTAGCACCTATCATTCAAAATGGTTGTATTCCCGTCTTTGTCGATAGCGATGTTCACACAGGCAATATCAATGTAGAACAACTAGAATCAGCCTTTACAGAGGGTCAAACCAAGGCAATCATGATTGCTCACACCCTTGGCAATCCTTTTGACTTGGCTACGGTTTTACAGTTTTGCAAAAAACATCACTTATGGTTAATCGAGGACAATTGTGATGCTTTGGGCTGCACTTATACAATGCCTAAACAGTTGGCTAACGATTTGGGCTTTACTAAAAACAGTCCAGGACTTGATGCAGGCGAAGATTTCATAATTCGGTACACAGGTTCTTGGGGAGATATATCAACGCAGTCCTTTTATCCACCCCACCATTTAACAATGGGTGAAGGTGGCGCTGTGAATATTGTTAGCTCAATGAAGTTAAAAAGGATCGCTGAAAGTTTTCGTGATTGGGGACGTGATTGCTGGTGTCCAAGTGGTAAAGACAATACTTGTGGGAAGCGCTTTGACTGGCAGTTAGGTGAATTGCCCGATGGTTACGACCATAAGTATATTTATTCACATTTGGGCTATAACCTGAAGCCTTTGGATATTCAGGCTGCGATCGGGCGGGTGCAACTGAAACGTTTACCAGAATTTATAAATACGCGCAAACAGAACTGGGAATATCTGCGTAGGGGCTTAGCAAATCTAGAAGAGTTTTTTGATTTCTCTTTGCCAACTCATGCTACTTCATGGAGCTTATCGGGGTTTACATGGGATGAATCGGCATGTCAAACAGATTGTAGTTGGTTTGGATTTTTGCTGCTAGTCAAGCCCACTTCACCTTTCACCAATAGTCTACTAGCTCGTCATCTAGACAACTTGAAGATTGGTAATCGGATGTTGTTTGGAGGTAATCTACTTAAGCAACCAGTTATGGTGCAACTCAAGCAAGAATCTCCAGATAAGATCAAAATCGCGGGAGAAATGACTGGAGCCGACATTTTAATGAATCAAGGACTATTTCTCGGCACTTATCCTGGTTTGACTCAAGCAATGCTAGATTACGAGATTGAGCAGATTCAGCAGTTTGTTAAGTCGTACTAGGTGATTTATGAATTTACCAACTCAGCAAAATGCTTGTGTATTTGGTGGTAATGGTGGGCTGGGTAGTGCGATCGCAACCTATTTAAGTTCACAAGGTTGCCAAACTTGGTCTACTAGCCGCCAGTCTTCTGATAATCCCAATACAATTCAAGTCGATCCATCTATTCCCAATGGATTGTCCAGTTTATCAAGCCTTAGCAATCTTGATATTATTGTTTGGTCACAAGGTGTTAATACAAATGATACTGCTTTAACTGTGAACCCTGAAACCTATCAACATGTGATGAACATCAATGTAGATTTTGTAGTTCAAACATTGCAGCATCTATGGGAAATAGGCAAAATCAATCAAGGTGCGCGACTATGTATTATTAGTTCGATCTGGCAAGAAATTAGTCGTCCCAATAAGTTTTCTTACACAGTATCTAAAGCTGCGATCGCGGGATTAGTCAAATCAGCAGCGATCGACTTTGCCCCCTATGGTGTTCTGGTAAACGCTGTTTTGCCAGGAGTTGTTGATACAGCGATGACAAGAGCAATGCTTTCTGAGCAACAAAAAAATAATGTCTTGCGGGAAACACCGCTAAACCGATTAACACAACCTGAAGATATTGCTTTTGCGGTATGGAGTTTAGTGTCTCCCTATAATCGTGCTATTACAGGTCAATCAATAATTGTAGATGGTGGTTTTAGCATCATGAAATCAATCTAGATTGATTTGGTGATGTGGGTTAACCTTGCTACTGCTTAGTCATTGATGATTTCTTCTACCAACAAATTCTATGAAATATACGCTATCGATTAAATCTAGTCTTAAGCCCTATGAGGTAGAAGTATTAGATGATCCACAAGATTTGAACTTAAAGCAACTTGGCGATTTTTTAGTTGTCGATCGCTACTTTGAACCATTTGCTGAACAGAGTGGATTACCCTATCTTGCTATTCAAGCCGACGAAAACTCTAAATCTCTTAGTGCTTTAGAATCGATAATCCTGAATCTGCGTGATCAAGGTTTAAGACGTGGCGATCGCTTGATTGCCTTAGGAGGAGGCGTAATTCAAGATATTGTTACTTTTATAGCTTCGGTCTATATGCGCGGACTTGATTGGGTCTATGTTCCTACAACCCTGATGGCAATGATTGATTCATGCATTGGAGGAAAAAGCTCAATTAATGTGGGTAAAGTTAAAAACCTATTAGGTACATTTCATCCGCCAGCCAAAATTATTATTAATCCCGAATTTGTCCGCACTTTGCCTAAAATCGAAATCATTTCAGGCTTGGCTGAAGCTGCCAAAATTTGCTTCTGTCGAGGTGAAGAATTTTTTGCTCGTTACATCCAACTTGTGAGCCCGTTACTGTCTGATGAAACTTACACCGCATCAGAAGTTGCTCAGCTCATATACGATGTCTTGTCTGCCAAGATCTGGTTTATCGAAATTGATGAATTTGATCAGGCTGAGCGAAGACTTCTAAATTTTGGTCACACTTGGGGTCATGCTTTAGAAGTCGCAAGTAACTACGCAGTACCCCATGGTCTAGCGATCGCCTTGGGTATGTTAGCCTCTACTGAGTTTCTTGACGCAGCTCCATCACTATATTCCGATTTACGAAATCACTGCAAAGAGCTTCTCTCCTACATTCCAAAATCACAAAGAATATATACTATGGATTCTCTGTGTTTTGCCCAAAGCTTTAAAGCTGATAAAAAACATCGTAATGACCAAATTCATGTTATTCTTCCAAGCCAAAGCTCAGATCTAGGCGTATCAGAAATTTGTTACCCCATGACTACAGACTCAATCCAACAAGCAACCAATAGCATGCAGAAGGTTTTAGAAACAGCATGGTGAAATATTCAGTAGCAGTAATGAAGTGGCTTTTAGAGTTGGGTTATCGCCATTGTTACTTTGTAGCGGGCGGAAATATTATGCATCTCCTAAATGCTGCCCGCACCACCATGATCTGCAAACCTTTTGTTCATGAGGTTGCAGCAGGTATTGCTGCCGAGTATCATAATGAGACTTTACAAGACCCCGCTTATGGCAAAGCATTTGTTTTGGTGACGGCTGGACCTGGGCTAACAAACACGCTGACAGCGATCGCTGGAGCTTACTTAGAAAGTCATGAATTATTGGTATTAGGTGGTCAAGCCAAAACGGCTGACTTAGCTACTAATGGTTTACGTCAGAGGGGAATTCAGGAAGTCAATGGAGTTGCTATGGCGGCTCCAGTCACAGTGCTTTCAGAGATACTTCATGAACCTTGGGATAAACAAAAATTTGTGAATGCAGTGCAGAAGGGCTGTAGCGATCGACATGGCCCTGTATTCCTTGAGCTTCCCCTCAATGTGCAAGCTATATCGGTAAGCGATCCTGATGCTAGTGAAAATAATCATATTATTTATCCGCCAGTAATCAATCCTATATTCATAGAAACTGCCAAACAAGCTACTGAAAAAGTTTCAGAGATGCTATGCCTTGCAAATCGTCCAGTCTTATTAATTGGCGGTGGCGTGACTAGGGCAACAGCAAGAGCTGTAATGCCGCAGCTACGATCGCACAAAATCCCAGTAATGACCACATGGAATGGCAGCGATCGCATCAGTACTAACGAAGAGTTTTATTGTGGTCGTCCCAATACATGGGGACAGCGTTCAGCAAATATAATTTTGCAGCAGGCAGATTTAATCGTCGCTTTAGGGACTCGCCTAGGACTACAACAAACTGGATTTAATTGGCAGGAATTTGCCCCATTAGCAAAAGTAATTCACGTGGAAATTGATGAAGCTGAGCTACAAAAAGGACATCCTAAAGTAGATTTAGCGATTCAAGGAGATGCTAATACTCTACTACTATCTCTCGTGAATCAAGATTTGGGAAATCATCAGCAATGGCTAGAGTTTTCTCAGCAGGTTAGAAAATCTATTCCTATTTCAGAACCTATTAATACAACTCAATCAGAATATTTTAATCCCTATGAATTCGTCTTGTGGTTGTCAAAGCAATGTGCATCTGATGATGTAATTATTCCTTGCAGTAGCGGCGGAGCCTTTACCGTTATGATGCAAGCCTTTATGCAACAAGATGGGCAGATAATTGCAACCAATAAAGGTTTAGCAAGCATGGGGTACGGATTGTCTGGAGCGATTGGTGCTTGTTTTGCAAATCCAGATCGCCGAGTCATTTTAGTTGAAGGAGATGGTGGATTCTGTCAAAATTCACAAGAATTAGCTACTGTCAGTTCAAATAATTTAAGACTAAAAATATTTATCTTTTCCAATGAAGGATACGCTTCTATTAGAATGACCCAACGTAATTATTTTGATGGAGCATATCTTGGGTGTGACACTCAGACTGGATTAGGCTTCCCTGATTGGCAAAAACTATCCGAAGCGTATGGTATCTCATTCGTTGATTTACGACCACAGAGCTTAGATGTTCAAGTTTTTGAAGAAGCTTGGAATTCAGAACAGCCAACTTTCTTTGTTGTCAATCTTGACCCAGAACAAACGTACTTTCCAAAAATCTCTAGCTACATTACACCAGAAGGAAATATGCGTTCTAATCCCTTACACAAGATGACCCCTGATCTAGATGATGTTTTACAAAAAACAGTAATGCCATATTTAATTGCTGAGATAAGCGAGATAAAAACATAGACTTTTACGTAAGTTTGAAACAATACCACTAATTTGCTCAAGATTATCTTTCTCCAACAAGTTTCTAACTATGCCGTAATACCAATTAACAAAAGTGTAGTTACACTTTTGTTAATTGAAAATTAAACCCAGTATGAGTCTTTAAACAAAGAAATAGTGTATCTATTTCTTTGTTTGGTATATTTTCTTCTTTTTGAATTAGGATCGGGGGTTTTTTTATGTTATACTTATCGCTTTAAAAATCTCATAATTAATTAGGTGCAAAACCCCAAGACTTGTGGTTTATTATGCTTGTGTGCCATAAGTTTTGGGGTTTTATACTTAATTGTATCTAACTACTTAGCAGCTTTATTTTGACGAAAATATAACTTGATATCGACCCTCAATTTTAGTCATTAATTCTTGCTAGTTACAATATTATTTTTGTTGCGATAACTTAATTATTTCTTATTTCTACTATCCTCCAAATCTTATGGATACCTATAACATTTTGGCTATGCTTTCGTAGGTCATATTTTTGTTGCGCTATTTGTGCTGTGATGGTTCTTTTGTATCCCTTACTCTTGCAGCTTCCCTCTATAAATTCAGTTAATTCTTCCAAGTCTTTTCTTTGATTTCTTCTTCTCTGGTCTTCAATAAATCATTTCAGATTGCCATAGGGATTTTTCTGTATAAATTCATTCTAAATAGTATGCTAAATTACGATATCAATATTTAGTCTAACGATCGATTCGTGATATAGACATAACTTTGGTATTTCAACTTAACTAAGAGGAAAGCTGATGAATAAACATGAACACAAGATGTTGGAGTTGTTAAAGAGAGGTAAGCAAGAGTTTGGGGTTGTGGCAACGAAGGCTGAATTTGAAGCGGAGGGGACTAGGGTAGACGAATTACTACGCCTACTAGAGATAGCGTATAAAGCTGAGGTACCACTTACGCTCAAAATTGGTGGATGTGAAGCTATTCGAGATCTTCTAGAAGCAAAACAGTTTGGAGTTAGCTATGTGGTTGCTCCAATGGTCGAAACTTCATACGCTTTGACCAAATATATTGCAGCTAAGAACAAGGTTTTCTCTGACTATGAGCAGGAGCATACAGACTTTTTATTTAACATTGAAACGATTACAGGATATAGAAATCGGCTTGAACTAGTCAAAACCGCTGCTCAAGATGGAGGTGTTGATGGGGTTGTATTTGGCAGAGTAGACTTTGTGGGGTCGTTAGGTACTGGGCGCGGTGGTATTGAAGATGAGAGCGTAACTCAGTATGTCTGTGATGTTGCGAACCTTTGTAAAGAATATGAGATAGATTTTGTTCTGGGTGGTGCTATATCTATTGATGTTGTCCATACTTTGAAGCGAGTCAGAGAAGTTAAATTGACTAGATTTGAAACTAGAAAAGTCGTTTTCTCTGGTTCAGCACTTGAAATGACAGATATGAAGCAAGCCCTTTTAGATGCCGTTCACTTTGAGCTTCTTTGGTTGATTAATAAGCAAGAATACTACGGTGTAATCCATCGTGAAGATGACGCTCGAATTCAAATGCTAGAAAGTCGTTGGAAAATCCTCCAAAACAACGTATAACTTCTTCTGTCTTTACTTGGGAAAACAATGAGCCTCATAATTGTTTTGAGGTCAGTTTCGGAATTACGCCTAAAAGTAACTAGTTCTGAAATATGCTTTATGGCTATTGAAAATAAATTCTATAGAATAAGGTTATCCGAGAATGTCTGTCTCATCTAATTTTAGAAGCAAGATTATCAATGAGAACACTATATTCGCTGTAACTGGTGCTTCAGGTTGGTTCGGTAGAAGTACATTAAATTTATTATGGGAACTTTTAGGAGAAGCGAATTTCTACAAACGAGTCTATGCTTTTTCCAGTAAAGATGGTGCTATTACTATTGAAAATAAATTTACATTGCCAACCCAATCTCTGGAAAAAATAGTTGAACTAAAATCTTTAGATTATTTATTTCACTATGCTTTTTTAACTCGCGATCGCGTTGAGCATATGGATATTCAATCCTACATTGATATAAATACTGGCATCACCGATCTCATCGTTAAGAGATTGAAACAGGAGGCTATAAAGGGGGTATTCGCAACATCATCTGGTGCAGTTTACAACCAAGACTATACGTTGGTTGATTGCGATCGAGAACTTACGAAAAATCCCTATGGTGCACTTAAACGCAGAGAAGAAATTTTACTGACCGAGACATGTGAGTCTTTAGAAATTTCTTGTTTAGTCTTAAGAGTCTTTTCCGTTATGGGAGCATTTATGACTAAGCCAACAGCCTATGCTGTTGGAGACTTTGTCTATCAAGCTTTAAATAGTCAACATATAAATATTTTGGCGGAGCGTCCTGTTTGGCGTTCTTATACACATATCCAAGATTTGGTCTATTTAGGAATATTATATTTAAGCGAGCCCCCACAACTAACACCTATGTGCGTAGATACTTGTGGATGTATTGTAGAGATGGATACCCTAGCTCGACAAGTATTATCGTGTCTACAAATCGATCCTAATTCAATATCTAGAAATTTGAATTTATTGATTGAGCCAAGTAGATATGTTGGTAAAAGTACGGAAATCGATCAATTATCATCAAGATTAAACTTACATTTTTCACCTTTCACTAAGCAAGTTTTAGATACAATTACTTACCTAAAAATGTTTTGGAAAGTTTAATTAACAGCTTATCCTATTCAGGATAAATATAACTATCGAAGTTATATAGCATTTATCAGTCTGGAGAAATAAACCCTTCTTGAAAAGTACTGTAAATCCTTGCTAGTGAAACAGGAGCAACATAGTAGAGCATTTTATGTCAAAGATATCCATTATATTAGTTAATTACAATGGTCAACAATTTCTTGAAAATTGTCTTAAATCTATTTTAGATAATCTGCAAAATACTGACTACGAAGTCATCATTGTAGATAATGCTTCATCTGATGATAGCATCAAGATTATTAAGGATGATTTTCCATCATTTCAACTTATTTGTAGTGACACTAATTTGGGATTTGGTAGGGCTAATAATCTTGCTGTTAAGTATTCGCAAGGTGATCACTTATTGTTTTTAAATACAGATACTATTCTGACAGAAAACACACCTAAAGTACTATCAGATTATCTAAACCAGAATAAAGAAGTTGGAGCTGTTGGACCACGAATTACATTTCAAGATGGTAGCTATCAAATATCTTGCGGTAAGTTGTTAAATATAATAGTGGAACTTCTATATAAAATCAGAGCAAATCTAGACAATAGGTGGCACAAATTCTTTTCTATTCTATACGATAGAATCTACTCAAAGGAACAGGAAATTGGTTGGTTAACTGGTGCTTGCTTGATGATGAGAAAAGATGTATTTGAAAAACTAGAAGGCTTTGATGAGTTATTCTTTATGTACTTTGAAGATGTAGATATTTGTAAGAGAGTTCATGATTTAGGATTAAAAGTTGTGTACTATCCAAAAACAAGTTTGATTCATCTTTTAGGTGGAAGTGGTCACAATATCAAGAAAAAAGTGAGTGTTTATTATCGTGATAGTCAGTTACATTACTATCAAAAGCATCTTGGTTCGTTTCAAACAAATCTTCTCAAGCTCTATCTAAAATTTTTGAACAAGGTTTAGACTATAAATCATTCAATATAATTTTAGTCGCTAGGTAAAGAAGTTTTATCATCTATATTTTTTATTTTTTACTACAATCCAAAACTAACAAATATACTTCATGATCAATGAATTATTAATCAATCTTTCTTTCGCACTAAAAAAGTCTACAGGGATTACTACATATTCACTCAATTTAGTTAACTACTTACATCCTCTCCAACCAAAACTAATAATTACAGATCCACTAGCAAATCATGATTGTTATTTAGTCCCTGATGACAAGAACTCAGAGCAGGGTTTAAAAGGGCATTTCAATCGATTAGTTTGGACACAGTTTCAATTGCCTAAAATCTATAAAGAACTTAAGTCTCAGCTCATATTTTCCCCGATTCCAGAATCACCACTATGGTCACAATGCCGAAGTGTGGTGATGGTTCATGACTTTATACCTCTACGATTCCCTAAGAAGTTTTCTCCTCTTACTCCTTACAGTCGTTACTATGTGCCACAAGTCCTAAAACAAGCAGAACATATTGTTTGTAATTCTGAATCTACTGCTCGGGATATCACTAAATTCTGTGATATTTCAGACAGCAAAATAACACCTATCCTATTAGCTTTTGATGTCAACCATTTTCGACCAGTATTAGAAGCACAAAGACGATCGCCTAAGCATCCTCCATATTTCCTATACATCGGCAGACATGATCCTTACAAAAATGTTAGCCGCGTAATTTCTGCTTTTGCAAATTTGAAATCTAGTGAATATCAACTGTGGCTATCTGGACCTAGTGATAAACGGTACACACCAGCTTTAAAAAAACAAGTCCGAGAGCTAGGTATTGAGGATCAAGTTAAATTTCTTGATTACGTCCCCTATGATGATTTGCCAAAAATAATTAGTGGCGCGATCGCCTTAGTATTTCCATCATTGTGGGAGGGGTTTGGGTTGCCTGTACTTGAGGCAATGGCTTGTGGTACGCCAGTAATTACATCTAACTTGTCGTCTTTACCTGAAGTCGCAGGTGATGCTGCAATTTTAATTGATCCTTACAGAGTTGCCGAAATTACCGACGTAATGCAAGCGATCGCCAATGACTCAGGACTGCGATCGCACCTTTCGCAACTTGGATTACAAAGGGCTACTCAATTTAGCTGGGAGAAAACGGGAAAAGCAACCGTAGAGGTCTTAAAACGATTTTTATAATAGAGTTTCGGATTTGGTCTACGTGATGATCGCTGAGAGTTGCTATAAGTGATTGATCTGTGTATCTATATCTTGGGGATGAACTTTATACAAACTTAAATCGCGATCGCTGTTAACATCGGAGATAATTTCTGGGCAGGAGCCAAAAATTTTATGTCTGTAGTCAATCAGCAAGAAGTTTTAGCAAGTTTTCAAGTTTTGGTCAGCATGGCAAAAGCTGATGGCAAGCTTCTTGAAGAAGAAGTTGCAAGTTTAGTCGATACCTTTGAAGAGATTAATTTACCCGATGGTATTACTGTCGATAAGCTGCTGAGCGAAACCGACCAGTCAATTGAAGCTTTGTTGAATCAAATTAACAGCGAGACAGCACAGGAGATGGTCTATCAGTCTGCTTGTGCGATGGCAAATATTGATGGTGAGTGTAGTGCTGAAGAGAGAGCGCTTTTAGACAAAATTGGGGCAACTTTTTCCAATTCCAAATTGTGGGGCAAGCAAGAATGGCTAGAAACCCTAGAGCGCCGTTCTCAGAAATCATCAATTTCCGAGCAGGTTCGCCAAATAGATGATCCTGAAAAGCGGGCTGTAGAGGTAGAAGGTATTACTACAGATGCCTGTTTTTTGAATGCTGTTTTAGGAGCTTTTCCGATTCCAGGGATTGCGATCGCCTTTGATATGTTGATTTACTGGAATCAACTCGATCTTGCCCAAGCGATCGGGCAAAGCTGGGGCTATGACCGCAATCGAGAAGACTTTCGCAAAGCGATATTTGGCAGTCTAGGGATTACAGGAACGCGGATTGCCGTTAGTAATTTAGCCAAGTTAGTTCCTGTCTTTGGCATGGTTGTTGGCGCGACTACAGCCTTTGCCAGCACATGGGCTTTGGGCAAAGTTGCCAATGAGTATTTTGCCTCTGGTGGTGAGATGGATGCTTTTAGTTTGCGCCAAGCCTTTAAGAAAGCAAAAAAAGAAGGTGAAGCGATTTACAAGACTAAGGCTGATGAGATTGCTGCGAAAAAAAGAGAAATCGAGCCTCAAGTGCAATTGCTAAATGAAGAACTCAAAGCGGGAGTCATTAGCCCTGATGAGTATCAGGAAAAGTTAAAAGCATTACTTTAAGGTTTGTTAGTATTAGGTGGCGGCACTTCGCACCGTCACCTAATACCAAATCAAGAAATGGCTATGCCATGACGCAAGGTAGTGCTTAAGTCAAAAAATAGTGTTGCTATTTTTTAACTCAAAGGTCAGAGAAATATAACTTAGATATAACTTTGCATTGTTGCCTACCAACATATCAATACAACTTTTAATGCATAATGATTGGTAATTAGGTAAGTTAAGGCTCAGACAGGTAAAGCTCAGACAGGCAATATTTTGTCAGATTTACCTTTGCTTGGTATATTGCTTCAAAATTATGGTGAATTCAAAACGAATGTTTCCTTTATCTAGTCAACTAAACCCATATCGACTGGCGATCGCCTCGACCCAATTACAAACCATGCAAAGTCAACTAGTGCAAAATCAAGTTGTGCCGATGGTAGTCGAACAATCAGGTAAAGGCGAGAGAGCATTTGACATCTTCTCCCGTTTACTGCGCGAACGGATCGTATTTTTAGGTTCGCAAGTAGACGACACCAGCGCTAATCTTGTGATGTCCCAGCTCTTATTTCTGGAAGCTGAAGATCCCGAAAAAGATATTTATTTGTATATAAACTCCCCTGGTGGTTCTGTGTATTCAGGGATGGCGATTTTAGACACCATGAATCACGTTCGCCCTGATGTCTGCACAATTTGTATGGGGCTGGCTGCCAGCATGGGAGCCTTTTTATTAGCGGCGGGTGCAAAGGGTAAGCGGATGTCTCTACCCAATGCCAGAATTATGATTCACCAACCTTTGGGCGGCGCACAGGGACAAGCTGTCGATATCGAGATTCAAGCTAGAGAAATCCTCTACATCAAGCGATCGCTCAATGAAATGTTAGCTGCTAATACTGGCAAGCCCCTTGAACAGATTGAGCAGGATACCGAACGAGATTTCTTTATGTCTCCCGCTGAGGCTCAACAATATGGTTTAATCGATTGCGTTTTAAGCAACCCTAACAGCATCCAATCCCCTGCTCTTTCCCTAGTCTAGCCCCTGCCTAACCACAACTTGAGATAGCTTATGCCCAGTAAATATGACTCTCATCTAAAATGTTCCTTCTGTGGCAAATCGCAGGAACAGGTTCGCAAGCTAATTGCGGGGCCAGGGGTATACATATGTGATGAGTGTGTGGATTTGTGTAATGAAATCCTCGATGAGGAGCTTTTTAACAGTGCTCCACCCCAAACAGCTCAGCGTAAAGATCCTGCCCACGAAAAGCGAAAAACTAAAACTGCGGCGAATCTAAACCTGAATCAGATTCCCAAGCCTCGTGACATCAAGCGCTACCTTGATGAAAATGTAGTTGGTCAAGATGAAGCTAAAAAAGTCTTGTCAGTTGCTGTCTACAACCACTACAAGCGCCTCAGCTTTATTGAATCCGCAGCTAAGGGGCAGTCTGAAGATGGGATTGAGCTACAAAAATCCAACATTTTACTGATTGGTCCTACAGGTTGTGGCAAGACCCTGCTAGCTCAAACCCTAGCGGAAATGCTAGATGTTCCCTTTGCGGTCGCAGATGCTACTACCCTGACGGAAGCAGGCTATGTCGGCGAAGATGTGGAAAACATTTTGTTGCGACTATTACAGGTTGCTGATCTTGATGTTGAAGAGGCTCAGCGCGGCATTATTTACATTGATGAAATTGACAAAATTGCACGAAAGAGTGAAAACACCTCAATTACCCGTGATGTATCAGGTGAAGGTGTACAGCAAGCACTATTAAAAATGCTTGAAGGCACGATCGCTAATGTACCTCCCCAAGGTGGACGCAAACATCCTTACCAAGATTGCATCCAAATTGATACTAAAAATATTTTGTTTATCTGTGGCGGCGCTTTTGGTGGTCTAGAGAAGTCAATTGAGCAACGCATCGGCAAAAAGTCGATGGGTTTTGTACAGCAGGGTGAAGCTATGCCCCGCGAAAAACGCACCTCCGAAATCCTCAAAAATGTTCAGCCTGACGACCTCGTTAAGTTTGGGATGATTCCTGAATTTATCGGTCGCGTACCTGTGAGTGCGGTGCTTGATCCTCTAGATGAAAAAGCGCTAATGGCAATTTTGACTGAGCCTCGTAGTGCCTTGATCAAGCAGTACCAAAAACTCTTGAAAATGGACAATGTCCAGCTTGAATTTCAAATGGACGCAGTTCAGGCGATCGCCAAGGAAGCCTATCGCCGTAAAACAGGCGCAAGAGCCTTGCGCGGCATTGTGGAACAGTTGATGCTAGATATGATGTACGAGTTGCCATCTCGTAAAGATGTCACCAAATGTCTGATTACTCGCGACATGGTAGAAAAGCTATCAACAGCGGAAATTTTGCGACATCCTGCGTCAATGCCCAAGCCAGAATCTGCATAGAAAAAATAGGAAGTGGCTTTGCCATTTCCTATTTTCAGATATAAAAAAGCGGTGCGAAGCACCGTTTTTTTTATGCTCTTAGTACTCTAACAACGGTACTTTGGGGCAGGCTATCGGCTCTCAACTCCAAAATATTTCCACCCATTTTCTGAATCGTATCCTTAGGCATCAGATCTAAAAACTGATCAACTTCTGCTAACTTACAGGACACCGATGACTTATCAGTTCGATAAGCCACAGGAATGACAATCCGAGGATTTAATTCTTGAACGATCGCCTTTGCCTCTTCGGGTGAATAAACCTTAGCCTGCATTGGATCGTTCGAGTCAACACTACCGCCAACTGGCACAATCAAAACGTCAGGGCGACCCATCAAAATGCGCTGTGAAGGCGTAATTGGCGCAGCCGCACCGCCTAAATGGAGTATAAAAATTCCCGCTTGTTTCCATTTCCAAGCAACATTGCGCCCAAATCGACGACCACCAAGGCGATCGTGATCCATTGAGATACCTTGCAAGTTAATTCCCTTCAAGTTATACGACCCTGGTTCAGACAAAACTCGCTTATCCTTAGGTAAAGCGTCCAAATACCCCTCATCAAGTAGCCGTGAGCTAATTAGTATGTAGTCAGAAGCGGCTTTTGGTGAAGGTAAATTAGCGGTACAACCCACAGGACGAAAAGGATGTGTCAAAAATCTTACCCCCTCCCCTGAAGCTAGAAATGACATATGTCCTAGCCATTCCAGCTTCAATGTTGACTTGGTTTGAGAATTAGCAGCATCAGCGACAATCCCTGCTGTAAATGCTGATATAAGTCCACCTTGGGCGAGTCTAAGTATTTGTCTGCGACGCATATTGTTGAGTTGATACTAATTTGGTAAATATAGCGTTTCCTAGTTTAGGGCTGCGCCGTAAAATAGGGAACCAATTTTTGATAGCGCGGCGTAGCCGCGCTATCAAAACCGAATGATTAGAGATGTGGCGCTTCGCGCCGCATCTCTAATCATTCGGTTGCCCAGCCGAAGGCTGGGACAAAAAACATACTTTGGGCTTACTGGACGCTTAATCCTTTTAAGAAGTTTCTCAGTAAGTCTTTGCCAGCTTCAGTCAGAATGCTCTCGGGATGAAACTGTACCCCTTGAACATGGGGATATTGTTTGTGGCGAACCCCCATAATTATGTCATCTTCAGTCCATGCTGTGACTTCGAGTGTATCAGGACAATTGTCAGGATCAATCACTAAGCTGTGATAGCGCGTTGCGGTGAATGGATTCGCTAAACCTGCCAAAACTCCGACTCCAGTATGATAAATTTGTGATGTCTTGCCATGCATTAGATATGGTGCTGACACGACTTTGCCTCCATACATAAGCCCCATACTCTGATGTCCGAGACATACGCCAAGTATGGGCGTACTTGAGTCCATTTCTCTAATAATGTCTAGGGATACTCCTGCTTCTTCAGGGCGACCAGGTCCGGGAGAAATGACAATTCCTGCGGGTGAGAGTTGTTTGACTTCATTAATATTAATTTCGTCGTTTCTTTTAACTAATATTTCGCCTAGGTCTGGAAATTCGGGTAATAACTCTCCAAGATATTGGACGAGGTTATAGGTAAAGCTGTCGTAGTTGTCAATAACGAGAATCATGATGACGGATCTAATATTTGGTTTGGTAAAGTTTGTACCTGTGATTAGCACTAATACTAAACGTAATTTTATGAAACCAGTTTTGGGAGCTTTTGTATTAGTTTTAATTGTTGGTAATGGCTGGATTGAAGGAGCGATCGCCCAAAAGCCTCCTCAGAAAATTCAGCCCCAGCAACAAATCATTATTCCACCTAATGAGTCGGCTGATCAGCTTTTGGAAAGGGGGAATGCCTTTGTACGCTTAGGAAATTTAGAAGGGGCAGTGGTTGTGTTCAGAGCCGCGATCCGTAAGAATCCTGAACTGACAGCCGCGCATTACAATTTAGGACTAGCCCAAGCACAAGCGGGTAAGCTCAAGGATGCCATCTATTCATTTCAAAGAGCAACCAGACTCGATCCTAAGTTTGCGATCGCCTTTAGTAATTTGGGCGCAGCGCAGTTACAGTCTGGTGATCCGACGAGGGCAATTCCCAACTTAAAAAGAGCGGTCAGCCTCGACCCCAAGTTAGGAGTTGCCTATTACAACTTGGGCTTAGCTCTAAAGGAAAAGAAAGATGTCGATGGAGCGATCGCCAATTT
The DNA here is from genome assembly GCA_003249015.1 of Pseudanabaena sp. Lineage (GTDB taxonomy): Bacteria > Cyanobacteriota > Cyanobacteriia > Pseudanabaenales > Pseudanabaenaceae > Pseudanabaena. Next base: position 97,708 of record QBLS01000012.1, on the reverse strand, counting down.
AAATAAATCATTGCAACTAAGTCCGCAGTCACCCGAAGCCCTTTATAACTTGGGATTGTTAACCCAGACTAAGGGAGATATTCCTAAGTCCATGGCATATTACTCTAAAGCATTGCAGTTAAACCCTGAATATCCTGAGGCTTACTATAATTTGGGAGCAGCCTTGTTATTGCAGGGAGACACCGAAAGCGCTATAGCACAGCTTCGCAATGCCTTACAATTTCGGAAAGACTATGCAGAAGCCTTCTATACCCTTGGCGTTGCCCAGAGTAAGATTGGACAAAAACAGGAAGCAATCCAGTCATTTATTCAGGCACAGGCTTATTTTAATCAGCAAAAAAATACTGCATGGGCTCAACAAAGCGATCGGCAAATTCAGAAATTAAGAATTAATTAAGTTACAGAATTTGTCAATACAAAATCCAACTTGGAAATTTAAAAAGTTTGTCTAGCAACCTTTTCGGCTTTTCTTATTAGGTCTTTAATAATCGAAATGCACCTTACTAATTATGAAATAATTACCCAGTAACAATATCCTTTAACTAAAAGTAACTTTCTTATAACTTTTAATAATTTACAAGAATTTCTAAAGCTGTAATGATTCCTGAGGTAGTTGGAAATCATCTAAAAGATAAACTTATTTTTTAGATGATTTGTAAAAAACAGGAAGTAATTATACAAATGAAGATCTTTGATATTAAGAAGGTTGTTGCATCATCAATTGTCACTCTAGGAACAATCGCAATAGGCTTACCAGCCCAAGCGGGTACATTGATCAATGGCTGGGACTATGCTCGTGATGACTATTCCTACGATGGTGCTGATGCAAGTACATTTAATGCAAATAGCCGTTACGACATTTATGGCATAGGCTTTAAAAGTGTAGGAAATGAAATTTGGGTTGGCATCAATTCGAGCAACACATTAAATGGAATCGGCAATTCTCCAAACGTCGGTTTTGGTGATTTGTTTTTAGATTTCAGTAATGGGGCAAGTACTTTTGCTCAAGCACAAGGTTCGTTGATTGGTATTCGCTTTGCACCAAAGTCTGACAATATCGCCACTATTCCCCTAGGCGTTTACACAAAAGTCACAGGTAAGAGCGTCGCTGGCAACAACCAAGGATTTCCTAACTTAAAGACCTATAACGACCAAGTTAAAACGGCTACAGGTGGAAATTCTAGGTTTGGCGACCTCCTATGGACTGACCCGTACTATGCGCCTTATACATCTGGCTCTCCTTCTTTACCTAACGTGATTAAGACTGGTACTGCATTCAGTGGCGGCGGTCTAAGAAACCTCTCCAGTGCAGAACTAGCTAACAGTCTATTCCCAACTACTGTCAACTTGGCAAGCAACAATAAAAACACCTTTGGATTTGCGTTTACTTTGCCTGATGAATTTCAAGGTAAGGATTTCTTGGCAACTCTAGGATTTGATTGCAGCAACGATACGATCGCTGCAAGATATAGAGCTGTACCAGTACCTCCTGCGATCGCAGGTATTCTGGTTGCTGGTGCATTGGGTGGATGGCGTGCTGGTAGACGCAAAAAGCAGTCTAAGGCTGCGGCTTAAGCATAAGATTTAAATCTACAGCAGAATTCAAAAAACGTTTAAAAGTGCCGCAAAGCGTCACTTTTAAACGTTTTTTAGGTAAGGAACACCCCACACATGGATATTGCGATCTTCGCCGCCACTAACTAGAGTTTGACCATCTGGGCTGAGGGCGATCGCATTGATCAAATTGATATGCCCGTTGAGAACTTGAATTTGTTCACCTGTTTCAAGATTCCAAATTCTAATTTCTTTATAGCTGGCACTAATCAGCGTCTTCCCATCGCGACTTATTAGCAAAGATTTAACCCATCCCCAATGCCCTTCTAAAGTTCGTATTGATCTACCTGTTTGCAAATCCCAAACCTTGATGCGAGTGTCAAGACTGCCACTGACGAGGATACGGCTGTCAGGGCTAATCGCAAAGGATAGTACTCGCGCTGAATGTCCAATAAATTCCCAACGTAACTTACCAGTTGTGATATCCCAAACTCGAATCGTGGTATCCCAACTACAACTAGCGATCAACTTGCCATCGGGACTAAGAGCTACCGAATCGACCAAGCTAGTATGACCTCGCAGGGTACGCATTTCTCGACCTGTGCGAATATCCCAAAGTTTGATGGTTGTATCTTGACTGCCTGTTACTAAAGTTCGACCATCGGGAGTCAGTGCTACCGAGTTGACATAACCAATGTGTCCAGTGAGGGTGAGTAACTGTTTACCCGATCGCGCATCCCAGACTTTGATAGTTTTGTCGCGGCTACCACTCACTAATAATTTGCCATTGGCACTTAAGGCGATCGTTGTAACGATGTGCGTATGACCGTGAATTGTCCCTAAGCAGCTAGCTTGATTGTCATTGCTTAGATTCCAGACCTTGATTTTAAAATCAGCACCCGCACTATATAAAGTCTTGCCATTAGCTGATATTGCTAGCGCTGTAATTGCTTCTTTGTGACTTTGAAGGGTATCGACGATATCAAATAGGTAATATGCACTGTAATTAGCCAGAAGCTCCTGCACATGACTTTCTGGTCTGCGCCACAATAGCAGCATGGCTGTACGCTGTACTTGGAGTGATTCACTGGTTAAGCTAGCCATGACTAGTTTTAAACCCTCTTCTCCGTAGTCAAGAGACTCCCTCAGCGCCGCAATTTTAGGAATGAGGCTTTGATTACTTAACCGCCGCTTTACTCCTTCTATGCCTCCTAAGACTGCGCCAAAAGTAGGTGGTGGAGTTTGTCCACCAAGAACTGCATCCTTTGATTGTGGCAATTGTGGCTGTGGGGTAAGCTTCATACAGCTTATTAAGATCTAGAGTATTCAAGAGAAATTTTGAGCGGCGCGTAGCGCCGCTCAAAATTTCTCTTGGTTTTAATTAAGTGCAAAGTGCTGTAGCTACAAAAATTAAAAGCGATGCAATGCATCGCTTTTTGAGAAATTGTGAAACTAAGCTTGCTTGGCTTCGGAGCCATCAATAATCCGCTGGAAGAGATAACCAGTACCTCTAGCAGTAAGAATTAATTCTGGATTGCTGGGATCTTCTTCAAGTTTTGCCCTTAATCGAGAAATATGCACATCGACAACGCGAGTATCTACATGACGCTCAGGAGTATATCCCCACACTTCCTGCAAAATCTCGGCTCTCGAAAAAGCTTCACCCGATCGCCCAACTAATAGCTCTAATAAGCTAAATTCCATACCTGTAAGACGAATTCGCTCATCAGATTTGTATACTTGGCGCTTATTAGTGTCTATTTTAATGGCATTAATATGAATCACCCCAGAACTGGGGATACCTGACGTACCTGTACGGTCAAAGCGGCGTAGTACAGAGCGAATACGAGCTTCTAGTTCTTTAGGCGAAAATGGCTTAACAACGTAATCATCTGCGCCTAGTTCCAGTCCCGTAATGCGATCGGCAACATCACCCAAAGCAGTTAGCATGATAATTGGTATATCAGATTCTTTGCGTAGTTCTTGACATACCCCATATCCATCAAGCTTAGGCATCATTACATCAAGAACAACTAAGTCAGGATTTTCTTGATGAAAAACTTCTAGAGCCTCTTCGCCATCTGCGGCGGTGACGACTTCATAACCAATCATTGACAGTCGCGTCTCCAGAATCCGACGAATACTCGCTTCGTCATCTACTACTAGGATTTTTTCCTTATGGTTTTCCAAGCCAGTTTACACTCCACTATGTCGCTAACTGTGTTGCTAGCTGCAATTCAGTAATTTTTTATGATTTAACATATTTTTCTTAAACAAGTTTACAAGAAATCGGTCGTTACAATCCGAAAACAAAACTTAAAGTTTTGACATCAAGTCAAATTTACTCAATTTCCCCTGTAAAAGCCCAAGAGATCGTGGTTATACTCTTTTGGCTTCGCTCGAAGCCAAAAGAGTAATACAGAAATATTTTTAAAAGCGACACTTTCAAGAATTTAGATCAGCCTGAAGCATGGTATTGCTACAGTGACTTTTACTTGATGCGTTAAGATCGATTAAAGCTTTACAGAAAATTAAGGACTCTAGTAAACATGACTGAACCAACTCAAACACCACAAGCAACTGACCCCAAGATGGGATTTAATACCTACGCGGAAAGATTAAATGGTCGCGCAGCGATGATTGGCTTTATCATTGCGATCGCGATCGAGTTTGTGACTCGTCAAGGACTCCTATCGTGGCTAGGACTGATTAAATAATTTATTACGGCACTTGCCAAGCAAATGAACCTAGAGAAATTTTTGAAAGCGTTGCTCTGCAACGCTTTCAAAAATTTCTCTAGATTTTAGTTAGTAGCAATTCCTCTCATACGGCATTTAGCAACAATGAAATCTCGCAAAATCGAAAACTCTTTCTACTGGATTGCGGCAATTTTGGGATTAGTTCTCGATCAAGTCACTAAGTATCTGGCAGTACATTACCTCAAGGGTTTTCGATCGCTACCCTTGATAGAAGGGGTTTTTCATTTTACTTACGCCACCAATACGGGAGCCGCATTTAGCCTATTTAGCGGTCAAATTGACTGGCTGAAGTGGGTCTCTCTAATCGTGAGTGTTGCTTTGATTGCCGTGGGAATTTTTAGCAAAAACTTAAATCGTTGGGAACAAGTCGGCTATGGCTGCATATTGGCAGGAGCCGCAGGAAATGGCATTGATCGATTTGTCGCTGGCTACGTGGTGGACTTTATCGATATCAGAATTATCCGATTTGCTATTTTCAATATTGCCGATATCTTTATCAATATCGGATTAGTTTGCCTAGCGATCGCCGTTTTTACTGCTAATCAACCTAATCCCAAGAATTAGTAATTCTAATTACACTGATATAAAATAAAAAACTCGATATTGATGGCGCGGCAGAGCCGCGCCATCAATATCTAAATACAAAAATTGCACAGCACTGAAGTCTATGACAAACTCACCCAAAATTGTGGTCGTTACTAATGGAAAAGGGGGCGTAGGTAAAACCACAACTGCGATCGCTTTAGCAGGAATTTTGGCGCAGGAGATCAAAGTATTAGTTGTTGATGCCGATATTCAAGGAAGTTTGTCATGGTGGGTCGGGCGCAGTGAAAACAATATGGGTTTTGATATTGCTAAGGAAATTGACCCTACCCATCTTAAAAAATTACCGAAACTCAACAGTTACGATCTAGTATTGGTAGATACACCCCCCGCATTACATTCCCATGCACTGTCCACAGTCGTGGCGATCGCTGATTACTTAGTTTTACCTAGTCCTCCCGCACCAATGGACTTGACGGCTCTAATTGAAACTGTAAACAACACAGTTCGTCCTGCCAAAGTACCCCATCGAGTTTTGCTTACTCGCGTCGATCCGCGCTGCCTTAACGAAGCCTTGGAAGCTCAAAATACTTTGCTCGAAGTGGGCGTACCAGTATTCCATGCCTTTGTGAGAGCTTATAAAGCCCATGAAAGAGCGGCTCTAGAAGGAAAGTTAGTCACTGAATGGAAAGGTAAAAATGCCAGAGAGGCGGAGGCCGATTATCGGCGAGTTGTCGATGAGCTAAGGCGAGATATCAAGTAATGTTGTTGGGGCGCTTCGCGCCCCAACAACATTACTATTTAGTACTAAATCAAGAGAAAAAAATGGCAATTAAAAAGAAAGTTGGAATTTCAGATTTACTGCGCGATGAAGTCCAAAAAGGTACAGATTCGTCCAACAGTGATTTGACGTTCAGTAATGCAAATACAGAACAAACTATTGAAGTGAAGGCTGAAGCTGTAGCTGAAACAATTGCCGAATCACCAGTGCCACTTGCTGACAACAAAATAATTTCTGAACTAGAGTCTTCTTTAAAATCTGCCCAAGCCCGTGAATCTGAACTATTGCAAGCGATCGCGAGCCTTAAACAAGAATTGCAGTTTAGCCATACCAATGTTGAGCTTTTACAGAAGTCTTTAAGTGCGATCGAAAGCCTTAAAAATGAATTAGATCAACAACTTGTAGAGGTTAAACGTGATAATTTACGCTTAGCAGAGGCAAATATTCAGCTTTCTGAACAAATCAAAAATCTTCAAGCTCCTCAAAATTTGGCTCAGGTACCAGAGCCAGTTAAGTCTTCCCAGCTCGCAACTCAAAATGCGAACAACAATCGAGCCACTCCACGTAAGCAGCCTGTCGAACAACCATATCCGCAACGCGATCGTACTCCCTATACTCGCCCAACAGGCTCCAATGAACAACTGCAACGCATAAACAATAAAAATATCGGTTGGATGGACTAAATTACAGCGCTTTGCGCTGACACAAACCCCAAAGAATTTTTTGAAAGAAGCGCGGAGCGCTTCTTTCAAAAAATTCTTTGGGTAGCTGGAAGTCAACAAAAAAGCAGTGCTTAGCACTGCTTTTTTGTTGGAGTTGCTTCACAAAGCGCTATACGCTTTTACTAGAAGCTAAATTGAGTACGCAAGTTACCTACAAAAACCGTTGGGTTAGTTGAGAAGTTATTAGCGTTAAAAATTGCATAGACCGCAGGAACAATCGCAATATTTTTACTGATTGGATAGTAGTAAGAAAGCTCCAAGTCATACTGAGTAGCGCCATCACCACCACCAGAGCCGAGGAAGTTACGTCCACTACTGAAGCTGTATGGAACAACAAAAGATAGAACTGCCAAAGCACTTTCTTTGAATAGGTCAGGAAAAGCCAGTCCGAATTGGAAAGCATTTACATTGACACTACCACCTGGAATTGCAGTGTTAAGAGGCTTGATTTGTGTGCTGCCGTAAGAGTAGCGACCGAAGATACCAAAACCTTTAGAAATCAACCAGTCAAAGTTCAAGACAACTGTGTCAGCAGTTGCATTATCAATTCGTCCACCAAAGCCATCATCAGCAACACCGTAGGGAAGAGGCTCCGCCGTTGCTCCGCCGATGAACCCAGCAGGGTTGGTTCTGATATTTGAGCGTGTGTAAAGAAAACGAATATTAGCATCTCGGCTAGGAGAGTAGACCAATTCCGCGCTCAGTGTATTAGTGCCACCAAACAATCCCTCATTAGGGTTGCTAGAGGTATTAAAGTTACCACCGCTAAGAAATTCAGTGTTTTCACCAAGATAAGCAGCAGTTAGTCTAAACTGAGGACTCATTGTCCAAGTAACTACAGCGCCCGAACCACGATCAACGGAGTTGGACAATGTGCTTCCGTTCGAGTTGAAACTGGTTGCGCCAGTCAAGAAACTGGTGAAGCGGTTGCCATCAAAGTAGCGGTAAAAATTCAAGCGAGGACCGATTGCCACATTGACATTGCTAGCGGCTGGGAAACTATAGAACAATTCACGAATATTAAAAACGTTTGCTCCTCCAGCAGGAACGCCAGTTTGATCAAGAAATGGAGTTCCCCAAGAGTTAAAAAAGCCAGCCGAGACGAAATTGTTGGCGGGAGAGCTGCCATTACCGGTAACGAGTTGAGTTACCAACGCATCTTTCCCAGTAAATGTTGTCGTCAGGTTTAGGAATAGATAATAGCCGAAAGTTAAATTTGGTTTATTTGTCGTAACTCTATTTCTATTTGGATTCGCAACATTGTTCCCAGGATTTAATCTCTCAGCAGTGACGTTACCACCTGCGGTTGCACCAGTAATGTTAAAGAAGGCTAGACCACTGAGCTTGGTGGTAGGAGAAAACTGCTGAGCCTCTAGAGTTGCAACTTTCTTGTCAAGGGCATCAACGCGTCCACGTAGAGTCGTTAGTTCTGCCGCAAACTCTTCTTGCAGCTTTTGGAGAGTAGCAAGATCTTCTTGAGAGACTTTATCGGCTAGTCCTGCGGAAATAATTTCATTGATTTTATCTAGACAAGCATTCAAACCAGCAGAGAACTCGTATCTAGATAGCGCTTGTCCACCACGAAACGTACTGTCTGGATATCCAGCGATACATCCATAACGCTCAACTAAGGACTGCAAAGCCGTAAAAGCCCAATCGGTGGGTCTGACATCTGAGAGCTGAGAAACCGAAGTGACTGAGGAGATGTCCAGATTTTCAATCAGGGCATCAGCTTCTAAACTTTTAACAACTGAGTCGGTAGATTGTTTCTGGTAAAGGGTTGTGGTAGATTCTTGTTTATTAATTAGATCACTAACTGAACTAATCTGCTGATCTGAAGAAACTGAAACTCCACTAGATGCGGACTCTAAATTATTTGAACCTAAACTTAATGCATTATCTTTGGACGAATCACTAACACCTTGGGGCGCAGCTTTTAATGGTGCAGTGTAGATAGTGCTGAGAGCAATAAATACAGCAAGAGACGAGAGCGAACCAATGTAAGCCTTTAACATAACTCCTCAACCCAATTACTTGAGCAACGACAAATCTAAAATTAATTACAAAAACTGAATTACACCAATTCAGCTTTTGTATACAGTATTCAATCAATTTTGATTAAACGTTAGAGGTTATATTGCTTTCTGTATTACAGACTACAAAGATTGCTCACTGTCCACAGCCCTAGACATGATTGGGTGTCTAATGAAGCACGGGTTTGTTTCCCCGCCGAAGGCGGGCTAGCTGCCTCGATAGGTGCTGTAAGCCCAGAGGGACACTAGCAGAGGTACATGGTAACTACCGCTAGGATCAGCAATACCAAATCTTACGGGAACTATATTTAAGAAATTAGGTTGAGGTAAAGCTGCGCCGCAACTGGCAAAGTAATCTTCAACATAAAAACAAATCTCATATATTCCTGTTTGCATCTCAGCACCGACTAGGAGTGGCTGGTCAGTTCTGCCGTCTTTATTTGTCCTCAGAGTTTTCAGTAGGGTTCTCTGTTGATTAGATTCAGCGATCGCCCATAACTCGATCTGCATATTTCTAGCAGGACAGCCGTGAACTGTATCAAGAACATGGGTTGAAAGTTTTCCAGACATAATGCAATAGGTTTATTGAAATAATTTTTTGAGTTTTTAGTGTTTGTTAGGTTTATTACCCCTGTATTAGAACAAAGTCAAAACCTAAGAAGCGAGTGGCAGCGCTTCGCTCCACTGCTCATCTTCTGTGGTTTATGTCCTAACAAGAATGACTACAGCTATATATTAATTTGTGTGAAGCTTTGAATTCGCATACTGTATACAATAAACTAAAATATGGCACAGCTAAAATTTAGCTTTGTTGATTGCAAATACTAGGGTTTACTTTCATTCTCAGCACATCTATGGCAGCATCAAACGGTACAAGAAGAGTATTCATTTGTGGGTCGGCATTACGTGGACAGCCCGATCATGGCAATTTACAGGGTGCTAAGTTCATCCGTACTGCATCGACTCAATCGCGCTATCGACTACATTCAGCAGGTAACGGTTGGCATCCTGCAATTTACGAAGTCCCAGAGGGGGGTATTTCTATCCCTGGAGAAGTTTATGAAATGCAAGATGCGGAGTTTGACTATCTTGCAAGCAATGAGCCACCTAATATGTATCCCGCAGATGTTTACTTAGAAGATGGAGAAGTCCTAACAGCTTTTCTGTATCCACAAGAATTGATTGAGAAATTCAAATGGGATGATATTTCTGATCTTGGCGGATGGGCTGCTTATAAAGGCATAGCTCTAGCTAAATCATAAGTAGTAACAAAATAAAGAAATGGTGTAGCCATTTCTTTATTTTGAAATCCATACTGGATTTAGTTTTCAATTGTTAATTAGTGGTAGCGCAAAGCGCTGCCACTCTTCATAAAAAGAGAAATGGCAATGCTTTGCATCGCCATTTCTCTTTTTTAATTAGGAACTAGACAGAGGCAATATCAAACGACTCAGAATGCGATTATCTTCTAATTGATAGAGAGCTAACTCGCCGCCTGCCTCTTGCATCAGGGTTTGACAAATTGCAAGGTGTAACCCTGGAGGCTGATCGAGTACAGAAGGAGCTAGCGGATCAACTACCCTGCCTTGATGTAGCTCTTGGAGTAGGGCAGCATCAACTACACCGTAGTCAGTGATTGACAACTCTAGTAATTTTTCATCGATCTGGCGACACCAGACATCAATTCTTCCGCCAACCTCTGAGCGTCCACAGGCAAACAAAAGTAACTCATTCAAAACCATTTCCATTTTGGCGACATCACCACCAATAACTACATTGGCTTGATTGTGAACTTGTGACCAGAGTTGGCGCTGTTTGACAAGAGAGTCAACTCTTTCGAGGGCGCGTTTTAGCATACCTGCGAGGGGAGCGGTTTCGTAGTTGGGACGCAACCGCCATTGCTCTTTCCGAATAATTTGCGGTAGTGGGGACAATGAGCCTTGCAGTTGTTTCAAAGAAGCTTGCAGGGTCACGTTATTGACTCCGCCGTTGCCATTGGCGCGGGCATCAGCATCTAGCAACCGTTGTACGCCACTGCTGACCGTGCGATAAATATCTTCTAAGCGACGATGCTTGTACCAATTTAGCCTTTCTAGTTCTTGGCGATTATGCTTGAGGTGATCAACTAGGAGCAGATGGCGGCGTGACCAAGCTAACTGATTGGCAAGCATATTAAAGGCTTGAAGTTGGCGATCTACCCACCGTCTTCCTACGCGATCGGCAACTAAAATTAACCCTGTTGGCTGATGATCAGGCAATGTCCTGAGTGCCGTGACCAGCATATGACCTAGGGCAGGGGCATTAAGCCAAGCCTTGGTAGACTCTGGTAAATCATGGACACTTAAAGGTAAAATTCCTTCACTTTGAATAGTCCACTGTACTAATTGGTCTTCTTCGAGCGCAATTAGAGTGTCATTCAAGGTGATCTTGTATTCCTCTAGGCTAGAAAATACTGAGGCAATCTGACCACCTTGGCGACCAGGCAACCACATAACTAAAACAGCTAGAGGGGACTGAGTAACCTGCGCCATAAGCTGAGTCGCCGTATGGTGCAGTTTGTCTAGGGTATTTGCTTGCTGGAGGGCAACTAATCCAAACTGAACTGATTGATGAGATTTTTGACGTTCATCGGAGATACGTTGCAATTCATTTTGGTGAACGATCAGTCCTACCTGTTGAGCAACTGCTTGCACCATTTCACGCTCTGGACGAGCCCATGTGCGTGGAGCTTCGTGGGCAACTGCCAATATTCCCTCTAGGGTTTTGCCTGTCGAGGTACTACTAATGATCATTGAGCGGACATCAAGATCAATTAGGGAGTTTCGCCATGACAAAAACTTAAAATCACTGTCAAGATTTTCCACCGTAGCCGCTTCGCTGGATTGTTCCATCATCTGCATATCTACAGGGGCAAACCCTGCTAATGCATTGGGGATTGGTCGGCGATTTTTGGGATGATATTGGTAGTCTACGCGAAATATATCGTTTTCTTGATCATAGGAAGCCACCCAAAATCTCTCTAGCCCAAGTCTCTGACATAATTGCTCGGCAGCTTTTTCAAGGGCATTTAGCCAGTCGTTATCAGAGTAAATAGCCCGTGCAATTCCAGCGGTCAGAATTTGATCGGAGGCGATCCGTTCTAGGGTTGCTTCCATTTCTTCTAATGGAGCTGTAAGTGCTGCTAGTTGAGCCGCGCCACGGATAAAGTTGCGTTCATCGTCTGTCCAAAGTCTTGGTTCGTCACCTTCTACTGACAAAAAGCCCAATAATTCTGATTGGAAAAATATGGGAGCAATAATGATCGAGACTGCACCAAACTGCTCCATGATGCGGTTGCTGACTTCACCCTTGGTCATAGATTTTGAGTCTACAACTACTACTAGCTGATCTTTGGATAGGGCTTGGTAAAGAGTAGGGGCGTTTTGTACGGTTATGCCTGCGGTGTTATCAACTACTTGTTTGCCTTTTGGCCCTGCTTGTCGATTAGCAAGTCTTCGCCAAAAGTATTGATGCGATCGCTCAAACCAGTAAATATTGGTATGGTCGGGCATCACAAAGCTATGGGTTTCTTGAACGATCTCTTCAAGCCGTTCATTTAAGGTGGGAATATTGCGAATTTTGGTAAGGATTTGCAATAGGGGTTCATCGGGGCGCTTGGAGTTTTGATAATGCCACTCCGCATCGAGTCGGCTGAGGGTGGCTCCCAGTGCGCCCAAAACTACTGACAGCCTAGCCCGATCTTCGTTGCGCGGGGTGACATTCCAGATCGTTGAGCCAAGCAAGACTAGTCCAAAGCTGCGATCGCGGTGATAAATTGGCCAAAGTAAAGTGCCCTGAATATCAAATTTTTGAGCTACCTTTTGCCATTCCCCACTGCGCTTTTCTTGACGTAAATCTGCGATCGGTACTGGTTTGCGCTGCAAAATGACTTGATCGAGGAGATCTCCCGCATTAAGAGCAAAACGTTCTTTTAGAAATTTAATTTCTCCAGCAGGAGTTGTGCCGCCTTTACCTGTAAGCCGATGATTTTCTGAGTCGTAGAGGGCTATCCAGATTAACTTGTAGTCAAAATTGTCTCTCAGATAGTCGAGAGTGGCGGTCAATAAATTATCGATACTATCTTCATCACGCAAGAACTGCATGATTCGCCCAAGGTTAACAAATTGGCGATCCCATGGATTAGCTCCTGCTGGACTCATATTTTTGCCCTAACGTTTTTGACTTAACTTATGGTTAGCGGTGAACCTGAGACACATAAACTGAAGCTGATAAACCTAAAAGTTATTTGAAATATATTTGAAAATATTACAAATACTCATTAATTATAATAAGCGTACCGTTTTTAGCAGAGAAAGTCAGCTATATGTCGTACATTATTGCTCTGTGTGTCTGATGATTTCGATAAAATCTGCCCAGAATTGATGTAAAAACGATCAACAAAAGCGTGAAAACACCTTTGTTGATTGCAAATCAAACCCAGTAAGAATTTTTAAATTAAGAAATGGCTAATCTATTTCTTAATTCGATATTAAGGATTGAGTTGAGTCGAAGTTAAATTTACTTAAAAACAAGTTCCTAGTATAGAGAAACTTTCAATAAGTTCCTATTTTTCTGAGGATGTCTATGCTGGATTGGTTACATTTACTAGCATTTTAGTATAACTAACTGCCAAGCCTGAAGCCAGATAAACTCGAAATCAATTGTCCAGTAACCATTCTAGCGATCTCTCGCCAATTTGTAGAGGTATACTAACTGCCTTACCTAGGCGTGGTTTTTCTTTAGTCGTTTCAATAAATTTTTGTACCTGCTCAACAACGCCCCAATCACTCAAATAAGAGGCAATTACGTTGAGATGTTCGATAAATTCCTGTTCATTCATGGAAAATGACTGCTGCTCTTGATATTTCCACATCACTTGCAAAAATATTTTCCCCTGTGTTTTCCGTAGTTGTACGTCATAGGAAAAATCCCATTTGTCCGCGATCGCCTGACGGAGTTCAATACCTGTCATAGATTCTATATTTTTACTGGTTGACTTAGCTTACAGCGCAGAGTGTTGATTTAAAAGTAAAGTGAGTTTATGGCGTGGAACGCCGCAAACTCACTTTACTTTTTGTGGATTAGCTTGCCCAGATGACCTTGGGTTTCCTGTAGCATTTGCGTAGCTGTCTCCACACTTACTTGTTGCCATTGCATCAGCAAAGCTAACTTTACTTTGTTTCCAGATTTTTCCAGTAACTCCGCAGCTTCTTCACGACTAAGACTGGTGAGGTCACTAATAATCCGAATCGCCCGATCTTCGAGTTTCGTATTTGTTACAGATACATCGATCATGCGGTTGCCATAGACCTTGCCGAGCTTGACCATTACGCCTGTAGAGATGGTATTCAAGACTAACTTTGTTGCTGTACCAGCCTTTAAGCGAGTTGATCCTGCTAAAATTTCTGCGCCTACCAAGGGACGAATCTCGATATCGTATTGCATCGGGAATTGTTCGGGTGGGACACAGCAAAAAAATACTGTTTTTGCGCCGCGCTGCCGTGCTTCTTTGAGTGCGCCGTGAACATAGGGAGTTGTACCGCCCGCAGTAATTCCGAACACCACGTCTAGATTGTTAATATTTTTATCGGCGATCGCTTTAGCCCCGTCAGCCTCCCGATCTTCCAATGCCTCGGAACTGCGTACCATTGCGTCCATGCCACCTGCCAAAATCCCTTGGATTAGCTCAGGATCACTACAAAAAGTAGGCGGACATTCGGCGGCATCAAGTACGCCAAGACGACCACTTGTGCCTGCGCCAATGTAAACCAAACGCCCGCCACTAGCGATCGCCTGTGCGATCAAATCAATCGCTGCTGCAATCTCATTTTTTTGCTTCCCAACCGCCTCGACCGCCTTGGCATCTTCTCGATTAAATAGTTCTACTATTTCCAAGGCACTAAGCTGATCAAGATTTTGACTACTGGGATTTGTTTGCTCGGTTAGCAAGTAGCCACGATCTTGATTTGACAAAACTTTTTTCACTGCCCGAATTCAATCCTTGCTTTTTCGACAATTTCTGCCGTGATCCTATCACTACCTGCTGCTTGTGCGATTTGTTCTATTCTCTGGCGAGCTTGCGATCGCACAAAGTAAGGAATATTTTTGTACTTGACTTTTGCTTCGTCAGTCCAAAGGATATCTTCAAAATAATCTGAGTTAGGCATGACTTCCTCCTAAAAAATTCTTTTTAAAACTACAGCGCTTGGTGATAGTTGTAGTCACTTGTATTAGGACATAAAACCCAGAAGAAAAGTGACGGCGCTTCGCGCCGCCACTTGCTTCTTGGGTTTTGATTTTGCCCAAATACAAGCGACATCACAGATGTGTAGTATGCCATCACATCTATGTTCTATGAAGATTTGCTTCGTGTAGATTTACAATCTCAGATTTTTAATGCCATAATCTACAGTAAAGCTATGGGAATACCGATCTATAAGATTTGTAAATTTTCCGCTAAATCTTGTATCTTAGATTTGTAGCAAAGAAGACTAAATTCTAACAACTGATTAAAAATATGACACTGCGTTTAGGCGATACCGTACCTGATTTCACTCAAGATTCAACCGATGGAATCATCAACTTCCATGAGTGGATCGGCGATAGCTGGGCAATTCTTTTCTCTCATCCTAAAGACTTTACCCCCGTCTGTACTACTGAGCTTGGTACTGTTGCTAAGTTAAAGGGTGAGTTTGATAAGCGTAATATCAAAGCGATCGCCCTCAGCGTTGATGGTGTTGAATCTCACAAAGGTTGGGTTGGTGATATCGAAGAAACCCAAAGCACAAAATTAAACTACCCAATTCTTGCTGATGAAGATCGTAAGGTTTCCGAACTCTACGAGATGATTCACCCTAACTCAGCAACGGGTAACACCCTGACTGTCCGTTCAGTTTTTATCATTGACTCCAACAAAAAGCTTCGCCTCAGCTTGACCTATCCTGCTAGCACAGGACGCAATTTTGATGAAATCTTGCGCGTAATTGACTCATTACAACTGACCGACAACTACAGCGTTGCAACTCCTGCTAATTGGAAAGATGGCGATGACTGTGTGATTGTCCCCTCTGTATCTGATGAAGAAGCAAAAACGAAATTCCCTAAAGGTTTCAATCCTGTCAAGCCATACCTGCGTCTAACTCCTCAGCCCAATAAATAGTCTGATACCAAAACTAAAAATGGCTATGCCATTTTTAGTTTTTACATCTTTCGATAGTCTTTAAAACGGCGGCGCGAAGCGTCGCCACTCTTCTATTGCTGTGAAAAGAAGTTTGAGTTTTTTAGCGCCGAAGGCGCTAAAAAACTCAAACTTCTTTTGGTAGCCATCCTAAATAAGTTGTGACATAGAAAAATACTGTGGCGGCGATTCACGCCACTACTCTTTTAAGTGAATTATAAAAAAGCTCCAGTTACTTTGGTCTACAAGGTAACTGGAGCTTTTTTATTTGTCATCTGATTTACCAACTTTCATCATCGACAGTAGTTTTATCCCAGATTTCTAAATCTAATTCTTCCAGATAGATAATTCCACTTTGAATCTGTTGTGTTGTGCCACTTAGTTCTAATGTAAACCAGCCGTCATCTTTCGGATTTTCACCTAAAAGAGCAGCAATAATATTTACAGTTAGACCATGTTCACAAGAGAGGCGAGAGATAATAGGCTCTCCGTAGCAGCTTCTAGGCACACGCATGGCTATGCGTGTTGTAGTTCTGCGCTTTTCCTCTGTACTTAAAGTAGCTCTGGAATCGATGTGTTCCGCCGCTAACATTACGGTTTCTCCAGTGCAAATGTCTTGATGATTTGACAATTAATATCATAGCTAAAGTTTTGAAGAAAAGAAAGTGACTTGAGTCACTAACGGCAGTTCTCATCCTAAGAGTTAATTTTTTGAAGCCTCGTCCATAAGCATCTCGACATAATTAAAAACCTGTGGTGCACGCGCAGCCGTGCATCACAGGTTTTTAATTACGCCTAGCTACTTAATATGCATTCAGAAAACTAACTTCGTGTTTTTTCGCACCTTCGCCACTGAAAACCACGAAATTGGTTTCATAATGAGAACTGCTGAGTCACCAAGTAGCAGTCCTCTCCATGATTATTGAACAACATTTAAAGCTCTCTAATAATACGGAAAGCAACACTATCAATAGATTAGTCATCATCGGGGGAGTCGTTATATTTTTGGCATCGCTTGCGTTGCGACTGTGGGATATTGATCGGTTTGCTTACCCAGTTTTCGATGAGGTGCATTTCCCCAAATTTGCTGAAGGCTATTTGTTAAATAATCCACCTAATGATGGTCATCCACCTCTCGGTAAATATGTAATTGCTCTGGGTATTTTGCTGTTTGGTCACAATGAAACTGGCTATCGTATTGCCAGCATGACTATAGGCGCTTGTATCCCTGTGTTGGGTATGGGACTAATCTATAGGCTCACAAGTAAGGCTTGGCTGGCAATCTGGACAGGGCTGCTCATTTTTGCTGATGGGCTTTTTTTGGTGGAGTCGCGCTATGGGCTTTTAAATGGATTTTTAGTTGCATTTGGATTGGCTTCGCAAATATTCTTGTTAGCTGGGCTACAACGACAATCTCGCGATCGCTGGTTAATGTTGAGTCTGTCGGGGATAATGATGGGTTTTTGTGCAGGCGTTAAGTGGAATGGTGCGGGTTTTTGGCTGATGACATGGCTTCTAATTATGATTACCGCTATGTATCAAAGATTTTTTCCTAAACTTGCTGCAAAATTGGGGATATTGGGCAAATTGGGAAATCTCAATTGGTATGAATATTTATTGAGCTTAATCCTATTGCCTGCAACTGCCTACATTCTTCAGTGGGTTCCCCATGTGTTGATGATTGTAAAAGTATTTGCGCCCACGGCAAGAGGCTGGGAATGGTTGAAAAGTATGGGAAAGCATTTAATTATCAGCAATCAATATATTTATCAATGGAATACTTCGGCTAGTTCTGTTGGTTCGCCAGAGCATCCCATCCATCCTTACTGCTCTAGTGCGGCATCATGGGCTTTATCGATGCGTCCTGTTGGCTACTATTTTCATGTAGATGGGAATATATTTTTGGATGTTCATGCTTTAGGAAATCCGATCCTATGGTGGTTATCAACGGCGGCAATGGTGGCGATCTCTTATTGGGGCGTGAGACGATCGCAAGCTGAACTGATCTACATTTCAGTGGGTTATGCCGCTAATTATTTCCCTTGGTTTTTAGTCAAGCGCTGCTTATTTATTTATCACTACATGAGTCCAGCTATTTTTAGCTTTATGGGGTTAGCTTGGCTGATTTGCTATTTTTACCAACAACCGCAAATTTGGTTTAAAAATGTCGCAGTCATCGCGATCGCTTGTATCTTTTCGGCACAGATCTTTTTTATGCCGATCTGGTTAGGTTTACCCATTAGTTCTCAATCTTTTTATATGCGAATGTGGTTTATGCCTAATAGTCCAATTCGAGGATTTAATTGGATCTAGAGTTCTGAGGGTTCTGCAAATAATATGAGGCGGCGCTTCGCGCCGCCTCATATTATTTGGGTTTAGCGACACAAACAATTGATACCCCAAAAGGAAAGGATAAGTAAGGCAGAAAGTATTTCTCCCAACGAAAAATTTGATACAGCAACTGGTTGACTGGTGAAGGCGGTAAGCTTACGTCCGACGCTTGATGGCGATCGCGCAAATTTCCTAGCAGCCTCGCGATCGCGATTAAAGGGAACAGAAAAGTATTGAAATAGGAAATATAAGAAACTTCATACCCTGTCTTGTGTAGAAGTTCGATGAGTTTTTTCTTTGTGTAGCGGCGCTTATGCCCATGAATTTGATCGTGAGCACTCCAGAGAAATTGATACGCAGGCACAGTAATTAGCAGTTTGCCCACCAAACTTAAATAATCCTTAGCTAGCTCAACAGCTTGTTCGTCCTCATCTAGATGCTCGATCACATCTAAAAACATCACCATGTCAAAGCTATGTTTTGTTAAGCCATCATGTCCCAAAATACCCTGAGTGATGCGGGTTAACTTTTTTTGCTGACAAAAGGCGATCGCTGGCTCTGCATTATCTAGCCCCCAAGCATTGTAATTGTTAGAAGATTTTTGTAACTCTTCCAAAATAAATCCAGTCCCGCAGCCCACATCGAGAACTTGACCCTGAGGTAAATAATGGCTAATCAAACCAGTCAGAATTTTGCGACGGGCTAAGAACCACCAATGCTGGCGCTCCAAGCTATACATCTCCTGATATAACTCAATTTCCATGGAGAGCGATCTCCCTGACAGGAACTGCCAGATTGTGCTTAACCCGATACTTCAGAGAGGCTAGGGTATAAAACATTTCCCATGAGTCCACAATTGGCGAAACTGAGGAAGATGGAGAATTTTGCCACGTTACTGGTACTTCGCAGATAGCAATTCCTAAGTGCTGAGCTAGCAGCAAAACCTCAACATCAAAACTAAATCGATTGGTTTGGAGTAGCTTAAAAATTTGTTTGGCTTCAGAGGCACGAAACACTTTGAAACCGCACTGTGTGTCGTAAATACCCCTGATCACAAATAAATGGACTAAAAGATTAAAAGTTTTTCCCATCAACTCTCTGTAAAGCGGTTGATGCTTAATAATTTTTGATTGAGTTAAGGCTCTTGAGCCTATAGCGATCGCCCTCTCACTATTAGCTAAGTATCGTTCTGAAACTATCGAAATTAACTTAGGAAGTTCTTGTAAAGGTGTGGAAAGATCAGCATCCATGTAGGCAATGTAAGCCCCTTTAGCCGCAGCGACCCCAATTTTAACCGCATATCCCTTGCCATAATTTTGAGGTAAATTGATCAGCCTTAACCTAAAACTAGGAAACCTATCCATATATTCTTGGACGATCGCACCCGTCCGATCGGCACTACCATCATTGACGACGATTACCTCAAACTGATTTCCAGACTGACTGCCCGTAGCGCCATTAATCTCTAAACATACTGATGGCAATTCGGTACGAAGTACATTAAGAGAATTGGCAATATCTTGAGCTTCGTTGTAAGCGGGTAAGACAATGGAGATTAGCATGGACAAATAGCTGAAAATTGTGAACTGGCGATGGCTAGGATATTACCCAAAATCTCAAAAATTACGGCGATCGGCAAAATACATTTGCTTCCCTTAGGCTCCTTACAGCGTAATCCCAGATAAAGAAAAGGCTACGCCATTTCTTTATCTAAGACTAGCGGCGGCGCGAAGCGCCGCCGCTAGTCTTCTGGGTTTTAATACAAAGATAAGTACAGAAGACTTTAGAATTTGATAGAGAATATAAACGAAATGTGATCAAAATTTAATAATGTCTAAATTAGAACGTTTGATAATGATGGCTGAAGATGAGTTGGTACAGTACAGCACTACCGCTCGCAAGATTGAAAAGCTCCGCCCTAAATTTTGCTTGTCACTGACAAAAATTGAACGACAGCAAGCAAAGGCGGAGCTACTTGCAGATATGCCCACCGATGATATTAGTCAATTAGTCGAAAAAAATCGCCAGACTGTGACATTGCCATTTTGGGGTATCGCAGGGCTGGGCTTACTCTTGGGCATATCCATGGAACAGCCCTTAGACTTTATTGCGACAGTCGTGGGTACTGGTGTCGCGATCGCTATTCAAAAATGGGGCTGGCAACTTCAAGCCAGAAGATTAGTCTTGCAAACCCTTGAAGAAATCGAAAACCCCGCCAACTTAACAAAATAGCTAAATCAAAATAGCTAAACAAAAAAATTACTGCCAATGATTCAAATCGCCCTTATCTATCCCGAAATTCCACCAAACACAGGCAATATTGCCCGCACCTGTGCAGCCACTAACACCCATTTACACCTAGTCGAACCCCTTGGCTTTGAAATCAACGATCGCCAGCTAAAACGTGCAGGAATTGACTATTGGGAATATGTAGATGTAACAGTTCATCCCAATCTAGAATCACTGCAAAGAGCCTCCCAAGGCGCACGATGGATTTGCTTCAGCGCTCGTGGTTCCTGTAGCTTTCGCGAATTTCAATACCAAGACAGTGATTGGTTGTTATTTGGTAGCGAATCTAAGGGCTTACCTGAGCAGTTAATCGCCAATTATCCATCGGTATATATTCCCATGGAGCATCCCAAGGTTCGCAGCTTAAATCTTTCAGTTAGCGCCGCGCTGGGATTGTTTGAGGCTAGACGGCAATTGGGTGTATAAATTGGCTCAAAAATCCTGTAAAGTAATGCATGATTTGCTTAGGGACAAAAGGGATAAAGTGGTTAACCTGTGATCAAAGACACGCCTTTTCAGAATCAAGAAACAAAATCTCAATCACCTTCACATCTGGCATACATCATCAAATCAATGCTGCGAGGAATTTCACGCGAGCAAAGTTTGCCATTATGGGTATTGCTAATAGTTTTCTTATTGATACTGCTGGTCTGGAATTGGCAGCTAATCCTTGCCACTAGCCTAGGCATTTTGACGATGATCACTGTCTATGCAATGCAAGACTGGAAATGGAATGTGATCATGTGGCGTGTGCAGAAGTTTTTGCAAAGTCCCTATCGACATCTGCCGATATCAGTTATCAGCGGTACTTTGACCGTTTTTCTGACCTACAGCATTTTATCTATCTGGTCAAACCAAAGCGATCACTGGTTGGCAGCCGCAAGCATCTTACAGTTGGGCGCAACCATAGCTGCTTTAGGACTTTTGGGATATCAAGTTTTTACTCAATGGTTATATCGCCAAAAGGACAGCCTTGATCAGCTATTTGCCCAACTTACGGCTAGTGATGATTTGGTCAGGTTGATGGCAATCAAAAATATCAATCTGTATCTCCGCGAAAACTTCATACCTGCGGCTCAGGAACGGGCGATCGCTGAGTATTGTCAAGTTTTGCTAAATCGTGAAGCCGAACCAATCATGCGCGAAGCAATTTTTGAAACCTTAGAGTCTCTGCAAATGGCTAATATCAGCCCTGCGATCTCAAGATCTGTCTCACCATCAGTCAATGCAATTGATAATGCAATTAATAAGGACAGCTCAGTATAGCGATCGCTAATCTTCTATGGCATAAAACCAAAATACTGTGAGTTTTTACTACGCCATCAAAAATCCAACTTTTGCATTAAATCAAAACTATCCATGTCTATTAATGAACTAACCAAAGACCAAATTCTCGATCATCAAGTGTCTTTATTAGTTCAAAGCACCCCCGATCAAGAAACCGCCAGTGCAGTCAGCTTGATTGCCTCTGTCTTAAAGGCGATCGCCCAAAAGCTGAAACATACAGAATATTTTGTAATTCAAGATATTGAAGGCGGCTGGCTATTAACGCCATTGAGTAATCACGAAAATCCTGAACTAGAAAAAGTCACTATCTACGCTTATTGCGATTCTACGCCAGCCAATATTGATCGCTTAAAACTCAATGATGAAAATCTTGAATGCGCTCAATACAATGTCATTGAAATGTTGTTTCGACTGATAGGTATGAAACAAGTCGATAGCATTGTGTTTTTTGATCGTCTAACCGATACCCAGAGAGGTATTGAAATTGGTAGAACCGATATTGAAGAGTTATGCGAGAAGCAAATAAAACGCGCTCAATTTGGTTTACAAAAGTTGATTGAGACTAAAAATATTTCCAATATTGCTTAATTAAATACTTCCATTTAAAGAGCCACAGGATAGCGCGGCTTTAAACCAAGAGGGGATTGGCGGCGCTTCGCGCCGCCAATCCCCTCTTGGTTTTTGTTTGTTGACTACAGCTATATAATTAGGAGGTAATTACTCATGGTTGGGATTTAGGTGACACTGAAGTTTAAATTTGCGATCGCCTCTGATTTGCATATTGCATTGCCCCACACAATTTGGCATCACCCCTCACGATTTCATCTTGTGGAATATAGTATCCCTGCCTTTGAGGAAGTATTATCCCAACTTAAAGACTTAGACCTAGATTTTTTACTGTTGCCTGGAGACTTAACGCAACATGGAGAACCAGAAAATCATCAATGGCTCTCTCAGCGGCTCTCTCAGCTTCCCTATCCTGTATATGTAATTGCGGGAAATCATGATGTACCGAAGTTAGAAACTTTTGATCAGTTTACACAGCACTACACTCAGTTCGGATTTAAGTCGGGGATTAGTGAACCTCGAAAACTCTATTATGAATGCGAAGTACTTCCTAATGTTCGTTTAATTGGACTAAATTCTAATCAATTTGATCGCAATGGAAATCAAATTGGTTGGATTGATGATGAACAGTTGGATTGGTTGCAATTAGTTTTAAGTCGTCAAGACTATGAACTGAACTTAGTGACAATTCATCATAATGTTTTGGAACATATGCACGATCAATCCCGTAATGCCCTTGGCATCCGCTATATGCTGGGCAATCCCCAACGACTATGCGAGATTCTCCATCAAGCCAACGTGAAGATGGTGTTTACAGGACATCTCCATGTACAAGATATCGCTTACAGTGATCGCTATGATCTTTATGACATCACCACAGGCTCCCTCGTCAGCTATCCTCACCCCTACCGCATTCTTAACTATACGTCCGATCTATCAGGCGATCGCTTAGAAATAACTTCCCATAGAGTTAAGTCAATTCCTGAACAACCTGATTTGTCACACTTCTCCCGTGAATGGATGGGCGATCGCTCCCATCCCTTTGTAATTAGGCTGTTAACTCACCCTCCTCTCAATCTACCCGAACATATTGCGGAAACCCTTACCCCACAACTGCGGTACTTCTGGGCGAATATTGCCGATGGCGATGCTAAGTTTGAGTTTCCCAATTTTCCTGCGGTTGTTAGAGAATATTTTGAAGCATTTAATGACGTTCCTCCTCAAGACAACAATGTGACCCTAGTTCTCAAATAAAGGTAATGATGGGCGACGCGAAGCGCCGTCCATCATTAGATCACTACCGTTATTCTCAAATAGTTATGCCGATTAGTCATCACCATACTTCCATTAAAACTGCGGATATCTTCAAATCGATCGCCTTTTATGAAGCCTTGGGCTTTGAAGTTACCGAACGCTTTTCGGCGGGAATCACCCTCGCCTGCTGGATGCATGGTGCAGGCACTAACCTTGAGCTAATGCAGGTTCCTGAACCTAAAAATATTACTGATCCCTTTAAAGATGAACATTATGTCGGCTACTATCACCTATCATTTCGTGTAGATGACCTGACGCAGTTTTTACAAGAATTACTTGATAAGTTAGGAAAACTAAAGTTACTGCTACCTCCTCGATCGCAAGCGATCGGCGATCATGTTTATCAAGTTGCTTTCATCGCCGATCCCGATGGCTTACCGATTGAACTGATGCAAAGAATTGAGTAAGACCAAGAGTAACTTTGAAAGCGTTGCTTAGCAACGCTTTCAAAGTTACTCTTGGTTGGGTCATAAGTGCGAAGCGCGGTAAGATAAAGAAGAACCAAGAGGCGGGTAGCGGTGCTTCGCGCCTCTTGGTTTTAGTGTGAGTTGCTCACACTAAAACCAAGGACTACTTTGACTGGTAAGGGCAAATGACGGATATTTTAATAATTGGTGGTGGTGTAATTGGCTTAGCGACAGCGATCGCCCTTTCGCAAAAGGGGGCAAATGTCACAATCGTGGAACGTGGTAATTGTGGTAAAGGCGCAACATGGGCTGCCGCAGGAATGCTCGCCCCAGAAGCAGAAAAACTGGAGGGTTCTCTATTAGAATTTGGGCTGCGTAGTCGGGAAATGTATCCCAAATGGATTGCTAATTTGATGCGATTGTCTGGACAAGATTGTGGTTATTGGTGCTGTGGAATTATTGCACCAGTTCTATCGGAAAGCGATTGCCTCGCTCTATCACAGCACCCTAAGTACATTAATAAATCCCAGTCTCATCAGTATCAATCAGGATTAGGAGAATCTATTTTAGGATCACTCTGGTTGCCTGAAGATGGTCAGGTCAATAATCGTAAGCTTGCCCAAGCGCTGATTGCAGCGGCGCGATCGCTATCGATCAAGATTTTAGAAGGTGTAACGGTGTATGAGATCGCCCGCGATCGCGATCGGGTTACGCACTTAGAAACCAGTGCGGGCAGATTACAAAGCGATCACTATATATTGGCAACGGGAGCTTGGACGCGATCGCTCTTGCCTTTGCCCATCAATCCTATTAAGGGTCAGATGCTATCGGTCTTTGATCGCGATCGCAAACTCCAGAGAGTAATTTATGCACCCAGTTGTTACATTGTCCCCCGTCAAGACGGCTCCATTGTAATCGGTGCGACCGTTGAAGATCGAGGATTTGCGGAAGGAAATACGGCGGCGGGAATAGCGCAATTGTTGAATAATGCTATCTCCGTTTATCCTGCGATCGCGGATATGCCGATTACAGAAACATGGTGGGGCTTCCGTCCCCATGCCCCCAGTGAGGTTCCCCTGTTAGGAGCCAGTGATTATAAAAATCTCATCTTAGCAACGGGACATTATCGCAATGGAATTTTATTTGCCCCAATTACTGCCAAATTGCTCACCGATTTCATTGTTGATGGCAAAACAGATCCTAGTTTTCAATTTCTAAAGCGTTAATCAGTCTAGTGAAGTACGGGTTTGTTTCCCCGCCTTCGGCGGGGAAACAAACCCGTACTTCGCTTGCTTGAAAAGCGCTATAAAGCGTAATTAAAAATATCAATAACAGCAATGCGCCGCCATCAATTAACTCAGCCAAATTAAAAAACAGAGGTTATTCTGCCCGCTATACGGGCAGAATAACCTCTGTTTTTTTGTGAAATCAAAACCCAAGAAACGAGTGGCAGCACTTTACGCTGCCACTCGTTTCTTGGGTTTTGATCTGTATTAGCTACTTTTTTTGCTACAAATCTTTATAAACCTTAAAATTGAACAAGATAAAGTCATGTAAGAATATCAAAGTCAGTCGAAGTTTTAGTCTCCATCGGCTGCCGTCTGACAGCAGATGCACAAGACTCCTTGAGGATTCATTATGTCTTGCCTAACTTATCGATCGCTGTTTATTTGTTCTTTAGTAAGCATTTGTGGATTATTTACTGATAGTCAGAGAGCCTCTGCTCAGATAGTCCCCGACCAAACCACCGCAACTGAGGTCAATGGTAATGCGATCGCCCCAGTGGGCGCAGGGACAGTTAGTGGCGGCAATCTATATCACAGCTTTGATCAGCTAAATGTGCCGCAATCTGGCATAACTTTTAGTACAGGCAACTCAACTGTCGATGGCGGCAAAATCAATAACATTCTCAATCGAGTTTCAGGCGACAATCCTTCCCAAATCTTAGGAACTATTGAGAGTCGTACCGCCTTCCCGAATGCAAATCTCTACTTGATGAATCCCAACGGCGTTGTTTTTGGGAAAGATGCAAGGTTAGATATTGGTGGTTCTTTTAATGTTAGTACGGGTACGAGTATAGGATTTACAGGCGATCGCCAATTTAGTGTAGATAAAGCCAAATTAGATTTCCCTAGTGGCAATCCCCAAAATATTAAGTTTGGCATCGTTCAACCTGCGGCGATTATCAATCAAGGCAATTTGACTGTTGATGCGGGTAAAAGTATTACCTTTACGGCGGGATCGGTGGTTAGTTCAGGAATTCTGACTGCGCCTAATGGTAATGTGTCTTTGACCTCGGTTGCGGCTGGATCAGTAGTAGATCTGCGATCGCCCGATCTTGTGCTAGGGCTAAGTGTGGCAAAAAATGCTGTGCCGACCAATTGGAATGGCGAAATTACGACTTTGCCGAGGCTAGCAGAGTTATTAACAGGAAAAGCTGAGCAGGGCGATCGCGTGGTAGTTAAGCCCGATGGCACATTAGCGATCGTGGCAACTCCCACCAATGACCAATTACCCATCACCAATGGCACTACGGTTGTTTCAGGAGTAATTAATACTAGTTCTGTTAATAGCGATGGTGGCAAGGTTGGTGTTTTTGGCGATCGCGTTGCTCTAATCAATTCGCAAATTAGCTCCACTGGGATCAATGGTGGCAAGGTCTTAATTGGTGGCGATTTACAGGGAAATGGAACAGTTCCTAATGCAGAGTTTACTTATTTTGATAAAAAGTCAGTTGTTGATGTTAGTGCATTAACTAAAGGCAATGGAGGAACAGCAATTGTTTGGGGCAATATCACCACGCAGTTTTTAGGAACGATACTTAGCACAGGTGGAACTGTAAGCGGCGATGGCGGCTTTGTGGAAGTATCTGGTAAAGAGAATTTGCTTTATCGCGGTAATGTCGATACTTCGGCAATTAATGGCAATTTCGGGACTCTATTGCTCGATCCCACTAATATCACCATAGTTGCGGCTGATCCCAGCGACAATAATCAATTGTCGCCAAATGTGCCAAATACTGGAGATCCCGCCTTCGCAATTTTCTTTAATGATGTTTCAACTAGCAACTTTACGATTTCCAATACATTACTCAACAGCGCAACTTCCAATATCATTCTCCAAGCTCGTAATGACATTAATGTTAATGCTCCTGTAAATGTTATCAATTCTAATATTAGTTTCACGGCACAAGCGGGAAACAACATTAATTTTAGCCCGTCTACCTTCATTAACACTAATCGAGGAGATATAAATCTCTTTGCTGATTCTGATTTATCAGGTGTAGGCTCAATTAATCTTGTTAATTTCCCCCTTATTACCCGCGGAGGAAATTTTAGAGCTACAGGTGTTAATTTCAATGGGAATGGATCTTTCGGGGGGCTTATTATTGCCACAGCCTCTTTAAATAGTGGAAGCGGTGGCAGTATTACAATTGAAGCTACAGGTAATATTAACTTAATTAATTCTGCATTAGGTTCAGGGATAAGTAACACTGGAACAGGGAATGCAGGTGCAATTTCCCTCAAAGCAGGTGGCGATATTGTGGCAAGCGCATTACAAGCTGGCAATGGTACTAGTAGTAACATAATCAATGGAGGTAATGTAACTCTTGATGCAGGTGGTAATATTACCATCGGTTCACTAGGTTCTATTAGCACTCGAAGTACATTAGGAGGAAAAGCTGGAGACATCCTACTCAAAAGTGGTGGATCGATTACAGCTTTAGGAACTACAGGGATTAATGCTAGTGTGATCGGTACTTCTGCTAGTGGTCAAGCAGGAAATGTTACTTTTGAAGCAGGCACAACAATCAATACTGATGCCGCGATCGCCTCTTCTATCAACAGCAATACCGTTATCGGCAATGCAGGGAATATATCCTTAACCGCAGGTGGAAGCATCACAGCCACGGGAGACTTATTTGCCGCCAATTTAGGTACAGGTAACGCTGGCAAAATTGATGTCATTAGTACTATTGGCAACATTACCACTGGCAATATTGTCGCGGGTTCACTTGTGACGGCTAGTGATGTAACGCTAACAGCTTTAAACAATATTACGACTGGTTATATTCTCGGTATTGGCGGTACTCAAGGCAGCAATGTCTCACTGACTGCTACTAATGGCAATATTACGATTCCATCAACGGCGGTTATTCCTAGCACTTTACTTGGTGCTAATCTTGCGCCTTGTGGTGGTTCTGCTATCTGTACCACTTCTCTCGGTGGCATTAGTGGCGATATCAGCTTTAATGCAGGCGGGACGATTAACATACTTGGGCAGTTACTAACGGTTAGCCTCGGCAATGGTAAATCTGGCAATATTAGCTTTACTTCCGATGGCAATATCACGACAGGATTTTTGATTACTGGCGGATTCTTAACCGCAGGTTCAGGGGCGACAGGTGACGTTTCATTAACTAGTACCAATGGCAACATTACAACTACTGACATCATCGCAGGGATATCTGCGGTCAACAGCACAGGTAATGCTGGCAATATTACAATTTCCGCTTTTGGCGATGTCAATTTGATTTCTGCGGATAATAGCATCACTGAAACAACAGCCACAGGCAATGCTGGCAAAATCAGCATCACTAGCCAAAATGGATTAATTGCGGCTTCTGGCAACATCTCATCAGGAGTATTAAGAGGAACTGGCAATGGTAACGATCTCGTTCTGACAGCGAATGGAAGTGTTTCGGCGGTGAATGTGGGGGCGGGGACTGTTTTTGGAACTGGCAAGGGTGGTGATATTCAAATCACTGGTAATTCGATTAATTTGACAACGGTAGGAAGTGCAGCGTTATTGGGTACTAGCGGGAATGTGACACTTAATGCTGTCAATGATATTACGGCTGGATTTATTCTCAACCTTGGTAATACTAAGGGTGGGGATGTAACGATTACTTCTACTGCTGGAACCATCCAAATTCCTAACACAATTCCTAGTACAGTTCCAGAAGCGCCTGGAATTAACCTCGATCCCTGTGTTGGGTCAAATATCTGTACGTCTGCAAAAAATGGAACTGCTGGCAACATCACGATCGCTGGCAACCTCTCTTTAACCAATCCAACTAAATTCCTATCAACAGGTACTACCACAGGCGGCGCGATCGCTCTCCAAGATGCCAATATAAATGGCACACAGAACCTAACCCTTGATTCGGGCAATGGAGCGATTAACCTTGGTAATATCGGCGCAACAACTAATTTAGGAACGCTAACGATTAATGCAGGTAGCATTTTGGCAAATCAGGCGATCGCTGCTAATAGTATTTCTTTCACCACCATAGGAAATCTCACCGTCAATCAAATTCAAACCAACTCAACCATAAATTCTGGAGATCTCATTCTCAATAGTGGCGGCGCTCTCTTTATCAATGGCAACCTAGACACATCTAGCACCACAGGCACATCAGGCTTAATCTCACTCACGGCAGCACAGGATATCTTTGCCAATGGCGCAATTACCTTTGATAGCAGAGTTTTGGGTGGTAATGACTCCAAAGCGATTACCGTCATCAGTCAAAATGGCAATATCACAGGCTCAGGCTTGCTAGATGTAATTACCACTGCCAGAAATGCAGGAGCCGTCACCTTTCAAGCTGCTAATAGTATTCTATTTCGGGATATTAAAACCGATGGAAATAATGGCACTGGCGGCAATGTCACGATCGCCGCAACCAATGGCAACATCACAGGCAATACCATCCTTGCCACGTCACAGGGCATTAGCACAGGTTCAGGCAATGTCAGTCTTACTGCTGGTGGAGATATCGCGATCGCTTCCATTAACACCAATACCCAAAATGGAAAAGCAGGTGATATTAGCGTTAAAGCTGACCTCACTCGCGGCATTAATGGACTTACGGATATACAGGCTAATAGTGTTACAGGGCAAGGTGGCAATATCACCCTTGAGAGTGGTAGCACCTTACCGAATGCTGGTTTAAATATTGTGGCTGGAGGCGCGATCTCGGGTAGTACGATCGACCTTCGCACCGCATCTTTATTAATCGGCGGTGACTTGATTATTGACTCCCCTAACAGTGACATCCTCTTGGGGGAAACAAGCGTTCAGCCCTCTAACTTTGAAATTAGAAATGCGCGAAATGTTACATTGAGTCAGCGTTTACTTGCTGAAAGAGTAGATATTACGAATACAGGGATTTTAAAACTTACGGATGCTAATACTCTAATTGAAACTCCTATTTTTCAACAGCAGAATGCTGGTGAAGTTCAGTTAACGGGAGAGATTCGCGGAACCACGATCACCTTCAATAGTCCTGTGGTGCTTACAGGGAATGCGATCCTAACTGCCGCTGATTCGGGCATCACTCAAGGCACGATCGCTTTTAGTTCCACTCTTAACGGCGGCGGACGTGACCTCAAACTCAGCACCAATGAAATTGATTTTGGTAATAATGTATCGGGTATCAATGCCCTCACTCTTGCTCCTAGTAGCGCCACAGTAAATATCCAGCTAGGCGGCACGACCAATGTCGCAGGTACATTTACGCTGACAGAAACCGACTTAATCAATGTCCAAGCAGGAGGTCTAGGTTCCTTAATCATTGGTGGCGACTTTGGCGCACAGATTAGTATTGTGTCTCCAATACCTACTTTCTTGCAAAAGACAATCATTCAAGCCGATGGGTTTGGCAATATCGATAGCACTGGACTCATTTCTCAGGGAAGTATCATTGCATCGGCTCCTATAGTCACAAATGGAAGTAATACGATTACATTTATTGCCAGTCAAAATGTCAATATTGGCGATGTGACTAATCCTAGTAAAGATATTATTGTGACTAGTACCAATGCCAATGTCACGACAGGCAAACTGAATACTACGGATTTTAGTGTTTCTCCATCAGGAAATGTCACTATCTCTGCTAACAACGGTAGCGTTTCGGTTAACAGTGTCATCACTCGGTCCTCAGGTAGCAATGCTGGAAATGTCAGTATTCAAGCAAGGAATAGTATCCAGACCACAGGCAATACTACTATTGGCGGACAAGATTATGCGATCGCCACTTTTACAGGCGCAGGCAATGGCGGTAATGTCTCTTTAACTAGCAATACAGGCGGTATTAACGTTAGTTCTGGACGGATAAGTACAACAACCAGCAATGGTACTTCAGGAAGTGTGAACTTCCAAGCATTTGGGGACATTATCACTGGTGTAGGCACGACTCCCAATCCCGCTGTAGCCACTTTTATCAATACAGGTGGCACTGGCACACCAAACTCCATCACCTTCACTAGCAACAATGGCGCGATTAATACCAGTGCTGGTGATATTGATGCAGGTGGTGGCGCGATTACTTTCACAGCTAGAAACAACGTCACTACATCGGGCATATTTTCCAGAGCTTTAGATGGAGGTTCGATTAAATTAGAAAGTCAATCAGGAGCGATCGATACCACCACAGGAGACTTGACGACGACAACTACAAGTAACGGTACTGGTGGCACGATCAACCTAATTGCAGCGGGCAACATTACCACCAGAGGCGTATTTGCTAATGGCAATAATGGCAATATAACGCTTCAAAGCAGTCTTGGTAGTATCGACACAAGCCTCAACGATTTAGCAAGTACTGGAGATAGTAGTAATATCACACTCACAGCATTACAAAATATTGTCACTAGGTCTATTTTCGCTCAAGGTGATGGGTCTAACATTACCATTATTACTAGCCCTGTCGGTAATGGGAATGTTAGTACAGGATTAATTCAAACTGGTATCGATGCTTCCCAAACTGGGGATGGAGGTCTTCTAACAATTCAAGCCGTAGGAGATATTTCAACAGGAACGATCAATACGCCTAATCTGAGTTCTAGCTTTAGTGGAAATGCAGGCTCAGTCCTCTTAACTAGCAGCAATGGAAAAGTCCAATTTGCTGGTATCAGTGCCCGTCGCAGTGGTGGTGGTGGAAATGGCGGAAACATTACGGTGCAATCCCAAGGCGATATTATCTCCACAGGTGTACTGAGTTTTGGTAATGTTACGATCTCTAATGCTTCTGTTTTTTCTAATACACAGCCAATAAATATCAGCCTAACCAGTAATACTGGCAAGATAGACCTTAGTTCAGGAGCGATCGGCGGATTAGATAGTTCATTTCAATCTTTTATTCCCAATGGAACCATTACATTAAGATCAGCATCAGACATCATTCTGGGAGATGTCAATGGAGCTACCGCATTCGGTGCGGGTAGTATCTCTCTAACCACAACAGGTAGTGGAGCCAAAATTACCACTGGAAATATCTCATTAAATACCCAGTCCATCGACCCAGGTCGAGTAACCTTAATTACATCGGGCGATATTACAACCAAGAATATTAATACTAGTTCTCTCTTTGCTAATGGCAACAGCATTTCTCTAACGAGCAGGACGGGAGCAGTCACTACTGGCAATCTCACTACTTCTGGTAGCAACAATGGTGCAAATGTAGTGGTAATTGCTGAAACTGCCATTACTACAGGGGCGATCGCCGCTCAAGGTTCGACAGGTAGAGGTGGTAATGTAATCCTCGATCCCGTTGGTAATGTAACCTTTACTAGTATTAATTCTACTGGCAATATTACCTTGGGCGGTGGTGGCAATATTAACATTGTCTCTACGGGTGGCAATGTCTCGGGAAGAGGAGTTGTAACTTTTGCGACTGGCAACCCTTGCGCTGGGGCGACAATCTGTACGAATGGAACAGGTACGGTTAGCATCCAACATGGCATCTCCTCAGTATTTGACCCCAATGCTTTTCGAGTAAATAGCCCAGACCCCATCAATGGAACTGTTGGAGCTATTGTCACTGGATCAGGTTCACTCCTTTCATTTACAGGCATTCCCAATGGAGCTGGCTTCTTCACTCAAGGCAATATATCAATCACTCCTGGACAAGGTGTCTTTGTTCCACCTGTAGTCCCCCCCGTTACCCCGCCCGTAGTTCCTCCCTCTACTCCACCTTCAGATCCAGATAGTAATCAGACAATCACACCAATTAATCCGATCATTGTGGCTTCAATTTCACCCATAGTTATCAGCAGTACAGACTTCCCATTTCTAGACATTAGTAAAATCAGTAATGTCAAAGCTGGAGAATATCTAGCCCTAGGTAACTTTGAGGCGGCGTTTAATGAAATTGAAAAGGGGCATCTCTCGGCTTATGAGAACTATCTGGGTGAAACCCTAACACCACAGATCAAAAATATTGAGCAATTGCAACAGGAACTTGATGAGGTTTCTCAACTGTCAGGCAGCGCGACAACGGTGGTTTATCCGATTATTCTGGACGATCGCCTTGAGTTAATGATTATTCCACCAAAGGGCATGGGCAGACCATTCCGTGAGTTTGTTACCGAAGCCAAAGAGGACGAAATCGTACCTGTAATTCTTGACTTTGCCAACAATATTCGTGACGCTAGCTCCCAAGACTATCTGGAACAGTCTCAACAGTTATATAACTGGTTGGTGCGTCCCTATCAAGATCGTCTCCAAACTTTGCAAGATCAGTTTCAGCCAAAGACCCAAGTCAATTCCGAGCAGGTAGCAGAAAAGCTGCCACCAACTCTAGTATTTGTGATGGATGGTGGTTTGCGAGTGATCCCTGTAGCAGCACTGCATGATGGGAAACAATTCCTCGTCGAAAAATATGCTCTTGCCAATCTTCCCTACTTACGAGTCTCTCGATTAGAAAATCGCGATCGCAATCTCAACAGCATCTTAGCGATGGGATTAACCGAAGAAATGCAGGGCTTCTCAGCGCTTCCTTCAGTAAAAATCGAAGTCAGTACAATTAGTTCCCAAGCTCTAAAGAGCAGTTCCTACTTCGATCAGGAGTTTACGGTCAATAACTTGCAAGATAAGCGTCGTCAGGGTAATTTTGCCGTCCTGCACCTAGCAACCCATGCCCAATTCACCAGCAATAATGCTAAAGGGGCTTTTATCCAGTTCTGGAACGAACGCCTCCCCATAGATCGTATTCCTAGCTTGCGATTTGATAGTCCTCTGGTGGAAATGCTTACCCTCAGTGCTTGCCAGACTGCGGTTGGACAAAATTTGGGCTTAGGTGGTCTGGCGATTAGCTCAGGAGCAAAGAGTGTGCTTGCCTCATTGTGGGAGGTTTCTGACTCAGGCACTGCACCCCTAATGATCCAGTTCTACAATAGCTTCCCTGAAAATATTACTAAGGCGATCGCTCTACAAAGAGCGCAAATTGATATGCTGTCAGGAAAAGTCAGAATTGAGAATGGCAATATTTTAGGCATTCCCAAATTACCAACAGTCCCTCTATCAACACTCAATATCAATGAGATTAATCTCAGTCATCCCTTCTTTTGGTCATCATTTATCTTGATCGGCAACTGGTTATAACGCCATTTCTTGATTAAAAAAACAGAGTGGCGGCGCGAAGCGCCACCACTCTCTAAAAATTTCAAAATTAATTAGCGGCGCAGAGCGCCGCTAATTAATTTTGGGTTTAATAGCCTAAACTTTCGTTAGGTTTATCTCTGGGCATCTCCGAGATAGTAGAAGGTGCTTCTCTTTTAGGACGAAGCGGTGCGGCTTTCAAAAAAATTGACTTTTCGGGACTCTCACGAACTAGATCGCCTGGTTGCTTCTGAATCGACTTCAACAGTTCATTGTCAAAAGCACCTGCTGCATTAGTTAACTGCCGCTCTTGTCGCTTTAGTTGTTCTAGCTTCTTGTACTGTTGATTCCACTGCTCTTGGGCATATACTGTCCAGCCGTAGATCGCAAACACCGACACAGTGAGTAAAACGGTAGCAGCAATAGAAAGCTTTTGCGCCCTCATCAACATTCGCAACCACATGGGAAGTGGGAACGAGTTGGTGCGTGGCATTCGCTTAACGTTTTGGTTGCTAGCTTTTTGCCGACCTTTATTTAAACTTTGATTGCGGCGATCGCTTGGTTGGCGATATCTTTGTGGCTCAGGCACTCTGCTAGCTGTCATCTTTCTTACTCTACGTTCACTCAAGATTCACCACCAATCACACAAGTATTACACCTATGGAAGATGTTTGTCATTAAAATTCATGGCAATTTAGCAGCTCTAATTTCAAAAAATTGATTTATGGAGTTTCAGCAAAGGCGCTCAAAAACTAGAAATCAGAATCGCTGATTGTAGGCTACAGAGATCGCAAAATTACTTCCATAGAATTATAGTGGTCATTGATTTTTTGGCAACAAGAATTTGATGGCAATGCGATCGCCTTCTTGCAAACCCATCTCGGTAGTTAGCCCAGCCCTCACCTCAATCACATTGTCTGCAACAACTCCATTGCTTGGATAGATAGGGCAGGGATCACTCTTGCACATAGAAACATTGCGGGCGATCGCCTTAACTTCACCATCTAGTAAAAAAATAATATCCAACGGCGAAGGTGTGTTTTTCATCCAGAAGGCGACTAAACGCGCTGGTTGATAGGGAAACAACATTCCGCGATCATCGGCTAGGGGTGGGCGGAACATTAACCCCTTTTGCTGCTGACTTAGGGTAGCGGCTACTTCTAGCTGAATCTCTCGACCTGCAATATTGGCGATCGCGGTAATGGGTAAATACTGCGCTAATTCAGCAGTTTCCTGTGGCTTATTTAAGGGCTTTTGAGCTTCAGGAGTCTTGGGGATCGCTGTTGGTGATGGGTTCGGAGAAACTTGATCAGAATTAGCAGGTACACAACCCATTAAGCATAAGCTAAGACTAACTATCATTACTTTTACAGAAAGTCTTTGGATTGAACTAGGAGTAGGTGTGTCACAATTTCTAAAAGTATTGCCAGTCATATTGCCAGTCATCCTATGTCATATCCTCTACATATCGCATTTATCTGGCACCAACACCAACCTCTCTACAAAAGTGCGATCGCAGGTAAGTACCATCTGCCTTGGGTGAGGTTGCATGGCGTAAAAGATTATTTGGATCTAGCTGTAATGTTGTCAAGATATCCCAAGCTACATCAAACAATTAATCTTGTGCCATCGTTGATCCTACAACTGCAAGACTATGTGGAGGGGAAAGCATTTGATCCCTATCTAGCCCTGACCTTAACACCAGTTGACACGCTCACGAGAACTCAAAAACATTTCATCGTTGAGCATTTCTTCGATGCCA
Source organism: Pseudanabaena sp. (assembly GCA_003249015.1). Lineage (GTDB taxonomy): Bacteria > Cyanobacteriota > Cyanobacteriia > Pseudanabaenales > Pseudanabaenaceae > Pseudanabaena. Next base: position 61,760 of record QBLS01000012.1, on the reverse strand, counting down.
ATCATCAAACGATGATCGAGCCTTACCCTCGCTATGCCGACTTACTAGCTCAAAAGCAAGCCTACGGTATTGAATGGTGCGTTAACCATTGGCTAGTGACTGACTTTAGTGATCTCCTCGCTTGGCATAACCTGACATGGATTGATCCCCTGTTTCGTGATGCTGATCCCGAAATTGCCGAATGGTTTGAACGGGGCAAAGAATTTACTCTCGCCGATCGCCAAAGAATTTACAGCAAGCAACGGGAAATCATTGCACGAATATTGCCGCAACACCGACAAATGCAAAAAGATGGGCAGTTAGAAATTACCACCACACCTTACACGCACCCGATCATGCCGCTGATTGCCGACACCCAAGCAGGTCGGATTGCCGTGCCGCAAATGTATCTGCCCAATCAGCGATTTCGCCATGAGCCAGATATTACTCTGCACTTGGAAAAGGCTAAGGACTTATATCGTCAGCACTTTAGTTGCGATCCCAGAGGGTTATGGCCATCGGAGCAGTCGGTTAGCCCTGCTATATTGCCCCATGTTTCCAAACAAGGATTTTCTTGGCTCTGTTCTGACGAAGGGGTACTCGGTTGGAGTCTGGGGCACTACTTCCGTCGTGATGAACGCGGCTCGATCAATGCGCCCCACCTGCTCTATCAGCCCTATCGACTGGAAACCGTGCATGGGGATCTTGCCATTATCTTTCGCGATCGCCTGCTTTCTGATCTGATTGGTTTTAGTTACGGAGCCTTGCTACCCCAAGCCGCCAGTGACGATCTTTGCGATCGCTTAATGAAAATTCAGCAGCAGCAAAATGAATATCTTGCCGAACATCCAGAAGGGCAACCTTGGTTAGTTACGATCGCCCTAGATGGTGAGAATTGCTGGGAATTTTATCCGCAAGATGGTAATCCCTTCTTAAAAACTCTGTACGAAAATCTCTCTAAAAATGAAAATCTAAAACTAGTAACCGCCTCTGAGTACCTAGAAAAATACCCGCCCATCGAAAAAATTCCACCCCATCAATTGCATAGCGGCTCATGGATCGATTCCAGCTTTACCACTTGGATCGGTGATCCTGTCAAAAATCGGGCTTGGGAACTGCTAGCCGATGCGCGTCAAGTTTTGGCGATGCACCCTGAAGCCACCCCAGAGAACAATCCTGAAGCTTGGGACAGCATGATGGCGGCTGAGGGATCGGACTGGTTTTGGTGGTTCGGCGAAGGTCACAGTTCAAATGACGATGCTATGTTTGATCGGCTATTTCGTGAACATTTGCAAGTAATCTATCGAGCTGTTAATGAGCCTGTTCCCCATGCTCTGCTCTATCCCCTCGAACCCCATGATGTGTCCACTAGCGATCGCCCCACTGGTTTGATCAATCCGATTATTAACGGTCGATTTGAAAATGACGATTGGCAAGGTGCGGGCAAAATTGAAGTAAGCGGAGCACGGGGCGCGATGCATCAGAATGCTCCCGTCAAGCGTCTGTGGTATGGATACGATCATTTTTATTGCTACTTACGCCTAGAATTTAGTAATCTAGAAGCGATCGCTCAAAGTAAACTGCATTTGTTGTGGTTTTATCCGAGTCGGATTCACCCTAACAGCCCAGTCAAGCTAGTTGATATGCCTGATGTATCGCCATTAAATTACCTGTTTCGCCACCATTTAGCGATCAGTTTTGCCGATAAATCAGTTCAACTTCAAGAGTCAACCGAAAAATTTGCATGGGAAACGATCGCAACTCATACGAAAATAGGTTTTGAGCAATGCTTAGAAATTGCTCTGCCATGGAGTGATTTAGCGGTTAAGCCCCAGTCTCTCGCAAGACTAGTAATAATGCTCAGTCAAAAAGATCATTTTCAAATGTCCTTACCTGAGTACACGATCATCCCTATCGAAGTACCATAGAGTTTCGTATTTAACAGAGATAGCAGTGGAAAAAAAAGAAAAAACCAGTATTGAGTCGATTGTTGAGCAGGCTCTGCAAGATGGCTACTTAACTCCAGCCATGGAAGCAGAGGTGGGGCGGATTTGTGATAGCGCGTTTGAGCTTTCGGTTGAAGAGTATATGGCGCTTGATCGCCTGATGGGTTCATTACTAACGGGTGAAGTGGTTGCAGTTCCCCGTAAGCAATTCATCAATGTGATGGAGGAGCTTGTTTTGAGTGAAGCGGTGGCACGGGTTGCCGAAATCGAAGCCAGTAGCAATAAAGTCCTAGACTTAGGAGATATTGCAGCTTATGCACTGAACCGTTTGCCGCCGCTATACGCGACGACAGAGCAGGGTGCAAACTATCAAAGGGATCGCGCCCTTGCAGATTTGCAACAGCTAATTTCTCTACAGGTTAAAGAAGCGATTGATCGCAACTTAGACCGTCCCGAATTTTTCCCTGATCGTTCTGCTTTTGGCTCTGTAAATAAAGAATCAGTATTGTCACAGCTCAGTAATTTACTACAAGCCTACGCTCCTGACTTTGAAGAAAAACCCTAAATAGGAATGGCGGCGCGAAGCGCCGCCATTCCTATTTAGAGCCTTAAAGAAGTCGCTTCGCAACGACTTTTTTAAGGCTCAGCTAGCTCACCAAGCCAATCTTTTATTTGATGGCGCTACTGAGATCGTCGGGCGACAGATTGTCATGAATAATTTGTCCATCGCGGAACCAGATGATGCGTTGGGTATTTTTGGCTACATCAGTCTCATGAGTAACCATTACTACAGTGATGCCACTGGCATTTAGTGCACCAAATAGATCCATTACCTCGGCTGTCGTGTGCGAATCCAATGCTCCCGTTGGCTCATCGGCAAGTAACATCACAGGGTTATTGACGATCGCTCTAGCGATCGCCACCCTTTGCTGCTGTCCCCCAGACATTTGATTGGGGCGATTATGCAGTCGATGCCCCATGGCGACTCTCTCTAGGGCAGCGGCGGCGCGTTCCTTTTGTTCTTTGGGACGGACATTGGCATATGCCATCGGTAGCATTACATTCTCAAGGGCGGATAGCTGAGCTAAGAGGTGATATTGCTGAAATACAAAACCAATTTTCAGATTGCGTACCCCTGCTAGATCCCTTTCCTGCATATTGGAGACATCTTCTTCGTCCAGAAAATATTTGCCTGAAGTGGCGCTGTCGAGACATCCAATGATATTCATACAGGTGGACTTGCCAGAACCAGAGGCTCCCATGATCGAGCAATACTCACCTTCGTGAATCACAAAACTAACATTATCTAGAGCCTTGACTAAGGTTTCGTTATCTTTTTCCCCGTAATATTTACAAACTTGCTGAAGTTCAACAATCTTGCGCTTAGATTTGCTTATTTCTAACGAAGGTGCGATCGCATCAGAGGTAATCATAATATTTTCTTAATAATTTTTTAGAAACAAATTTGTGGCTTTATGGATTTGCTTAGCCAATAGGCTATTAGCGGCGCAAAGCGCCGCTAATAGCCTATTGGTTTTAAATACTTCGGAGCGCCACGATGGGGTCTAACTTAGCAGCTTGTTTGGCAGGGAAAATACCAAAGAAAAGCCCAATTCCCCCCGATACGCCGACGGCTAAGCCGATCGCCCCTAGTGAGACCCCCGCCTGTAGTGGCGTAGTTGCGGCAATTATTAAGATGCCACCAATGCCGATGCCAGTGCCAATTGCCCCGCCCAGCAGCGATAAAATCACCGCTTCGATCGTAAATTGCGTGAGGATATCGCTAGGAGAAGCGCCGATCGCTTTGCGAAGTCCAATTTCTTGAGTGCGCTCTGTCACTGACACGAGCATGATATTCATAATACCGATGCCGCCGACAAATAGAGATATACCTGCGATCGCCGCCAGCAAGATCGTCAAGGCTCCCGTAATATTGCCGACTATTTCGAGGGCATCCTGTTGAGTGCGGATGGTAAATGTATCTTCAGCATTGATATCTGAGGTGCGATGACGCAGTCTTAATAGGTTAGCGATTTGGAATTGGGCGGCTTCCACGTTGTCATTACTGGTCGCCGATATGTTAATTACTTGAATTGCTACGCCATAGGGTGAGGTTTTACCCGTGATTTGGTTAGACATCGTGGTAATGGGCATAAAGATGGTGTCATCTTGGTTAGTGCCCAGAAAAGCGCCTTTCTCTGACATAATGCCGATTACTTCATAACTGGTGCCACGGATTCTCACCGATTGCCCGATCGCATTGCCCTCAGGAAACAGCTTCTTAGAAATAGCGGCTCCCATCGTCACGACTCGCGCATTGCGTTTGACATCATCTTCGCTCAAAAATCTCCCCGCACTTACCTCAGCATTTCTGACGGTGGCATAGCCATCAGTAGTACCGATCAGGGTGGCGCGTTCGGTGTTATTGCCCGCGATCGCTAGCTCTGAGCCATTAACTTGAGGAGCAACTCCGCGGACAGTCGGCACTTGGGTAGCGATCGCCTCTGCGTCATCAATTACCAAACGATTGGGCGGCGCGATCACATTGCGTCTGGCATTGTCAGTACCTGTGATCACAAAAATCACATCAGTTCCCAGAGATTGGAACTGCTCAGAGGCATACCTTTGTGCGCCTTGACCAATACCCACCATCAAGATCACTGAGGCATTGCCGATGATAATTCCCAGCATGGTTAATGTGCTACGCATCCGATTAGCGGCAAGGGTTTTGCCCGCCATCCTAAAGCTTTCCCAAGTATCCATTCTCTAAATTCCTATTAATTTTTATAGCCTCCCAAAGTCTATTAGAACGCTACTAAGACGCGCTTTCAATAGGCTTCTGGATTGTAAGTACAAAGTGCTGTATCGCTTGCGATCGCAACCTTGATCTTCATCGGAGGCTTCGACTTCGCTCAGCCAGCAATATGAAAGTTGGCTGAGCGGAGTCGAAGCCCCTTACAACTCGTTTTAGGATTGCTATATCTACAAGTCTAAGCGCTAACGATTGTTAGTGGCTTCAACCATCGGGGGTAACTCAAAAAGAGAGAGGCGGCACGAAGTGCCGCCTCTCTCTTTTTGAGTATCAAGTTGTGTACTCGGCGTTGATCTTTACATAGTCATAGCTGAGGTCACAGCCCCATGCAGTGCCAGCCCCTTCCCCAGTACCAACACCGACATTAATAATTACAGTGTCATTTTTGAGATAGTCACTCGCGGCTTGGCGATCGTATTCTTGCGGCGTACCATCCCGCATCATCACAAAATCACCCAGTTCGATATTTAATAAAGCCTGATCAAAATCCACACCCGATCGCCCAGCGGCGGCAGCGATCCTGCCCCAGTTTGGGTCATTACCAAATACAGCCGACTTGACAAGGGAGGAACCCACAATAGTTTTGGCAATTTGACGGGCGGCGATCACGCTGGAGGCTCCTGACACATTTACCTCGATCATGCAAGTTGCACCCTCTCCGTCACGGGCGATCGCCTTGGCAAGACTCATACAAACTTCTTGAAGCATGGCTTGCAATTCTTGAGCGGCTTCCGAATCAGGATTATCAATGGTTACGCCAGACTGACCATTACAGAGAGCTAGCACCATATCGTTGGTGCTAGTATCACCATCAACCGTAACTTGATTGAAACTAGCATCAATGGAACTGGACAACATTTTTTGCCAGAGTTTTGGCTCCACACCCGCATCACAGGTCACAAATCCCAACATCGTTGCCATGTTTGGGTGAATCATGCCAGACCCTTTGCAAATTCCGCCGATGCGGACGGGTTTGCCGTCGATAACAGTCTCTAGGGCAATATTTTTAGGTACAGTGTCGGTGGTCATAATTGAGCGTGAGGCAGCTTCGCCACCGTCTGCAGAAATTAAGGGGGCAATCTTGGTAATGCCCGATCGCATTTTATCCATTAGCAATTGCTTACCGATGACACCAGTAGAAGCAACTAAAACACCATCTTCTGTACCTAAAGCTTGTTGCACCAGTGCGGCACATTCCACCGCATTTTGCCAACCCTCCTCGCCTGTACTGGCATTGGCTTGTCCCGCATTACAGAGGATGGCGCTGACTTTGCCACCCTTTGCTAATACTTCGCGGTTGAAGTCCACACAGGCGGCGCGGACACAGGACTTGGTAAATACTCCTGCAGCGATCGCAGGAACATCCGATGCGATTAAAGTTAGGTCAGGTGCGCCCGATGGTTTCAGTCCTGCCGTAATTCCTGCGGCTTTGTAGCCCTTTGCGGCGGTCACGCCGCCTGCAATTACTTGCCAATTTGCCATGATTTGCTTGATTTCCTCAGTTACTACTGTTTCAATCGGTGCTTCGCACCGATTGAAACTTACTAAATTCCCGTTAACTTGGCGATTGCCCCTTCTAGTGAACTTGGTAGCGATCGCAACAACTTACGTTTTTCAAAATCTACAGGCACGAGTGTCACCGTTGCTGTTACACATAGATCTGTTTCAGTGCGAATTTGATATTCCCAGTTCAGACGTATTTTGTCTGACACGAGGCGAGTCATCACCAAAACCGTATCGCCCATCCGTGCTGACCGATGGTATCGCAGTGACATCTCCGCCACAGGCAGATCGACACCTGCGGAAACCAGCTCCTCAAAGCTCATGCCTACTGTCCGCAAGCACTCTACTCGCGCCTCCTCCATCCAAGTGAGGTAGTTGCCATGCCAGACTACACCTGAGTAGTCCGTATGGTGGGGATAAACAATTACTGGGTAGTTAAACCATCCGTCACTTTGATTGCTGGCGGTAGTTGGTTCAAACTTGGTGATGACGTTAGTTAGGGGGTTAGAAGATAAATCTGACATAACGCTATTACCTTTAACAAACAGTACTTTGTAATGAGCTGGGCTTGATTAAAGCCAATGGTTGTTCCGCCCGCGTAGCGGGTGGAACAACCATTGGCTTTTAGGCTACCTTCGCTAAAGTAAATTTTCGAGGCGGCGGCGCATCATCGCAATTACGGGATCTTCTACCTCGATCTCATCCTCTGATTCAGGACGATCAGAATATTTTTTGTTGCCTTCGGGAGACCAGTCGGTTTTATCCACATTTTTTTCTGGTGGAACCAACAAAGCATCAGTCGGAACTAGATTGAGGTCATAACCTGATTCTTCGCAAAATTCCTTTAGATCGTCGCTATCTATACTTTCTACTGTCGGTGACAAAAAGTCCTGTGCTTCCAGCAAACCTGCGTAACGAATTGCGTCATCCTCTTGTTCAAAGGCGACAATGATATTCTTACCTTCAATTTCTAGAGTGTAAATACCTTCGTTATCGGTGTTAGCGTTAAACAGCAATACCCAGACCTGCATATCAAAATCTCGACCATTAGAAAAGCTTTAATATTGTATAAGGGTTCCGCAATTTAATAAAGAACTAGATTTTTGTTGGCGTGGCGAAGCCACGCCAACAAAAAAAAGATGGTTGCGGCGAAGCCGCACCACCAAAAGCCCAAAAGATGTTTGCAGCGCTTCGCGCTGCAAACATCTTTTGGGCTTTAATTAGAACGCATTTTACATTTGGGAGAGATATAGCTTTGCGACTTGATCGTTACACAACAGGCTCCTATACAGTCGGTGCGTCCATTTGGAAACAATTGCTTTGGTTTTTTATCGGTGCGCCTCTAGTACGTAGTTATTTGATTCCATTTTCGGGACTAAAAGTTAATGTTTTGCGGTGGTTTGGCGCAGAAATTGGGCGCGGAGTCAGGATCAAAACAGGGGTGCGCGTAAAGTTTCCTTGGCGATTAGTCATTAAAGATTTTGTGTGGATTGGGGAGGATGCTTGGTTCGACAGTCTGGACTTGATCACCATTGAAAGTCATTGCTGCATTTCTCAAGGGGTTTATCTCTGCACAGGAAACCACGACTGGAGCGATCGCGATTTTGCGTTAAAAACTGCGCCAATTTATATCGAGTCAGGAAGCTGGATCGCCGCAAGGGCGACTGTAGCCGCAGGGGTGAGAGTAGGACAGGGGGCTGTACTGGGGTTAGGAAGTGTGGCAACGCGATCGCTAGAACCAATGACAATCTACAGTGGCAATCCTGCGATCGCTATTAAAGCGCGGCAAATTAGAGATAGCTAGTTGCGGCGCGTAGCGCCGCAACTAGCTGTTTGGGTTTTATAATTCAAAATAATTAACTCCTATCCTTTCAACTTATGACTGTTAGCAACTCCGCACCTAGTTCCAAAATGGGGCTAGTCTCTCGATTAGTAAATGGCATTTTAGCGATCGCCCCACTGTTCAATATTGCGAAAAAACGGGCGCGAAATATGATGATCGAGCGAGCCGCTTCCATGGGAGTTGACTGGCTCAAAATTTCTGCCGACCTCCAAAAACAAGATCTTGATAGTGAACTCGCTCAAGTTCAAAATCCTGATTTAAATTATCCAGAATATTATCTCAAACCATTCCATGCTTACGAAGAAGGGAACTTAGGTTGGTTGCCAGCCACAGAAGTAGAAGTTGCTGCCTATGCCGTGCATTCACGGATTTGGAAAGATGAAGCGCCACCAATCGAAGGCGATTCTCGATTGCGTCAGAGCTATTTTGAGGTTCTCAAAGAGAAAATGCCAACGCAACCGCAGGATATTCTGGACATCGGCTGTAGTGTTGGTATGAGTACCTTTTCTTTGCATTCTGCTTATCCATCGGCAAAGATTACAGGCTTAGATTTATCACCACATTTTTTAGCGATCGCCAATTACAACACCCGCACTAAACATCCCGAACTCCTTGACCAAGTGCAATGGATACATGCGGCGGCTGAAAATACGGGATTACCAGACAATTCCTTTGATTTTGTATCTTGCTTCTTGATCTTCCATGAGTTACCCCAAGATGCAGCCCGCCAGATCCTGCGAGAAATGCGCCGTATCCTCCGTCCCAATGGCTATTTTGCACTAATGGATATGAATCCTCAGTCTGATATCTATGCCAAAATGCCACCCTATATTTTGACCTTGTTAAAAAGTACCGAGCCTTACCTTGATCAATATTTCAGTTTAGATATTAGTGCAGAGCTAGTTACCGCAGGATTTGAGGCTCCAAGCATTACCGCTAACACGCCACGTCACCGTACTGTCGTCGCAAGAGCTATCTAAGCGAGTAGTCCCTCAAGTAGGAGCAGAGCATTCCCGCCACAATTCACCAATTTACAAATAACATCAAATTGGGAATGCTCTGCCCTAAGCCTCTAAGCCTTGCACAATAACTCTAACCGTAGGGAAAATTTATTACTGATGTTACGTGGAAGGAATTCTTGCGATGGCGTAAGTCTAGGGCTGGCACGGGGGCACAGCCCCTACAAGATCTAAAATTTACAGGTAGGGGCAATCCCCCCGTGGTTGCCCTGTTATGCTAGCAGCAAGAGGTTCATTATCTGAGTTCCACGTAACATCAGTTATTAGTTATAGCAAAGAGGATTGAGAATTGACGGATCGAGGTTTTAGCGGGAAGTTGGGAAATAGTGGCGCAAATGCTTAACCCCTACAAGCTGATACGGTGATGATTTTGTAGTTAGTTTAAATTAGAACTGTCAGGTCATGTTGAGAGAGAAAATCGGCGAAAAGATTAGTTTTTATCTTGATGATCTTGCTACACCCGTCGGCAAACTTATCAATACCTTCATAGCCATTCTCGTTCTTACCTCAGCAATTAGTTTTGTTGCCCAAACCTACGACATATCCGAAATTACCCGTCATCGGCTCAACTCACTTGATCAGATTATTCTCATTATCTTTGTTTTGGAATATTTCCTGCGTCTTGCAGTTGCGAAGCAAAAGATCAAATACTTTTTTAGTCTCTATGCCATCATCGATCTAGTCGCAATTTTGCCATTCTTTTTAGGATCGATGGATGTAGCTTTTATCCGCCTTCTGCGTTGGTTTCGGATTTTGCGCCTGATTCGGATTGTGGAATCGCGATCGCTATTTGTCAATAAAACTGAAGACATCGCCATTCTTTTTAGGATTCTTTTCACATTATTGGCGATCGTATTTATCTTTTCAGGATTGGTCTACCAAATCGAACATATCAGCAATCCTAAATTTCATAATTTTCTGGATGCTTTCTATTTCTCTATTTTTACGATGACTACAGTTGGCTATAGTGACGTAATGCCCATCTCTGACGCAGGCAAGCTTACGACTGTGCTGATGGTTCTGACTGGTATAGCTCTAATTCCTGTGCAGTTAGGGGAATTATTTAAGCGATTGATTAAAACTGCTAATCAAAATGAATTGAATAATGAAATCAGGAATGAAGTTAGACAAGAATCGGCTTGTCCTAGCTGTGGACTAGCTTTTCATGACGCAGATGCTAAATTTTGCAAGATCTGCGGCACGATGCTTTGAGGTGAATGCGTATTTATGAACACTATTTTTGAAATACTTACAATTGATAATGACGTGCTGTAAAAAATTTGTGGGACAAGATTAAAATGAGTGGACTCGGCGGCTTAAACAAGACTCCTAATGGCGTTGTTTTAGGAATGGTACAGCTGCAATTGCCAACGGTTGTAACGCCACAGGACTTAGCGGCTCAAACCCAACGCATTTGCGAAATGAAATGGTAGGCAAGGCAAGACGGAATATGCCAACAATGGATTTAGTCGTGTTTCCTGAGTACTCTCTACATGGTTTATCAATGGATATAAACCCCGATATCATGTGCAAACTAGATGGAGTGGAAGTAGCCGCTTTTAAGCAAGCTTGTATTAGCAATAAAATCTGGGGGTGCTTTTCGATAATGGAATATAACCCTCACGGCAATCCCTACAATAGTGGACTCATTATCGACGATCGGGGAGAAGTGAAGCTCTATTATCGTAAGTTACATCCTTGGGTTCCTGTGGAACCTTGGGAACCTGGGGATGTGGGAATTCCAGTTTGCGATGGGCCCAATGGTAGTAAGCTAGCGCTGATCATTTGCCATGATGGAATGTTTCCAGAAATGGCGCGGGAATGTGCCTACAAAGGTGCAGAAATTATGATTCGTACAGCAGGTTATACAGCGCCGATTCGCCACTCTTGGCAAATTACCAATCAAGCAAATGCTTTTTGTAATCTGATGGTGACTGCTTCGGTCTGTATGTGTGGTTCTGATGGCAGTTTTGACTCGATGGGAGAAGGAATGATCGTGAATTTTGATGGTCAGCCCTTAGTGATGGGTAGTCATCGCCCCGATGAAATCATCACTGCGGAAGTTCGTCCTGATTTGGTTCGTGAAGCCCGTAAATATTGGTCTGTAGAAAACAATATCTATCAGTTTGGCCATCGCGGCTACGTTGCAGTTAAGGGTGGTGCTCAGGACTGCCCTTACACCTATATGGAGGATATGGTCAAAGGTAAGTATTGTCTACCTTGGGAAGAAGAAGTGATTTATAAAGATGGAACTTCCTGCGGATTTCCTGTTCCTAATCGAGTCTATAATCCTAAATGAATTGAGTAGTTCAGCATGAGAGAACTATAGCTGTAGAGAACATAAAGCCCATAGCAAGTCGCGGCGCGACTTGCTTATGGGCTTTAAAATAAAGAAATGGCATAGCCATTTCTTTATTTGGTATGACTACAGCTATAAAACCAAAAGTTGTTTCGCCCGCCACGGAGGCGAAACAACTTTCTAAGTTTTTGGTTCGGCTATGGTTTATAGCGTTTTGGCATTTGCTTTCCCCCACTCGCACATGAGTTCCATAATTGGACTTAAGGTTTTACCATGTGCTGATAAGGAATATTCCACTCTTGGTGGAGATTCTGCAAAAACTTGGCGTTCAATCAGACCATCTGCTTCTAGCTCTCGCAACTGTGAGGTTAGTACCTTTTGACTAATGTCTGGCATTAACTGCATTAACTCCCCAAAACGCTTGCTTCCGCCCTTCAGCCACCAGAGGATCACAGATTTCCATTTACCGCCGATTCGATCAAGGGTGAATTCAACGGGACAGCTATATTTTTTGTCAGCCATAAATTTTAAATATACTTGGTCGTATCAGTATCTATAGCTGATCTATAGCTAGCTGGGCAAATACTAAGCCAGCCCAACGTCGTCGAAGCCCTAGTATTCTTATGTAATATAGTATTTTGAAGTTTTTAGACCTTGATTCCCAAAGATGACAAGCCAAACGGATATTGCCGATTTAGATGAGCAGCAGCCAAAACTGCCGCCAAAGTTGCCCCTGTACCAAATGTTTCGGGTTGGGCTATTTCAAATGGGCTTAGGGGTAATGTCTTTGCTGATTGCGGGACTGCTCAACCGTCTGATGATTAATGAGTTGGCGATCCCTGCAACTCTGGCGGCGGTGTTTATTGCCATGCCGCTATTTGTCTCGCCTACGCGCATCTGGTTTGGGCAGACATCCGATGCCAAAACCATCTTTGGAACCCATCGCTCTGGCTATGTCTGGATTGGTGCAGTTATCTTTGCGATCGCTTCTTTTTTAACCGTACAGGTGATGTGGCAGCTAGGGCGTAGTGTGTATGAAGTTGGGTGGAACGGCGTTACTTATTTCTGGGCGATCGCTTTAGCAGCCATGTTTGGGCTTTATGGAATGTCAATCAGCTTAAGTTCCACTCCCTTTGCAGCGATGTTAGTAGATATTTCGGAAGAAGAAGAACGCCCGAAGCTCGTAGGAATCGTCTGGTCGATGTTGATGGTGGGCATTGTTATAGGGGCGATCGTAGTTTCTCGACTGTTGCCCTGTACGGTCAATCCTGTAAGTGGAGTTTCCGTTTTCGCCAATGGCGATCGCCTTGCTCAATTGCAATCAGCAATTAACTCTGTATTCATCATCATCCCAGCGGCTGTGGTGGGAATCACGTTTTTTGCCACCTATGGCATTGAACAGAAATATTCCCATTACAAATTGCGTGTTACCCAAAGTCACATTCTCAATGGAACTACAGCAACCGAAGAAAAACTAAGTCTGAGAAAAGCTTTGCGCGTTTTGACAGCGAGTAAACAGACTGGTTTATTCTTCTCATTTTTGCTAATGATGACCATCGGTATATTCATGCAAGACGCGATTATGGAGCCATTTGGTGGAGCTGTATTTGGAATGAGCATTTGTGCAACAACTCAACTTAATGCGGCTTTTGGAGTGGGTACTTTAATTGGGCTAAGTTCTTCAGGGTTTCTAGTCGTACCAAGATTAGGCAAACAAACTTCGACAAAGTTGGGTTGCTACATGGTGGCGGCTAGCTGCACACTACTGATCATTGCGGGATTGATTCAAAAAACTTGGGCTTTACAAGCGTCTCTTGCCCTGTTTGGGTTTGCTTCAGGGATTACCACGTCGGGGGCTTTGAGCCTAATGCTAGACCTGACAGCGGCAGAGACTGCTGGGACATTTATCGGAGCGTGGGGACTATCACAGGCGATCGCGAGGGGAATGGCAACTATTACAGGCGGTGTGGTGCTAGATATCGGCAGAGCAATTTTTAGCAATTCTACGTTTGCCTATAGTTTTGTTTTTGTCTGTGAAGCAGCAGTGATGATTTTTGCGGTGGTGTTATTGAGCAGAGTCAATGTGCAGGAATTTCGCTCTGATGCGAGACAAGCGATCGCCACGGTTTTTGCCAGCGAAATTGACTAAAAAAAATTAAAAGCATTGCTTCGCAATGCTTTTAATTTTTTTAGGCTTCGCCGAAACCAAAGAATCAAATAGCGGCGCTTCGCGCCGCTATTTGATTCTTTGGTTTCGACAGGAGTACGCCCTAATTATGGTAAGTTAAAGAACTGCAAACAACATTTTAGAGATATTTTTCGGCAACGAGCAAAACTCCAAGCTCCTCGAAATGTTGCCTTAGACATCCAAAACAAGCTTACTTAATATGGCAGACATTACAACCCAACAAATTCAAGAGCTACGTGCCAGAACTGGCGCAGGTATCAAAGACTGTAAAGCTGCTCTCGTTGACTCCGAAGGCGATTTTACAAAAGCAACCGAATATCTCCGACAAAAGGGGCTAGCCTCTGCTGTCAAAAAGGCAAGCCGCGCTGCCACCGAAGGCATCGTCCATAGCTATATTCACTTTGGTAGCCGTATCGGTGTCCTAGTTGAAGTTAACTGCGAAACCGACTTTGTGGCTCGCCGCGAAGAACTCAAAGAGCTAGCTGATAGTGTCGCTAAGCAAATTGCCGCTTGCCCCAACGTTGAGTATGTTAGCGTTGCCGATATTCCTACCGAATTTGTCGAAAAAGAGAAGTCGATCGAAGCAGGTAAAGATGATTTGGCTAGCAAGCCTGCGGCGATTCGCGACAAGATCGTGCTTGGTCGGATTGAAAAGCGCCTGAAAGAGCTATGTTTACTCGATCAGCCCTACATCAAGGATCAAAGCATTACTGTTGATGAGTTAGTCAAACAAACTGGCGCAAAGCTCAGCGAAAACGTAAAAGTACGCCGCTTCGTCCGCTTTGTAGTTGGTGAAGAGCTTACTTCTGACTCGACTGAAGCTTAATTTAAATGCTATTTCCAGCGTCAAAGGTGCTGGAAATAGCCAAGAAATAGTTTAAAAGCGTTGCTTGGCAACGCTTTTAAACTATTTAGCTTTGATCGCAAAGCGCTGTAAAATTTAATCTAGTTAAAAGTAAAATTTAAAAAATCAGTTTTTGGCAAGCCGAGAACTGATTTTTTATTAAATCGTAAGAGACTTTATGACCGTGCTAGTTCGCATTGATCAAGATATTCACAATACGCAACAAGCGATCGCCGACGTGATTAGCCGCATTGACAATATTCATTTGGAATATTCTGAGGCGATCGCCCGCGCTACTCAACAACAACTTTTATTAGCTGCCTTCAAATTTTGTACTCAAAAATGTCCCCATGCTTTTTTAGGGCTATCCCTTAGCGGTCGCCAAAAGCTGCAAGCGGAACTCAGAAATACAGTCAACTCACTGCGAGAGCAAATACAGTCCAAATTAGAACAATGCGATCGTGAAAGTCGCACTAATCAGGAGAATCTTGATCAATTACTGGGCAATCTCCTAGACGAGAGCACACAGTCGATAAATCAGCTCTTTGTGACCCATAAAATCTTACCTGAGGGTGCAGATAGTCAAACTCTGAAAATGACGATTAGGCTGGCTGAGATCGAGTTTACAGATCGCCATGTCATGTCCCATCGTGGCGAATTGCGAGTTTTGTCGGCAAGGCTAGCCCATCTGCATAAAGAACTAGAAAAGAAATATCAGCAAAAGACGATCGCGGAAGCAGAAGCAGCTTGGCGAGCAATTTGGATGGAAGAATGACAAAAAATCGTGTGGTCTATCGGGAGTTTGGCGCACCTGATGAAGATGACCAAGATCAAAACATAGTTGATCTGCCGCCACAGCAACAAAATGTACGCATTCAAGTAACTCGCCGCGGTCGTGGCGGCAAGACTGTCACCGAAGTAACAGGCTTTCAAACCACCACGGAAATTTTGGCTAAGCTGACTAAACAGTTAAAAAATCAATGTGGCGCTGGTGGCACAGCTAAAGAACAGGCGATCGAAATTCAAGGCGACTGTAGCCAAAAGATTTTACAGTTCCTTGTTGGCTTAGGCTACAAAGCCAAAATAAGCGGTAAGTAAAACCCAACAGCTAGGGCGCACGCGCCCTAGCTGTTGGGTATAAATATTTAAGTAAAAAATATGACTCTAAAAATTGCTTTTCTGGGTTTGGGTGTGATGGGTGGAGCAATGTCAGCAAATCTCGTCAAACGCGGCTTTTCGGTAACTGGTTGGAATCGTTCTAAAAATCGTCCGACGATCGCCGCTTTTACCAGTGTTGGCGGGACTGTCGCCGATACCTTGAGCGAAGCGGTCAAGGATGCTGACGTTGTATTTTCCTGCTTAGGTGATGTCCCTGATGTAAATGAAGTTTTACTAGGTGAGAATGGAGCCTTAAATTTTGTGAAAGCTAATACTCTATTTGTGGATACCAGCACGATCGGCAGTGAGGCGGCTAAAGCGATCGCCAATGCCCTGATGCACGATGGCTTAAGGTTTCTAGATGCACCCGTATCAGGTGGGGATGTGGGGGCACAAAATGGTACTTTGACTTTTATGGTGGGAGGGGACTATGCAGATTTGCAGGAATGTCTGCCTCTATTTGAAGCAATGGGAACTAATATCAAACATTGCGGTGCGATCGGCTCTGGTCAAGCGGTCAAGCTCTGTAACCAAAGCCTTGTTTCGGTTTATATGCTAGCCCTCTGCGAGACAATGCAGATTGCCAAGAAAATGGGCATTGACCCGCAATTGGTGGTTGATGTTTGTGGTAGTGGGGCGGCTGGTTCTTGGGCATTGACTAATTTGGGTATGAAAGTTGCCATAGGTGACTATCAGGCGGGTTTTGCAATTAAACATATGCTTAAGGATTTGCGCCTTGTCAGTGAGATCTCCCAGAGCGGATCGGAAACTCAAGATTTACCTGCGATCGCCTTGGCAATGGAAAATTTTTTAAAAGTGAGTCAGTTAGATGAGGGGCAAGGCGCAGAACAAGGCACACAAGCGATGATTCGGGCTTACCTATAAAAGAGGCGGCGCTTCGCGCCGCCTCTTTTATCAATTGATGGCGCGGCTTTGCCGCGCCATCAATCGGACAAAGCTTTAATTCATAAATTGTTAAAAATCTAGCAAACTCTAACAAGTATGCTTTGATACAATGCAAACCTAATCCTGTAATGCTGCCTCCGCCCCAACCAGAAAAAATGCAACTGGCAAAACGACTTTCTCATATTCAGCCCTCCTTAACTCTAGCGATCGACGCAAAGGCTAAGGCAATGAAGGCAAGTGGAATTGATATCTGTAGCTTTAGTGCTGGTGAACCAGACTTTGATACGCCCGATCACATTAAAGCTGCTGCAAAACTCGCCCTCGATCAAGGTAAAACTCGCTACACTGCGGCTGCGGGTATCCCCGAACTCAAACAGGCGATCGCCGCCAAACTCCTCCGCGATAATCAAGTAACTTACAAGCCTGAGCAGATCATCGTCACCAATGGCGGTAAGCATTCGCTCTATAACCTGATGATGGCAATCCTTGACGAGGGCGATGAAGTCATCATTCCTGTTCCTTTTTGGGTCAGCTACCCTGAAATGGCTAAGCTTGCCGATGCTACGCCCGTATTTGTGGTTACCACCGAAGAAAGCGGTTACAAAATCACTCCCGAACAATTAGAAGCTGCCATTACACCTAAAACCAAGCTATTTGTTTTAAACTCACCATCCAATCCCACAGGTATGGTTTATTCACCTGCGGAAATCAGAGCTTTGGCAAAAGTTTTAGACCGACATCCCCATGTGCTGATTGTTTCGGATGAGATTTACGAAAAGATTCTTTATGATGGCGCAACTCATTTGAGTATTGCGGCGGTCAGTCAGTCCATGTATGAGCGCACATTGATTAGCAGTGGTTTTGCGAAGGCATACTCAATGACAGGTTGGCGAGTTGGCTACTTAGCAGGATCGCTCGAAATTATCAAAGCGACGACAATGATTCAGGGGCATAGCACTTCAAATATCTGTACTTTTGCTCAGCACGGTGCGGTAACAGCACTCAATGACTCGCAAGACTGCGTAGAAACGATGCGTCAAGCTTTTGAAGAACGCCGAGATGTGATGTATGACTTGTTAACTTCCATTTCAGGATTTACTTGTCCTAAACCTGACGGTGCTTTCTATCTATTTCCCAGTATCAAATCATTTAATATGCCTTCCTTAGAGTTTTGCGAAAAGCTTTTAGAAGAGTTTCAAGTTGCCGTAATTCCAGGAATTGCCTTCGGTTTAGACAACTGTATTCGCTTATCCTATGCAACTGATTTAGAGACTATTCGCCGAGGCTGCGATCGCATTCGTAAGTTTGCTGAAAGTCTTTAAAAAGATTGAGAAAGATAAGCGGCGCATTGCGCCGCTTATCTTTTTAGATTAAGTCGCCCAGCAAGCTGGAAACTTCACCTTGCATATTGGTGCGGTTGTCGTCATAGAGCATTAATGTGTCTAGCTTTTTATGGCGCGATAACTTTTGAACTTTGCGGACATTGCCATTGGTGGCATCTAGGGCGGCTGTAATCGCGGAGTGGCGAATGCGGTGGGGAGACATTTGCTTAGAAATTTCTGAGACTCGCGCAATTTGGTTAACAATTTGGTAAATAGCTGTACCCGTCAGTCTGTGACCGTGATTGGCGGGATCGAGCGCATGAAAAAGCGGTTGATCCTTAGTTTTAGTCTCAAAGCAAGATAGCCAGTCTTGAATTGCGTTAGCAGTTCCAACGCTAAGACTGATGAGACTCTTTTGAGAGCCACGTCCTTTGCCTAAAATTTGTAGCGATCGCCCTTCATGGTCAAAGTCACCGATATTTGTACTGACCACCTCATTGCGCCGCAGGGCATTGTCCCAAAGTAGTCGCAAAATCGCGAAATCGCGCTTTCCTTTTAGGGTGTCCCGATTGATACTCAACAGCATTGCCCTAATTCCCTCTGGCTTGATGCCTGTAGTATCGCGATAGGATTGGACTGTCTCACTCTGAATGTCATCAAGATTCCAGTTGCATTTTCCTAGCTTTGCCGCGAAGTTAACTAGAGACTTTAAAGCCGATAGACGGCGATTAATGGTTGCTTCCTTGAGATTTCTAGCAATAAGTTCAGATTTGTACCGTAATACGATCGCGATCGCCTCAAATCGATTTAGCTGTAAAAACTGAGCAATTACGTATTCGGTGGGCTTTTGACCATAGGCGGCTTCAAAGAAATAGTGCAGATCCTTTTGATAGGCTCGTCTAGTATTAAGACTGCGTTTATCACTGAGCAGATCCTTCAAGATGTCGGGGTCAGTTTCGGCGAGTGCCGAGATAATTGGCACTCTAGGCTGTGCCACCTGTATTATTTGAGTCTCATTTGTCTCGATACAGGTCTTATTTAGAGTCTTATAGTCTTGAATAGAGGTGGGATTTATCTTATGGAAACGCAAATGTTCAGGGGCGATCGCATTTTCAAGCCCTGCATTTAAAGCTGCACGCTTGACGATCCCATAGATGGAAGTTCCTGACATCCTATGTCCGTAACTGGCGCGATCTAGGGAGGTAAATAAAGGTGTTTGACTTTCTGCTTCTTGAGTATTGGGAATGTGAGTTAAACTTAGCCAGTCTTGTATTGCGTTAGCTGTGTCCAAACTGAGATCGATAATTTCATCGAAATTTTGTTGATCGTGTCTTCTGTATTGCCTCTGCACCCGCACCGATCGCCTTTCATAGTCAAAGTCGTTAATATCTATCGCTACTACCTGCTGACGCTTTAGCGAGTTCTCTATTAATAACCGCAAAATTGCGTAATCGCGTAGCCCCGAGAGAGTATGGCGATCGCAAGCTGAGAGAATTCGCTGAGTAAAATTTGGAGTAGAAATAGAGAGCAAAGTTTTTAAAGGACTCTTTTTATGCATGAATCAGCCATAAATGCAATGCAGATCAGTGTCAGTATTCCATATCTTTCGCTAACACCAAAGCTCAACCATTTCAACGATTGAGCTATAGATGATCCACTACCTGTAGGATTGCTTGATAGTTGCATCATGATATTAAAAATTAGATATGCAAAACCAATTGCTAAAATCTTACTGATTAATTTTTTATTCATGTACATTTGTAAGCTGCTACCAAAAGCTTTAAAAACTTAGTCGTAATCTTGAAAGTAAGTTTTTCATTTTTCACAGTATAACTTTATGTCCAAAATCTATCCTTACCAGCCTGTTCTCTTACGCATATTACATGGCGCGATCGCTCTGCTGACTTTTGCAGCTTTGATTACAGGCTTTATGGTTTACGACAGATTTGACAAACGCTTCGGCACACTTAGCTTGCCTGAAATTCCCAATTCGATGGGAATTCACGGCACGATCGCACTGACATTTTTGATAGTACTGCCCATCTTTGCTTTGTATTGCTTTCACCTTGGCGATCGCCGTCTAGTGCAAGCAAAAACCTTAAGTAACCTAACTGCGGAAGTTGGTAAGCCAGTCTGGTGGATATCACTGCAACGCCTTGTTAATACTTGCATCCTGTTATCGGCAACTTTGGCGGTAATCACAGGACGAATGATGCAAGAAATTTGGCTTCCTAATAAGGACTTGACTCAGGTTTGGTATAGCGGTCACTTATTTTCATGGGCTTTGATGATAGTTAGCATAGCCATGAACTTATTGATGAACGCTAAAATTGGAGGGTGGACATTACTGCTATCTATTTACAATTGGAAGGTTCGCGCCGAAGACACACCTCAGAAATGGTTTGAGCGACTTAGCCTTAAGCCTTCTAGCATGGTTCTGTTGGTCTTTGAGGCTCTAGTTCTTATCGGTATTGCACTCGCCTTTGTCCTACCCTTATTTGCAAGTAGCTGATCTAATAAACCTAGAGACTTGTTCCGTCCGCTACGCGGATGGAACAAGTCTCTAGGTTTGCGGCATATATCGCTGCCCCTCAATTCTAATATTTAACAGAAAATATGAGAAAAAAAGATCTTACTTTACGCCATGACCACAACTGGGAATCAGAGGATGGTTACAAAATATTTGTCGCCGATCGCGGTGCGGTGCGCTTTGACTTTCCTAAGGATTGGATCGTTAAATTTAAGGAAAAGTCAGTCAGTTTTCATGATCTTGAACCAACTGACGATACGGGAGCCTTGGAGATGTCTTTTCAGAAACTGCCGCCCCATGATTGGTCAACATTTCCTCTCAAGCAATCACTTCAACAAATTCTTGATAATGACGATCGCCAGATCTTAGCTAAGGGTAAAATTTCTAGTGCAAATCGGGATGGAATGCGCTTAGTCTGGACAGATCTACGATATATCGATGCTACAGAAAATCGTGAGGCAACCTCTCGCATCTTGATTGGCATCGGCGGCAATGTCCAAGTTCTATTTACATTTGACTATTGGACGGAGGGCGAAGAGCAAATGCGGCAAGTCTGGGAAGTTGTATTGCGATCGCTGCGTTTGGGATTATTCATACCAGATCCCACTAAAGGCGATATTGTTAACCCTTTACTGAATTAGTCTATATGCTGGCTTCGACTTCGCTCAGCCAACATATAGATTAATTCAACAGGATGAGGCTGAATTATAGTGATTTTTTGCGGATGATTTAGCTGGCTTATGGTGTATTGTTATTTCACTGAAAATGATCTAGGTCTAGATAATGGGCAAAATAATAGCAACGGTTAATATGAAGGGTGGAGTCGGTAAAACCACCTTAACTGTAAATATTGCCACCTGCTTAGCTAAAATTCATCGTAAAAAGGTTTTAGTTGTCGATCTCGACACCCAGATTAGCGCCACTCTGAGTATGATTTCGCCTGCGGATTTTGCTAAATGTCGCAAAGAAAACCGCACCCTTCGTAATTTGGTCAGTCAGGCGATCGCTCGCTACGGAGTGCAAGTTAACGATCCCGAAGAAAAGGTCTTTCAAGTCAAAGATTTAGTAATTCCTCATGTATGTAAGGTTCAGGGACTGGATCTATTAGTGGGAGATATTGACTTATATGATGAATTTTTAGTGTCGGAGATGCTCTATAACCGATCGCTACTGTACGAAGAAAAGCAAACTTTTCAACAAACTTGGAGCAAGTTTGAGCAGTCTTTAATTAGAAGCATCCTTGAGCCAGCCATGAGAAATTATGATTTCATCATTCTCGACTGCGCTCCTGGGTACAACCTGATTACTCGCAGTAGCATTGTTGCTAGTGACTATTACTTGATGCCTGCCAGACCAGAGCCGTTATCTGTCGTCGGTATTCAGCTTTTAGAGAGACGGATCGAAAGGTTACGGGAAGTCTATCGAGAAGATAACTCTGTCAATATTCAACTTTTAGGTATTGTCTTTAGTATGTCGGCTGGCTTTACGCTCAGTCGCTATTATCAAAAAGTGATGGATCGGGTCAGTGCCGACTTTAGCAGTGCCAAGATCTTCAAAACGAAGATCCCTAATGATGTCAATATCGCTAAAGCTGTAGATAATTTTGTCCCTGCGGCGATCGCTAGTCCTAATTCTGCTGGAGCCAAAGCTTTTGCTGAAGTGACTGTAGAGCTTCTCAAAAAGTTAGAAGTATCACTAGGTAAAAAGGAGCAAACTTCAAGGTTGAGTTTAGTTGATTTGGAATAGTGCTTCGACTTCGCTCAGCCAACTTGTATGTTGGCTGAGCGAAGTCGAAGCCTTAACCAAACAAAAGCTTGCTTTCCTTATCCCAATTGCGGTACATCCAACTCACCGTATACCAATTCATATAAATACGAAAGATTTCCATAGCGATTTCTGATTTACCTCGATCGCATAGCCATGTTAATAGAGGCTTGAGAGTGCGATCGTTTAACGTACCGCCCAGCGTCAAAATCCCCCACAGTGCCAGATGTAACCAAGTCTTTTGAATCATTAACTTCACTTCCCAAGTAGGATGTTTCTGATAGAAGATAATGCTCATCCGTCCGCGTTGTTCTTCTAATTCCAATAGTCGCGGCATTTTATCAATGGAAAATTTGGCGTGATAATGGAAGGCGATCGCACCTGCACAGGTAACACGCTTCAGCCCTAGCTTCTTAACCCGCATTCCCAATTCAAAATCTTCCCAACCATACTGAAAGAATCCCGTATCAAATTTGCCAGCTTCTAATAACCATTTACGCGCGATCGCCAAATTGCAAGTATCAAACAGAGCTGCTGTAAAGTAAGGAACTGGCGATACAGGCTCAGAATCTGGGGCTTCTAGGTTACTTGTGTCAATGATTCGTCCGTAGCTGTAGACTTTATCACCTTGGGCTAGAGCTTCGGTATGGGCTTGGAGATATTCGGGATTAACAGTAATGTCGCTATCAACAAAGGCGATATATTTGCCCAGTGCCGAGTCAATGCCGTAGTTACGTGCTGTCGCCGCCGCCGCATGGTCTTGAGTCAGCAGTCGCAAATGGGGATAGCGATCGCTATTGGCTTTTAAAAACTCAACTGTACCGTCAGAAGAGCCATCATCAATCACCAGAATTTCGTAGGGCTGATCAATGGTTTGCTTTTCCAATGCAGCAAGACATTTCTGTAAAATTGGCAGACGGTTATAGGTTGGCACAACCACTGACCACAGCATTTCCGACACAGTATATTCTCCGTTTTCTTTGCGTGATGATTCCAGAATTATAACTTTAACGTAAGGACTGCACTGTAAAATAGAGAAGCTAATTCTGATATTGCGGCAAAGCCGCAATATCAGAATTAGCTTCTCTATGAAGTAAAAGTAAGGATAAGTTATGACTGATTTACTGGAACGTACAATCACAAAACTTAGAGAGCTTTCTGTTGAGCAACAGGATGCGATCGCTATGATGATCTTGGAAGAGCTTGAGGATGATAGTAAATGGGAGCGTTCTTTTGCTAGTTCTCAGAATCTTTTAGCGAAGTTAGCTGAAGATGCGATGCTAGAATATCGAGCTGGTAAAACTGAAGAATTATTTCCTGAAAGCCTATGAAGTCAGTCATTACGAAATCTTTTAGGATTCTTTTGTCTCAGTTGCCAATTGATATTCAAGAAAAAACAAATGATGCTTACCTTCAATTTCAGCAAAATCTCAATCATCCAAGCTTGCGGTTCAAAAAAGTACACTCATCGTTGCCAATCTATTCAGTTAGAATTACCAAAAACTATAGGGCTGTTGGGCAACTAGACGGAGATGTGGTGATCTGGTTTTGGGTTGGTTCACATAAAGAATATGAGAGGCTACTGTCTGAATTGTAAGATTTTAGAATCTATAGAAGTATCGAAGGATCAACGTTAGCGAAATAGATCTCACCAAGTTTCATCGCCTAGACCATCCCCTATAGCAATTTCCCAAGTCTCATCAACTTCTAAGGATGCTTCTCGATAAGCTTGTTCAAGTTCCTGTGACTGTAATAAAGAAAGAGCTTTGGATATTACTTGGGAACGTGATGGAGATCCTGTTGCCTTTTGATAATGGTCGAGAAAAGCTAACATCTGTGGCGGCAAGGAAATTGAAATTTTTTGCGACTGCATAGTATGACTATTTTGAGCTTAATTAGAATCCAAATCAGTGGGGGCGTTCCGCGCCGCCACTGATAACAAAAAAAGGACGCTTCGCGTCCTTTTTTCTTTATTACTCAACAACTTTTTCTTTGAATTGTTTGCCCGCAGAGAAAGCAGGGACGCGGGTAGCGGAGATCATCATTTTTTCGCCAGTGCGAGGATTGCGACCTTCCCGCTCTTGACGCTCACGGGGTTCAAAGGAACCAAAACCGACTAAAGTTACGCGATCGCCTTCTGCAACTGCATCAACGATAGATTCAAGGGCGACAGTAACGATCATTTCAATGTTCTTCTTGGATACGGAGACCTTTTCGGCGATCGCATCGACTAATTCACCTTTATTCACAGATATAGCTCCTAGATTGCTGTAAGACGGAATTAATATACAGCACCTATGGCAGTCGTCAAGCGGTTTTCGTAAATCTTTTTACGTTAAAAGTCGCACTAGGCGTGACTTTTAACGTAAAGCTTCTCGCATATAATCACTCCAAACCCTTGCTGCGACAGCACTTGAGCCATTGGTTACTCCTTCATCGTTGCCTAACCATACCGCTGTAACCAGCTCACGCCTTGGCACAGCTCCAATAAACCAGAGATCGCGGGATTCATCGGTAGTGCCTGTTTTGCCGATCGCTTGACCTTGGGGAATCGCCGCCGCTCGACCTGTCCCATAATCGACTACACCACGCATCATTTCCAGCATTGTACTAGCGATATCTGGCTCGATCGCTTGGCGTGGTTTAAGCAACGCACTAGAGTCAAAAATGACGCGACAGGTTTGGCGATCTTTAGGGTTTTTACAGTCGGCACTGTCGAGAATGCGGCGAATGGCATGGGGTTTGAGATACTTCCCCTCATTAACGACGGTGGCATAAGCTCCTGCCATTTCTAAGATTTTGACCTCATTGCCACCCAAAACCATATTGCTTGTATCGTCTAGCTTGGCGGTAATGCCCAAATCCTTAGCCATTTGGATCACATTATTTAGCCCTGCGCTTTCAGCAACTCTTACCGCAACCACATTCTCAGAAAAAGCAAAGCCACGATACATATTGATTGCGCCACTGCCACCATTTTGACAACCGACAATACCTGAGAGACTGCTACAGGAGAAGGTGTTATTGGGGGAAATGCCACTTTTTAAAGCGGCGGCATAGCTGAACAGCTTAAAGGTCGATCCTGGTTGCCTTAAGGCTTGGGAGGCGCGGTTAAATTGGCTAGCACTATAGTCCACGCCACCAGTCATGGATAGAAGTGAACCATCCCTTGTATTGAGGGTGACGATCGCGCCTTGGCTAAATCCGTAGGTTCCGCCATCATTGGCGACAGCTTGACGTAGTGCTTGATCGGAGGCTTTTTGCATAGTCAAGTCAAGGCTAGTTTCGACAATCAAGTTGCCTTCTTTGGCAAAGTCTTCGCCTAGAAGCTCCTGCAATTCCTCAAAGACATAGCTGTAGTAGTAGGGCGCAACTGAGCCTTGGAGCTTGGTCTTGGCTTCTTCATTGAGGATTAAAACCGATCGCCTTGCGCGTTCCGCTTCTTCGTAGGTGATCATCCGTAGATCTGCCATGCGATAAAGAATGCGATCGCGATATTCAATGGCGAGATTTTTATTTTTAAAAGGATTAATTGTTTCGGGAGATGGTAGTAGCCCCACAAGGGTAGCGGCTTCGGAAAGGCTTAACTCCGAGGCTTCTTTGCCAAAATATAGTTTGGCTGCGTCCTTAAACCCATAGACTCCATAGCCTGTGTAAGCGCGGTTGAGATAGAGACGCATAATCTCATCTTTGCTATAGGTAAAGGTCAGCTTGACCGCCGCTGCCGCTTCGCGCCATTTGCGTCCTGCGGAGTCATCACGCCCCACGTAGGTGCTTCCTAGGAGATTTCTTGCTAACTGCTGCGTAATCGTACTTGCGCCTTCTAGTCTCTCGCCACGACTCCGCACATTAGTGACGATCGCTCTTGCCACACCAATAGGATCGACCCCAATATTCCAACGAAAAGAAGTATCTTCGGAGGCAATGACCGCTTGGGGGATATATTTGCCAAATTCGGCAAGGGTAGCGTATTCGGTATGGTTGGCGATGTCGGTAGGGTCGAGGCGCGTCATGCTATCGCCAGCCAAGACCTCGACGGGTCCCTGCTGTGTGACGGGAAGAGGACGCAGCGAAGGCACTCGACTCAGTTCAAAGCCGATCGCCAATATCAACATCCCTGCGATCGAGCCAAGCCCAATCCCTGTATAAATTACGGTGCGGATATACCAAGGCGGCGGATCGAGATAGCGAATTGTGGCGGCTTCTGCAAGTTCTGGGGGACCAAGGGTGATTTTCATTTTATGGCGCATCGGCACAGCTTTTAGTCGTTGCTTGTCGCGATAGATGCCATTGGTGGAGTCTTGGTCTTGGAGGATAAACTGTGACTTCTTTTGAGTACGATCGCGGACTAATTGAGCATGAATTTGGCTTACTAGGGGCGTTTGTACGACAATATCGCATTTGCCTGTGTTGCGTCCAAGGACATAGCGATCGCCCACTAGCTCATATATTTCTGGCTTTTCCTTTTGCGATCGGCGTACCTCTAGCTTTGGCACACGTTCCTTGGGATTAATCTTTAATACGCCATTTACCACCTGCGTCAGTTGATAGATCTGCGAATTGATCTGTGTCATCAACTTAGACTTAGGAGCCTTGGATTGAGGAGCTTGGGGAGGTTGTGAAGGTGTCTGTGGTGATTTCATAGATGGCTAGGACGTATTTTGTGAAGACACAGTTTCCGAGTAAGTAGCTAGGCGCAATATAAATATAAAACCCCAAAAGGGTGAGTCACCCTTTTGGGGTTTTACTAAGCCCGCTTACTTACACACAAGTTACCAGTTACATCATAAGTTACTAAAGTTCACCCCCTGCCCATTTTTATAGCGGGGATTGAGGGGGATCATTAATTACCACTTTAAAATCTTGGTAATTTGATTGACGATTTGTAATGGTTCAAAGGGTTTGGCGATCGCGCCTTTAACTCCTAGCTCAGCAATTTTTTGAGCTTCGGTGAGGTCAACTCGATTAGTTAGAAGGACAACGGGAATATCTGCAAATTCAGGATTAGCTTGCAAAATTTTAAGAAAAGCAAATCCATCCATGTTTGGCATGATCATATCTAGCAAAATTGCATCAGGTCGGATATTGGCAACGGCAGCTAAACCTTCTTCGCAGCAAGGGACGGTTACTGGTTGCCAGTTGCTAAATACTTCTAGACATAGCTTAACGATTTCGCAAATATATTCCTCATCGTCTATTAATAAAATTGTTTTTCTAGATATATTTTCCATTGGAACTTTGACATACAAATTGGATGCTATAGCAAAGCAAGGTTTGCTTGGGACATAAAACCAGAAGATGAGTGGCGGCGCGAAGCGCCGCTGCCACTCATCTTCTAGGGTTTTGATTTGTACTAGCTAACTTTTGCTTTACTATAATTACGATTTGGATTTAGTTTAGAGAATGAAAGTGAGGATATTCTGAGGAAGAGAAAATTGCAGATTTTCTATGGCGCGGCTGCGCCGCGCCATAGAAAATCTGGCTCTTTATTTCAGCAATTACCAATTTAAAAGTTGGGCAATTTGATCGGCAATTTGGAGTGGCTCAAAGGGTTTGGCGATCGTACCTGCGATACTTAGTTGAGCAAATCTGGCGCGATCGCTGGTTTGTACTTTGGCGGTTAACAGAATTACAGGAATATTTTGAGTTGCTGGATTTTGTTGGAGATGCTGAAAGACGGCAATACCGTCCATTTCAGGCATCATTACATCAAGGAGAATTGCGTCGGGCTTGAGGGATTCGACTATGCTAAGCCCTGCTTTGCCAGAGTTTGCGATTTGGACTTTCCATCCTTTAAAGCTTTCTAAACAAACCGCTATGACTTGAGCCAGATTTGGTTCGTCATCAATTAGTAAAATCGATTTGGTAAGCATAGTTATTATTTTCTTTGGTGGGGAATTGTGAATGAGAACGTACTTCCTTCTGATAATTTACTTTCAACCCATATTTTGCCACCATGTTGCTGCACAATACTTTGACAGATGGCTAGACCTAAACCTGTGCCTCCCATCTGTCGAGAATCAGAAGCATCGACTTGGTTAAAACGCCCAAAAATACTTTCTAGATGATTTTCGGGAATGCCCCGACCTCGATCGCTGATATGGAAAATGATTTCCTCTGCAAGAGATTCTATTTGGATTTTTACTTGGCTTTGTGGTGGTGAGAACTTAATCGCATTACTTAGTAAATTGACAAGGGTTTGGACAAGGCGATCGCTATCGGCAAAAATTTGAAAGGATTTACATTCAGCTAAGATTTTGATCTGGCTTTCTTTAGCGATCGCTTGCATGGTTTCAACGGCTTGGTGACATAGCTCCGCCGTATCGCACCATTGGCGATCGAGGGTGACATTGTTGGATTCTAAGCGCTCTAAGTCCAAAATATCGTTGACTAGACGGACTAACCTCTCAATGTCGATCGCCGCAATATCGAGCATATTTTTGGCAACTTCGGGTTTGTTGGCTAATACACCTGAAGAAAGCAGTCCCAAAGCACCCCGAATCGATGCTAAGGGTGTGCGGAGTTCATGGCTAACAATGGAAATAAATTCATCTTTGACCCGCTCAAGCTTCAGCTTCTCGGTAATATCTTCACCAATGCTCATTGAGCCAATAATTTCATCGTCTTGATTACGAAGAATCGTATTATTCCAAGCAATCATTCTTTCTTCACCTGTCTTAGTGACAATGGAGTTTTGATAATATTTATGGAAGCGATTGGGATTGATAAATGCATCTGAAAAAGCCAGTCTTACCGCCTCTTGTTCAGAGGGGGGTAAAAAATAAGAGAGCCATTCTTTACCGATCACTTCATCTAATGCATAGCCTGTAGATTCGAGAAAAAAGGGATTGACATATTCCACTAGCCCCTCACAGGTCAGTCCTACAACAATTAAGCGCACATTATCCAGTAACGATTGCCAACGACGGTTTGCTTCGGTGATGGCGATTTCATTGAGTTTATTGGTGGTAATGTCGGTATATACCATCAGCACTGTGGCAATTTCGCCATCAGTAGCATATTCAGGAATGGCTTCTACTTGGTAATAGCCATATTCTCCTGCTGGTGAGGAAAAATCAATTTCGTACTGCTGTTTTTCTCCTGTTGCCAATACCTCTTTGAAAACAGCTTCTGCTTTATCCACATTCTTTTGTGGAAATCCCAATTCACGGAATGTTTTACCTAAAAAGGCGGCGGGCGGGACACCTGATTTCACTTCGGATGCGGGATTTATATAGAGGTGACGCAATTGGAGATCGAGACGTAAGATCACATTGGGCGAATTTTCGACAAGAGCCACAAATTCCTGTTGGCGTTTAAAAAGTTCGGCAGTGCGCTCTGTAACTCGATTTTCTAATTCCGCATTGCTAATTTGGAGATCGCGATAGAATTCGGCTTGTTGGATGGCGATCGCTAACTGTACTGATAACTGCTGAAGCAAGCTAATCTCGCTCGGTTGCCAAATGCGTGGATTAGAACATTGATGGACTATCAACAATCCCCACAGGGTTTGAGTTTTGTCATTAGTGATCAGGATTGGTAATACTAGATTTGCCCTGACCTGAAACTGTTCCATTAGTTGCAAATGGCATTCAGTTAAGTTAGCCCTATAAATATCGGAAGTTGCAAAAACGCGACCATCTTCATATTTCCCACCGAGATTACCTTGAAAACAGAACTCGTCAATGCGTTGATTTAGACAAGCTTTCCAAGGATGTAAGACCGACTCAGCCACGACTATGCCACTAAAATCAGGATTGAACTTATAAATAATAGTGCGATCAGCATTTAAAAAGGTGCGTATTTTCTGCACAATCGCATCAAGAATTTCTTCTAAATCAAGATATTGGCGAATATATAGTCCAATTAGAGCAATTAAAAGTTCTTTCTCTTGCGATCGCTGCAATTGACGGGCAAGAATCAGGTTATTAGCATTTATCATGGCGAGTTCGTGGGTTTGATGCAAGGCAATATCCACGCTCACCTGTCGCAATGCGATCGCACTCTCCACTTCACAGGGCAACCAAGGGTTAGACTTACCGCGCACGATTTCCTTCCAAGCTTCAAAGGATTGACGCGGAACGAGGAGGACAGTCCCATCTTCGGCAACTCGCTCCGTTTTATCGAGATGTCCCGCCCAAGTTACGGTTTGCAATTGTTCGGGACGAAACCAGATCACATAGCGGTGCTGGATTTTAGAAATTACCATCGCCATCAAGCCACTGGCGATCGCCTGATATTCCGCCATTTCAGGATAGAGACTAGACAAAGCATCGGTGATAAAAAGATCGTTATCGAAACGATCCTGTAGCCAGTTCAGCAAAGATTTCACGGCATCATCATCGGGAGTTTCCCCAATCGCAATCAGGCGATCGCCATCGAAAATAATTGCACCCTGTGCGCCCGTAAGACTTAATAGCGCGGCGCGATCATGATCGAGTTCCTCCATAAATTCCGTTGCTTTGTTCAAACGTTCCACAAACTGACTTTGCAGCGTTTTGAGATAGAGTTTGTAATCCTGATATTCGTTAGCTTCTTTATTGGTTAACTCCGTAGACATTAGCTGTCCCAAGAACTCGCAGATCGAGCGAATTTCGTAGGGAATAAATTTGGGTGTGTAGTGATGACAGACGATTAATCCCCACAATTTTTGATTGTGGATTAGGGAAATGGACATTGAAGCGGTCACACCCATATTTTGCAGATATTCAATATGCATTGGCGACACCGATCGCAAGGTACAGTAACTCATATCAAGAGGTGCTTTTTTAAGATATGATTCCGAGTCTTTGGACTGCCCAAAACTGACTAAACCAGTTGGTTGGTAATTCACATTGGGAATTGAGCGCAACCAGTTGAGGGTATAGAGATGTTTTGCCTGTTTGGGAATGTCTGAGTCAGGGTAATGCAGTCCTAGATATGGTTCTAGATCAGGCTGTTTAACTTCAGCAATAATCGTTCCGTCCCCCTGCTCATTGAAGCGGTAGATCATCACGCGATCAAATCCCGTTAGTGTTTGGACTTCCTGAACTATTAAGTCGCATAAAGTCGCTAAATTCTGTGCTGTCTGGATTTTGGCAAGATTATGTTTGATTTGGCGATAGAACCGAAACAAATCATTTCCCCTCAATGATTCCCAAGGTTCTAGTTCTAATACTATTTCACCCGTAGGGGCGCGATGCACAAGTCCATTAAAACCCAATGCATAAAAGTCATCGCGCAGAGGATCGGGATTTTCAAAATTGCAATCGAGGCAAGCCTGAATCGATGCAATCAGTTCTTCACCCATAAATTCTGCTAAAGGGCGATCAAGTAAATCATCGGGCGCAACTCCTAAAACCTTAAGGGCATTTGCGCTCACCTGAGCAATCCGCAAATCTGGCTCGGTGAGTACGATCAATAGTCCGTGGGGCTGAATCAAACTAGGAATATGAATCGGTTCGCGATCGCAGTTAGTCAAATTAACCGCTTCAAATTCATCAAAATCGGGATCGACCTGTTGTAAAAGTTTATTCATTACCAGCCTAATATTTGAGAAATTTGTGAGCCAAGGGTGTTTGTATTGAATGGCTTATTAATTACCCCTTGGCATCCTAAATTTATAAATGATTGATGGCTGAACTTGTTAGTACTGGCTGTCAGGGCAATAATAGGGATATACGCGAGTGGCTTATCTACTCTTAATTTTTTCATAAAAGTAAATCCATCCATATCTGGCATCATTATATCCAGCAAAACCGCATCGGGTTCCGCCTTAGCGATCGCTCTTAATCCTTGTTTGCCCGAAATGGCGACATTTATTTGCCAGTCAACAAAACATTCTAAACATAATTGCACCAACCATCGACTCATCTCATCGTCATCAATTAACAGGAGCTTTTTGGTAGTAGTTACTTGAGTCATCAAATCACCCATGACTGTAATTTGCCAATCGTAAAACACAAAAATGAGAACAATATGAGGTAATTACTTTAAGTACCTAGGCTTAATAAAATTCAGACCCCAAAGAAGCTGATCCGCCCGCAAAGCGGGCGGATCAGCTTCTTTGGGGTTTATGCGATAGGCGGATACGCTCTAAACGGCTGAGAATGCGCGTGTACAAATCACTTTCCGTAACTGGCTTACTCAGATAATCATCAGCCCCCGCGATAAATAATTGCCGAATCGTTTCGCGATCGCTATGCGCCGATAAAAACACAATCTTTAAATCATGCCAAAGCGAAGAAGTTCGCACCGCCCGACATAAATCAAGTCCACTACATTCGGGCATGATCAAATCTAAAATCAAGAGATCGGGAGCCGTTGATTCTAATACCTGCCAAAACTGGAGCGGATTCTGTAAAGTAATCACTTCAATATCCAAATTTTCAAGCGATCGCCGCAGGATTTCGAGGATATTCGGATCATCATCGACAATCATCACTTTGCCGCGATCGCCTTTACCCACAGCCATCACGCGATCGCTCAATCCACTTACCATCGTCACCGATGGTTTTAGGGTAATCTTTTCCAGCTCTGCAATCAATTGTCCAAGCAAATCTGCATTAGAACTAATCAAAGGGAAATCACTATGTAGCATCTCCTCAATCTGACGGGCGATCGCCGATCCTTTAGGAAAACCCAAAGAACCCAAAGAGCCAATCAACCGATGTGCTTGTATATATCCTTCATAACGCAGATCCGCGCCCAACTTGTCCTGCTCCAAAGCGATCGCAATCTGTCGGAACATAGCGATCTGCTCTGGCAAACTCGCGATTAATTTCTTAGACATAATCGCAATTACTTCCTGTAATCGCGCCTTGTCTAGAGGTGATATGTTTTCCGCAACTACAGTTTCTTCAGGAAAAGGAGCAATCGCCAAAGGTTTAGAAGTTAATTGCACAGATACAGGTAAAGCTTTGAGCCGATAACCCAATCCGTACAAAGTCTCAATGGGATCGCTCGGCAATCCTGCCACCTTCAGCTTCTGACGTAATCCCTTAATATGTGTAGTCACCGCCTCATCACTGGGAAACTCTCCCGCCGACCACACCTGATCTATCAAAGCACTACGGCTAAATATCTGTTGTGGATGTCTAAGAAATATTTCTAATAACCCATATTCCTTTTGAGTTAACCGTAAAGGCTGCTGCTTATAAGTAACAGTATTCGTCCTGAGATCCAGCCGCAAGCCTTCCCACATAAATTCTTGAATGAGCGTATCGCCCTCATGGTAGCGGCGTAATAGCGCCCGAATCCTTGCCACTAATTCCTGAAAGTTATAGGGCTTAACCACATAGTCGTCGGCTCCTGCTTCTAAACCCATCACGCGATCGCTCGTACTATCCTTCGCCGTGAGCAACAACACAGGAATGGTATAGCCCTCATTGCGAAGCTTGGCACATAGCCCAATACCATCACTATCAGGCAGCATCACATCGAGAATGATCAAGTCATAATCGTAGGTTTCCACATATTGCCAAGCCATTTTGGCATCGGCTACCGCATCAATGGTGTAATGAGATTCTGCGAGTAGTTGCAAAAGTATTGCCGCAGAATGCAAATCATCTTCAACTAATAAGATTTTCAAAATTCGCTCCTATAAAAAATATACAGCAAACCAGAAGATGAGTGGCGGCGCTTCGCGCCGCCACTCATCTTCTAGGGTTTTGATTTGTATTAGCTAACTCTTGCTTTTTAAGTAGTCTTTGGAAATAGTTACATCATCAATAAAGATAATGAGGAAAGGATGAGGATGTGCTCAGACATCTTCCACAATCACCACGGGCAATTGACTATTTTCTAAAACAGCTTGCGACACAGAACCGATTAAGACATTGGCGATCGCTTGATGTCCGCGTTTACCGATGATAATTTCCGAAGCTCCATAGTTTTGAGCATTGCTAATAATTGCTTCAGGAGAGACCCCTGAAACGGTTAGGAAGCGATGGCGAATATCAGCTAGATGTAATTGAACTAGAGTCTCTAGATCAGCGGTTTGTGGAGAATCTTCTTGATTGCTCACGTAGAGAGCAATTACTTCGGCATCATTGCGCCGCGCCAGTTCTGCCGCCTTGATCAGCACCTTGGGCGCTAGTGCTGAAGTATCGATCGCCGCTAGTAAAATTACTTGCTTGGCGATCGCATTTTTAGTTGGATCAACTTCTCCGCGCTCCAACAATTTAGGCGCAAAGACAGGAATAGACCATGCACCGAGGGGAGCCGTAATTAAAATTGAAAGCGCGGCGATCGCCAAAATTGTCTCACCGCCATTAATTCCCTGCGCTAAAGGAATTGCCCCAATCGCCGCCTGTACAGTCGCCTTTGCCGAGTTTCCCGATAGTAAAAAAATCCTCTCGCGCCAATTCCAGTTGCTGCCCAAAGTTGATAAATACCAACCTAGCGATCGCCCGATTAAGGTTCCGATCGCTAATATCACCAAACCAATTAATAGATTATTTCCTAGCACCGCAATCTGGATACTTGCGCCCAGTAATACAAACAGAAATATCTCGGCGATCGTCCAGAGACTATCAAAACCATTGCGTAATCGCCGCGCCAAGGGAGCCTCAAACTCAATCAAGAAAAATCCCAAAGCCATTACCGCTAGGTATCCAGAGAAAATCGGCAACTTATCCGCCGCCACTACTAACAATAAAGCTGCACTGGCTGTCACCAAAACCTCTTGAACTGCATTTAGAGTCCAGTTGTGGCGCACCAAAACCATTACCAAAATCTTTGCCGTTAGCCAGCCCAACCCAATCCCAAGAGTTATTTGTAAAATTACCTGAAAAGGCAATAACAGTAGAGGTTGTAGCGTAATTCCCAAAAAGGTAATTTCGGCTGAGGATTGATTTAAAAATGCTAGTAATAAGCTAAATACCAGCAATAGCAAGACATCGGACAAGGCACTGCCCGTCAAAATTGCATCAGGAATTCCTTTTTGTACCCCCCATCCCAAACTCTTTAGACGTAACATCGCTGGCACAATCACCGCAGGCGATTCCGCGCCAATAATGCATCCCAGCAATAGCCCTGTCGCAAAGTCGAATTTCAGTAGCCACATTGCAGTCAAGGCGATCGCCAAAGCTTCACAAGCGGCAGGCAAAAAACCTAGTCTTAGCGCGACTGTTCCCTGTTGGGCAAGTTTCTGGCGATCTAGTCCTAGTCCCGCTTTCATTAAAATCACCATCACCGCAATTACTCGCAAATCCTTGGCAATTCCTAAAATCTCATCGCTAAGTACATTAATCCCCTGTGAACCCAGCAAGATGCCGATCAAGATCATGCCCACCAATGCAGGAATCTGCGATCGCCGAGCGATCTGCCCTACAAAGAAACCACCTAACAAAATCCAAATAATACTTTCGAGCATCACACTAGAGACTTGGTGATAAAAAATGTTCTACGCACTGAGTTTATCTGGCTTCGACTCCGCTCAGCCATCGGTATAAGTTGGCTGAGCGGAGTCGAAGCCAGAGGTACTTTAATAAATGGCAAGTTTCTAACTTTAAGAATCTCAACTTTTTGCAGCGATCGCACCGCAATTGAGCTTTACTCAAAATATAAAATTCAATTTAAAGTCTATAAACATATGTTTCATCAAGTTTTATTAGCTGTCGATGGTTCTGGGCGATCGCGAGAAATGTTGAATATGCTGCTAGCCTTACCTAGTATGCAAAATGTGCAAATCAATGTCCTGCACGTTATTCCTAATTTGATTAACTCTGAGGCAGTTACGGAGTATCGCCTTGCGGGTGAAAAAATTATCGAAAAAGAAGTTAAAAATTTACGTCTATCGGCTGGTAATACCACTGTCTCACTCCTCAAGGAAGGAGAACCCAAGGACATTGTTTGTCGAGTTGCTGAGGAACTGAAGCCTGACCTCATGATCATGGGTTCGCGAGGTATGGGACGCTTGCAAGCGATCTTGGCAAACTCTGTCAGTCAGTACGTCTTTCAGCTAGCAGACGCGCCTATGCTGCTAGTTAAGGATGATGTCTACATCAAGACTATTCGGAACATCATGGTTTCTGTGGATGGCTCAGCTTCGGCAAATAACTGTCTGGAACTAGCGATTAATTTGGTTAGTGGTGCAAAAGATGTGGAAATCCTCCTTACCAGAGTGGTAAGGAACAAGGAAGATGCCAATGCTAATACCGATCCTGTACTAGTTGAGGCAAGTGCAAAGCTGAAGCGTCTCAATATTCCTTCGCGATCGCTGATTAGTGCTGGTGATGTGGGCAAAGAGATTTGCAAAATGGCGGATGACGCAAATGCGACTCTTTTAATGATTGGTTCACCCGATCGCCGTCCTTCGATCGCCCGTAGTTTGCCCGATCTTGATCGGTTGTTGGGTACATCCGTATCCGACTATGTGCGTGTTAATGCCACTTGCCCAGTGCTGTTGACCCGCACCATTGAGTAATCGCAAAGCCTAAGAAACTAGTGGCGGCGCTTCACGCCGCCACTAGTTATTTAAATTATGAGGCTGGCTTAGCTAGTTTTACAAAGAGTAAGGTTGGCGCTTAGCGCCAACCTTACTCTTTGTTATAGTACAGATGGTCTTAAGCACTATCCAAAATGTCCCAACTAACTAACCCGATTACGACCCCAACTATGTGGCAGCAGATTCAGTGGGTGGCTGACCCTGTGGGTTATATGAAGACAGCAGTGCAGAAATATCCAGATATTTTTACAGCGCGGGTTGCAGGCTTCGGCAACAATCTAGTGTTTGTCAATGAGCCGCAAGCGATTCAACAGATTTTGACTAACGATCGCAAGCAGTTTACCGCCCCAGGAGAATTGAATCGAATTTTAAGTCCGATTTTGGGTAATGCATCGGTGATGACCATTGATGGCGATCGCCATAAAAAACGGCGACAGTTAGTAATGCCAGCTTTTCATGGTTCACGAATGCAAAACTACGGGCAGCTAGTTGCGGATTTAGCGAACAAGGTATTGCAAGATGCGGCAAAAAATTCTAATGGAACTAATACTTTTTTAGTGCGGGACGAGATGCAAAACATCTCTTTGCAAATTATTTTACAAGCCGTTTTTGGGCTTTACGAAGGCGATCGCGCCGACCAGATCAAGCATTTGATGGGACAGATGACGGAGCTGTTTCGCTCCCCTTTGACTTCGGCGGCTCTCTTCTTCACACAACTTCAAAAAGATTGGGGTGATTGGAGTCCTTGGGGTAATTTTGTTCGCCAAAGAGCTAACCTTGATAAGCTCATCTATCAAGAAATTGCTGAACGTCGCGCCCATCTAGATGTCAATCAGACCGATATTCTAACCATGCTGCTGTCCTCAACTGATGAAGATGGAAATGGCATGACCGATGAGGAAGTCCGCGATGAGTTGCTAGCTCTGCTATTAGCGGGACATGAAACTACGGCTACGGCTATGGCTTGGTGCTTGTATTGGGTGCATCAATTGCCAGAAGTGAAAGATAAGTTGCAGTATGAGCTAAGTACTATTAGCGATCGCAGTGATTGGATGAATATTTTTAAGCTGCCCTACTTGACCGCAGTATGCAATGAGACTTTACGAATTCATCCGATCGCGATGTTGACTTTTCCGAGAGTAGCCCAAGAGCCTGTCGAAATCTTGGGACATTGCCTTGAGCGAAATACAATTTTCACTGGTTGCATTTATCTATTACATCAGCGCGAGGACTTGTACCCAGAGCCACAAAAATTTAAGCCAGAGCGATTTTTAGAGCGTCAGTTTTCGCCCTATGAGTTCATGCCCTTTGGTGGTGGGGTGCGGCGCTGTGTCGGTGAGGCTTTGGCTCAGTTTGAGATGAAGATTGTGCTAGCCACGATTATGTCTAATTACGAGCTAGAGCTATGCGATCGCCGTCCAGTCAAGCCCCAGCGCCGAGGTGTCACCCTTGCCCCTGCGGGTGAACTAAAAATGCGAATTAAATAATTTAAGGATGTGCGGATTCATTGCACATCCTTAAATTATTCATGATAAAAATAGGGCTTCGACTTCGCTCAGCCAACTTAGACTAGTGGCTGCGAAGTCGAAGCCTCTCACCATTCACTAAAATCAATGACTGCCAACTCCACCAAACACCCCACATTCCTACTCATTGACGGACATTCCCTCGCGTTCCGTGCTTTTTATGCCTTTGGCAAACATCCCGAAGGCGGCTTGCGTACTTCCACAGGTGTTCCCACCAGCATTTGTTTTGGCTTTCTCAAAGCCCTGATCGAAATGCTCGATCGCGAAAAACCTGCGGCAGTAGCGATCGCCTTTGATCTGGCTACTCCCACATTTCGTCATGAGATTGACGATACCTATAAGGCAAATCGTGCGGAAACGCCTGAAAGCTTTATTCCTGATATGCAGAACTTGCAGAAAGTATTAGCGGCAATGAATTTGCCAGCGATTACACAGGCGGGATTTGAGGCGGATGATGTCTTGGGGACTTTATCGCAGGTGGCGAGTGCCGAGGGATATACAGTCAAGATCTTAAGTGGCGATCGCGATTTGTTTCAGCTAGTCGATGCCGATAAGCGCATATCAGTCTTGAACTTAGGGCAAAAAGATAAGATTGTGGAATACCATGCCGATGAGGTGAAAGCAAGATTAGGCGTTACTCCTGAACAAGTGGTGGACTATAAAGCACTTTGTGGTGATACTTCCGACAACATCCCTGGGGTGCGGGGAATTGGCGAAAAGACGGCAATTAAGCTAATCGAAGAATATGGCAATTTGGAGAATATTCTGGCGGCTGTACCGACGATGAAGGGGGCGATTAAAACCAAGCTAGAACAGGGGATTGAATCGGCAAAACATTCTCAGTTTATGGCAACGATCAAAACCGATGTGCCATTACCAATTGATATTACAGATTGTAAGCTGACAGGATTTGATACAGAGAAGTTAATTCCGTTACTAGAAGAACTAGAACTCAAAGCCTTTGTGAATAAGGTTGATCATATTCAAGCGAAGTTGTCAGGAAACTATGAGCAGCCTGAACGAAAGAAGACCTTAAACTCTGAACCTATTCCTGAAATCAAGGAAAGTAAGGCTAACGAGGACGATGAGCTATGGTTTGATTTTGCTAAGCAAGAGAAGGATCAAGCGATCGCGGCGACTGCTTCTTTAAAATTAGATGTGCAGATTATCGATACGATCGCAAAGTTAGAGCAGTTGTGTGTGATCCTTAGCAATAAAACGCCCACAGCGTGGGATACCGAAACCTCAGCCCTCAATCCCTTTGAGGCGGAATTAGTGGGTATCGGTTGCTGTTGGGGTGCAGAAATCAATCAAGTTGCCTATATCCCTTTGAGCCATGATCAAGGACAAAACCTTAATTGGATAGAAGTTCGTGAAATTCTAAAACCAATTCTTGAAGATGCCAGTTATCCTAAATATCTGCAAAATGCCAAATTTGATCGTTTGATGTTTAAATCGGCGGGAATTGAGCTTGCAGGTGTGACCTTTGACACAATGATTGCCAGCTACGTGATCGATCCTGAAGCTAGTCATAAGCTTGATGACATGGCGATGGACTTATTGCAGATTCGTACTGTTAGTTATAAAACTCTCGTTGGTAAGCGTAAATCCATTGCCGAAGTTGAGATTCCCGCAGTGGCTTTATATTGTGGAATGGATTGCTACCTTACCTATAGGCTTGTGCCACTTTTAGAAGCTAAGCTTAAGGAAGAAGCAGAACTCTGGGAGCTGTTTGTCAATCTAGAAATGCCCCTAGAGCCAATTTTAGCAGAAATGGAATGGTGTGGTATTAGGATTGATAAGGAATATCTAGGTATATTTTCGCAGGAGTTAGAGAAGGATCTCGATGCTTTGGCGATCGCGGCTTACCAGCAAGCTGGCAAAGAATTTAACCTCAATTCACCCAAGCAATTGAGCGAAATTTTGGAAGAGCTACTGGGCAAGAAGTTTAAAGATAAATCACGTAAAAGTAAGACTGGCTATTCCACCGATGTCGCTGTACTGAATAAACTGGAAGGCGATCATCCTCTAATTGACACAATCTTAGAAAATCGAACTCTTGCTAAGCTCAAATCCACCTATGTCGATGCTTTGCCGTCCTTGATTCAACCGAAAACTGGGCGTGTACATACGGACTTCAATCAAACTGTTACCGCCACAGGACGTTTAAGCAGTTCTAATCCTAACTTACAAAATATTCCCATTCGTACTGCCTTTAGCAAAAGGATTAGAGCAGGATTTCTGCCTAAGGAAGATTGGATCTTGATGGCTGCGGACTACTCCCAGATTGAGTTGCGGATTCTTGCCCATTTGAGCCAAGAACCTGAATTGCTGAGAGCTTTTAATGCGGGTGAAGATGTGCATACAGTCACGGCGCAATTGTTAATGGAAAAGGAAGAAGTCACCAGTGAAGAACGCCGCCTTGCCAAGATTATTAACTACGGTGTGATTTATGGCATGGGAGCGCAAAAGTTTAGCCGTGATATTGGTGTGCCTGTTAAACAGGCTAAGCAATTTATTGATAAGTTTAACCAGCGCTATGCCAAGATTTTTGACTATATGCAAGGCGTGGAAGTCGAGGCGGAACGCGATCGCTATGTAAAGACTGTGTTGGGACGGCGGCGATATTTTCGAGGGCTTGACCAAATTGGTGGCTATCAAAAAGCTGCCATGTTGCGATCGGCAGTCAATGCACCGATTCAGGGGACGAGTGCCGATATTATTAAAGTTGCCATGCTCAAAGTGCATGAAATTTTGCAAGAATATCAAGCAAGATTATTGCTACAGGTGCATGATGAATTAGTGTTTGAATTGCCAATAGAAGAAGTTGCGGAACTGCAACCTAAAATCAAAAACGCAATGGAAACTGCTGTAGAACTCTCGGTCAAGTTAGAAGTGGATATTCATACTGGTAAAAACTGGATGGAGGCGAAATAAGATTGCTGGTCACAAATTCCCGCCTTAAGGCTTTTTTCTTGAGTGTGGCAGCGATCGCTTCCCTATTAGCGATCACCGCCATGTACATAGATCGCTACGAGTTTGCCTATGTCAGTCTGGGCATAATTTCGGTGATTGTCTTACCGATCTTATTGCCACCATTTTTTAGTGCGATCGCCACTTCGCCCTTGGGAAAACGCTGGGATTTAACCTTAGCAAGCCTAATTGGTATCGTAGCTATTCTGATTATTTCCCATCTTACAGGCTTTGATCATGCCTTTGCGCTATGGTTTGATAGCCTTAAATGGGAAGCATTAGGCGCAGTCGGACAGATTTTGATTGCAATTTTAGCGGTGTTTGTGGCTTGGCGACAAAACCAAATCTCGGAAGAGCTAACTGGTCAACAAAACGTAATCACGCAGCAGCAAACCATTGATGCCTATTTTCAAGGTATTTCTGACCTAGTTCTCGATCCGCAAGGTCAATTGGAAGATTGGCCGCTGGAAAGGGCGATCGCCCAAGCGCGAACTGCGGCTCTGCTTGGTGGTTGTGACTCCGATGGTTGCGCTAAAATCATTCGTTTTCTATCCAGTGCCAATTTATTAACTCCCCTCAAACGTGACGGTTTGCTTGGTCGTCCGATTCTAGATGGCACTGGGGGCTATGTGGTGGACTTAGCCAACGGGGTCAGGGTCGTCAATTTGGGAATGATGTTAGCTGGGCGAAATATTTGCAAAACCGATTTGCGAAATGCTGATTTGAGTGGGGCAAATTTGATGAAGGCTAATTTTAGTAACTGCGATCTGACAGGCGCAAATCTCAGTGGTGCTATTTTAGTCAAAGCAAATATGCGCGGCACAGATCTCAGTCGAGTTAAGCTATTTTATGGAAATATTGCCACTGCCTCGCCTCGCGATCGCGCCCATCCGCCCAATTTCGAGACTGGCGAATATACTGGAGCCGTAATCGAAGATGCTGACTTTAGCAAAGCGATCGACCTATCCGAAGAAGCCCGTCAGTATTTATGTGCTTGGTGCGGTAAAAAATCTCGTAAAACTATCCCTGGAGGCTGTGATGACATACCAAATCGATTGGGGCGTTAAATCAAAGTCCATTGCGACTTTACTCAGTTTGCAATTGACCAGCCTCATCCTTCCATTACAAATTCTCGCTACAACTCCCAACTTAGCGACAGAAGAGGATATTCCTGAAGAAGTTTTGCGTGCTGAAATTTACACAGATGCGCGATCGCCTATCGATGGCAAAAAACTAACCGCCGCCGAATATGTGGAACTCATGGAAAACCTGCGATCGCTCGATGGCATTCCCCCAGAGGATCTCGTTAATCCCAAAATCCAAGAAGTAATTGGTCTATTAAAGCTGCGTAAATTTTTAAAACAATTTATTCCCTTCATTCCATAAGCCACATTGCGAACCGTAGGGGCAGAGCATTCCCGCCACAATTCCCAAATTTATAGGCAACCTCAATACGGGAATGCTCTGCCCTAAACCTTCAACATTTGCACCACAAACTCTCAACCGCAGTCCCAATTCATCAATGAACCGCACCAAGGGTTTATAGCAAAGCAAGGTTTGCTTAGGACATAAAACCAGAAGGTGAGTGGCGGCGCTTCGCGCCGCCACTCACCTTCTAGGGTTTTGATTTGTACTAGCTAACTCTTGCTTTGCTATAGCATTTGCGAATAAAAACCGTAGCAACAATTGAGAGATATCTACGCAAATGCTAAACCTCTACGCATCAATATTGGTATGGATTATGACAGTTTTTTATTTTTTGCGAATGGGAATCTGTACTTCACGGCGCTTTAATGGCGAAGGAGTGTAAGGCGAATCATACAGAAATTCCCTTGGCTCTCCCACCACTTCATATTCAGGATGCGCTGCCAGCCATTGCTTCAACTTAGCAATATGCTCTTGAAAGCTTCCATAACCATAAGCTCCCTGCACACCCAAACTCACCACCAACATCGGCGGATGGTTTTCCACTTCAATATCTTGAGCTACCTGCTGAGGATTAATTTCATTATTGTTGTACAAGAAAGATACCCGCGCTTTGCCCCGTAGCACAGGCTGATCGATAGTAGCGATCGGGTATCTCGCCTCAACAGGCGTAGTCATCGAGATATTGTTACTACTGATATGTCGAAATAAAGGATTAAAAGAGTTGCTAGTCGCATCACTCAGATTTCCTTCGTAAGTATATGTCCCTGAACGATACGCAGGGTATTGCTTCACTTCAATTTTATTGTGAGCAGTGGGTTCAGGAAAGCCAACAGGAAGAGGTGCAGACATAGCTTTTTTTACAGCAAAAAATGCAAAGGGTAAGGCGATCGCGCCAAAAATAAGCAGCAATGTAGATGGTTTCATAACTCAATTGTATGTCGATTTAGATTATTAGCGGTTTCGCCGTACTAACAATAATCGGCTTATCCCTATGCTTGCTTTCGATTGAGCATCTCGATCATCAGCCTAATACTTTCAGCTTGAGTCTTAGCAATATCAGATTGAGTTTGGGCAGCTAGGGTCTGCTGTTTAGTAATCTCCTTGAGCGACTCAGCTTGAGTTTGGGCAACAATTGCTTGCTGTCTAGTAATTTCCTTAATTTCTACTAGCTCGGCATGAAGAGTTTCGCGTTGTTCTTTAGCTTCCTCCCCAATACTATGTATTTCAGCTCTGATATTGGGCAATTCAAGATATAAAGCCTGTATCAGTTGCTGAATATCATTGCTTAGAGCATTCATGCGATCGTTGTTATTTTCAATATACCGATCAACCTTGTCCGCAAATCGGTCTAATCGTTCATCTGTCCATCTTTCAGCCATTGGTTTAATCTCTTATTTCCTTTAATTCTATGTTGAGTTTATGTGATTCAGACCTGAAAGATTTACAGTTGCTGATCGCCAAACTAAGATCTGATATTCAAAAAGCACTTAGTTGTACTCTC
This sequence comes from Pseudanabaena sp., assembly GCA_003249015.1. GTDB lineage: Bacteria > Cyanobacteriota > Cyanobacteriia > Pseudanabaenales > Pseudanabaenaceae > Pseudanabaena. The sequence goes on along the minus strand of QBLS01000012.1, from coordinate 17,791 downwards.
CAGGAATATCAGTTTTTCTAACAGTAATCCTGCCAACTTTCTTCCCTGACATTCTCAATAATTCATCACCTGAAAATTCAAAACCAAGTTTTAGTGCTATTCGCGCAACATCATCTGCGGTTGATGCTTCGAGCACCTCGTTTTTAAGTTCAGGTTCAGACTGCATTTTCTTTAAAAATGCTTCGATTTGTTCAAAAGCCATATTTAAAATTCCTATTCTTGCTAGTCTTAAAGAATATACTGCTATTTCTCTTTAAGACTAGCAGTACAAGGGTATCAAGATTCGGGGGGAAGATGATTATCGTGACGCACTGCTCTTCATTCAGAATATAGAAAAGAAGCCTTATTCAATCGATTAAGGTTTCTTTTTTGGCATTTTTACCCCCTTCAGTAATAAAGTATTTTTAAATGTGATCGCAATCACAGGCGCTAATCAATTACATCACCGCTACCACTTTCTAAAACCTAGATACTAAGTACATCGGGTTAAAGGAGCAAAACAAATGTCAGTTACCAAATTTGTCGGATTCATCTTCAAGTTTTACGCAGTTGCGATCGGTGGTTTAGTTGTAATCAACGCAGTCTCTACACTCTAAACCAAACATCTAAAAGTTTTTCAAAATCTCCTTAAACTAGCTTCAGCACCAAACCCACAAATTAGGGACTGGTGCTTTTTTATTGGCTAGAAACTTAGAGCTTATATCTGGTTACATTGTTACAAGATAAGATTACGAAATTATATAGCTTATGTAAATAACCATTATCGTAAGCTTATTAAATTAGTAAGCTTACTTAGGGTGATTACTATAGCAATTACTGATCAAACAAACTAAGAATGATTTTGAAAGCTCTGCCTCACAGCACTTTCAAAATTATTCTTAGTTTGGATTTAAGTACAAAGCCTTATAAAAAGTAAACCCAGAAGATAGGTAACGATGTAAAGCATCGTTACCTATCTTCTGGGTTTACAAAAACAAAGTCTAATATTGAGATAGTAAGTCTATTTTTAAGTCTCGTTATTAGACTCAAATTATTGAAAATATACACTTGTGTTTAAAAATTACTGCATTGGAGAAACCCAATGTATGTCTATAGTCATTCTTGTTAAAATATTTAGCTGTTTCAAATAAGAATTAGGGCTTTGACTTCGCTCAGCCAGCAAGCAGTATGTGTTGGCTGAGCGAAGTCGAAGCCTCTTATCAAAATTTAAAGCCGAGAAGACGAGTGGCGGCGCTTCGCGCCGCCACTCGTCTTCTCGGCTTTGGTTTTGTCCTAACACAAGTGACTACAGCTATAGTTGCCAATCAAAAAAACATAACAAGAACTTTAAAAGCGTTGCCTTGCAACGCTTTTAAAGTTCTTATTAGCGAAATGGCATGGAGTATAACAAACCGCCATCTTTCCAAGAACGATTTAGCCCCCTTGGGATATCTAAAGGAGTGAGATTTCGGTTATAGATGTCACTGTAATTTCCCACTTGTTTGAGAATTTGAGTAGTCCAGTCTGGAGCTAAACCTAGCTCAATTCCCAAGGAGTCAGAAGTCCCTAAAAACCTTGACACTTCAGGGTTTTCGGTATCCTTAAAAATTGTGTAATTGTCCATGCCAATTCCTAATTCTTCCGCATAGAAAGTGGCATAGATAATCCAAGTTACGACATCACGCCAGCGATCGTCATTACCAACTAGCACAGGACTAAGTGGTTCTTTAGATAAGCTCAAGTCCAAAATTTTGTGATCTGCGGGTTTAGTCAAGCGACTTCGCCATGCAGCAAGTTGTGATTTTTCTGAAGAGACTGCCTCACAATCCCCCTGATTGTAAGTATTTAATACACTCTCTAGGTCAGGTAAAATAACTGGCTGAATCTCCACATTTGCTTCTTTAAATGCCGACTCTAGGTTTGAGGCACTGATACCTGTTTCCACACAGATTTGTTTATTCGCTAATTCTTTGAGCGGAATCGTCAACTCTTCACCAGTTTTTGAAGATGATTTTTCTAATTTGTCTTCAGGTTTGCGCTCAGGTGCGATCGCATTTTCAGTTGGCGCAGGTGATGGTGAATTTGTGGGCGAGCTAGTTGGGGTAGGTGAGCTGCTGGAAGATTTTGGTTTTGCACCAATTCTCAACATGATTCCTTGTCCATCAAAAAAAGTTGTCGGTGCAAAGGAAATATTGTTAGTGACATCACGGGTTAAAGTGCGTGTTGTATTTCGCATCACTATATCAACTTCACCGTTTTGCAAGGCTGTGAATCGATCTTTAGTCAGTAAGGGTTTGTAATCGATCGCCTTAGCATCTCCCAAAACTGCCGCTGCGATCGCTTTGCAGTAATCCACATCAAGCCCACTCCATTCCCCCTTCTCATCAACAAAGCTAAATCCTGCTAGCTTCCCATTTACGCCACAGATCAGTTTTTTGCGTTCTTTAACTCTTTCTAAGATACCTTCAGGTTCTTTAATTACTGGCGTTTCCGTTGGTGTCGCCGCGATCGTGGGTGTTGTTGGCGTTGGCTGTGGTTGCTGACATCCTGACACGAGACAAGCCAATAGACCTAGTGAAAGGCAATATTGCTGTAAAGATAGTCTTTTCTGTTCAGTCTTATGATCTCTTGAGATATTGGTTTGAGTGAGGTACTTGGGCATTAAGCTCATGGGTCTACAAATTTCTAGCGCGATCTATGTATTTTTAATTACAGCTTGTTGAGGCTGAGAGTAGTGATGAAGAGTTTTTAAAAGTGGCGTGGAGCCGTGCTTTTAAAAACTTTTCTGGATTTTAGTTAAGCGCGAAGCGTTATACTTCTGCTTACATCAGGTTACAACGCTTTGCATTACAACACCAATTTAAGTAATTGAAGGATATGACCAATCATATTTATTGGGAAATACAAAGTTAGTGAATGACATGGAAATACTGATGTCGAGAGATTTGACGGCGTGCCACCAACCAACAGGCATAAAGATGGCATCACCTGCTTCAAGTGTTACTTCAATAATAGGGATTTTCTGAAATAACGGATATTTGTCATAATCGGGATTTTCTATATCTACTTCGCTAAATACCCCTCGATAGTTGTAAAGCAGATGGGTGTAATAGGGTGGAATGATTTGCCAAACCTTTCGACCATAGACCTGCACAAAAATTAGATTAACTGGATCGTGATGAAGCGGTGTAACTGTTCCAGATGCGCCAAACCAAAAGAAAGCTTTACCGTTTATATCCAAAGGGTCTAGATATTCAGGAAACATCTCTAGGTCATTGAGCAGTCCACGCAGTTCCGTCTTTTCAATATTGCCGTTATTTGCCACCATATAGTAATCATTGGTTGCACCGCCACTCACAACATCATCGACATAATCTGCCATTCTCATTTTATAGCGATGCTTTTCGATATTAATTTCGTAGAGGCGATCGCTGTTGCGATTGCTTTGTACTTCTACTTCTACGTGCCCATAATTTGTTTTTAAATATGTAGGGTTCCAAAGGGAGAGGGCTGACCAGTTCTTCGTAATTCCAGTAAGAATGAGAGGCATATTTTTAGCATAGTAATTTTCTAGAAATTCATCGCGGCTAATTTTTTCTCTGCGTTGAATTGTTAGTGATCGCGGCGATAGTGTTGCTAATTCGGCAAGAATATTAGCGTGGGATTCGCGTTTTCTTAGTAATTGGACGAATTTCTGCCCTGCTTGAAAATAAGGATTTTGGCTAGTTGTGCTTACTTCATGGTTAGCGGCACTAGGACTAATGCCGTAATTAATTAACCCTTGCACAAGCAAGTGATCGTCAACCCCTGCCAATTTGTTGTCCGCGATCCACCGTCTCAATTCATCAGTCATAGGTAATGAGGTGACTTGGATTTGTGGCGAAAAGTAACGTGGATCAAATGTGGAAAAGTATTGCTGTTTTTTCTTGATGGATGATGTTGGCTGCATAAAATCCTCTATAGCTTTTTTATCTTTATAGTAAAGTGAGTGCCGCCACTCACTTATTAGGTTTTGATTAACTCCTGTACCCAAAAACTAGAAGTAGCTGTGAGAATAGCGATCGCCCATTCCAGACTATTCAAGGGAACTGTTGCCATAAGCTCACCAAACCAAGGAACCTGAACAAATATAATTTGGAAGACAGATATAAAAGAGATACCTAGTAACAGAGGCAAATTGCTCAATACACTATGACGGGCGATCGCACAGGCATGGAAAACTTGGCTAAAACCGAGGGTTACAAAAGCCATCGATCTTGCTTGCGAAAGCATCGCCGCTTGCCCTTGATATTTCATCCAAAAAACTATTGAAACCGCAGTAATTGTAGCTACTACAGCAAGTACAATGCGCAGATAATTGCTGGAACGCAAGATCGTTTGAAAACGGTGAGCTGGCTGAAATAGTAAGCTTTCATGGGTCGGTTCCAGAACTAAAGGAAAGGCTAATATGGGTGTGACGATCGCTCCAATCCAAAGCAGTTGTAATGGCGGCATTGAAAACCCTGCGGCAGTATCCATCAGAGTTAGCACCGCGAGGGTAAAGGAACTTGCCGCCGTGAGCAAGGCTGCTCGTTGCAATCGATCAAAGGTGGCGCGTCCTTCCAGAATCGCGATCGGTAAATAATGGAAATCTTCTTTTGGTAAAATCAATCCCGAACTATCTTGCAGTTCCTTGCGGCAAGTGCGATCGCAGATACCCACATCAGCAGCCCTTATGAGAGAAATATCTTCCACATCATTGGCAATCACTGCCACAGCATTCTTAGATTTTTGCTGAAGATTTAAATTACTCTGCCATTGACGAATTCTCTCTTGCGGTGCGTCAAAGTAGCTATGCACCTCCACTCCAATCACTTGACTAAAAGCTTGAGCATCATCCTCTGAAGCTCTGATTAGCCCGCGCCATGCAATCCCCGCCCGATTCAAATTATCAAAACTCAGCACCACATCTGATTCCACAATGGGAACAACGGTTGTCACTCTCGCGATCGCATCTAGCACAGTGGGGAACCTTGCCCAAATTCTTTGTTTAGCGAGATCACGCATTCCCAATAGTTGCACTAGAGTGGCGATGCGTAATAGATTTTGAGGATAGGTACTCACGATCAGAGCTGCTGCTGTCATAGCATTGATCACAATTCCTCTTTGCCACGCAAAGGCGATCGCCACTACTGTCACTAACAGTAGCAATCCAATCCAAACTTGGCGCAGTTGTCGAAATTCGGAATGAATTACTGAAAAAGGTTTTTCCCTAGTAACAGCAGCTTGCGCTTGGGTAAATCGACTGGTGGCGATGACTAGTCCCTTGGCTGTACCTGCGGAAATTTCTGTCCCTGCATAAATCATGTTGCCACATTCCAAAGCAGCCGTTTTCTCTTCAAAGGTTAGTTCTGCTTGCTTACGACAAATTGCTTCACCGCCCAAATTAGATTGATTTACGAGCAAATCCTCGGAAGCTTCTAGCAAGCGCAAATCCACATTGGGGCGATCGCCTTGTACCAATAGCACCACATCACCAATCACCAAATCCCGCGATGGTATTTCCATCTCTTCGCGATCGCGTAGCACCATCACTGAACTAGCATCTTCCTGTGGGCGGCGACTGGGACGATCTAGGCTAACTTTTTCCCTAATTTTGACAGACCAAACGGATAGCCCAATCCCAATTACACTATGCAGTCCCCCTACTAAAATCAAAGCCCACCCTTCCGCGCCATTCCATTGCAAATATACAGCCGCACCAATTAATAGATAAGTTAAAGGATCAAGCCAAGGCTGTATCAGGATTTTACTAATTGGACGCGATCGCGGCGGCTTATTTGCTCCTAGGTAGCGTAATCTCTGCCTTGCATTCACATAGGTTAGCCCTTCTATGGAAGATTCCAAAGTGGCGAGTACTTGCTCTACACTCATGGAGTGCCAAGGTTTTTGGATATCGGCTAGAAAATCAAATTTAGTCATCGATTACTTGGCTCGTTCTAATAACTTCAATTGATTTCGGACTTCTAGTTTAATCTCTTGAGCCTTTAGGTACACCGTAGTGCCACTTTTAACTTTATCTAAGTCAGCACTAATCTCCAAAAATCTTCCTTTAACTTGATTAGGATTTAAGTCCTTACTGTCCTTCGGTAAAGAAGCCCAAAGGTTCGATAGTTTTTGGTTAACCCGATCTAAAGCTTGCACCGACTCATTCTCGTTTGTTAAACGGATTTTCACCTCCGACAAGTTAGCCCGATAGCTTGCCAGTTTCTTTTGAATTTCCGTGTAGCCTTGTAGCTCTTCGGTGGGTATAGCTTCTAGACGATCAATCGCCTCTTGCCACATAGCTGCTGTTTGACTCCAGCGATCACTAGAATGAGGAGGATTACGTCCAGATTCGGTAGCTTTTTTAGCAAACTCTTCTGCCCCACTGATCAGTGCTACAACCTTCTGACTTCCCGCTGCAAACCCACCTAACTCTTGCAAGTCTCTGGAGGCATTACTCGCTAACTGTTGAGCCTTACGACCTGCCAGAGTTTGTTCAGGGATTTGCTCAAGCCGATCGATTGCCGATCGCCAACCCTGCACTGCAACTTTCTTATCAACGGGTTTAGTTGCTTTTTGAAAGACTGCTTTGGCGATCTCCATATCTTTTTCGGCATCAGTAAGAGCAATCTGAGCATTTTTTTCTTGAAATACCTTTGCCTCTAACTGCCCAGCTTTGATACGGGTCGCCTGTAAGTTTGCGGGTGTAAACCGCCAATCATAGCCCCAAGAATATCCTCGCGAATAGTCTGCCCACTCCGCAATATACCAAGCAGGAATACTATCTAGAGCCAGTTTCCCTTCTTTGAGTTTTAGTTCACCCCGATCAAGGTCGGCAGCACTAGTGGGTGCTTCAATTAATTGTCGAGATTCTTCAATTGTCGCCTGCCCCTTTTTGTAATTGGCATCGATCGCCATGTTACTTGGCAACAACAGTATAGGAGCAACCTTTGCCACGGGTTGTCTAATTACAGGATAGGGAAGGTTTACAACATAAATAATTCCCACAGGTACACCCACTAAAATTCCTGTCCAAAGTAGCCTATTGCCCAGTTTTTTTAATGTGTTTTTTGGCTGAACCTGCTTTACCGACTTCGCTTGCAATGTTTGCGATGGTTGAGTTAACTCAGCTTCAAGCTCTGTATATCTTTGCATTACCGAGCTAGGTTGTTGCACAGGATCAGGTTGAACCTTAGTCTGAACAGCCTGAATATCTGGGCTATTTCCCTGCGGATTACTCTTTAGTTTCGCAAACATGGAATTGATAATGCCCATAGCTACCCCTCAAAGCAAATATTGCAGATGTGATTATTATAGCGATCGCGGTGTGATACCAAATAAAGAAATGGCGTAGCCATTTCTTTATTTAAAAAACCCTTAAAGTTGTTCCGCCCGCTACGCAGGCGGAACAACTTTAAGTAAAAAAAGTGCGTGGCTTAGCCACGCACTTTTTTTACTTGAGGATATCTTTTAGAGTGCTAACAACTCGATCCTGCTGCTCGGTGGTGAGTTCAGGAAACATCGGCAAAGACAAAACGCGATCGCAAATATCTTCAGTAACAGGAAAATCACCCTTTTGATGATCCAAATTGGCATATACCGACTGCAAATGTAGAGGCAGAGGATAGTAAATCATCGTAATGATATTTTGTTCGCGCAATTGTGCCTGTACATAGTCACGCTTACCTGCGCCGATGCAAACCGTGTACTGATTCCAGACACTTTCTGGACAATGGTGGGGAGTTACTAAGTCAGGAATATTTGCTTGCTTGAGCAAATCTGTATAGCGATCGCTAATGGCGCGGCGTTGATCATTCCACTTATCGAGATATGGCAACTTCACTTGCAATAGAGCCGCTTGCAGTGAGTCAAGGCGGGAGTTCATGCCGATATACTCATGGTAGTAACGCTTAGGGCTACCATGTTCACGGAGGATTTTCAGCTTCTCGGCAATTTGAGGATCATTAGTGGTCATCATGCCACCATCACCGCAACCGCCCAAATTTTTGGTGGGATAGAAACTAAAGCAGCCCACATCGCCAATATTACCAACCATTTGCTTAGCAAACTTTGCCCCCGTCGCTTGAGCGCAATCTTCAATCACATAAAGATTATGTTTTTTAGCGATCGCCATTAGCTTGGTCATGTCCACCGATCGCCCAAACAAATGCACAGGCATAATTGCCTTAGTTCGAGGCGTAATTGCTGACTCGATTAAATCCACATTCATATTGAAGCTATGCGCCTCAATATCGACAAACACAGGCTTTGCGCCTGCCATACTGATCGTTTCCGCACTAGAAAAAAATGTAAATGGGGAAGTAATCACCTCATCACCCTCCCCAATATTTAAGGCTCTCATGGCGAGATACAGAGCATCCGTGCCTGAGTTACAGGCTACGCCATGACTAGAGCCAATATATTTAGCAAATTCTGCCTCAAATTGGCTCACAGGCTGTCCGCCGATATATTGCCCTGATGCAAGTATGTCTAACGCCGCTTGGTTAAGGCGATCGCCAATTTGTTGATACTGCTGCGATACATCAAAGGGAGGAATTTTATTCACGTTGAAACGACTCTAAGTTGCCTCAACTATTTTAAACGCGATCGTTATCAAAAAAGGCGAGCAGTCTAAATTGAGTTAGTCAGCCCCAGAAGACGAGTGGTGGCGCTTAGCGCCACCACTCGTCTTCTAGAAAAACCTTTACTGGGTTTGGGTTTCAATCTATCAAAGAGTTGATACGCTTTCGTGAATTGGGATTACTGCACTTTGAGCCTTCTAAATTAAAGGCGATAGCGTCGCCTTTAATTTAGACTTGAGGGTACAGAGAACTTTTTGACATCTTCTATGCAGCCTCCTTTAAAACTAACGCGACAAAAACTAGGTAAGAAATTTTCTTGGACTCCCTATTTATTTCTGCTGCCAGCGATCGCATTTTTGTCTTTAACTTCATTTTTACCAATACTTCAAGCCATCTACTTGAGCTTTACTAATTATGATTTTGTTGGCAGTCCTAGTTTTATCGGATGGCAAAACTATCTAAATCTCTCCAAAGATCAGACATTTTGGAAATCCTTAGGCAATACATTAATCTACTTAATCTGTGTCGTTCCTAGTCTTGTAACTTTGCCACTAGCATTGGCGATCTTAGTTAATCAAAAATTACGCAGCATCAAAATTTTTAGAGCAATTTATTACTTTCCTGTCATTGTTTCCGTTGTAGTTGCAGGGATTGCTTGGAAGTGGGTTTATGCTCAGAATGGAATTTTAAATTATTTTCTATCAACTATCTCATTTCAAGATATTAAAATCCCTTGGCTAACCGATCCTAAAACTGCAATCTTTGCAATTGTGGCGGTGGTGATTTGGCGAGGTGTTGGTTACTATATGGTGATCTATCTCGCAGGTTTACAAGCTATTCCCGCAGACTTGTATGAAGCTGCCGCGATCGATGGTTCCGATGGCTGGCAAAAGCATCTAGATATTACAATTCCGATCATGCGTCCTTATATAATTTTAGTTGCGGTGATTTCTTCTATCGGCGCAATGAAAATATTTGAAGAAGTCTACATTATGTCCCAAGGGGGGCCAGCCAATAGCACCAAAACAGTTGTTTATTATCTTTACGATAAAGGTTTTACTAGTTTAGAAATGGGATACGCTTCTGCAATCGGGGCGTTTTTATTTCTAGTTATTTTTGTTATTTCTATCCTGACTTTTAGATTTACTAACCCTAGTAAAACAATTGGTAGTAATTAGATATAGGCACTTATATCAGGACAGATTAAAACCCAAGAAGCGATTGATAGCTGTTTCAAATAAGAGTTAGGGCTTCGACTTCGCTCAGCCAGCAGTATATGTTGGCTGAGCGAAGCGATGCACTGAGCCTATCGAAGTGTCGAAGCATCTTCTCAAGATTTAAAATCACCATAAGTTGAGATACTTACTTCCTATTGGGAATTTACCCATTCGTATAGTTCTAAGCTTTCGGGCTTGCAACTATGGCAACCACTACACTTTTTACCATCTAATTTCTGAATGCGACCTTTGCGAATTAGTGGGGCTAACATCCCGCGCAGTGCCTCAGGCTCACATTGAAAATGATTGGCGATTTCTTCTAATGAAGTTGGCGATCGCGATCGAAAATAATCTTGAAGTTGTTTTAAAATCATGGTTTTAAAATGATTGAAGTAGTTAGTTAAACTATGTCGTCTGTTGACTTTTGGCTTGAATACGGCGATGGGCGCTAAATCTTCGCAATCCCACTAGGGTTCCTAGCATGACTAGGGATAAGCCTGTTAACCATGCGATCGCTGAAGCAGGATGTTGATTTAGGGTCATCAATTGGTAATAGAAGACAGCCACCCAATAGCCGAGTCCCGTTGTCCAACAGGCAACAAAAATCGTCCAGCCGAGGTTAGTTTCGCGATAAATTGCAGCAGTTGCGGAAACACAGGGAAAGTAAAGCAGCACAAACAAAAGATAGGCGATCGCTGCCGTGGTGCTGCCAAAGCGGGAAGCCATCTGCCCAAAGGTGGTGGAATTTACTTCCTGTTCCTTGGCGGCGGTTTCGAGATTGCCCGTACTTCCCAAAATGCTTAATCCCAAAGGATCGACAGCTTGATCTGCTAATTTGACAAGGTTTTCAGGAATACTATTCACCGCTTTACTCATACCCGCCCAAAAATCAAATTCGGCTGGTGGCTCATCCGCAGCACCAGCCGCCTGTTCGCCTAAAGCCGTATATAGGGAGTCCATAGTTCCCACCATCACTTCCTTTGCAAATACCCCTGTAAATAGTCCAACCGTAGCGGGCCAGTTGTCCTGCTCTATGCCCATGGGACTGAATATGGGCGTGATGGTGCGGCTAAAGTGACTGAGGATTGAATCTTGACTATCTTTTTTGCCAAAGGAGCCATCGATCCCCACAGAGTTAATTAATCCGAGGACAATCACCATGATCACGATCATTTTCCCAGCCTTGGTGATAAAGGCTCTGAGGCGTTCCCATGCCCGAATCGTAATGCCTCTGAGGGTGGGGATATGGTATGGGGGCAGTTCCATTACAAAGGGAGCCGCATCACCGCGAAATAAAGTTCTCTTCATCACCAATCCCGTGAAGATGGCGGCGAGAATACCGACAATGTAAAGCAAAAAGACAATATTTTGTCCATTGGTGGGGAAAAAGGCGGCACAGAAGAGGGCATAGACTGGCAAACGCGCCCCACAGGACATGAATGGGTTCATGAGAATGGTCATCAGGCGATCGCGGCGATTTTCTAAAGTTCGCGTTGCCATAATGCCTGGGATATTGCAACCAAAGCCCACCATCATCGGTACAAAGGATTTACCAGGCAGTCCCACAAAGCGCATCAGCCGATCCATCACAAAGGCGGCACGAGCGAGATAGCCAGAGTCTTCGAGAATAGCTAGAAATAGAAATAGAAAACCAATTTGGGGAATAAATGTGGAAGTGGTCTGAATGCCGCCACCAATCCCGTTAGCCAATAGTCCAATTAGCCAACCAGAAGCATTGATTTTGGTTAACAGATGTTCAGTGCCATCGACAAAGATCGTGCCTACGCTAATATCAAAGAAATCAATAAAAGCGCCACCGACGTTAATCGACACCATAAACATCAGATACATGACCGCTAAAAAGATGGGAATACCCAACCAGCGATTGAGAACTACGCGATCAAGGCGATCGGAAATCGTTTTCTGTAAGAGGTCATTTCGTTCTACTACGCCCTGCATGATCTGTCGAATCCATGTGTAGCGGCTATCGGCAATCAATAGATCGATATCTTCGCCCAAGTCTTCCTGAATATGCTGACGGTGTTCGCCAATTTTTTGTAATAGTTCCTGTCCTAGACTCGCTAAATGGCGATCGTCGTACTGCAATAGATTGAGTCCAAACCAACGCACATTGCCAGGATTTGCCAGCGTCTGATTTTCTAATAATGGTGTTAAATCCCCTAAAGCCTGCTCAATTTCAGAGGGATAAATTACATAATTATGGAGAATTTCTGGATTGCTTAAGGCAAGATCCACCGCCTCTCGCAATTGAGCAATGCCTTTACCTGCATAGGCACAGAGGGCAATTACAGGACATCCTAGCCTTTGTGATAACTGCGCCACATCAATGCGAATATTCCGCTTCTCCGCCAAGTCAATCATATTTAAAGCAATCAACATCGGCACGCCCATTTCCAAAATCTGTGTAGTGAGGTACAGATTCCGTTCCAGATTGGAGGCATCGACAATATTGACAATTACATTTGCCTCACCAGATAGCAAATAATCCCTAGCCACCAGCTCATCTAGTCCCGTGGTGCTATCTTCAGCATCCACAGAATACACCCCTGGCAAATCCACGACCGTAATTGGTTGACCATGCGATCGATATTCGCCTTCCTTGCGCTCGACCGTGACCCCTGCCCAGTTGCCAACGTGCTGATTGCTCCCTGTTAAGGCGTTAAATAATGTGGTTTTGCCACAGTTGGGATTACCGACTAATCCGATGATGGGTTGGCTCATGGTTATGCTCCTTGGATTAATTCAACCAATAGTGCATCAGCTTCAGCTTTGCGTAAACTCAGGCGAAAACCACGCACTTCTATTTCGGTGGGATCGCCCAATGGCGCATGACGCTTTACCACCAATTCCGTACCAGGCGTTAATCCCATCGCGAGTAACTTACGTTTGTAATCGCGGGCTGTTGGTTCATAACCCACAACCTTTAAATGTGAACCGATCGCCACACCTTGAAGCTTGGTGGCAGATGTTTCTGAGTGGTTTGGCATGGTCTTCTTAACGTTAAAAATATGCTGATTTGCGTCTGAATCTTCGGGTACGACCTGAATACATTGAGCCATGTCCATTCCCAATCCCAGTCGATGATCTTGGAGCGCCACAATTACTGAACCTGTCACGGCGCTGCTAACCACCTCCAATACCACCCCAGGCATAAATCCCATGCCCATGAGCCGACCATTAGATTCATCGCAATTTAGGGAGGCAATCCGCACGCGATCGCCGACTTTGATCGCAGATAAGGGCAGAGTCTTTGCCTTTGGCGATCGCTCTAGTAAGTTGTCTAGTGTTGCCAAGCCATAGTTACCTGAATTATGGTCAACACTTATGGTTTTGTTATTCATCAAAGTTATACTCGTATATAATCTTATTAAGATTAATTAGCAGTAAGAAAATAGATTAATACTGATCAATTCATCATTATTTATACTGGTCAAAGTCTTGATCGAATTATTATGCAGATCTATAGCTGTAGACACTTGTACTAGGACAAATAAAACCCAAGAAGCGAGTAGCGGCGCGAAGCGCCGCCACTCATCTTCTGGTTTTATGTCCTAACAAGACTGGCGACAGCTATAGATCAGTTGAATTATCGTAGCATAAGCATAAACGTATTGCGAGTAGTTTGCAATAGCTATTTATACATATGAAAAAATACAGCGTTTATCAGGCTGGTGAAACAGGGGTTTGTTTACTCGCCTTCGCTTGCTTGAGAAGTTCTATATTTAAGAACGATATTACCCATCAAACGACCATCGCCATAGAATACGAGAGTTCGCGGAAGTAATACGCGCATAGTCTGGATCTTCCCCATAGGTGCTTCCCATTGTTCTAGGCAATTTGACGGTAACATAGCGCGGCAGTTGTGAAATCGCTGTTGTACGAAGCCAAGCTTCCAAATTTGCGATCGCATCTAACTCAATCAGAGGAACTTGAAAATGCTGGTTAATTAGTTCAGCAGTTTCCTGAACATTATTTGCTAAAGATGCATCAACATCATGGCGAAACAGCAGTCGAGAGAATTCCTGCCGCAGGCGATCGGCATCGGAATTAGGGTCGAGATAGTTTCTCAGAGACTCCAACCCTTCTCCTGTGGCTTCAAAGTAAATATAATCACTATCAAATAGATCCCAAGAAATCTCTCCCAACTCTCCTTCCATAATTGCCGTCAAGAGCATCGCATCGATTGATTGCTGATCGAACTTGGGTGTGTGGTAGCTACGATCCAAGGAAAATAGACCATCGCGCAAAAATATCCACCCAGTGCGAATATCACTTGATTTAGCCACATAGCTACAATCTTTGTCAGGGCAGTATACCTGAGGCAATCGCCCTTGACGCTGAGTTTGTAAATCCTCAACAGATTGATAAAATTCATTTGCGGATAGTTCCGTGATTGCTAAATTCTCTAAGTGAATTCTTAGTTCTTGAGCGATCGCAGATTGATTGCTGTACAAGCATGGATAGAAATTGTTTTGCGGTAAGCGTCTGGTGATGATATCTGCAAACCACTCTTTTAGTTCCGCAGATGTTTTGTCCACAAAGATCTTTAAACAGATGGGCCCGAGACTTGCATGTTCGCGCCACATCCAGTCCCAATCACGTTGAGATGGAGATGCTTGGACAAGATTGGTTAGTGGCTGGAGAATCATATCTTGCCCTAACTGCCATGCTTGCAATGAACTCTGAGCTGTGCGATCGCTAATAATAGAAAAGATCTTTCTAGGTTTAATGAAAACTGGCTTTTGAACATTGAGAAGAGTGTCATCTTCAGTATCTAGCTTTGAGGTCAATGCTAAATAGAATCTGTATTCTCCACTCTCCCAACCTTCATTCCATTTTACTATGTCCCACGTCGCAATCAGGATGAGATCTTCTGCGGGAGAAAGCGATCGCCTAAATCGCATAAAGGGAGCGCTGACTGACAACAAAATCCATGTCTGCCAACAGGCGACTGGCTTATTCCTCTTTTGTTCAGGATGCATGTCCCAATATTCTCCATAGGTCAAGCCCCAGCCAAACTCCTCCTCTGGCTCGTGGTAATCTTCATCATAGTTAGCATCGACTTCAAAACTGACTGCGCCATGTTCATGGACTCGGCGAATGATTTCTGTTTTCTGTGCAAAGTCTTGCCAAAATGGAATCTTTTCAGGGGCAGCAAATCGAAACAAACATTCGCCTGTATTAATTTCTCCAGTTTCCAAAATTCGGATATGTTCATTCATTGTTGTGCAGGTTAACTGAAGTAAGTATCCAAAAAATCTGTATTCATGAAGAAATATAATTATAAGGCGATCGCCTAAAAATCACAACTCACAGTAATAGAGATCGCCTTGAGGAGATAGATTGTTATTGCGATCGCCTAATTCGGGGGGGTGTAATGAGTTGGGGATTGATGTGGCGTTATAATTAATGAAAAATAATATTTTACTAGATTGTTGACAACACTCGAAATAGGTGAACATCATGCTTAACCTCTCTCATAGTCGTCCTCTGAATCAATTTCAAAAGGAAGCTCCTGAATTGCTTCATCAGTTTGAAACGGATAAAACACCAATTGTAATCACTATTAATGGTAAAGCTGCTGCTGTACTTCAGGATGCAGAAAGTTATGAAAAACTACTTAATCGGTTAGAGCTTCTCGAAACTCTTGCAGGTATTCGCCAAAGTTTAGGGGAATTTGAACAAGGTAAAGGGGTTTCTATTCATAAAGCTTTTGAAGATCTTCAAAAAAAATATGACCTACCGAATTGAGATATCTCCTACGGCAATTCATGACATAGAACAGATTTTTTTGTGGCTCAAGGTCAATGCGCCTGAAAAATCCTACCGTTGGGTTAGGGGTTGTTATGAAATAATGCTCAAACTGGAAAGCTTTCCTAGTCGTTGTCCTTTAGCATTGGAAAGTGAGTATTTGGATATAGAAATACGTCAACTTTTATATGAGAAGAAATATCGCATTTTATTTAGCATCGTAGACGATGAAAATGCTGGAATAGTTAAAATTCACCGCGTTCGCCACAGTACTCAACAAAGTTTTGATTCTTTAAAACAGCTTTTGGATAATGATGATGAGTAACTTTTATTTGTTAGATAATGGAATTTTACTAAATTTTTGAATAAAACTTAAGGAAATCGACACTTATATTAACTTTGCAAATTACAAAAGATCGCCTAAAACCCACGACTCACAGTCCTAGAGATCTCATACAGCAAAACCTTTAGCTGATGGATAATTGAGTCAGTCTAAAAATAGGATATGAGTTAATTTGTCCTTAAATATCGAACCAAATCGCAGTTACGTCATGACTCTAGACAGATGAATTTTTCAGCCACAGCTCATCTTATTTGGCGAGATTTTTCAGCCGCAACTAATTTTGGTAGCTTAAACTGACTAATCAAGAACCAAAATTCTAAGAGGATGTAATGGATAATCGATATTCGTTTGTTGGTGGCAAGGAAGGTATATGGCAGGTAACAGATGTGCGAGAGATAGCTGGAGCTTCTTTAGATCTTGTTGAAAGAGTAAATGTAGTAAATGATGCTGTCGTGGAACTACCATTTGACAGTTCATGGGTTCTACAAAGTTTTACCAGCAATGTACGCTATGCCATGCGTGATGAAGTTACGGCTCTTCGGGCAGTACAGCCTGTACTGAATCGAGCGGAAGCCATCTCTGCGGTGCTAATTCCGATTAAGAAAACTGTCGCGTGGTGGGAAATGGCACAAGATGAGCGAAGGGCAATTTTTGAGGAACAGTCTCATCATACGGCTGTTGGTTTGGATTATCTTCCAGAGGTTGCACGGCGGCTGATGCACTGTCGCGATCTCGGAGAACCATTTGATTTTCTCACTTGGTTTGAATTTGCGCCCGAACATACTAAGGCTTTTGATGAATTACTGGTGCGGATGCGTGCAAGCAAAGAGTGGGAGTATGTGGAGCGAGAAGTTGAGGTTCGCTTGATTCGAGATGACATCTCATAAAGAAGCGATCACTCCGTTAAGGTTGTCTGCTTCTAGGCGATATTAGGCAAGCAGTATTAGTTGAGTTGAGAGAAGTTATTGGTGATTCTTTTACAGATGCGTAGCGATTCAAAGACAAAAAAATGTTAATCGATCGCCTAGAAATCATGACTCATGCTAATAGCAAACGCTTTTATGAAGATGAATGTTGAGGCGATCGCCCCATAAATCACCAATCACAGTAAAAGCAATGGCAATGCATTACGCCCTTGAGATCCCGAACTTGTAGGATTTTTTAACGTAACGCACCCAAACTTTACTTAATTCTAATTGCTTGTGCGTTACTCTCAGCTAGAACAATCTGCAAGATAATATATAGTTAGACAAAAAATTTACACGGAATTCCGAAATGTCACTTGGTTATTGGCAATATTTTATTGATTTCCTAGATCTAAAAACTCTTGTTAGTCTTACCTCTGCAATCCTTTCAGCGACATCTCTATACTTTACAAGGCGTTTTTGGCTAGCATCTAATAGACCAATTATTTCTGCTTCCATAGTCAGTGATTTAGGAAATGTTGCAACAACGTATAATCTAGTCATTTACAATACTGGCAATCGTCCAGCAACTTCAATTAGACTTTATGCTGATAAGGAAGTAATTGATAAAATCATAAGTCCAAATGCTAATAAAGCCCTAACTGATGATATTTATAAATGTTTTACAAATGAGGCAGTTATTCCCTTGCTAATAAATGGCAAAGAGGCATTCAACTCTTTTGGTAGTACTAGTCAAAATCCTAAAGACAATGTTTTGAGATATAATTCGGAGCTGCCAATATTAATTTCTTATTCAGATTTAGAAAATAGGAAATATAATTCTAAGCAAGTTCTAGTAGTTAGAATATCTCAAGGTTTTGCTGGTGGACGATGGACTAGTAGTTAAAATATTTGGTAATGTTACAAAGTTGTTGAAAAGTAATAAAGTAGAGTAAGTAAAAAGAGACA
>QBLS01000011.1 GCA_003249015.1 Pseudanabaena sp. | reverse complement strand
CGGGACAGCTTTCTAGGTTTTTAATTTACTTATACCTAACTACTTACCAGATCAAGAAGTATAGCTTTTAAATATTTAGAAGAGGCTTCGACTGCGCTCAGCCAGCAGTATACGTTGACTGAGCGAAGCTATGCACTGAGCCTGTCGAAGTGTCGAAGCCATAACTCTTATTTGAAACAGCTATTTCTTGGCTTAAAAATTCTGACTAGACTTGGCTTCTATCGCTTGCTCCAGTCAAAAGCAGAATACGAGTGACGGCGCGAAGCGCTGCTACTCGTATTCTGCTTTTGGTTTGTGCTCATGCACATGAGCAAAGCGTGCCAACACTTTGGTGAGTTAGTCTTGTAATTACAAAATTTAAAGCAAAGCCAAGATAAAAGAAGCATAGTCAAGTAAAAACCTATTTAGCCTTTTTAAACCTAGTTTTTGCCACTAAATACATAGTGACATTTCCCAAAGATTAACGTACATTATTCAAAGAGTTTTTGGTATGCCTCTATGACCTGCTTCCCTGATGCGTCTGTACTATCTTTGTCTGCTTCTAAGGCTCGCTCATTTGGCATTTCGGAAAATACCCGTGGAGATAACGCTTCTTCGGAGTTTTTCATCGTGTGGCAGATGCTTTGCTCTCGCCTTGATGCCTTCCAAAAAAATTCTCCTAATAGCTCCTACAACAATTGGCAGGTTAGCTTTTCTAACCCTGTGGCTGTGTCGGACTACATCACCATGCGCTGTGTGTTGACAGTGGATGGCATTACCCGTGAAGCAACTGGTAGCGATAAGGGTTGTTTGATTCAGGTAGGATCTTCGGCGATCGGCGTTCATGCTCCTGAACGCGCCATGCTCAATGCTTTTTGTAATGCGGCTGTTCACTTTGGTATCATCCTGCCCTTTTATCAAATTCGCACCCAAAAGCCTCCAGACGAGCATAACGATCTGGAATCTGTAGTCAGCATTCTCCGCAAGATGCAGAACAAACAAAAACTAAAACGTAGTTTTAAAGGTTTGTCTTCTCTTGTCGGTCTAATGTCTCGTCACAGCTAAAAAGCCAAAAGATTAGTGGTGCGGCGCTTCGCGCCGCACCGCTAATCTTTTAACCTAAAAGCAGAGAGTTGCGCCTGTTACAAGGGCGCAACTCTCTGCTTTTAGGCTTTTAGCCACACATGGCTGTGATCCATGCTGCGTAATTAGGGGCGATCGCTTTTATAGGAATGGCGATCGCTTCGGGTACTTCGTAGGGATGTAGTGATTTGAGTCTAGTCATTATTGCGGCATAGTTTGACTCTAGGGTTTTGATCAAAACTAGATGTTCCGATTCTTGGCACAGGTTGCCTTCCCAAATGTAGGTGGATGTCATCGCTGGCAGCACCTGCACACAAGCAGCTAACCTCTCTTCTACCAGTATCTTGGCAATATTGTTAGCTTGATCTTGATCGGGCAGGGTTGTCATGATTACGACAAATAGAGACTCTGGCATGGTTGTCATCTTCTTTTTTTTGGTAGTCCTCAGCAGCAACGACAGGAGACTTCAGTTGATCGGAAACCCCAATTTTATTATGTTGCTTATGCCAATTCTTCATTTGAAAAACCTTACTGGATTTGGTCTTTAATCCACAAAAGTGTAGTCACACTTTTGTGGATTTGTATTACACCGTAAACTCTTGATACTTCTGCTTTAATCGCTCTGGCATACGGATGGGCTTGTTGTTTTGTAAGTTAACAAAAATACCAACTTGTTCACCAAAGGCAGCAACTTTATCATCAACCATGATCACTGCGTTAACAGTCCACCGTAGCGACTCCACTGACTTCATCCACATCTTACCGATTGGAGCATGAGAAATTTTGATGGATTGCTTATAGTCAATCTTTGTCTGCAAAATGATAGGTGCAATTCCATTCTCAAGTTGTTCGTTCAACGGGAAATGATGAGCTAACATCTCCAAGCGCAAATCTTCCAACCAACGAACGTAAACAATATTGCTAACAATACCTGCAAAATCAATATCGTAAGTTCTTACTGGCAAACAAATCTCAACTTCAAACGGTCGCTTATTGGTTGGTATGTCCATATATAACTTTTAAGTTGCAAGTCAAAACATAGTTTAGCAGTCATAACTTGTAAGATACAAGTAACCAAACTGATTGGATTAGCTATGCCCCAACCAAAACGCTCTCCTTGCCCTGTAGCTTGTACTCTAGACTTAATTGGCGATCGCTGGACGTTACTTGTCATCCGAGACATGATGTTCTTCCACAAACAACGCTTTGAAGAGTTTTTAGAATCCCCTGAAGGAATCTCAACTAATATCTTGGCAAACCGCCTCAAGCTGCTCGAAGAATTAGGTTTGGTGGAAAAACAGCCTTACAGTAACCACTCTCGTCGAATGAACTATCAGCTCACCGAGAAGGGTAAAAGCTTGCGTCCCGTTTTGAAAGTAATAACTGTTTGGGGTTTGAAACATATTGATGACACTCAGGTTCCTCGGAGTAGTCAATCGGATGCTAGTCATTCAACTGATAATGCCAAAGCAATAGAAATGTAAATCTCAAACAAGAAAGCTTTCAAAGACCTTCCACACAGTCAAAGCTCCATACACATCAGTGCTCTTTTCTCTTTTTGCTGTAGCGTTTATGGAAACATTTGTGTCATAGTTTTCTCCAACAATCTGCATTGTCAAGAGTAGCTTTTGAAGGCAAGCCAAAGGCTTGCCTTCAAAAGCTACTCTTGACTTAATAACTACTTTGGGTAAGTGACTATGCTTGGGAGCATCGTTGGGACAACAAAAATTTTGGGAGTGATGGGTTTTCCTGTGAGTCATAGCCTCTCACCTGTGATGCACAATGCCGCGATCGCAGCATTAGGGCTTGACTATGTGTATGTTCCCTTCCCGATCGCGGTTGAAGATCTGCCAATGGCGATCGCGGGCTTGAAGGCGGTGCGATCGCTACAGGGTTTTAACCTGACGATCCCTCACAAAGTCGAAGTTATACCCCTACTTGATGAAATATTACCCATAGCCAAAGCAGTCGGCGCAGTGAATACGGTAAAACGGGTTGGCGATCGCTGGGTCGGCACAAATACCGATGTGGCAGGATTTTTAGAACCGCTTAAGCAACTTAAATGCGATTGGTCACAGATGCCAGCAATTATTTTGGGTAGTGGTGGAGCCGCTAAAGCAGTGGTGGCAGCTTGCCTAGAATTGGGCTGTCCGATGATTCATGTAGTCGGGCGCGACCCGAAGAAGTTAAAAAAATTTCATGGCACGATGACCAGTCAACTCCATGACTATAATTTGCGGGTGCATCCTTGGGCTTCGATTCCCCACTTGCTAGAAGTGGCGGGTATCGTGGTCAATGCTACGCCGATCGGCATGTCTAATGATCCCAATACGCCTATCTCGGAAGCGGAGATAGCGCTGTTGCCTAGTCAAGCGATCGCCTATGACTTGATCTATACCCCTCGTCCGACTAAGTTTTTGCAAATGGCAGCGGCGCGGGGACTGATGGCAATTGACGGGCTAGAAATGCTGATCAATCAGGGGGCGATCGCCCTAGAGTTTTGGCTCGATCAACCTGTGCCGATCGAAATTATGCGGCGATCATTAATTAAGCAACTTTCTTAATTAGTGTGCGCGGCTTCGCCGCGCACACTATTAGTTTTAAATTCGCTGCAAGTAAGCTTTACGAACTGGTTCGTCAAAATGCTCGATCGCATAGCGGAGCATCGTGCGGGGCATTTGTTGATAATGGAGATCTAAAAATTCGACTAAAACTGGGCGGTCTTGTTTGCCAACTTCGCGCAACATCCAACCAACAGCTTTATGGATTAGATCATGGCGATGATTTAACAAAATCATCGTAATCTGGAGCGTATCCGTAAATTGTTCATGCTTGATAAATTCTAGGGTAGAGATGATCGCAATTCTCTGTTCCCAAAGACTTGGCGATTGAGCTAGTTGATAGAGAATGCTCCGATCTTGATCGAGCAGATATACGCCCAAAATTTGACGGCAACTGACATCAACCAAATCCCAGTTGTTAATCCATTGAGTATGATTTAAATAGAAACTGACAATTTCGGCACGTTTAGCAAGATCGGCTTTGGGAAATTGATAGGTAAGAATTAATAAAGCTGTCAGACGATACTCATGAATATCAGTTTGTAATAATTCTGCTAGATGATCAAAGCTCAGACTGACAAACTTTTTTGCTAATTTTCGTTGCTCTGGCACGGTAATCCCCAAAAAGCGATCGCCTTCGCCATATTCGCCCTGACCAGTTTTAAAAAATCTTGCAAGGGCGATCGCTTTGGTTGGGCTAGCGAGAGCATCTAGCTCACTTTGAAGATCAGTGCGTGTTAGCATGAATGTATTGTTAAAATTTGTAATAATTTCTACAGGTTTGCCAAATATTCTTCAAGGCAAGCTTATCCTCTCTTCTAAAAATCTTACCTACTGTTTGGACTGATTTAAACTTTTATGGCTAGCCTTCCCTCCCTCACTGGTGCTGAAATTCGTGCAAAGTTTCTCAAGTTTTTTGAGGAGCGCGGTCACAAAGTCCTACCTAGCGCCTCCCTTGTTCCTGCCGATCCGACAGTACTGCTGACAATCGCGGGAATGCTACCATTTAAGCCAATTTTTCTAGGACAGCAGGAACCAGAAGTACCTCGCGCCACCACTTCTCAAAAATGTATTCGTACCAATGACATCGAGAATGTCGGTAGAACTGCGCGTCATCATACTTTTTTTGAGATGTTGGGCAACTTTAGTTTTGGTAACTATTTCAAAAAAGAGGCGATCGCTTGGGGATGGGAATTAGTTACTCAAGTTTATCAATTGCCCCCTGAACGCCTTGTGGTCAGTGTTTATCACACCGATGAAGATGCCTTTGCGATCTGGCGTGATGCGATCGGCATTCCAGCCCATCGCATCCAAAGGATGGGAGATGATAACTTTTGGGCTTCGGGCGCGACTGGCCCCTGTGGACCCTGCTCAGAAATCTATTATGATTTTCATCCAGAATTGGGTGATGATGCGATTGATTTAGAAGATGATTCGCGCTTCCTAGAGATTTACAATCTGGTCTTTATGGAACTAAATCGTGATGCAGAAGGGAATCTCGCACCGCTCAAGAAGCAGAATATTGATACGGGGCTAGGCTTAGAGCGGATGGCTCAGGTCTTGCAGGGAGTTCCCAATAACTATGAAACCGATTTAATCTTCCCAATCATCAAAAAAGCTGCCGACATTGCGGGAATTGACTATCACCAGAGTGATGAGAAAGTAAAAACTTCACTCAAAGTGATTGGCGATCATGTGCGTTCAGTGGTGCATATGATCGCCGATGGGATTAATGCTTCCAACGTTGGGCGCGGCTATGTGATGCGCCGACTCTTGCGCCGCGTTGTCCGTCATGGGCGCTTGATTGGCATCGCTGGTGCATTTGCCTCAGAGGTTGCAGAAGTAGCGATCGCCCTTTCCGAATCGGTCTACCCGAATACCCGCGAAAGAGAACAGATCATCAAAGATGAAATCAAAATTGAAGAAACTCGCTTCTTACAAACCCTAGAACGGGGTGAGAAGTTACTAGAAGAAATTCTATCTAAATCGGAAGTTCAAGCTAGTAAAACAATTGCTGGTGTTGATGCCTTCACTCTCTACGATACCTACGGATTCCCGTTGGAACTAACTCAGGAGATCGCCGAAGAGGTTGGCTTTACGGTTGATGCGGATGGCTTTGAAGTAGAAATGAAGAAGCAACAGGAGCGATCGCAAGCCGCCCATGAAGATATCGATTTACTGGCTAAAGACAACTGGGCAAATATTGCTAAGGAAATTGGTAAGACTGAATTTCTAGGCTATACCGAGATGAGCAGCACGGCAATCGTCAAGGCGCTGTTAGTAAATGGAAGTTTAACGAGTCGCGCTGCTGCTGGCAGCAAAGTCCAAATCGTCCTAGATCGCACACCTTTCTATGCGGAGTCTGGCGGACAGGTCGGCGATACAGGCTTTCTTGCCATCGGTGAAGCGATCACCAAAATTAGCGATGTCCAAAAACAAGCTGATTTGTTCATTCACATCGGACAAATTGAACGTGGTGAAATTGCGGTTGGCGATACTGTTAAGGCTCAGATTGCTGTATCCGAGCGCCGCCGCATTCAATCCCATCACACCGCCACGCACCTCCTGCAAGCAGCCTTGAAGAAAATCGTTGACCCGAATATTTCTCAAGCAGGCTCGTTAGTTGATAGCGATCGCCTCCGTTTTGATTTCCATCTCAATCGAGCGGTTACAGATGAAGAGATCCATCAAATCGAACTGCAAATCAATAACTGGATTGCGGAATCCCATGATTCCATAATTGAAGTGCTACCAATCGCAGAGGCAAAGGCTAAAGGCGCGATCGCGATGTTTGGTGAAAAGTATGGTGCAGAGGTGCGAGTGATTGATATCCCTCAAGTATCAATGGAGCTTTGCGGTGGTACTCATGTGACCAACACTAGCCAAATTGGACTGTTCAAAATTATCGCCGAAGTGGGTGTTGCCTCTGGGGTGCGCCGCATCGAAGCGATCGCAGGTCAAGCGGTGCTGGAATATCTCACCCTGCGCGACAATATCGCCAAAGACTTGAGCGATCGCTTTAAGATTAAGCCCGAAGAAATTGGCGATCGGATTACAGGCTTGCAACATGAACTGAAAACTGCTCAAAAAGAAGTTGAACATCTTAAGCAATCCCTAGCTCTGCTTAAGGCTGATAGCCTGATTCAAGAAGCCGAAGCTGTGGGCAAGTTTAAGATCCTAGTGGCGCAGATTTCCGACATTGAAGCGGAAGCCTTGAAAGCCGCCGCCGAAAAGCTATCCGCTAAGCTAGGTGACAGTGCGGTCGTCTTGGGTTCATTTAGCGAAGATGGCAAAGTGACTCTAGTTGCTTCATTTAGCAAAGAGGTGATCGCCAAAGGCTTGCAAGCAGGCAAATTTATCGGCACGATCGCCAAAATCTGCGGCGGCGGCGGCGGCGGTCGTCCCAACCTCGCCCAAGCGGGTGGCAAAGATGCCACCAAGTTGCCAGAAGCCCTTGAAGAAGCCGAAACCCAACTTAAAAAAGCCCTTGTGTAATAACCAAATTACAAAACCTAAAAAGAGAAGTAGCGGCGCAAAGCGCCACTACTTCTCTTTTTAGGTTTTGGTATGATTTTCGTAAAAGTAAGAGTAAAACCAAATGAAAATCGCTTTGGGTAGTTTGCGGCGAGTCCATCACATTGCTCTAAATGTTAAAGACATGACCGCTTCCTGTAACTTTTATGGTCATATCCTAGGATTGCAGCAACTGACAGGCGATGCAGTGCCAAGCACCCTAGTTGAGCTAGTTGCCTTAGGAAAAGTCGCAAATTTCATTTTGCCTGATGGTACAGTTCTCGATCTTTTTTATGAGCCAGACCTAGCAGCTCCTAATCCCGATCCACAGGTACAATTTACCCGTGTTAACCATTTAGCCTTTGATATAGCACCAGAGCTATTTGATCAAGCCGTGCTAGCGCTACGCCACCAACAAGTTGAGATCGAAGGAGAACCTGTAACCCGTCCGACAGGAAGGGGCGTTTATTTTTACGATCCTGATGGTTTTATGATTGAAATTCGCTGCGATCCTGCTACTTAATCTAAATTAGCGGAGCAAAGCGCCACCAATTTAGATTAAGTCACATCATTGATAAACTTTTGCCATATTTCGTTAGGCTGCCAAATTCTATGTAAATCAGCGATCGCTTGCTCTTTAGGACAATGGAGACGCAAACAGCGATAGATATAGATGAAGGCAGAAACACGCATATTTTTAGCACAATGGACATATATCCTATTGTTTTGGCGACTATCCATCACTAGTAAAAATTGATTAAGATTCTCAACGGTAGGACTTTCCCAAATCACTGGAATTGCTACATATTCCATGCCCAACATCTGCACGACTTCTGATTCATTAGCGATCGCTCCATCAGAGGTTGGTAGAGCTAGATTAATCACAACTTCGTATCCAGCGTCAGCAATCAACCGAAACTGATCTACAGTTGGCTGTCCAGAGGTGGCAATCTGATCTGAAATCCATAGAAAATCTAGAATTTCTGCCAATTGACTGTCTGATTGATAGTTTAGGCGATCGCTAGGTTTCATAAATAGCTTTGTTCCCATTTCTGTTTTGGCAGAAAAGATAAGATATAGAATTAAAAATACAATTCCCGCTAGAAATAATATCCAATCATTGCTCATTACAGTGCGTCACATTTGCTGCAAATAACTTTCATAGCCAAGCTCTGTGAGTTTGGCTTGTTTCTCGATCACCATATCTCTCAGCGATTGACGATAGGCGATTACTTTTTCCAAGAGTTTAGAATTAGAGCTGGCTAAAATCTGCACAGCCAGAAGTCCTGCATTGTCAGCATTGCCGATCGCCACTGTTGCCACAGGGATTCCCTTGGGCATTTGCACGATCGAGTAAAGGGAATCAACTCCATTTAGTTGACGTGTGGAAACTGGTACGCCAATCACAGGTAGAGGCGAAAGCGCCGCCACCATGCCAGGCAAGTGGGCGGCTCCACCTGCACCCGCAATGATCACTTTAATACCTCTCGTATGGGCAGTTTTTGCAAACTCAACCATGCGATCGGGGGTGCGGTGCGCGGAAATGATGGCGACTTCATGGGGGATTGCAAATTTCTGACAAATAGCGATCGCCCCTTGCATGGTAGGTAGATCAGAATCGCTTCCCATGATGATGCTAACTTGAGGTTGAATTTCCATGTTTTTGAATAGGTGCTTCTCTAAAGACCAAGATGCTTTTTATCGTTAACTTCTAGCATGGCATGGACAAGCCCCAAATTTTCCATCATTTCGACATCCCAAACAAAGAAATGGCTAGCCATTTCTTTGTTTGAAAACCATTACTGAGTTTGGTTATTAATTCACAAAAGTGTAGTCACATTTTTGTGAATTGATATTAGGAAAGATTTCAGCGATCGCTATCTTGTAATTGAAACAATATCGAACGCCACAGATTATCAGTTTTGTGCATGGCGATCGCTTGACTGGATATCGTACAATCTTAATCATTGAGGTAAAACACTATGCATAATTTTTTGGCGATCTCTGAAGCACAGGAACAATTACCAACATTCCCAAACACACTCGACAAGTTATAAATTAATCCTTAAAAAGCCAGTAAACAGATTAAAACTATGCAAATTCGTCATACTAAGCTAGAGATTGATCCAGATGAGCCATTTAAAAATGATGAATTGAGACGTAAAGATCTAGAACCGCCACTCACGCAGTTTGTCACGCAAGCTACAGGTTCATTTGTTCTTGCTTTAGATGCATCTTGGGGTTCAGGTAAAACTACATTTCTGGAAATGTGGAAGGCAAAGCTTTCTCAAGCTGGTCATGCTTGCCTATATCTCAATGCTTGGCAAAATGATTTTGCTCAAGATCCTTTAATTGCAATTATCGGGGAATTAACGGAAGCAATTAAAGATTTTGCTAAACAATCTGGAGAGACAGAAAGCGCTCTTAAAGAGCAGATGGAGAAAACTCGACAATTTGCTGAGTCATTACTTAAGCGCCTGTTGCCTTTAGGAATAAAGATCGCCACACATGGACTCTTAGATATTAAGGAAGCTGCCATAGAAAAAGCAATTGCTGATGCTACATCATCTGGTGGGGAAGATCTCATAAAGAACTATGAAAAAGGGAAATCTGAAATTGAAAAGTTTAGAGAAGCTATTGGTGATCTTGCTAGTCAAGTAGCATCTTTAAACCCATCAGCCAAAGTAGTAATCATAATTGACGAATTAGATCGCTGTCGTCCTACATATGCGATCGAACTTTTAGAACGAGTAAAACATCTATTTGATGCGTCTGGTGTAGTTTTCATTCTTGGTATTGACCGCAGTCAGCTTAACCACTCAATACGGTCACTTTATGGCTCAGAGTTTGATGCTACAGGATATCTAAGACGGTTTATTGATTTAGATTATCGACTCCCAGAACCACAAGTAGGAGATTACTGTAAATACCTTTTTGAAAACTTTGGGATTAATGACTTAATGTCAAAAAGGAATAGGAATTATGATGACTACCAACTAGAATCTCATTTGGAAGGACTGATGTCAGCAGCTAAAATGAGCCTGAGGGAGCAGGAACAAACTATATCAAGACTGAGAATAGTTCTACAAACAATCCCTAGATATGCTCAACTTTATGGGAACATACTGAGTTTGCTTTTGTTTTTAAGAGAATGGAATACAAATATTTATGAAGATGTTATAGAAGGAAAAATAGATCTTGATAAGATTATCCCTCAAATTGAAGCACTACCTAGAA
This sequence comes from Pseudanabaena sp., assembly GCA_003249015.1. Lineage (GTDB taxonomy): Bacteria > Cyanobacteriota > Cyanobacteriia > Pseudanabaenales > Pseudanabaenaceae > Pseudanabaena. The sequence continues at coordinate 116,855 of QBLS01000011.1, read as the reverse complement.
TCAAGGAAGTATCTGGCAACTTCATTAACGTAGGTATGATTGAAGCATATTTTCTCCTCATCCAAGCTGAATTACGGATGTTCGATCTTACTCTGCCACGACTAGCAATTTATAAAAGCCTTGACCAATCTATAATGACACCCGAAGTTGAGAAAGCTCAACAAGTTATTGCAACCTATGAAAAGTTTTTATCTTCTACTAATGACCATCGCTTTGTACACATGGGATTTAAAGAGACAGTAAGGAGAATTGCAATTACAAATAATTTTGTGTCGTATGAAAACTAAGGTTATTCTACATAGAGATATGTACAGATTAATAGTGATCGCCATTGATTTTTAGCTTAGAGAAAGGCGATCGCTGTTTTGATTGACTTGAGGATTTAGGCGATTGGTTTTATGGTGGTGATAAGGGGCGATCGCTACTTTAGTTTCGGTTTTATCTCCAATGTTAAAATGAAAATAGCACGATCAATTAAAAACACATGACTGAACAAATTACAATTCAAGACATTTATGCACTATTCCGCGAAAGCGAACAGCAACGCCAAGAATATCAGCGTATTGCAGAACAAGAAATGGCTGATCTTCGTAAAATTGTTGCCCAAACCAACAAACAAATAGGAGGATTAACTAGTCGATGGGGAGAATTTGTAGAGAACTTAATTAAACCCGCCGCCGCAAAATTGTTTAAAGAACAAGGCATAGACGTGCATCACACTGCCTTACGAGTTGATGCACAGGATGAAAAAGGTTCCATCGAAATTGATATTCTTGTAGAAAATACGAATGAAGTCATAGCGATCGAAGTGAAATCTCATTTGGAAGTTCGAGATATAAAACGTTTTTTGCAAACATTAGAACGATTTAAAGAAGCATTTCCCAAATATCAAAACTACAAACTCTATGGAGCCGTTGCAGGAATAAAAATAGATGAAAGATCCGATCTCTTTGCAACACAGGAAGGACTATTTGTAATCGCCCCCGCAGGAGATTCAGTCATTATTGCCAACAGCCAAATTCTTGAACCAAGAATTTGGTAGTTCAATTACTTTTATTAACCAGCGATCGCTGTTTAATTTTGAGATTTAGGCGATTGGGTGTGTGGGTGATGAGAGGCGATCTCTATTATTACAACGTAACTTAGATAGAAACCTCAGCATAATCACCAAGTTTAATTGCATTGATGACATCACAAACCTTTTCAGTCTGTGTCCGAATCTTGGGCCATGATGTAGAAAGCAAAACAACAATAGCAATTTGGCGATCGTGCAAATTTTGTTGATAGCGCAAATTCCGATCCGTTGTCACAAATATTTGATATCCCTTATCTTCCGCAGATTTGAGCAAGTCTCCATTCGACAGGTTAGACCAGCCCTCTTCATAAGCAGTTGTCACAGAATGTTCTGTCAAATACTGCCGTAAAGGTACAGGAGTTCCCTGATCGAAAAGAATCCTCATAATCTAAGCCGCCTCAGCTAACATATCAAGCTCATAGTTCAGTACAGCCTCAACCTGCGATCGCTGTACAGGCGGAAACCACTCCAAAAATTCTTCTACTGTTGCACCATCACGCAAATTTTCAAACAAAGCCGAAACTGGAACTCGCGTTTTCCTGAACACCCAAGCACCACTCACTTTATAAGGTTCTCTTTCTATAGCATCTAAACTTTCCCAATGCCTCATATACTCTACCTCTGTAAAGTAAAAATATATCTAACAGCTTGATTATAAACCAACTTGAAAGCAAGATTTTGACCGTTTAAGCGATCGCAGTTTGATGTTGAGGAATAGGCGATCAAGTTTGTTGGGTGGTGAGGGGCGATCGCTGTTTGATTTGAGGGGATAGGCGATCGCCAATTTTAAGAAAGCAGTATTTTAACTTCAGAAATAAAAGTTTGAGCGTTGGCGATCGCATTTTTCGCCATTTCCTCATCCTCAGTCATATCGGATTCGTAATCACAAGTTTGTCTAGCATCGTAAGCCTCCCTCAGCAAGTCTGCAACGCTTGGAGTTATTTTCCCTGTTTTCACAAAATGTAGACTAAGCATCTTGAGAACTCCTTTGTGAGTAGAAGTATCCAATCCCTCAGAGAGAAGTAAATATTGAGTCATATAAAACATTGCATAATAAGCACGTGATATAGCAGAGCGATAACGTCCACAATCGCAGAGCAATTGAGCAGTTTCCAGATCGTCATTGGACAGAATCAAGAACTTTGCTAGTTCATTCATATCTCAATACCTTCACGCTTAACCACTCTCAGAAAAGAAATTTCACCTTCCAAAAATCGAGATTTTGATATTGGGATAATTGAGACTAATTCATCATATTCCCTCAAGAAATACCAGAAAAGACTAGACATTTTCGCTCTCTCCTCAACTGCATTAACAGGATCTGCCAAAACTATCATCACATCAATATCTGATTCGGAAGTTGCCTCACCTCTTACATGAGAGCCAAAAAGAATCATTGAAAACAATCTATCTCCATATAGTTCTATCAGACTAGATTTTAGCTCGTTTAACAAAACAAATAATTGCTTGTATTTAATAGTTGTAATCATAGATTTAAGGCTAAAGCAAGCATTATAATCACTATTCTAATCTACGATCACTAACATGAAAAGGTGATCGCTGTTTGATTTGAAGGAAATAGGCGATCGCGAGAGTTTCATAGAATGCAACGGCTAAGGTTTTAGGATGTCCGTTGGTTAATGCGAATACAAAGATCTTGAATTATTCGGGGGTAGAGACAATTGCATGAGATCGCTTACAGCACCAATAACCTGTAGGTGTCAAGCATTTGCGCCACTATTCTTAAACTCCTCACAGAAATTTCTGTACGCAAATGCTTGACCCTCTTGACGGTTGATAGTTTGTCCGTGACTGCGCGAGACGGTCACAAGCATTACCGTTTGATGATTGGGGTGATATGTGTAAATGGTGGCGGTAATGCTGCGCCCCTGCGAGATTTTCTATTGAAAATTGCATATGGTCGGCGGGGTGAGATGTATGTAAGATTGTAAGCACGCAGATCGGAGATAGAGCTATGAATCTAGATTCTTGCAAACGCGATGTTATGGCTTCGCGGTTTTACGGATTGGTGTTTTTGGCTTTGACGGGAATGTTTGGCATAGTGTCGCCGCCTGATATGGCTGTGATGAACGCTCAAGCCCAAACAGTGCAAGATCGCAAAGCGCAGGCAGATCGGTTGTTTGAACAAGGCAATCAGCAATACGAGGTGAGTCAATTCAACGCCGCATTGCAGTCTTGGCAGCAAGCGCTAACTGTCTATCAAGAAATCAAAGACCGCAAAAGCCAAGGCAGAACCTTGGGAAATCTTGGTTTAGCATACTATTCCTCAGATAAATATGACAAAGCGCTTGATTATTTCCAGCAATTCTTGTCCATTGCACGAGATATCAAAGATAGAGAAAGTGAAGGCAAAGCAATCGGCTATCTCGGCTTAGCTTATCAAAACCTCGGTAAATACGACAAAGCGATTGAGTACCAACTGCAAAGATTAGCGATCGCGAGGGAAATCGCCGACCGTCAAAGTGTGGGTGAAGCTCTAAACAATTTAGGCGTAGCCTACGAACTCCTTGGCAAATATGACAAAGCTCTTGACTATTACCAGCAATATTTAGCGATCGCGCAGGACATTAAAGATAGAGCGGGAGAAGGTAAAGCTCTTGGGAATCTAGGTAGAGCCTATGAAGGGATTGGCAAATCTGAGCAGATAATCGCGTTTGAGAATCAACTTCTAGAACTTGATCGAGCGATCAGATTAAGAGAGGGTAACGGCAGAGCAACCGATAATTTGGAAAACTCTCCTGAAGCTTTCGCCAAAATTGATAAGTATGACAAAGCCATAGATTCCACTTTACAATGGCTAGCTATTTCACGGGAAATAAGCGATCGCTCTAGTGAAGCTTATGCCCTAAATTGGTTAGGTAATGCCTACAGCAAGCGCGGGCGAGATCGCGAAGCGATGGCTTATTTGCAGCAATCCCTGACAGTTGCTAAAGAAATTGGTGATCGGCGTGTAGAAGGTTTAACCCTTGCAAACATGGGACAGATTTTATCCAAGATAAAGCAACCTGAACTGGCGATCGTCTTCTATAAACAAGCAGTCACTGTGCGAGAGTCAATCCGCAAAGACATCAAAAAACTAGATAGAGAGCTACAAAAATCATACTTAAACACCGTTGCCGATGATTATCGAAATCTCGCCGATCTGCTGCTCAAACAAGATCGCATCCTCGAAGCGCAACAAGTTCTAGATTTGCTGAAAGTAGAAGAACTTAATCAATACTTCCGCAATGTTCGCGGCAATAGCCAAACTTCCCAAGGAGTCGATCTGCAACGACCCGAACAAAACATTATTGCCCTTGCTAGCGAACTCAACCAACTGCAACAAAAAGATCGTGGAAGCAAACTGAATGAAACTGAACAACAACGCCTTGCTCTGCTTGTCCAAACCGAACGCGACCAAAACAAACAATTTAACGCCTTTCTGGATAGCCCTCAAATCAAAAAACTAATTACCGAATTGCGCCGCACTGAAGACAACCAAAATGTTGACGTTGCCAAATATCGCAAATTACAAAAAGATTTACTTTCGCAATTCCCAAACGCTGTTCTCCTCTATCCTCTCATCCTCGAAGATCGTCTAGAGCTAATCCTTCTCAGTGCCACTACCCCGCCACTGCGCCGCACCATCAAGATCAAACGCGAAGAACTCAATGAAGAAATATCTGCTTTATTGAGCGAACTCAGAGACAAAACACTATCACCTATCGTCAAAGAAAATTCCCAAAAGCTCTACAGTATCCTGATCAAACCATTTGAAACTGAACTTGCCCAACTTAAAATCGACACGATCATTTACGCCCCCGATGGACAACTGCGCTATATTCCCCTAGCGAGTCTCCATGATGGGAACCAATGGCTCGTCGAGAAATATCGTGTCAACAACATTACTGCTGAATCCTTGACCGCATTCAACAGTAAGCCCATTGCTAATTCGCGTATTTTTGCAGGTGCATTTGGTGGTAAAGGGGGCGAAACTCGTTCAGGTTTTAGCGGCTTACCCGCAACCATTAATGAAGTCCAAAAAATTTCCAGTCAGTTTCCTAATACCACCAGCCTGATTGAGAAGGAATTTACCAAGACTGTTACTGAAAACCGAGCCAATTCCCATACGATTTTGCATCTAGCCACCCATGGGAAGTTAGCAGTCGGCACGCCTGAAGATTCCTTTATTCTGTTTGGCAATGGCGAAAAAGCAACTATTAGCGAGATTAAGGACTGGAATTTAAGTAATATCGATCTAGTGGTACTAAGTGCCTGTCAGACAGCATTGGGTAGCAAATTAGGCACAGGGATTGAGGTTCTAGGTTTGGGCTATCAGATGCAAGCCGCAGGAGCAAGGGTAGTGATCGCCTCTCTGTGGGAAGTTAGTGACGATGGAACCCAAGCCCTGATGGAAGCGTTTTATGCAGAATTAAAAAAGGGTAATATCACGGTTACGGAGGCATTGCGCCGCGCTCAAGTGACCATGATCAAGTCTAGTAAGTACAATCATCCCTTCTACTGGTCAGCCTTCTTTGCGATCGGTAATGGATTGTAATGTTTTAAGAAAAAAGCGATCGCTATTTTGGCTTGCGGACAATTGCAGATATTGGGGATCTATATAATCGCGACCAAAAGCCCCTAAACTCGTCCACTTTTTCCTTTCTACTTTTTCCTTGAGGAACAGTTATGGCTTTGCGGTTTTATGCTTTGATCTTTGTGGCTTTGACTGGGATTTTGAGCGCGGTGTCGCCGCTAGATTTGGCTTTGATGACAGTTCAAGCACGAACAACTGAACAACGCGCATCAGAAGCAGATTGGCGGTATAACTTAGGCATTAGAGCGATACGAGACAGTCAATATCAGAAGGCAATCGAGTTTGCACTTATGTCTCTTGATATTTGCCGCGAAATCAAAGATCGTGAATGTGAGGCTCGTGCTTATAACGGACTAGGACTTGGATACTTCTATTTAGGGCAGTATGACAAAGTGATCGATTCCTATCAGCAAAGATTAAGGATCGCACGAGAAATCAAAGATAGAAACGGCGAGGGCTTTACGCTGGGGAATCTGGGCAGCACTTATCTTTTTCTCGGCAAATATGACAAGGCGATCGAGTTCTATCTACAAAGCTTAGCAATTGATCGAGAAACCAAAGACCGTCTCGGGGAGGCAAAGTCGCTGGGGAATTTGGGAAGCGCCTATGAATCTCTCGGCAAATATGACAAGGCGATCGAATTCCATCGGCAAGCTTTAGCAATCTTCCGAGAAAGAAAAGACCGTCGCGGCGAGGGAATTTCGCTTGTAAATTTGGGAAATGCATATGATTCTCTCAGCAAATATGACAAAGCGATCGAATTCTATCTACAAAGCTTAGCGATCGCCCGTGAAATCAAAGATCGTTACGGTGAAGGAGCCGCGTTAGGAAATCTAGGGAGTGCCTACAGTTCTCTCAACAAGTACGACAAAGCGAACGCTTTTTATCTGCAATATTTAGCGATCGCCCGCGAGATCAAAAACCGTCACGGTGAGGGAATCGCGCTCAATAACCTCGGAGAAGCTTTTAACAACCTCAAGCAACCCGAACTAGCCATTCTCTTTTACAAACAATCGATCAACATCCGCGAAGCGATCCGTAAAGATGTCAAAAAACTTGATAAAGACCTCCAACAGTCCTATTTAGCCACTGTCGAAGATACCTATCGCGACCTCGCCAACACTCTCCTCCAACAAAACCGCATCATCGAAGCCCTCCAAGTCCTCGACCTCCTCAAAGTCCAAGAACTCGAAGACTATCTAAAAAATATCAAAGGCAGCGACAGATCCGCACAGGGCATCAGACTATTAGCACCAGAACTAGCTCTTAGCGATAAGCTGTTAGCCATTAACCCTGACAATAGCCAAGCCATCAACAATCAACTTGCTAGTCAAATCCAACAACTTCCCAAAACCGAAATCAACAAAGTTCCCGACTATCTCAACCAAATCCCACAGGGAACCGTCTTACTCTATCCATTCATTTTAGGCGATCGCCTCGAAATTATCCTCTTTGCCCCCAACAACCTCCCCATTCGCCGCACCACCAAAATCTCCAAAGACCAACTAGAAACCCTAATTAGTGACTTTAGAGTGGGACTCCTTGATCCTAGTTCCGAAGACTTCAAAGAGCCATCCATCCAACTCTATAACCTCCTGATTAAACCCATCGAAGCCGAACTTGTTCAGTTCAACGCCAAAACGATTCTCTATGCACCCGATGGACAACTCCGCTACATCCCCATCGCTGCACTCTATGACGGTAAACAATTGTTAGTTGAGAAATACCAGATTAGCAACCTCATCGCCTATACCCTCTCCGACTTTACACCACCACCCCAAAACGCACCCAACATCCTCGCAGGAGCCTTTGGTGGTAAAGCAGGCGATCGCAAATTTGGACAAACAGCCTTACCCGCAACCGTTAGAGAAGTCCAAGCGATCGCCAACTCATTCCAAAACTCAGTCACCCTCATCGAAGAGCAATTTAGTCGTAAAGCGATCGAGTCTAAATTTAAAAACCATAATATTCTCCACCTTGCCACCCATGCCGAATTCAATACAGGTGCTCCCGATCAGTCCTTCATCATCTTCGGCAATGGCGACAAAATCCGCCTCAATGAAATTACCGACTGGCAGATTCCCAATATTGATTTGATTATCCTGAGCGCTTGTCAGACAGGTACTGGCAAACTTGGTGATGGGTTGGAAATCTTAGGCTTTGGCTATCAAGTTCAAAAAGCAGGTGCAAAACAGGCGATCGCTTCCCTTTGGAAAGTCGATGACAACAAGACAAGTGTACTGATGACAGCTTTTTATGCAGAATTGCAAAAGGGTAATGTCACTGCAACTGAAGCACTGCGCCGCGCTCAAGTATCTTTGATTAAATCCAAAGATTTCAATCATCCCTATTACTGGTCAGCATTTTTTGCGATCGGCAATGGCTTGTAGAACAACATAAAAGAACCAAGTTTTTGAAGGTGCAGCTTCGCCACGCCTCCAAAAAACTTGCTTCTCACTTTACTGCAAAGCCCTAAACTCTAAGCCCCATAAGCCTGTGATATAATCCCGATAACAAATCACCCCTAGAGCGTTATGGTAGCCATTACCTCAGAGCGATCGCTTACCAAGCCAACAGAACCAGAAATTATCTATCCCTCATCAGATGGAGAACCCTTAGCAGAGACACAGGAACATAGTTGGGCGATCTTAATGACCCTCAATCTGCTGTCGCAATACCTAGCAGGCAAGCCAGCCGTTGTGTTTGCGAATCAATTTTTCTATTACATCGAGAAAAAGCCAACTGCGAGAGTTGCCCCTGATGTGATGGTAATTTTTGATATTCCTGTCAAAATGTACCCTAACTACAAACTATGGGAAGGGCAGCAAACCCCAGCGATCATTTTTGAAATGACCTCCGCAGGCACAAAACAAACTGATTTGAACTTTAAAAAGATATTGTACGAGCAGCTAGGAGTTCAAGAATACTGGCTGTTTGACCCCTACGGCGAATGGATTCCCGAACAGTTGCGTGGCTATCGCTTGAATGACGAGGGATTATACAAACCAATCAAAGACAATTGCAGCGAGGTATTGCAATTGCGATTGGAGCCACAGGACTATTTGCTCAGTTTTTATCGATTAGACAATAACCAGAAGCTACTCACCCCCGATGAGTTGCTGTTAGTCTCACAGGAGACCGCTCGACAACTTGAAGAAGCTGAGCAAAGGGCGCAATTAGAAAAAGCTAGAGCCGATCGCCTTGCAGAAAAGTTGCGCCAATTAGGAATTGAATCTGTCGATCTAGATCTATAACCATCTCCAGATAAAAATATATGGTCATTGCCGCAGTAAAGCCCCTGAGTCTAGATACATTTCTAGAACTACCTGAGACTAAACCCGCCTCAGAATTTCTTAATAACAAAATCAGTCAGAAACCAATGCCACAGGGAAAACATAGTCTATTGCAAGGGACGCTTTGCGAATTTATCAATCAAGTAGTTAAACCCACTAAGATTGCCTATGCTTTACCAGAATTGCGTTGTACCTTTGGCGGCGCATCAATTGTTCCTGATGTTGCGGTATTTCGTTGGGAACGTATTCCCCGCGATCCTGATAGACAAATAGCCAATAAAATTCTGACCTATCCAGATTGGACTATTGAAATTCTCTCACCGAGACAAAGCCCTAATAAAGTTTTAGCCAATATATTGCACTGCATCGAACATGGGACAGAGCTAGGCTGGATGCTCGATCCTGAAGAGCAAAATATTTTTGTTATATCCAGCGATCGCCGTATTCATATGTTCACAGGAGAGCAATCTGTAGCCGTTCTCGGTGGTCTTGATTTAACTTTGACAGTTACACAGATTTTTGGTTGGCTCAATTTTTAAGGCGATCGTCGATAAATATGGGGTAAGGTGACGCGAAGCGTCACCTTACCCCATATTTATTTTTTGTGGCACTATCTATGAGATTCTGGTAACAGAAATGTCGGTTGCATAATTTGCAAAAATGCTTATGAGTTCGATTCGTGTAGTTCTGATTGAAGACCATGACCTGACCCGCATGGGTATGAAAATTGCTCTACAGCAACAGGGAGAGTTGGTCTTTGTTGGCGAAGCTGCCACAGGTTCTGAAGGCGTGTCTCTGGTAAATAGCCAGCATCCTGACGTGGCGATCGTGGATTTGGGCTTGCCTGACATCGATGGGGTGGAAGTGACCCGCCAAATTAAAGCCGCCGCTAGTGAAGCAGGGCAAGCTACCAAGGTGCTGATTCTCACCTTGACTGATAACCAAGAAACCGTACTAGCCGCCTTTGCCGCTGGCGCAGACTCTTACTGCATCAAAGATATTAGTTCAGAAAACTTAGTGCAAGCACTGAAGTTAACGGCTGAAGGTAACTCATGGATTGACCCCGCGATCGCTAATATTGTGCTGCAACAGGTGCGCCGCCGTGAAGCTACTGTCGAGATTGACGCGGCAGAGGCAGACTACAAGCAGGTACTACAGGCAACTCCCCTAACCGAACGAGAGTTAGAGGTTCTCTCTGAAATTGTCAATGGCAATAGCAATGCCGAGATCGCAACGAAGCTTTATATTACCGTCGGCACGGTCAAAACCCATGTCCGCAACATCCTCAACAAGCTCTGCGCTGATGATCGCACTCAAGCTGCGGTTCGCGCCCTCAGAGCGGGGCTAGTTAAGTAATACCCAATAAGGAAATGGCGTAGCCATTTCCTTATTTAAAAACCCATACTGGGTTTGGTTTTATACTAATTCAAAAAAGTGTGACTACACTTTTTTGAATTGGTATAAAAGAAAGGGGTAGCGCGAAGTGCCACCCCTTTTTTTTGAAATCGCGCTATGCTCGACTCCTAGTGAAAGTAGAGATACTGTGATGGTAGAGAAATTAAGCAAGAAGCACTATTCTCCACACTTATTTGATGTCACACAGGACATTATTGGCGCACTACCTTTAAAGTTGGTAGAGCAGTGGCTGAACAGTGAACAGACCTATGCCGCTGCTATCCAACTTTTAGAAAGTTATCGAGTTAAGGGTTATAGCGTATCTTCAGACTCGGTGGGCTTAACTAGACTGACTCAGCAGAGGGGCTTGCTAGAGATTTTAACGATGATTGATCGCCCAAAAAGGATCATCTACGGCTATGGGAAAGCGATCGCAGGGCAAGGTGTAGGCATTTGGGCGGCAGATAATACGCAAATGTTTTATCCTGACAGCGTGGAAGCAGCAACATTAATCGCGGCTATGCTAACAATTCAGGATGATGTGGCGAGAAGCTGTCAAATCAAGATCGGTTTGGCTGCTCATTATGGAAGCTTTTATGACATTAGTGGCGGGCTGTATGGCGCAGAGGCAGATGCGATCGAGGATGTTGCCGAAAATCATACTTGTGGTGGCGAAATATTGATTACTCAAGCTTTGCGCGATCGCCTTCCCGCCGACCATAATTTTATGCTCGAACAGCGCCCTGACTTAATTGACAATTTCTCTAAGGAGCTAAGAAATATCTATCGGGTTTTAGACGGGGCAAGACTAGAGCAAATACAGCCCATAGGCGATCGCTATCCTATTCCCTACTCAGAGGAGTTTTATATCGATCTATTAGCCTATGAAAATCAGAACCCAAATCTATCCCAAAGTTTAGCTTTGAAATACCTCCAGAAAAAGGTCGTGGTGCTGGTTGAAAGCAAAAATGAATCTATGGATAGACATGAAGTTGCGATGTTCAATCAGCTATCTTTTACAGCATTGATGAAAGACATTGGACTGCAATGTCTAGGCAGGCTAGGGTTAGAACTTAGTGCAGAAGTTAAAGTAATTAATTCTCTAGGCATTTATGCAATTGAGCAGCCCTTATTAGCTTTGGAATTTGCTCAGTCCTTTCGTAAAGCTCTAGCGGAGCAGCAAATTACCTGTCGCATTGGGATTGATCAGGGCGAAGTTTTGATGTTTACCCTAGCATCTGGCACAAAGGACATCGCAGGAGCCGCCGTAAATATTGCCTCTAAAATGGCTCAGGATTGTGGCAAGTTCGGTAAGATTTATTTGAGTGTGGCTCTAGAACAATTAGCAAAAGATAACGGCTTTCAAGAATTTAGTACCTGTATTTCAGAAGTGGAATTTAGAGCTTATGAAGGGTAATTTAATTAGGGCGATTCTTATACTTTGCTTACTATGCTTTGAGTTATTGCCAATTAGTCATAGTTGGGCGGTTCCCATTGAATCGATTCCAAATCCACGCCGTAATAATGGAACTTGGGTCAGTGATGTCGCTAACATTTTGAGTGCAGAGACAGAATCACGACTCAATCAAAGAATTTCACAGCTAGAAGTTAGCAATGGCTCAGAAATAGCAGTAGTGACTATTCCCGATGCATCGCCCAACGAGAATGTTAAAGCCTATGCAACAAAGCTATTCAATACTTGGGGCATTGGGAAAAGAGGATTTGATAATGGTGTATTATTTCTCATTGCGGTTAAGGAACGCAGAATTGAGATAGAAACTGGACGGGGAGTTACGCTTTTCATCAGTAACGACCAAGTAGCAGAAATTATTGCTAGTCGGATTCGCCCTCGGTTTCAAGAGCAAAACTTTGATTTAGGTATTCTTAATGGAGTCAATGCGGTCGCTGATCGCCTCGAAAAGATTAATTTTGCTAACGCAGCTTTTACTCCCGACTATTACATCATTTACGTAATTGGTGCAGTGGGAATAGCGATAGCGATCGCAGGAATAGGATGGATTATTCTTAAAATCAACCGCTGGTGTCAACTATGCTTTAGCACCAATAAGCCAGTTGATAGTTCCCTAATATTCCCCATCAATATTCAATCTCTCAGACAATTTGCCAGCTTGCCGATGCAATGCATCGCTGTGGGAGTAGGCGCGATCGCTGTCAGCATCAGTATGCTGCTGTCACCACATCCATTTACCGAATTTGCTCTAGATGACGAGCAGTTTCGTCATATCCTCCAAGCCAACTTCTTGATCCTGTTGGCTACTATTCCCCTGTGGTTTGGAATTGCTTACTACTGGGTCGCGCAGTTAACGAAGACTATTCAAAAAGAATCTTCCGACAAGATATGGATATTGTTTGGTGAGGCTCTTGTCAAGAACTTAGTGCTGTTGTGCATCCTTGAGAGCCTTCTGTTACTTGTATCCGCAATACTCACTTCATCGTCCGTAGCTTCGTTCTTGTCCGCCGCTCAATTTCCTGTGATCAGTTTTATGATTGCGATCGCCAACCAACTATTTTTAGTTTACGTGGTCGATCAAGTCTCATTGAACGATGAATTTACTCAAACCAAGTATTTTTGTGCAACCTGTCGCACTCCAGCCCAAGAGTTAGATAGCTCATTTTTGTCAACATATCTCACTCAGCCCGAACAACAGGCGATCGCCCTCGGTAACGCCACTTATTCTCTGTACACTTGCGATCGCTGCCATCCCGAAATTAACCAAAAAAGCGATCGGCAATATATTTATTGTCTTCCCCATATTTTAGAGACTAAATCAATATGCAGTAAATGTGGCTATCCCACTTTAATGAGTGCCGATCTTAGCCAGTCTCGCGAACTAAAAAAGTTTCCCCAACAAGAATCCCAAGATGCGGTTAGTATCCTGCAATGCCAAAATTGTCTCCATGAAGAGCCAGTTTATCCGCAAAAGATCAGCTCAACCAGCACCAGTTACGGCGATCAAAGTCCCTATGACTCTAGTAGTTATTCAGGTAGCTATGACAGCTCTTCTTCCAGTGATTTTGGGGGCGGGAGTAGTGATGGTGGTGGTTCAGGCAGTGATTGGTAGCTGCAAGTGAATTTTTTGACACTAAAAAGCAGATCGAAATTACCTATAATCAAACTGATTTACAAGCAATTAGAAAGTTTAAAAACATCCAATATTCCTATCAAACTAATTTATGTACCGTAAAAATAGATATAACGAAACCAAGATTAATAAATTTAGTTTTGATATTTTCTTTGCTTTAGCTTTAATTACTATTCTTAGTGTTCTTACTAGTAGTGGCTGGATGACAGTTGTGCTTTTTATGTTTTTTGTACCAGTAACTGTTTGTATCAGTTGTGCAGTAATGGCTATTGCATTTTGCATAGAGTATTTTGCTCATAAATCATTAGTTTGGGTGGATAAATACTTTGTTTATCCCATGATTTATATTCAAGTATTTATCACTATCTTCAATGTTGGCCAGTGTCCTAGCAGCTCAACAAAAGCAGGCAATTTTATCCAAAGAATTATTCACGGAATTTTGTTAAGACAAGTTGAATGTTCTCAGGATGTTTCTCCTTGGATTAGCGACGAAATAATCTTAGGACTTTATGCACTAAATGTATTGCTCGTAGTTATTTTTATAATAAGAACCTTAGCCTCATCACATTCAAAACCAGCCTAACTCTTAGTAATTCTTTTTGAACATTGGTTTTGTTTCGATTTTTTCTATCTGTATTGGGTAATATAGACAAAGCAATGAATCTAGCGTTGCTTAAAACATTGGCAAAATATGACTGCGATCGCCCAATTATCACCTAAGCGGCTCCGTTGGCAAAGAATTAAGAGTTCTGCATCGGCTCGTCAACGCGAAGTTTTTTTGGCAGCATTTACCTTTTTGTTTTTCATATGGTGGGATCGCTTTTGGCAAGACAACACTTCAAGTACTCGCAATAATCGCGCTGAGTGGCTAGTCCGCAATATGTTAGAGCTAGGTCCAACTTTTATCAAAATAGGACAATCCCTCTCCACGCGAGTAGACCTATTACCACCTGAATATATTAGTAACTTGGCGCAGCTACAGGATAAAGTGCCAGCATTTAGTGCCAAAGAAGCTAGAGATATTGTGGAGCTAGAGCTAGGTAAGCCGCTTTATACTCTTTATCGAGATTTTGATGAAGTTCCTTTGGCGGCAGCTAGCTTGGGGCAAGTCCATCGTGCCACTCTACATACAGGCGAAGATGTGGTGGTCAAGGTACAGCGCCCAGGTTTAAAAAAGCTATTTGATCTAGATTTACTAGCCGTTGGCAAACTTCTCAAGTTCTTTCGACGCTATTTTGCTTGGACTCGCAAATACAATCTAGAGGGAATTTATGAAGAATTTTTTACCATTCTCTACCAAGAAATTGATTATGCGATCGAAGGTCAGAATGCCGATCGCTTCCGTAAAAACTTTGAAGGCTATCCGCGCATAGTAGTGCCGAAGGTTTACTGGGAATATTCTACTTCCATGGTGTTGACCCTAGAGTATGTTCCTGGCATAAAGGTAGACGATCGCCAAGCTCTGGAAGCTTGCGGATTAAACCCTAAAGAAATCAATCAATTGGGAATATGTTGCTACCTTAAACAGCTTTTACAAGATGGATTTTTCCATGCCGATCCGCACCCTGGCAACCTAGCAGTAAGTCCCAGCGGTAGCTTAATCTTCTATGACTACGGCATGATGGCAGAAGTAAAAACCATGGCAAAGGATCAGATGGTCAAAACCTTCTTTGCAGTGCTGCGGAAAGACACCAATGAAGTAGTTGACACTTTGATGAGTATGGGCTTTATCGAGCCGATCGCCGATATGAGTCCAATCAAGCGAATGCTTAAATTTGTATTAGACCGTTTTACAGAAAGACCTGTAAATGTATATGAATTTGAACAAATCAAAGGAGAAGTGGTTGCCATTTTTGAAAAGCAGCCCTTCCGTTTGCCGCCGCAAATGACTTACCTGCTCAAGTCTTTGACTACCCTTGATGGTATTGCCCGTATTCTCGACCCTGAGTACAATTTCACCACTGCCGCTCAGCCCTTTGTAAAGAGCATTGTCCTGACGCGAGGTCGCGGAAATACCTTGGGCGCACTAGCCCAGCAAGCGAAGGATTTTCTGGTTTATCAGCTCAATAAACCTAGTCGTATGGAGATCTTGTTAGAGCGATTGGAAGAACGGATTGAGCGCGGTGAGTTGATGATTCAAGTCAAGTCTTCCGAAAGCGATCGCACTCTCAAACGAATTAACATTGCGGTCAAAGCTCTGATTTACGCTTGCTTAACAGGATTTTTAGGGTTGGTTGGAGCCGTGTTATTAGTTGGCACTGTCTATACGGGCTGGGCGATCGCCATATTTATGGCAGCGAGTTTCTCTGGATTTTCTTTGATTCGCGCCCTAGTCCAATTATCAATCCGCGAAAAAATCGACAATATGGCTGAGCAATAAATACTTGGAGGTTGCTCCACCCGCTAAGCGGTCGGATCTACTCAAAAATTAGCGGAGCGGCGCTATGCGCCGCTCCGCTAATTTTTGAGTTTTGTAAGTAGCTACTAGCTACTTACAAAACTCAAAATCGTTGTATCACAGTTGGATTTATAACTTGCGCTAAAGTAGATAGGCGAGCGTTGTGCGCTCTTTCTTAACTATTCTGACAGAGTTCCCTTATAGAGCAGCTATGGATACGATACGGCAACCTCGACCCAAAATTAGCGCCTTTGATAAATTACGACAAGCTTCAGCATCGGTAATAACCAATGTTGAAGACTCAATTCCTCTGCGCGTATTGGTACAGATCTTTGTGTTTATCAGCATCGGTGCAGTGGATGCGATCGCTGGATCTTCAAACAGTGTATGGGCGATTCCTCTCAGTGCGATCGGTGCAGCTTGGGCTTGGTACGCCAGACGCAAGCGCAATGTGATTGTCAAGCTATTCATTGCGGTAGCGATGATTGCGATGCTGGTGATATTTCTAAACAATTTGGTTAGGAATACCGATGAAACCCGACTGTTATTGGCTCAATTGTTAATTCAACTGCAAGTACTACATAGTTTCGATTTACCGCGTCGCAAAGACTTAGGCTATTCGATTGTGATTGGTTTGATCTTGATGGCTCTAGCCGCCACCCTCAGCCAGACGATGATCTTTGCCCTGTGGTTAATTGCTTTTTTATTAGTGGGGCTGCCGATCTTACTGCTCGACCATCGCTCACGTTTAGGGTTGGCAACTCCCAGCTTTAAACCCGAAAAAATGGGAATTTCCATACTCCCACTATCGGGACTGTTGGCGATCGTCTTGGTATTGGGTTTAACGATTTTTGCCTTCTTGCCACGCTTACCAGGATTTCAGCTTCGCAATTTTCCTGTGAGTGTCAATCTATCTGTGCAAAGACAACTGCCAAGGGGGGAAATACTAACTCGTCAGCAGCAAAATGAACAACAAAATGGAGCGAATGGCACTGGGGGGAATGGCACTGGTGGCAATGGTGGCGATGGTGAGCAAGAAATATTGCCGCCGTTATTTGCGCCCGAAATTAATACCGCTTCGTCGGGGGGAAAACAGAGCGTACAGCGAGAACCTGAACTGGTGATGCGGGTGCGATCGCAAGCAGAACTATTTTGGCGAGTGATGGCGTATGACGAATTTACAGGTACAGGATGGCGCATCTCTCGCAATGACCCCAATCAAATCCGAACTATTCGTCGCAACCCTTTTAACTATGAATTTTTTGTACCTAGCCCTAGCTACGCATTTACTGGTAGGCCCTTAAACATCAAGGCGATCGCCAGCCGTGAAGTTGTCCAAACCTACACAATCACTTCTATTAACTTCCCTAACCTCGTCCCTGCGGCAGCCAAGCCTAATCAAATCTTCTTTCCTAGTGAAGAATTAGATATTGATGCAGAAGGAATGATTAGGGGGCCAGGTCCTCTGCCTGAAGAATTAACCTACACCGTAATTTCTAACGTGATTGCTCGTGCTCCTGAGCAATTGCGAAAACTCCCCAATCAATATCCCCGTTCAATTCGAGACTTTTATCTGACCTTACCAAAGGACATTTCCCCCAAGGTGCAAGAAGCGGCGCTGAAATTGGTTGCTACAGCTAAAGATGCCAAGGGAAATCTGGTCGCCCTCGACAATGTTTATGATGTTGCGGCAAGGATCGCCGAAGGGCTCAAGGAAAACTATGCGGTGAAAACCCTACAGTTTAATGAAGCTAACGGCGATCTGGTTTCACAATTTGTAGACCAAGGCGGCGGTGAGGAGAGCCATTTCGTCTCAACGATGGCGGTCATGCTGCGATCGCTCGGTATTCCCACTCGCTATGTAGTTGGTTTTGCCCCAGGTAAATTTAATCCCTTCACAGGGCTGTACGAAGTCCAGAATATTGATACACAGTCACTGGTAGAAGTGTTCTTCCCGATCTACGGATGGATTGCCTTTGATCCAGTTCCTGGTCGTCCCCTATTTCCGCCATCGATTGAGGACAATCGCACCTTTGGCGTAATGCAAACCTTTTGGAGTTGGGTAGCCCAATTTTTGCCTAGCCCTGTCAATAACTTTTTTACAACGCTATTTGACAGCATCGGTAAATTTATAGGCAATCTTGTAGGCTGGCTAATCGAAATGGGCTGGATTGGCATCGCCTTTGGATTGGCGATCGCCTTTGGCATCGGCATCGGTGGCTGGGCTTTGTGGCAATTGATTGTTTGGTGGTGGCAGCGTCAAAGTATGCAAAGGATGCCCATACCGCAACGCGCTTATCAACAGATGCTGCAATGGTTGTCCGAGCAAGGCAAGCCTAAGCCTTCTTTCCAAACACCGCAAGAATATGCCCATAGTTTGCGCGATCGCTTTTCTGAGCGGCAAGCCCAAGCGATCGCCAGAATTACGCAGATATATCAAGACTGGCGCTATGGTAATCAGGCGATCGGTTCTGACCAAGTGAGTGAGCTGAAAGCTTTGCTTAAGCAGCTAAAGTCTAGAACTTAGAACCCAAGAATTGTTTGGCGGCACTTTGCGCTTCCAAACAATTCTTGGATTTTGACCTGTCCTAAACAAAGATGACTGTAGCTATAAAAATTTCCCAAACCAATGGTTAGGGATTCGCGCCACCCCAACCATTGGTTTGGTGTAAAGATTTGTGATTTTATTACAATCTCTTGGCTAGGTCAGCACTTTTGGTAGACTAGATGGCGAATATATTAAATTTTTTATTTTAATCATGAGTGTAATTAGTCAAGTTTTAGAAAGAGCCGATGAGGAGCTACGCTACCCCACTGTCTCGGAATTGCAAAGTGTCCAAAACTTTCTTGCCACTGGTACTCAAAGGGTAAGAATTGCCACAATTTTGGCAGAAAGCGAAGACAAGATTGTCAAAAAAGCCACTGAAGAACTATTTAGAATTCACCCCGATTACATCTCCCCAGGTGGTAATGCCTACGGTCAGAGACAGCGCAATCAGTGCCTCAGAGATTTCACTTGGTACATTCGCCTCACTACTTACGGTGTCCTCGCAGGCGATAAAGACCCCATCGAAAAAATCGGAATCATCGGTGTCCGTGAAATGTACAATTCACTCGGAGTACCTTTGGTCGGTATGGCGGACGGCATTCGTTGCCTCAAGAATGCAGCTCTAGCTCTACTAAGCAAAGAAGATGCAGCTACAACTGAGCCTTACTTTGACTACATCATCCAAGAAATGTCCTAGAAAAAACAAAAGAGAAATGGCGGCGCGATGCGCCGCCATTTCTCTTTTGTTTTTTCTAGACGTTGCGGCGCTTCGCGCCGCAACGTCTGATCTTTCACTGGGAAGTATTAATATTAAGGCGATCGCCCCATCCCAAATAAGTAGCAGGATCATAAACATATTTAAAAGATTGGGCGGGCTTGCAAGGATTAAATTTGATAGCAACTCCCAGTTCAAAATGTAGATGTCTGGTATCGCTTAGCCCTGAGTTCCCCATGGTGGCGATCTCATCGCCTTGACGAACTTGTTGCCCAACCAGAACCTTAATGCTATCAGGAGCCAAATGTGAATATCTTGCAAACATTCCGTTGGGATGCAAGATTACAACGTGGTTTCCCCAGTAACCTCCACAGGCTCGCCTCTCAGTATTTCGCTTAAAGGGATAGGATTGTGGACAGCCCTGACGAACATACACAATTTTGCCACTAGCCACTGATCGCACCGCAACTTGAGAAACAGATGGCTGGGAATGAATGAAGTCAAGCCCTTCATGTTCGGCTAGCTCGTAGGCTTTGCCCAAAAAAGGATCGATCTCTGTAAATTCAGCGGGTTGAGTCCAGCCTAGGGCTTCGAGATCGCCGCCAACAGTTCCCACTCTCTGCAAAGGAGCTTTTTCCTCTAAGTTTTCATCGGTGTAGCCGTTAGGACAGCTCTGCCCAAAAGCTGGTACTAGAGAAGTATTTAAGAATATGGTCACTAAGCCCAGCTCAAAGAGCAGGCGGCTCAAAATCAAAGGGAAGTTCATTATTAATCGCCTGAATTTGCTGAGCTTCGTAGGTAGCAATTTTAAATATTTGGAAGAGGCTTCGACTTCGCTCAGCCAGCAGTATACGTTGGCTGAGCGAAGTCGAAGCCCTAACTCTTATTTGAAACAGCTATATTTACTTACCTTAAAACAAACAGACTCGCATAGCGAGTCTGTTTGTTTATAAATTTAGCTTTAAGCATATTTTTCCGAAAAAGCTGTCATGGCATCCAACTGCGAATCCATCAATAAACATTGTTCTAAATGCTCAATATCCAACTCAGGTAGCCATTCACTAATCTCTAGTTCTCCCTCACAATAATTCATCCGCACTCCCCCGATTTCATCAAAGGCAGATTGCAAAGTTTTAAACTGTTCCCAAGTGACAGCCCATTTAACGAGATATTGGTTTTCTTCCTTAGCTAAAGTTTGGATCATCACTTTACCCTCGCTGCTGAGTGTTTTCAGTATAACCAATTAATACCAATTGCCTAAAGTGAGACTTCACTTCTGGGATCTAAAAACAAAATCTAATAGAGAAGGTATCGTGCTTGACTTATAATCTGCTGATCTGAGGTAATACATGGATATGCGATCGCCTAGATAAGATCGCCCATGTTAGAATTTTCTCTAAGCTCTATCAGAAAATTGTAGATATAAAAGAGGATCGCTAAAAATGCCATCACCCTTCCCTGGCATGAATCCTTATTTAGAAAACCCCGAATTATGGTCGGCTGTTCATAGTCGATTAATTGTGGCGATCGCTGATGCCCTCGCTGACACTATTAGCCAAGACTATCGTATTGAAATTGAAAAACGCACTTATTGGAGCGATGAAACGGGTGACGATCTGCTAATTGGGATACCAGACGTTGCTTTGCTGAGTCGAAGTAAAACAAGCAGCGAAAAAGATAGTGCAACCGCAGTTGCCGAACGCGCAGCGATCACCCCAACTCGCATTCTCTTGCCAACATATGAGGAAATTAGCGAACGTTATCTAGAAATTCGTGAAGTCCAAACTGGAAAAGTGATCACTGCGATCGAGATACTTTCTCCTAAAAACAAAAAGACAGGTGAGGGACGCGAAGCTTATCTCCGCAAAAGAAGGCGCATTTTACAAACCCAAACCCACTTTATTGAAATTGATCTCTTAAGAACTAACCCATCCTTTTTACAAGGACAACTTCCTGCGTCTGATTATCATATTTTGATTAGTCGTAGCCACGAGCGTCCTGCTGCTGATTTATATGCGTTTTCAATTCGCGATCGCATTCCTAATTTCTCGATTCCGCTACGCTTAGGCGAATTAGAACCAACACTAGACCTGCAAATTTTAGTGGAACAGGTTTATCAGCGCGGACGTTATGACTTAGCGATCGACTATTCTCAACCCACGCAACCACGTTTGAATAGTGAAGATGAAATTTGGGCAAGCAGCCTTCTCACGAGCAGATAACATTTGCCGCAATATCGAAAACTCAACATCCATATTTTCATAAGCCGCAAGAGTTTCAGGATTTGATAGAGCTTTATCTTTTAGTTCGGAGTGATTCATTATTCTTAACCTCCAATAGACGCGATCACCTAGTGATTACGCGACAGCAAATCCAGTATATTGGCGAACTTTCGGGTGACGAAACCCAAGAACAATATCATTTTTAGAAACACCAGCATCCGTCAAATCATTGACAATTCCCTCTTCAGTATCATCATACTGAACCCAAATTTTATCGTCAATTAAACTAAGATGAATAGGAGTAGCATGAAGGTACTGATCGCCATTCCATCCAATATCTAAAACTAAATATTGTCCTCGGTCATCGTCAAATAGAACTTGAGAAGTATAGGCATCAGGAAGAGAAGCACGATAATCAGCCTGCTCTTGAAGTACTTTCTTAATGATTTCTTGATATTTTAACTGGGTATCCATTGCACAATTGCCTCACTTTCATCATCAAAAACAACTAATTTGATAATCTGATTTGCAAGTAAAATCTGCCCTAATTGTATCGTGAATACACTATTAAAAGTTAAGCGAGAAACTGCAAGATAAAGCTCTCGCTCAATTCCTGTATCGTTGAGAATCTGGCGATATAGAACATATTGTCCTAATGCCTGCTCTAAATCTTTGACATCAGACTGACCGACAAAACTTTTGACCTCAACAACAATTTTTTGAAGTCCTTTTTCAGCGCTGATCAGACGTTCCGCTCCTAAATCTGCCGACAACCGCTTTTTCCCAATTTGCAATGGGAAAGGATCGTGCGTAATTTTCCAACCATCTTTCTCTAAAGCCGTTTTAACAGTGTTATGGTAGATATCTCTGGCTGACATAAACTCAAGGATTGAAGTTTAGCCCTTTCAGTGTAATGGAAAATTTGTCTCAAGACGATCATCGCATCAATGCTGATCTTTTCAAGTCTACTGCCGACAATTTAAACATGAAGCTCAGGTTCCGTAAAATCGAAAGGTAGCTCATTATTAATCGCCTGAATTTGCTGAGCTTCGTAGGTATTTACCTCGCCGATGTAAGGGATAAGGATCTGCTTGAGCCGATCGCGATAAAAACGGTGCAAACTATAGTTTGGAGTGGCAGGAAAGCCGCGTCGCTTTTTATGTTGTCCCCCAGCCCCTGGGTCAAAGCGTTTAATACCCTGCTCGATCGCCCACTCGATTGGTTTGTAGTAGCAAGCATTGAAATGCAAGCAATCAATTTCCTGCACACAGCCCCAATAGCGCCCAAATAACTGATCGCCTTTGCGAATACAGAACGACATTCCCACAGGCTGCGGAAAATTCTCCACTTCACCAGCCACAAACACAAGGCGATCGCGAAAACTATGGGCGAGACTTTCAAAAAACCTGCGATTGAGATACTTGCTACCACCCCAAAATTTATTGCAATGATCACTATATAGCTCGTACATATAGCCATAGAAGTAATGGGGAATCTCCTCGCCTGTATACACCCGCATTGTGATCCCTGTACTTTCAACAGACTTGCGTTCTCGCTTAATGTTACGGCGCTGATTGGCGTTGAAATTTTTTAAATAATCGTCAAAACCTGTAAATTCTTGATTTTCCCAAACATAGCTATGGTGCATCCAAGTCGTAAAACCTCGCGACTCCAACTCATGCTTCCAAGAAGGATCGACATATAAAAAGTTACAGCCTGACATTTGGTGGCGATCGCAAAGTCGATCTATCTCGGCAATCATCAAATCGTAAATTTTTGATAGCTCCAAGGGGCGATCGCTTAGTTCAGGATGTACCAAAAATCGATATCCCACCGCAGGCGTAAAGGGAGCCATGCCTAAAAGTTTGGGGTAATACTCAATTCCCAATCGATAGGACAAATCCGCCCATTGGTGGTCAAAAACAAACTCGCCTTGACTATGCCCTTTGACATATAAAGGTGCTGCCGCCACTAATAAATTTCCTTCCCATACCAATAAATGACTAGGCAACCACCCTTGCTGAGCGATCGCGCAGCCTGAAGCCTCAAGATTAGAAAGCCACTCCCATTCAAAAAAAGGAGTCGCCAAGGGCTTCGCGAGTGTATTCCAAGCCTCAGTCTTGACCTTGTTAACCGTATCCACCCATGTCGTTGTATAACGGGAAGCTTGTTGCAGCATAGTAAAAGTCTTGGCAGTATTTGAGTAAAGTAATTCACGGACATAAACCTTAAACGATAAGAGTTGCGGTGCAACTCTTATCGTTTAAGGCACAACAGCTATACATAGCTTAACAAATGCAAAGCGTTTTCTTAGGGATAAAGCCATCATTTAAAAGGCTTATTTCACAAGCTTTTTAAATGATTACTTCAATTCTAGTAGGCTGTAATCCAGTCTAATTACTCAGAGATAGTTAGAGAAACTCGTGAATTTATGTAAACAAATAGTGTCGTATGACACTAAACACATTAATGTATATACATGGCACAAGAGACAGAGAAACTCAATCCAAACGCAGACCTAGCTTGAATATTGAAGTTTACTTTTCAATAAAAAAGGAGGAAGCAAAAGAGAGAGTTAAAGATCAAAATCGGATTGATACTTTGTTGCTCCCCACGATTCTTCGATCTTTACGGGGCAGTGCTTATTCCAAAGGTCGTAACAGTGTTGATGGCTTCCATAGCCTGTATTGTAGTTAGGGTCTTTTGTATTTCTTCTTATTAGTTTATTTAAATCTTATTTAAGTAAAAAGTAGAAACGAGACAAACTTGCGTTGTTAAATGTAAAGGCTAAAACGTAAAGTTGATCAATACTAAGCACATATCAGTAAACCTCTAGTAAGATAACTAATTGATTTATATAAAGACATGAGTCTAGCAGCCTTCTGCTAGACTCATTGAGTTTTTGGGGGGTATTGAACAAATTTTTCAAAGCTGTGAAATAAGCGAACAGCTCTAGATAACATAACTTTGCCGCGCTATCAAAAATCGCTTCCTTATTAAATCGGAGAACCCTAAGTGCAGAGCCTTGCAATTTTTGAGATGTAGTGATCCTCTATTAGATTAAGATAAAAATGAATCACTATTTTTAAAATCTAAATTTAAGGGTAAACAAGCATTGCGTAAGATCGTTATTGCTGGCAACTGGAAAATGTATAAAACCCAGTCCGAAGCCAAGACATTTTTCTCGGAATTTTCTACGCACTTAAAGGATACTGCTTCCCAAGCAGCGATCGCTAACCAGCAAGTCCTTATTTGTGTACCCTATACAAACCTCTCGCTCTTGCAGACCTTAGCACCAACAGTTAGCCATCCCAACTTTAGTGTCGGCGCTCAAAATGTGCATTGGGCTGAGAACGGAGCATTTACTGGCGAAATATCTGCGCCAATGTTAGTTGAAATGGGCATTAAGTACGTGATCATCGGGCATAGTGAACGTCGCCAATTTTTTGGTGAAACTGATGAAACAGTTAATAAAAGACTAAAAGCCGCACAAGCCCATGGGTTGACCCCGATTCTTTGCGTTGGTGAGAGTAAGCAACAACGAGATAGTAATGAGACTGAATCTTGGATTTTTTCGCAACTTGCCCAAGATCTAGTTGATATTGACCAAAATAATTTAGTAATTGCCTATGAGCCTATTTGGGCGATCGGCACTGGTGACACCTGTGCTGCTAGCGAAGCCAATCGGGTCATTGGCTTAATTCGTAGTAAGCTCAGCAATCCTAATGTGACCATTCAGTACGGCGGCTCAGTCAAACCAGATAATATTGATGAGATTATGGCTCAACCTGAAATAGACGGAGTATTGGTGGGCGGCGCGAGTCTTGATCCTGCTGGTTTTGCTCGTATTGCCAACTATAGTTGTCGCTAGTCAAAACCAGCAGCAGAAGGGTGGCGCGAAGCGCCACCCTTCTGCTGCTGGTGCGGCGCTAATATTTATACAAATTAATGGTTTAAGTAATGTCGGATGTATCAGCTCGATTGCAAAAATTAGTGATTGCTAGTGGCAATGCAGGGAAAATTGTCGAATTTCGCGATTATTTTACACAATTGGGCATAAACCTGATCCCCAAGCCTGATGATATCGATGTAGAGGAGACGGGGCTAACTTTTATGGCTAATGCCCATCTCAAGGCTGCTCAGGTGGCGATCGCAACGAATGAATGGGCGATCGCTGATGACTCTGGGTTGGAAATAGATGCTCTTAATGGCGCTCCTGGAGTACTTTCGGCTAGGTATGCTGAGACTGATCAAGCTCGCATTGATCGAGTTTTACAGGAGCTAAGCAATATTTCCAATCGAGATGCGAGATATGTCTGTGCGATCGCGATCGCTGCTCCCGATGGGGAAATATTTGCCGATGCGATCGGTACTTGTGAGGGGGCGATCGCCTTAGCTCCAGTGGGGCAGGGTGGTTTTGGCTATGATCCGATCTTTTTTGTGACAGAGCTTCAGAAAACTTTTGGCGAAGTTTCTCTTGAGGTAAAAGCTAAAATTAGTCACCGCGCTAAGGCGTTGCTGCTGTTGCAATCCAAACTAAAAACCTTGCTATAACAAGAGGAGCTATTTCGCCCGCGTAGCGGGTGAAATAGCTTCTCTTGTTGCAGCGCGAAGCGCAGTGATTAAAAACTAATTGATTCCTTCTCTACATTGTTGCGAGTAATGATGTCAATTAGCTCCTGCTTGACCTCCTCTGCTTGGTCATTATCGATTTGGCAGGTTCCTGCATTGGCATGACCACCACCTTCATAGCGCAACATTAGCTCGCCAATATTAATTGGACAGGTGCGATTAAGGACTGACTTACCTAGCGCAAAGACAGTATTTGACTTTTGTCGTCCCCACATGATGTGAATGGAAATATTACACTCTGGATAAAGCGCATAAATCATGAAACGATTGCCAGCATAGATCGTATCTTCATTTTGCAGATTGACGATCACTAACTTATCGTGAACTTCAGCACAGTTTTGAATCTGCTTCTTAAAGATTTCCTGTTGTGTAAAGTAAAGTTCCACGCGCTCCTTCACATTTGGAAGTTCCATAATCTCTTCAATGGTCATAGTGCGACAAGCTTCCACCAATTCCATCATCAAAGAATAGTTAGAAATCGTAAATTCACGGAACCGCCCCAGTCCAGTCCGAGAATCCATCAGAAAGCTTAAGAGAACCCATCCCTGTGGATGTAAAATATCTTCAATGTCAAATTGAGCAGAATCGCATTTGTCCACAGCGTGCATCATCGCTTGGGAAATGTGCGGAAATTTCAATTTGCCGCCGTAGTAGTTATAGACGACCCTAGCGGCTGAAGGAGCTTCCCCTTCAATAATATGATTTTCGGGCGAGTCATAGACCCGCATTGTCTCACTAAGGTGATGATCAAATATGAGGTAAGCACCCTCAATGTAGGGGAGATTGGTCAAAATATCGCGATCGCAAACCTCTACTTTCCCATCCTGCACATCTTTAGGATGCACAAACAGAATTTCGTCAATCATGTCAAGTTCTCTGAGTAATACCGCGCTGACCACACCATCAAAATCACTGCGGGTAATTAATCGGTACTTTTTGGCTGGGGACGACATAATCTGCTGCCTCTAAATGATATTTTCAAGGTTACGAATCTGCACATAACTATAGCAGCTACAGTGCTTTGCACTTCCTTAAAAACTAAGAAACTTATCAAAAGACTTACTAGGGAATAATGGCGGCACATAGTGCCGCCGTTATTCCCTAGTGTGTGGCTTTGCCACACACCACACTACTGAATTTATAAGTAGGTAAGCCTAAAACCAGAGGTTGTTCCGCCCGCTACGCGGGCGGAACAACCTCTGGTTTTAGATTTTAATTAAGCCAAGCTACTTAAAAGAAATTCATGAAAGAAATTGTAAGGCTAGGTGAAAGGCGGTGATTGATTTAGCATCAAGGCTAGTATTTTCATTTTGCGATCGCAATAGCCCCTCAATCTCTTCCCGACTGAGCATCACAACTTCTATCTCTTCATCTTCGTCTTGGGCAGGAGGTTGTTCTAGCTTGACTAGATCTTGCGCCAGATAGGTGTGGATAATCTCATCGGAATATCCAGGACAAATGTAAAAGCCTCCTAAATATTGCCATTGACTAGCGCTGTAGCCCGTTTCTTCTTCTAGTTCCCTTTTGATAGTTAGATCATGCCCCTCACCGACTTCCAGCGTTCCCGCAGGGAACTCCAAGAGGTAGCGCTGGATGGCAAAGCGGTATTGCTTGACTAATATAAATTTGCCGTCCTTAGTTACGGGAACTGCTAAACCCGCTCCTGGATGCTTGATGTAAGAGTATTCACCAACGACCCCGTTGGGTAGTTGAAGGCGATCGA
Source organism: Pseudanabaena sp. (assembly GCA_003249015.1). Lineage (GTDB taxonomy): Bacteria > Cyanobacteriota > Cyanobacteriia > Pseudanabaenales > Pseudanabaenaceae > Pseudanabaena. The sequence goes on along the minus strand of QBLS01000011.1, from coordinate 89,153 downwards.
CATGGAAGGAAAATTTACGCCCTTGATAACTAAGACGATTTTGCAAAATCTGCGAAGGTGTGAGATCTGACATAATGATAAAGAGGGAGTTATATATTTAAAACCTAAATCTAGTTGCCAGAGCCTATGTCACTCGCTAAGCGGAAGACACAAGCTCTAGCGCTGGGTCTTAAGCAAGGATTACTTTTTAATAATGCGGCAAAGCCGTAACATTGAAAAGCTGCCCCCTAACTGTTCCCATTTCTATTAATGTAAATCATGGAAAATTTCGCTTTTTACAATCCAGTCAAGATTCTCTTTGGTAAAGGACAAATCGCGAATATTGCCGCAGAGATTCCTGCCAAAGCGAAGATTTTACTCACCTATGGTGGTGGTAGCATCAAGACCAATGGAGTTTATGAACAGGTTAAAGCTGCTTTAACAGGATTTGAAGTTCTAGAGTTTGGTGGCATTGAGGCAAATCCACATTTAGAGACATTACTCAAAGCTGTAGAGATAGCGCGATCGCAACAAGTCGATTTTCTCTTGGCGGTCGGTGGTGGTTCAGTTTTGGACGGGACTAAATTTATCGCTGCTGCAATTCCCTTTGAAGGAGATCCTTGGGATATTTTGGCAAAGCAGGCTCCCGTCACTGCCGCAGTTCCCTTTGGGGCAGTGCTAACATTGCCTGCCACTGGTTCGGAAATGAATACCAACTCTGTCGTTACCAAGTGGGAAACCCAAGAAAAACTATTTTTCGCCAGTCCTTTGGTATTTCCGAAGTTCTCTGTTCTTGATCCTGAGACGACCTTCTCATTACCGATTCGACAGGTCAGTAATGGCATTGTCGATGCTTACACTCATGTCATGGAGCAGTATTTGACCTATCCCGTCAATGCGCCCTTACAAGATCGGATGGCGGAGTCAATTCTACAAACGTTGATCGCCGAAGCTCCTAAAACTTTAGCCAATCTCCATGACTATGAGTCGAGAGCTAACGTGATGTGGTGCGCGACTATGGCGTTAAATGGATTGATCGGTGTTGGTGTGCCGCAGGACTGGGCAACTCACATGATCGGGCACGAGTTGACCGCTTTGCATGGCATCGATCACGCCCAGACCTTGGCGATTGTGTTGCCAAATATGCTGGATGTAAAGCGCGATCGCAAGCGTCAGAAACTACTGCAATATGCTGAGCGAGTTTGGGGTCTGGTAGATGGAACTGAGGAGTCTCGCATCGATCAGGCGATCGCCAAAACTCGTGACTTCTTTGAGTCGGTTGGAGTTAAGACTCACCTATCCGACTATGGTGTGGGATTAGATGTAATTCCTACGATCATTGATCGCTTTGAGAAGCGTGGCTTTGTGGCTTTGGGTGAAAACCTCGATGTCACGCCCCAAGTTGTCGAGAAAGTGTTAACACTCTGCGCTTAAACCTAAACCCAGAATAATGTTGAAAGCTCTGCAAAGCAGTACTTTCAACATTATTCTGGAAGTGGCTCGGCTCCGCCGCACCACAATGATTACTTAAGGAAGGAAGTATGACTCAAAAACTTTTATTTGTCTGTCTCGGAAATATCTGCCGATCGCCTGCGGCGGAAAATATTATGAATCATTTGCTCTTAAAAGAAAATTTAAGCGATCGCTTTGAATGTGATTCCGCAGGTACGGGTGGCTGGCATATTGGCGCTTTGCCAGATAGCCGAATGCGATCAGCAGCAAAGGCTCGCGGCTTAACTTTTGTCGGTTCAGCGCGGCAATTTCAAGCTAAGGACTTACAAGAGTTTGATTTAATCTTGGCAATGGATAAAGACAACTATCGCAATATTTTAGCCTTAGACAAAGAAGGGAAATTTGCCAACAAAGTCAAGATGATGTGTGATTATTGCCAAAGCTACCCTGATAAAGAGGTTCCCGATCCTTACTATGGCGGCGCTGATGGATTTAATTATGTAATTGATTTGTTATTTGATGCCTGTGGTGGACTGCTGAAGGCTCTTAAATAGAAATGGCAGCGCGTTGCGCTTACTCAAATTTTTTCGCCCGCGTAGCGGGCGAAAAAATTTAACTTTATTAGCGATTGAGTCGAAACAATAAGAACTGAGTGAATTGATTATTACTGAAGTTATCGTCACTGACTAAAATCAAGCTTTGGGAGCCATCTGCAAGTTTAGGGCCAATCGCCATACCTTCTAAATTATCCAGCTTAATTCCCAAATCTGCTAAGTCAAGTACTAACTTCTTACGAATAGAACGCACATTGGGAGCAGTCCGAAAACTTTTGATTGCTGAGGTGTCATTGGCATCGCCTGTAAAAATTTGCCAGATTTTTGCACTTAGTCCATTCTCGCCATTGGAACGCTCAAGGGTCAGAAAATGTCCACCCCGATCAATGGCAATAATCTCATTTACTCCTCTTTGGTTAACGGGTGGCGCGATCGCTTCCACAGGATAGCGATGTTCGGCAATGATTAGGGGCGAGATATTACCAACTAAATAATGGAGAAAGCGACTTTCAGAAGGTTGTTGTACATCAGCTTGAGTATCCTGCGACAGAGCCTCTTCGGTAATCGCAAATACACGATAGGGATCACCTTGGGAGTCCCGCACTACAGTCAAGGACTCAAAGCCAAGATTATCTCTGACTCCCTGCGGTTCTGGCTTGATTTCTGTTTTGCCAATTCGGGAACTCTTTTGGTCTGACTCAAATAGATATCGGGAGGGAATGGGGAGGCTGCGTAATCGCTTGCCCGTGAGCAGATCAAATTCATCAATGAATGGCGCAATTTGTCTACTCGTCACGCCTTCACTAGCAATAAGGACTGTGCGATCGCCCGTGAGCGCAATTCCTTCGGGATCAACTTCTCCTTGAGGATAGGTATTACCATTTTTATCTTTGAGAATATCTACGCCAATTACTTCTACTTCATCAAGTTGGGGACGCTCAGGATCAAACTTTAATTTGAGCGTATAAAATCGGGCAGGAGCAAACTCGCTGCGATCATCGGAAACGGCATAAAAGACATTTTCAAAGCGATCATAGGCAAGCCCCGAGAGTCCACCAACGGGAGTATTCTCAAAGGACTGTTTGGGTAACTTGTATTCATTGATGAAGTCCAGAGACACATTCAAGAAATTGCGATCGCTTGCCTTTGCCGACAAAGTTTCTAAGTTAAAAATTATAAAAACCAAAACGCAGAAACTCAATCCCAAAGTTAAAACTCTTTGATACGTTGATTGGGTTTGTTGCTTGGTCAAGGTTGAGACAACAGTTTGAAAGTTGCTAAATTTGGGCATATTTTTATTCATTAGATTCGCAACTGGGGCGGGCTACTAAATTGTCATACGGCTCGATCGCAAAGGGAAGATCGGGATTGGTTAGTAAGTGGCGATCACAAAGCTCAAAAAGCTCTTGCTTGGACTGTACCAATCGCATTTCTGATAGGAAATTACCTTGATCATCAATACCTGTACCAATGAAATTAAGAAACTTCTTCAAACAATTGACATGGGATTTTTCTCTAAGATCTTCGCGGCTGGTAATCGCAAACAAATGCTGAATATATTGATAAACATCGGCAAGGGTAGTTACTTTAATCGGTTGACCTGCAAAATAATCGCGAATTTGTTGAAAAATCCAAGGATTCCGAATTGCAGAACGCCCAATCATCACCCCTGCGGCTCCTGTCTCTTGCAAAACCTGTGCCGCCTTGAGGTGGGAGGTAATATTGCCATTGGCTAACACTGGACAATTTACAGTCTGCACCGCTTGACCAATCAAGTCATAATGCACTTCGCCCCGATATAGCTCCCTAACCGTGCGCCCATGCAAGCTTAATAAATCAATTTCGTAGGTATTAATTAGCTGCAACAACTTCTCAAAATTATCCGTTGAGTCAAATCCCACCCGCATTTTTACGGTAAACAGCCCTGAAATTTGCGATCGCATGGCATCAAAAATACGCTCAATGGTTTCAGGCTCCCGCAGCAGCCCACCGCCGACATTTTTGCGATAGACTCGCGGCGCAGGACAGCCTAGATTTAGATCAATGCCTGCGATTGCATATTTACTGAGTTGCTGCACGATTCGCAAAATATCAGGAATACTTTCGCCAATTAACTGAGCAAAAACAGGTCGTCCCGTCTCGTTGCGAGTGATTGATTTCAGGATATTTTTGTCAAGATTCGAGTTTGCATAGACCCGAAAATACTCAGTCACATAATAATCAGGACAGCCGTAGTCACTGAGCATCTGCATAAAAGCTAAGTCCGTGACATCCTGCATGGGTGCAAGGGCGGTTAACGGTTGCCCAGTTAATATTGGTGGTGGCAGTTTAGAAGTCACAAAAACCAATCCCAATTAAATCTCCATCGGTTTACACTGGCCGAATTACCAACAACTTAACATATTTAGTATGAGCGATCACCCCACCCCCTACAGCAGTAAAAGCAAGATTAACCACGAACAGGGATCGCTCTTTAGTGAAGGAATTCAGCACAATTCTCGACTCTATGACAGTGGTGCAGATTATGTCATGGGAAGTCAATCTTTACAGTTATGGAAACAGGCGATTATTAATTACCAGAGTTCTATCTCCACAATGATCCCAGCCATACAAGGTTCTCTATTTGACCTACCGTCAAGTCACTGCGATCCCCACGCGATTAATCCTTTTAATCTCAAGATTCAACCCGCCGAATTCTATCGTTTGCCTCATGACGATGCTGGTGATGCCTGTGTATACTTTGTTATAGATCTAGGTAATTCTTTACAATCTTCCGTCATATTATATATAGGAGAGACTTGCCGTTCTTCGCAACGATGGAAAGGTGTTCATGACTGCAAGCGCTACCTTATAAACTACAGAGAGCTACATATCACCCATAAACTTCCTACTCAAATAGTGATGACCTTTTGGTGGGATGCTCCCCTAGCAACTCGACCCCGTCAACAACTAGAGCGTATTTTGATCGAAAAGTGGCGATCGCCATTCAACAAAGAGAATTGGAGTTTTTGGCAAACTCCCTTTATTAACTAGGCTAATTAAAAATGTCCAATGTTGCTTGAACGCTTTGGCTGAAAGAAGCCGCAGATCCAATGCTTTGACTAATAAGCCTTTCACATCATCTTTCTACTGATTATTTATCCCAATAACTATGAATTCACCAAAATCAAAATCGAACCCTGACCCGATTGAGTTATGGTTTGTGAAGTTTTTCATCGGCAGTATGGTTTCCATCTCTCTTTTGACAGTGATTTTGTCTTTACTACCTTCACCATCAGAACTGCGAAATCCCCCTATTAAAAGCACTATCATCAATCATTAAGTAGCCAGATGTAGTTCCGCCCGCTACGCGGGCGGAACTACATCTGATTTTATAAGAGGTGGCGCTTTGCGCCACCTCTATCCAACTTTTACAGCTTTCATAAAAGTATCTTCAGTTTGAGCAGCAAGTAAATCCCAAGCAAAACGCTCCTTCAAATCGTGCTGGGCATTGCTTACGAGAGTTTGAGCATAGTCGGGATCACGCAGCACACTGATAATGCCATCAGCCAAGGAATTAGTATCATTTACTTTAGTGACGATCCCCGTAACTTGGTGTCGCACTACTTCAGGCAAACCACCCGTATCAGAAACCACGAGGGGAACTCTTGCCGCAAAGCTCTCAAGAGCCACGATCCCAAAGGGTTCGTATAGGCTTGGAAAAACAGCACAGCTAGCAATCTTTTGAAATTGCCAGAAATCAGCATCAGCCATGAATCCTGTAAATAGAACCTTGTGATAAATCCCCAGATCCCAAGCTTGGCGCTGCAACAAAATTGAATAGGCATCCCCAGTGCCAATAATGACAAGGCGAACTTTATCTTCCATTGCAGCGATTATTTTGGGCATGGCATTGAGAAGCACATAGATTCCTTTTTCGTAGGTAATTCGTCCTACAAAATAAATCACTGCTTCTTCAGGATCGGCATATTGCTTTTTTAAAGACACCATGTCGCATTTATGCTCAGCAGCGATATTTCCCCAACGTTCATTACTGAGTCCGTTGTAGACCACATCAGTTTTGTCAGTAGGACAACCAAGCGCTCGTTGCAATTCACCGCGCATATATTCAGAGCAAACAATCACTCGCTGTGAAGCTTGGGTCAGTTGAATCTCCTTGTGATGGATATATCGCTGCGTATCATTGTGAATGCCATTACAGCGCCCATACTCAGTGGCATGAATGGTAGTTACAAGCGGAATATTAAACTCCCTTGTTAAAGTAAGCGCTGCTGCTTCAACTAGCCAGTCATGGGCATGGAGCAAATCTATAGAAAATTCAGCATTATTCGACAAGAACTCCTTGGCAAAATGCAACATATTTGTATTCATTTGCGCGACCCAATGGAAAAAATCGTGACTAGATTCCACAGGAATGCGATAAACATGAATACCATCAACTACTACCTCTAAAGGTTCATCTGCGATCGCTACAGTAATTAGATGTACTTCATGTCTGCGCTTAACAACTTCAGGGTAAAGCTCTGCTACATGGCGAGAAATTCCTCCAATAATGCGCGGTGGAAATTCCCAAGCTAGAGCGAGAATTCGCATAGTATTTCAGAAATATTAACTAAGTATTTGAACTGAACAAACGCAAAACTGGATAAATCTTTGTGAATCGCAGCTTAGCTGAGATTTCAAAAATTTTCCTTACTATTTGAAGCCATAAGAGGCTATAACAGCTAATCTCAGTATCTTTATTGTGAAACCGATTCTCGATTTTTATAAAACAGATGAGTAATTTAGCTTACTTAACTATATCAAGGATGACCCGATCTACTTATATCAAGTTGAAAAGGCTTTACACATATAGTGCTTTTCAAGCAAGTGACTACTGGTTTGTTCCCCCGCCTTCGGCGGGGAAACAAACCCAAACCCAGAAGCTAGTGGCATTGCGCCACCACTAGCTTCTGGGTTTTATGTCCAAGAATGACTACAGCTATAAAAACCTAAGATGAGCAACTGTTACTTTACGATACATATTGCTGTGCTTGCATAAACTGTGATAGCTTTCATGGCAACAGCATGAATTGTGATGCGAATTGTGACAGGAGTTAGTTATGACAGAAAACAAAAGCAAAGAGATAATTGAGCGCTTATCTCAGCAAGTGAGCCAAACATGGACAAAAGTACAGCCTCAACTACAGATGCTACTGCTAAAGCTTGTTAATGGTTTGTTGCCAGCTCTGCTTAATCTGCAAACTAAGCTTACCGACACAGCCACGCCCCAAGAGTCAGCATCTAGCAACCCTAATCTAGACAAGGCTCTAGTTATAGCAAAGGGTTTCTCGGCAAAGGCGATCGCGGCAACAATCTCCACATTGAGCAAGTTAAAGCAAAATCTAGATGGTCAGCCATTGCCCCTTGATGAAAATGGTGAGCCAGTTGCCCTTTTAAATGCTTCGACCGAGCCAGTTTCTCCCTTGGTTGCCCAGATTGAGCAAGAGTTTGGCATTGCTTGGAAATTTGTGAAAGAGCAAGTCACCCCCAAGATTTTAGAATTTCTCCAGATTACCGTTAATAAACTCGATCCGATCGCTACAAATATCTGGCAAAAAGTTTCTGCCAAAGCCGCCGCAACTCCTTCTCTAGTTAAATATTGGAACGACCTCCAAGCCAATGACATTTGGAAAAAAACAGTCACTGCTACGGCTCCCATTTGGCGTTCAATTTCGGGGATCGCTCAGCAAGTGCCGCTATCTGAGGAAGTGCAACGTATTTTTAACAAGCGAGCTGGGACTATAGCTTTGGTGACATTATTTTCTTTAGTGATCCTTCTGAAGCCTTCGCCTTCCCATAGCCGCAATGTCAAGAAAGTTGCCGCCAGTCCCGCGCCCATCGTCAAGCCTAGCAAGCAAACCCAATCGCAACCACCAGCGGTCACAGACTTAGTTAAGCCAGAAACTGGTGATGTACCTTTGACAGCCGAGCAAATTGCGATCGCCAAGGTTCAAAACCAAGTTTCTGAAGTGGCGAAACAATATGGTGAATCTTTGCTAGGTTCCGTACAAACCAATTTCAAGCGTGGACGCTTGATTGTGGCGCTAAATTCTGGGTGGTATGAGCTAGATCCTAGTCAACAAAAACAGTTGGTAGATGATCTGCAAAGCCGCTCGCGATCGCTAAATTTCCAGAAGTTATTTGTTGCTGACACTGAAAATCACATAGTTGCGCGAACACCCGTTACGGGCGAAGGCGTGATTATTTTACGCAATTAGTCACGGCTTCGGCTCCGCTCAGCCAACCTTAATTTAAAAAGATCAAAACCATTGGCTGTCCGCGTAGCGGACAGCCAATGCTGTAATAAACTCTATGGCAGAAAAAAAAGATCAGCGCCATCCCCAATACACCAAAGATCGGCAAATAGTTAATGAATTATTGACCCAAACTGTTCCCAACAACCGTAGTTACGCTGACTTAGCAAGGTTAATTATTCGCTACAAGGGTTTTCTCGGCGCTCGTGATATTCAAGCAGATTTGCTTAAAGTGCTTACTAGTTGGGGATTGAGCGAGGAAGAGCTATTTGTCAAGTCAAGGCAGATTCACGCGATCGGGCGAGTCTATATGGTGCAAGATGAAGGTCAGGATGACTGGGCGTGACTCAGTACTACAGCGCTTTGCGCTGACTTCAAAACCAGAAGACGAGTGGAGGCGGCGCGAAGCGCCGCCTCCACTCGTCTTCTGGTTTTGACTGACAACAGCCACAGCTTTCAGAATTTTTGATTATTAACACCCTTACGTGTAGTTGGGTACAATTAAAAAATAATAAAATTTTTTATACCTCATTAATGTCTAATTTGTCAGATGGTAAGGATGATCAACGATTATTTCCTTCTCAGTTGAAGGTATTAATTATCGATCCCAACATAGCAGATGTGTCTATTTATAAGCATCATCTCCAAACTGACACTGCTTACACTTACCAGATCTTTGACACCAATAATGTTGCCGATGCCCTGAATCTTTGGCAATCGCATCAACCAGACGTTACCTTGCTGGCTGTTCATTTATTGGATGGTGAAGCTAGTGATTTCCTGAGACTGATCAGCAATTCATTACTTTCTCAAGATTTATCTGTAATCATACTTGCTAGCAAAAGTGATTGTGCCATTGCTGCTAGCGCAATGCGGTCGGGGGCTGAAGACTGCCTAGTTAAAGATGAAATTAGCGCCGCATCACTGCGTAGAACTATCCACAGATCGATTGATCACTCTAAACTATCTCAAAAGCTACAGCGATCGCAGCAACGAGAATCTTTGATTTATAAGATCGCTCTGCATATCCGTCAGTTTTTAGAGCTTGACAAGATCTATGAAGCGATCGTTCAGGATGTCAAACATTTTTTGCAAGCCGATCGCACCGTAATTTATAAATTTAATCCCAATATGAGTGGCACGATTGTTGCGGAGGCAGTCGATGAGCCTTGGGACAAGAGCCTCAATGCCAATATTATTGATACCTGCTTTCGCGATAATTTGGGCGGGGCATATCGTGAAGGGAAAATCTTTGCGGCTAATGACATCCTCAAGGCAAACTTAACCCCTTGCCATATTCAATTACTCCAAAGATTTCAAGTCAAAGCCAACCTCGTTGTTCCTATTGTCTTACCAGAATCTCCTAACTTTTATGTACAGATTAATAACAACAGCGAGTCAACTTTGTGGGGGCTATTAATAGTACATCAATGTGCAAATACTCGTAATTGGGAAGATGTCGATTTTAGGCTTTTGCAACAGCTATCCGTGCAATTGGCGATCGCCATTCAACAAGCGGAGCTATATCAAAACCTTCAGTATCTCAATTATGAACTAGAAGCAAAAGTCCGACAGCGCACTGAAGAACTGCGCCAAAGCGAAGAACTACTAAAAGTTTCTTTTGACAATGCCCCTGTCGGCATGGCAACTCTTGATTTAAGCGGGAAGTTCCTGACCGTCAACCGCGAAATTTGTAAGATTTATGGATATACTGCCGCAGATTTATTGCAACTCAGAGCAGTCGATATCACCCATCCTGATTGTGTAGAGCAAACCTTAGACGGTTTACAACAACTGTTAATTTGTGAAGCCACAACTGTAGTACTAGAAAAGCAATACATTCACAGAAGTGGCTATGTAGTAGATGCAATTAGTCGGGTTAGCCTAATTTATGATGTTGCCCAAAATCCTTTGCAGTTTGTGATCAATGTCGAAGATGTTACTCAAAGGAAACAAGATGAAGCGAAATTAGCGGCGGCTAAAGTAGCCGAAGCCTCTAATAAGGCAAAAAGTGAATTTCTAGCGACAATGAGTCACGAGATTCGCACCCCCATGAACGCGGTAATTGGTATGGCTGGGCTATTAGCTGACACCGATCTATCTCCGCAACAGCAGCAATTTGTGTCAACTATTCGTCAGGGTGGAGAAGTTTTACTTTCTGTAATTAATAAAATTCTTGACTTTTCTCGAATTGAATCAGGCAATGTCGAGCTAGAAGAACATCCCTTTGATTTGTATGAATTTATCGAAGACATCCTCGATCTATTAGCTTCTCATGCTGTAGAAAAATCCCTAGAGATAGAATCGCTAATTAGCCCCGATGTCCCCAAACAGATTCTTGGTGATTCTACCTGTCTGCGACAAATTTTGGTCAACCTAATTGGTAATGCCATCAAATTTACAGAAAATGGCGAAATCTTAGTCACAGTCAAATCTAGTCTGTTTGATGCTAGTACCAATACCTATCGATTTGATTTTTCTGTAATCGATACAGGAGTTGGGATCGCAGAAGATGCACTGTCACGCTTGTTCAAACCCTTTAGCCAAGCCGATAGTTCGATTACGCGCCAGTATGGTGGTACTGGGCTAGGACTCGCCATTAGCAAGCAGCTATGCAGGCTGATGGGCGGCGAGATGGAAGTAAAAAGCGTCATCAATCAAGGAACAACCTTTAACTTTTTCTTTTGTGCTCAGGCGATTAGCACAGAGCCTGAAGCGATCGCGCCAGAACTAATCGGTAAGAGGATGTTACTAATCAGTGTAAGTAAAACTCTACAGCAGCTTGCCCGCATATATGGCTCCGTTTGGCAGATGTCAGTCCATACCACTTCTTCAGAAATAGAAGCTTTACAAATCCTCGAAAATCATAGTTTTGACGTTTTAATAGTCGATCGCGATTTACAAGAGATTGATGGGTTAGTCTTTGCCACCAACATTTGTGACGTTTTTGCAGGCTTACCAATCATTTTACTTACATCCATAGCTAATGCTGAGGTTTCCAAGTCCCGCTGCATATCTGGCTACCAAACCAAACCAATCACAGCGTCTAAGCTCTATCGAGCTTTACTCAATACATTTGCAGAGACAACTGATATTGAGTCTACTCATCAAGATGATGAGGTTAATGTTGATTCAGAATACGCAACTCGTTATCCATTTCAAATTTTGGTAGTAGAAGACAACTCCATCAATCAACAAATTCTACTAATGATGTTGGAAAAGTTAGGATATCAGGGCGAAGCCGTGGGCAATGGACTAGAAGCGATTAATGCCTTACATCGGCAAGCCTATGATCTCATATTTATGGATATCCAAATGCCTGTAATGGACGGATTAGCAGCTTGTCAGTCGATCCGCCAAATCCCAGATCGCAATCCTTGGATTATTGGACTTTCAGCCAATGCCTTCAGAGAATCACGCGAAGCCGCGCTTGATTCGGGAATGGATGACTATCTGACCAAACCTCTGAAGTTTGAAGAGCTAGCTAGCACTATCAAAAAACTATCGCAGAAGTTAAGTCCTAGATCCACTGACAACTCAAAACCAGCAACGATAGAAACCATTCAAGATCCTCAGTATGCCTTGGATTCGACAGTCAATATAGATCGATCAATCACTCTCTCTGGAGTGTATTTTCAGACTAATTTTGCTACGTTGGGACTTGTCGTAGTTGAAGAAGAGACTCTCATTCACTTGGAACAATGTATTGGCAAGCAGGCTCTCTCAGACGTAGTAGAGTCTTATATTCTAGAATCTGGTCAGTCGATCGCAAGAATGAAGACAGCTTGTGAACAAAGGGATTTAGCAAAAATAAGTTTTGAGAATCACTCTCTCAAAGGTGGTTGTGCTACTCTAGGAGCTAGTCGCCTCACCTCCATTTGCAAAGAACTTAGCCAAGTCTGTAAGACCGCAGATCATCCCAGTAAATTTAAAACTATAGATATTGTGTTACAACAACTAGAATTAGAGTTTCTAAAGGTTTCCGAAGTCCTCCGCCAAAGATTTTAATTTCCTGTCAATGAAAAATATTGTCTGCTTTATGACGGAAATGAGAGGCGATCAGTTAATCAAAACTACGGCAAAGGCAAAAGCTGACAATGAGGCTGCTTGGAGGAAGATTGAGAAAATACGATCATAATTAAAGCATCATAAAATCATCAATATAACTAATAAATTTCCCAAGACTTGGAACGATGCCAGCAAGCTGTAGGTATAAAAACTCATAATCTAAATTTGAAACGACTCTGTTTACCTGATTCTCTCTCTTTCTATAAGATTTACCCACGAGCTGATAGGCTTGATGTAAATCTTCGGCAGGATGATTTCTATACTCCATATTATCTACTTCAGGATTAAACCCTAAACTTGACTGAATTAATGATGGGGTAAGGTTTATGTCAATCTTCATAAAGTGTTTCCACTCTGCTAAGAACCATGCTTCTACTTCCATTACAGCAAGCACTATATGTGAAGTAACACTTCCTCTAGGTAGTACTATGCGTAAACTTCGCTCTAAAATACCCTTGTCTGCAATTGGAATGGGATAAACGTCTCTTAAGCCAATTATTTTACTGTAACCAGAGCTAACCAAGCTAGCATACTGGTCACAGATATCAGAAACAACGCTATTATCACTGCCAGAGTTACATATTAGAACGTAATATTTGGTTTGAGCAGTAAGAGGATCGCTTATGGTTAATACTGTGAATCTACTATTCTTTTTGCCTTGCATAGCCTGTTCAGCAATAGCAATGTTATTTTTACCAGCAATCTCTTCAAGTAATTTTCTAACAAAAATTTTCTCTGTTTGCCCCTCTACAAAAATCGCAAGCCTTTTCACTAATTTTCTATCTCCTCTTCGCCAAAACCCTCAAGATAAAACTGAGAAGAGAAAAAATCAAAATTATTTAATCCCGTAAATTTGAATTCGTCAAAAATTTGCTTTGAATTATAAGTGTTATGGAGTTTTGCTAAGCCAGATTTGCGCTCAATTACTGACCAGTACTCAAGAGGAACGCCATTCATAATAAAACGATCATTGGTGGTCATTATTAGTTGCACTAAACCAGATTTTGCTTTACTAATCAGCACTTTAATCATAGCTGAAGCTCTCTCAAAATCCAGCCCTTCACCAATGTCATCAATTAATATACAGCTAGGTTTTTCAGCAAGGAGTGAATAGTTAATTTGAATTATCAGAGATAATGCTCTGAACATTCCTTGTGACATAGATCCCTGTTCAGTTTTTTCTGTCAGATCAACTTCCTGAACATATAAACATTGAGCTTCTCCTTCTGACCAAACTTCCTCACTTTCGTTAAGTATAAATGAAGGGATCTTAGTTCCAATATCAGATATTGTGTAACCTACGAGCTTCATATCCAACTTTATATTTTCAATAAAACTATCTCCCAATTCTTCTCCTAACTTGAAAATACCAATTACTTGATCTGTATCTTTAAAGTTTATACTTTCTCTGATAGCATCAAGTTTTTGGGTTCTCATAACGATCAAGCTAGATCTACCTAAATCTGTTCCAAATTGATAATATCTTAAAGAACTAGCCCAATTATAGATTTCCTCAAAAAAAGGATGTTGAATAGAGTCCCTTCTTTTTAGAGCGGCTACTTCATCAACTGGAGTTTGAAAATCTATATCCTGCTTTAATTGCTCCGCCCAAACTTTACCTATACCAGATGTTTGTCGATCTAGGTATTGCTTTGCTCCAACAGTAAAACTCTCTTCAACTACTTTCCCAGACTCGATTTTTAATACATACACTTTTTTGTTTTCTTCGTCATGAGTGTCAAAGAAAAGCTTCCAATTTCTTGAACCTCGGCTCGGTTTAAGATCTGCTTCACCTGATAATATTCCTGCTATAAGGTTAATAGCTCTAAGAATTTTGGTTTTGCCTGATGCATTTTTACCAACAATTAAGTTGATATTACCTAACTGACATCCTTCTAAAAGCCACTTGTCAGGTAAACCATCATTTTGACAGTAATACATTAAATCTAGTTTCATGCGGGGGGCTCTCTAAAAATTTTTTATATAAAAGTATGCTAGCAAAGTTAAGTGTTGTCTACTAAATCTTACTAAGCTAATGTCTATCATTCACTAATTTGTACTCATTCTATTTGGAAATATCTCATTAAAGTTTTTATTGATTTGAGATAGAAAAACTATGATTAACCCATCATTTAAGTAAAACTTATCAATATAAGTAAAGACTATACTGTAAAAACATGACAACTTAGCCAGAAAAAAGCAAAATATTATGTTAGTTCTAAGTTATCCACATATCGAAAAAAGCGACAACCAACCCGCAAGACTCCAACGCTTACCGCGCATTCGAGTAGCGCAGATCGTCATGGATTACCTCGCTTATGGTTGGTCAGTTGATGAAATGTGTTGTCAACACTTTACCTAACACCCGCAGAAGCCCACGCCGCAATAGGTTATTACTTCGATCATCAAAAAAAATTGACCAAGAAATCAAAGAAGAATGGGAGCAAGTACAGAGAAATGGAATGTAGGGTGAACCGCACCTTTGCTAGTGCGGTTTTCCATCTCCACTCCAGTTTAAAGATATCCCATAATATCGTTGTGAACGAAAGGGAAGTAACCAAATATCAATCTCAATTTACTTCTTCAAGTTCATATTGTTAACTCTTACAGTTGTTTTGAATTAGTACAAGGTGATAGATATGTTAGTACGTTGGCAGCCTTTGCAAGAAATAGAAGAAGTTCGTCGTCAGTTCGATCGCTTATTTAGTGATTTTGCAACTGTCGATCAAGAATCAAATAAAGGTAGTTGGGTTCCTGCTAGTGAGCTACGCGATGATGGCGACTACCTAACCCTCAGACTCTCCTTGCCCGATGTAGAAGCAAAGGATCTTGATATCCAAGTAACCAAGGACTCCTTATCAGTCTCTGGTGAGCGTCACTTCCAACGCAAAGAAGAATCTGGTAAAGGTTACTACTGGAGTGAAATCAGCTATGGCAAGTTCCGCCGTGTGTTTGCTCTACCTGTAGCGATCGAAAATGAGCAAGTCAAAGCTGACTATAACAATGGCATTCTGACTTTGACCCTACCCAAAGCTAACGAAGTCAAAGCTTTTAAGGTCAGTGTTAACAGTGAGCTACCTGCTTCCTAAATAAGCCCCACAAACTGGTGTAAGTGTAAAAAGTAATGAAGTGCGGCTCATAGAACCGCACTTCATTACTTTTTATTGGTATCGTGAGTTGTAGCAATCCTGAGTGAGTTGGGAAAGGCTTCGACTTCGCTCAGCCAGCCTTATACATTGGCGATGCACTGAGCTTGTCGAAGTGTCGAAGCCCTATTACTTTAGGTTTTAATAAAAAACAATTTTTGAGGTTTTACAAGTTTTGCTTACCACCACACCATCGAGCCTTGTCACCTCTGACTTACCAGCAATTTGCGGCAACGAAGCCGAAATCAATCGTGCCGTGCTAGAAAGTACCCCAGTATTTTTAAATCAGAATAATCTGCAACTAGGACAGATTACCGCCGCCTTTGCCTGTGCATTGCATATGCACCAGCCGACAATTCCAGCAGGGGCGAACAGCGGATTAATCTGTAACTTACAACATATGTTTGAGCATCAAGGCGAAGGTGACAACCACAATGCAGGCGTATTTGCTTGGTGTTACGGACGCATGGGTGAATTTATCCCTCAACTGGTTGCTCAGGGCTGCAACCCTAGGATTATGTTGGACTATTCAGGCAATTTGCTTTGGGGTTTGCAACAAATGCAACGCCATGATGTTTTAGATAATCTCAAAAAAATTACCTGCGATCGCCAATATCAGCCCTATGTAGAATGGTTAGGCA
Source organism: Pseudanabaena sp. (assembly GCA_003249015.1). Classification (GTDB taxonomy): domain Bacteria; phylum Cyanobacteriota; class Cyanobacteriia; order Pseudanabaenales; family Pseudanabaenaceae; genus Pseudanabaena. The sequence continues at coordinate 73,017 of QBLS01000011.1, read as the reverse complement.
CAATGTGGAGTCACGCCGTAATTCCATCGACACCCATACCCGATATCAAGCTACATATTCAAGCATGGCAGAGTCATTTTGCTTCTATTTTTGGGATTGAAGCTCTCAAGCGAGTTAAGGGATTTTCACCACCTGAAATGCACCTCCCAAATCATCCTGATACACTCTATGAATACATTAAAGCTCTCCGAGACTGTGGTTATCGTTGGCTAATGGTGCAAGAGCATTCAGTGGAACTTCTAGATGGCTCAAGCCTAAATCATGATCAGAAATACATTCCTAATCAACTCGTCGCTAAAAACTCTCAAGGTGAATCAATTAGTATTACTTGCTTGATTAAAACTCAGGGATCTGATACCAAATTAGTTGCTCAAATGCAGCCATACCATGAGGCAAAGGGACTAGGTAAGCAATTAATTGGGAATATCGAAGTTCCATCTCTAGTTACGCAGATTGCCGATGGTGAGAATGGCGGCGTGATGATGAATGAGTTCCCTCGCGATTATCCCTTGGTATGGAATCAGCTTAAACACAATGGCAGAGAAACTGCGGGCGTAGTTGGTTTAAATGGTACTGAATATCTAGAAATGATTGAAGCAGCAGGAGTCAATCCCTCTGACTACCCTGAAGTACAAGCTGTCCAGCAACATAAGGTTTGGCATAAGTGCGGTCAAAATATTAGTACGCAAACTGTAGAACAGGCGATCGCAGAATTAAAAGCAGAGGATCATCAATTTCATATGGATGGAGCTTCGTGGACAAATAGTATGAGTTGGGTAAATGGCTATGAAAATGTATTAGAACCGATGAACCAACTTAGTGCCAAGTTCCATGAAAAGTACGATCCATTAGTAGCGGCTGATCCCGAAGTAACTAAGCGATCGGACTATCGCCAAGCTTTGCTATACAACCTGCTAGTCCAGACAAGCTGCTTCCGCTATTGGGGGCAAGGCACATGGACAGACTATGCCCGCGAGCTCTATCGGCAAGCAGCCTAACCTTTAGTTCTTTAGTTGTAATCGGCAATTGCTGTGGATAAAATCGCTTGATAACAGGTTTATGAGTATGGCGATCGCGTCTTCATCAATAGCTATAATAAAAACTAAGTTAATCGGTTGTTGTGCATGATTAGTCATTACAAAATTGAGGCGTTTTGGGATCAAGAGGCTCAGGTCTGGGTTGCTGAGAGTTCAGATATTCTCGGCTTGGTGACGGAAGCTGATAACCTCGATCACCTGACTAATAAACTCAAGCAGATAATTCCCGAATTACTTGCCGCTAATCATCACATGGCTATTGAGAACAACAAAAATATCGCGTTTGAATTAATAATTTAGTCGATCAGAGTAAATTTATGACTACAACACTTGTCAAACCGTCATTACTAATTCATGAGATTTGTGTTGAGAAATTTGGCAATCTCAATCTTTTTAAGTTTAGCGATCGCTTACAGGATCGGATGGAGTTGCTTCTAGAGAAAAGAAAAGTAGAACAGCTTTCTATTGAAGAGATTCCTGAGTTAGAAACCATTGGGGAACTAGATCAGATTTTTACACATATGAATGCAATGCTGGCTGCCCAAAATGTTAATCTTTAATTTAGCTGAATTTTTGTTACTGGGTAAAAATTAGGAAGCCAGAAAAATGATACAAAGTAATATTGCATTCATTATTTCTCATTTACAGGTTGTGGGCGATTTACCAGTTGAAATTTTGCCCAATTATATATTCCGATCTGCAACAGATTCTGAAGTAGAACAAATCAAAAAAATTGTAAAAGAGTCTTTACCGTATGGGAGAACTACATGGGTTCCATATGATGCAGAAGTAGTAGAAACAATCAACTCAATTGGACATACATCATATTCTCATGCTCCTTTACCAAAAGAACGATGGAAATATTGGGTGATCGCATTTGAAGGGCAAAATGAAAAAATTCATGAACTTCAATCATTATCACGCCTTATGCCAATTAATTTTGAAATTGGATTGCAACTTTTTTACTCTGAAAAAGGTAAAAAAATGGCACATATTTTAATATCCCCATATGCGGCTTTGCGCTACAGCAATTGGGATCAAGCTTTTGGTAAACCTGAGATTATTACCACAGCACAAATTGCATCTATTGGAGAACTTCATAAAATGTACCAAAACCTACCAGACCAATTCAATTTTGTGAGAATAGCTGTTCAGAATTTTTCTTCTCTTAGTGATATCCCTAATGGTTCTGATCTAGTGATTGTAGGACTATTCGCAATTATTGAGTCCCTAATTACTCATGCACCTCGACTCTCAGAATCACTAGACTCGATTAACCATCAAATTACAAATAAAATCATGCTACTTCGTAAACGGTTTTCTAGGGAAGTGTTACCAAAAGGGTATTTCATGGATGCTGGAGAAGACAAAATATGGAAAAAGTTATACAGTTATCGGAGTGCTGTAGCGCATGGTACACCAGCGAACTTTGAGGGAGATCATCAAATACTGAAAGATAGAGTTACTGTGATTAAGTTTCTGCAAGATAATATCAAAGAATTAATTATTCTAGGACTTAAAGAGCCTGAGTTTTTATATGATTTACGCAAGTGTTAGGTATTATCCTTTTTTTTATTTTGTGTAAATAAGCGGTCGCTGTTTGAAGATTTGAATAATGGGGTGATCGCCTTCCTCTAAATTTTGGTGAATAGGCGATCACTGTTTGGATAATTTTTTAGAGAGGCGATCCGCTAGTTTGTAATTTGCTTTTTCAAGCCCCCACTTTGGAGTTAACTAATACAAGAAGTTCCTCTTGAATGACACGGCGCAAAATTTCTTCGTTTAGGGGGGCTTGTACTTTATTAAGATATTCCCGCAACGCTTCATTCATAATCGTTTGATAACCCTTGCCAGCAGAATCAGCGCGTTCCCGAAATGCTTCAAGTACATCATCATCAATATAAATCGTTATGCGGGTTTTGCCAGTTTGAGGGATCACAGCCCCACGCTTAGCTTGGCTAAAATCATATTCCGTCTTCATAATTACGTCTCTCAGAACGAGTAGCAGGACGAGCAGAAATCAATCGAACGAGATCGCCGCGATCTGTGTAGACAACAACTAATAAACGCCAGAGATGATCCATGCCAATTACGATAAATCTTTGCTCACCTTTGGCTGTCGTGTCTTCAAAAGAAAGCGCATTAGGATCATACAAAACCGCTTCGGCATCAGAAAAACGTATGCCATGCTTTTGAAGATTAATGTAGGCTTTGTTTGAATCCCATTCAACTTACATACATATACTATATGCATAAAAATGATGTATGTCACGCATTTGAGTAAAATAACTTCACGTATCCCAATAGCTTCAGATATCGCTGTTTGGTGAGTTTTTTCGAGGGGCGATCGCTGTTTTGAGGGGATAGATAAGCGATCGTTATTTGGTTGATTTTTTAGATAGGCGATCGCTGTTTATTGGGAATGAATAGGCGATCGCTGTTTGGTGATTGGGATGATTGGGTGATCGCGTTGTTTTTATTTTTGGTGAATGGGCGATCGCTGTTTTGATGTTGATGGTTGAGTTGGGACAATAAGGCTATGGATTTAAAATTTGTTTAATTATTGTTGTAAGTTGTTTGAGCTTAATTGGCTTACTGAGATAGTCATTGGCTCCTGCTTCTAGACATTTCTCGCGATCGCCTGTCATCGCTAAAGCTGTCAGGGCAATAATTGGGACATTAACTAAGCTGGGAATCTGACGGATCTTCTGAATTGCCTCTAGACCATCCATCACTGGCATTTGAATATCCATCAAAATCAAATCGGGCTGTTCTTTCTGGGCAATAGAGATTGCCTCCAATCCATCTTTTGCGAAGAGTAGATGGTAGCCATAGGCTTCTAAATAGGGAGAGAGCATCTTGATATTGGCTTCATTGTCTTCTGCTAACAAGATCGTGAAATATTTACCATGACTTGCTTGACTAAGTTCAGATTTTAAATCGATCTGGTTTTCTAATTCAGGAGGAGTTGGTACAACATCATCACAGGGAATAACGATCGTAAAGCAACTACCTACACCCACTTCACTGCTTAATCCTACTGTCCCACCATGCAACTCCACAATACGTTTCACCAAGGCGAGTCCCAAGCCTGTGCCTTGATATTTGCGGTTAAGAGCGCTATCAATTTGAATAAAGGGCTGAAATAGTTTATGTATATTTTCTGGTGATATGCCGATACCTGTATCGGCGATCGCTATTTGCAGATGCTTCCTCATTCCTAATTGAGCATCTTCTTGTGAGGTGAGAGCGACTTTTAAAGTGATTTGTCCACCATCCATAGTGAATTTGACAGCATTATTCAGAAGATTGATCAAGACTTGGCGCATTCGCCGTTCATCAACTAATACATCAGGTAGATTATTTTGCCATTGAGTCTCGATCTGGATGTGTTTGGTGATCGCCTGCTGGCTAACAAATGCAAGACTGGATTTGCAGAGCGGAACTACCTTTGTAGGTTGGTAATCAAGTTCTATTTGACCAGATTCAATCTTAGCAAGATCTAGAATATCGTTAATCAAATCTAGTAAATGGGAACCACTTTTCTCAATGGTCTTTAAGGCTTTAATTTGTCGTTCATTAACGTTCCCAAGGACTTGTTCGGTGAGTCCTTCGGTCATGCCAAGGATGACATTAAGAGGCGTGCGGAGTTCATGACTCATGTTAGCCAGAAATTCATCTTTGAGACGAGTTGCACGGATTAGTTCTTCATTTTGCAACCGTTCAAATTCAACTTGTTTGGCATCCGTAATATCTCGAATAATGATCAATACTTCCCGATCATTAAGGGGCGCAATCCGAACTTCTTCATAACGTTGCTCATTTTCAGAGGTAACAATCTGTTCGTATATCTGTAAGCTACCAGTTTCAATCGCTTGCTTGGCATAATACATTCGCTGTTCTGCTAAATCGGCTGGCAAACCATTGTTGACTTCAGGCGGGTCAGGAGTGTTAAAAGGTATAACCCGAACACCACTACCTGCAAGCATCCTGAGGTATCGTCCCTCCATATCCATTTGAATTAAGAGATCTGGTATTGTCTCGATAATTGTGCGGTTAGTCAGTTCGCTTTGCTTGAGTGCAGCTTCTACCTGCTTGCGATCGCTGATATTACGGATCATAAATAGCACTTCATCATCACCACTCTTGATGACTCTAACCTCCTCATCTTGCAAGCGATCATCAATTTGGATTTGATGCTCATACACCTGTAACTCCCCCGTTAGCAATGCTTGTTGCAGATAGTAAAACTGTCGATTGGCAATTTCTTCTGACATCAGATCTGCCATTGATTGACCAGTTGGATCGGCTTCCAATGATAATATTCCGAAATCTCGATTTTGAACAAACCCGCGATAAATCCCATCAGCCCCCACTCGAAACATAAGATCGGGAATTGCTGCTAAGATTGCTCGACTTTGGAGTTCACTTTGCTTGAGTGCAGCTTCAGTTTGTCTATGATAGCTCAAGTCGATATCAACGCAGTATAGTTCTGGCTCATTCCTTGAGTTATTGAGTAAAACATGGCTAGAGTAGACATACACATCAGATCCATCTTTCGCCATTAGGGTTAACTCGCTAGCAGGAATAGGCTCTCCCCCATTTACCCAAGCTTCTATAAAATTAATGACATCTTGGCGCATTGCTGGAGGAATAATCAGGTTCTCCAGATTCTGACCAATGGCTTCTTCGGCGGTATAGCCATAGATTTTCTCACTAGCACTATTCCAATAAATTACTTGGCGATCGCGGCTATAGCCCTGCACCGATATCTTTGGAAGCGCATCAAATAATTTTTGCGAACGTTGCTCACTTGCCCAAAACTTGGCATCTTCTGTTTGGAGATCACTAATTTCTAGCTGTTTCTGTCGTTGAGTAAATAACTCAATTAAGTTTTCTTTTTCGATTACTCCAACTAAGCGATCGCCTTCTAGTACAGCTAAGTGCCGTACAGAATGCTCTTGAAATAAAGTTATTACGGCATTAACATTAATCTTTGAAGCTTGGATGGTCGTGACTGTATGACTCATCACCGCCTGAGTTGATAACTGGTCTAATGGTAATCGCTGGGAATTAATGCGGATAATATCTCGCTCAGTGATTATCCCCATACCCTGAGCAGAATTCTCTCTACCCACTAGTACATAACTAGAGCCAGTTTTATCCATCAGTGCGATCGCCTCGATCACAGTTAGCTCTGGCGCAACTATCAGAGGATGGCGAGAGATTGTAGACAGAATATCTCTAGGGAAAAAGTTCGTCACAGGTAACTCCACAAATAAGCCAAAGAAGATTCCCCAAATCAAGGATGAAATACAACACCTAGAGATATTTGAAAATTCTGATATTAATCACAATAATCAGGATATTTCCACCTATGAGCTTTAAGCATTTTAGCACTTCAGAAAGAAACGAAATATACAAACTCAGAATAACAGACAAATTTTTGATATCAGAAGTCGGTCAATAGATTTGAGATTGAAAATCGCTTTGAGGTTGAGATTAGTGGTGATCGCTGTTTTGATATTGAGCTGTTTTGATATTGAGCTGTTTTGATATTGATTTGTTGGTGGCGATCGCTTGTATGGGGAGAGTATTGATATCTGAGAGGATCGGGCGCTCGCTATTTACTTTTTCAAGAAAACGATTTTGTGCTAACTAATACAAAAAGTTTCTCTTGAATGACACAGATCAAGGTTTCTTCCTTTAGGAGCGGTCTTACACGTTGCGGTTCTTAGTAACTGGCTCTTAGTAACTTATTACACTCAGGAAAACGTTATAGTATCGATATACTTTGATTGAGTAGGTTTTAGTAACGACATCATGCTAGAGACGGTAAACGAAGCAGAAAAACCGCAGGATCTTCAAACCTCATCAGGTTCAGCTATTCCTAGCCTGAATCCAACTAATGCGATCGCTGATCCCATTGTTACTGTTGAGGATGAGCCTGATAAAGAGGAACTCGAACCAATAGATGATGTCGAGATGTCTTTGTTTGACCATCTAGAAGAATTGCGATCGCGCATTTTTTACGCCTTAATCGCGGTTTTTGGTGGCGTAGTTGCCTGCTTTGTTTTAGTTAACAAAATTGTGGCTTTGCTAGAAATTCCTGCTCAGGGCGTGAAGTTTTTACAACTTGCTCCAGGGGAATATTTCTTTGTATCGATTAAGGTGGCTGGCTACAGTGGCATATTGGTCGCCAGTCCTGTAATCCTGTATCAGATTGTGCGATTTATCTTGCCAGGACTGACCCGCAAAGAAAAGAAGGCGATCGCACCTATAGTTTTTGGATCTAGCATCTTATTTGTTTTAGGCATTGTGTTTGCCTACGAGTTGCTGATCCCTGCGGCTCTCAATTTCTTTATTAGCTACGGCGGCGATGTTGTAGAGCAGTTTTGGTCGATCGACCGCTACTTTGAGTTTGTATTGCTATTGCTATTCAGTACAGGGCTAGCCTTTCAGATCCCTGTGATTCAGGCTTTACTGGCGATGACGGGTATTGTCAACTCAGAAAAAATGCTAGCAGGTTGGCGATACGTTGTGCTGGGAGCCGTGATTTTGGGCGCAGTGCTTACCCCTTCGACCGACCCCATGACCCAGAGCTTGCTAGCGGGCGCAGTTGGCATCCTCTATTTTGGGGGCATTTTTCTTGTCAAGGCTATGGGTAAATGAGCCAGCAGAAAATCATAATTTATGACACGACCCTTCGTGATGGCACACAGCGCGAAGGGTTGTCGCTGTCAGTAGAAGATAAGTTGCGAATTGCTGATCGCCTTGATCGGATGGGAGTTGCTTTTATTGAGGGCGGCTGGGCTGGGGCAAATCCTAAGGATGATGAATTTTTTCGACAAATGGGACAGCGATCGCCTGCGGAAAAGCAACGCAAGGCTGAATTGGTAGTATTCTGTTCGACCAGACGGGCGGGGACACAAGCTAAAGATGACCCCATGTTGATCCCAATTTTGGGTGCGAAAACTAACTGGATTACTATTTTTGGCAAGTCTTGGGATCTCCATGTGATTGAGGGTTTACGCACGACCCTTGATGAAAATTTGGCAATGATCAGTGACACCGTAACTTACCTCAAAAGCCAAAATCGCCGCGTCTTGTATGATGCTGAGCATTGGTTTGATGGTTATCAAAAAAATCCTGACTATGCATTACAAACTCTGAAATCTGCTTTTAGCGCTGGAGCTGAATGGTTTGTCCTTTGCGACACCAATGGTGGGACATTGCCCGATCAAGTTGGCAAAATCACCCAGATTGTCTATGACCAACTCAGACAGTGGGGCTGTGAATCTCCGCAAATCGGCATCCATACCCACAATGATGCTGGCTTGGCGGTTGCTAATGCGATCGCGGCAGTTCAGCATGGCGCAACGATGGTGCAAGGCACGATCAATGGTTATGGCGAACGCTGTGGTAACGCTAATCTCTGCACTGTGATCCCTAACTTGCAGCTCAAAATGGGCTATGAGTGCATTGCTAATCTCACGCAACTTACCGAAGTCTCGCGTCAGGTCAGCGAGATTGTTAATCTTGCGCCCGATGATCATGCACCTTTTGTGGGAGCTTCCGCCTTTGCCCATAAGGGCGGCATCCATGTCAGTGCTGTGCAGCGCAACCCATTAACTTACGAGCATATTGCCCCTGAAAGTATTGGAAATCTGCGCCGTATCGTTATCTCTGAGCAAGCAGGGCTGAGTAATGTCATTTCTAAGGTGGAAACCTTTGGTATTTGTCTACGCAAAGAAGATGCTGCTTGTCGGCAAATTTTGCAAAAGACCAAAGAACTTGAAAAGATTGGTTATCAGTTTGAATCGGCGGAAGCAAGTTTTGAGTTGCTAGTCCGTGAAGCCCTAGGCGATCGCCCCCAATTCTTTGTGATTAGTAACTTTTATGTTTATTGCAACACTGACACTAATCGCACCGATGGTATGGTCAACTCCCAAGCCACGGTCAAAGTAATTGTCAAGGGCGAAGAGCATCTCACCGCCGCCGAAGGTAATGGTCCCGTTGACGCTCTGGATCGCGCTCTTCGTAAAGCTCTAATTAACTTCTATCCCGAAATAGCTAACTTCTATCTCACCGACTATAAAGTTCGCATTCTCAACAGTGATTCGGGTACGCAAGCGACTACTAGGGTACTAATTGAATTTAGTAATGGTCAGCGAAGATGGTCAACGGCGGGAGTCTCAGACAACATTATTGATGCATCCTGCAAGGCTCTAGGCGAAGGTCTTGAGTATGGGCTGCTTTCGGAAGTTAGATATGTTACGCCTTTTCCTGCCGAGGAATAGTGTGGCAATTCTAGAAGTCGCTAAGAATAGTTGGCGCATTGCGCCGACTATCCTTGACGAGCAATTAATATAGCAATTTTAAATATTTAGAAGAGGCTTCGACACTTCGACAGGCTCAGTGCATCGCTTCGCTTAGCCAGCAGTATACGTTGGCTGAGCGAAGTCGAAGCCCTAACTCTTGTGTGAAATTCACAAACTCTCTTAGGTTGGGTTTGAGCGAGAGGCGTTGTGATTTTTAAGCTGCAAGATTTTACCCGCCAACATCGCCGCCCCAAAGCCATTGTCAATATTTACGACACCAATTCCCGTGGCACAGGAGTTAAGCATCGTCAGCAAAGGTGCAAGCCCATTAAAACTAGCTCCATAGCCGATGCTAGTCGGCACAGCCACAATGGGACAGTCCGCCAGCCCCGCCACCACGCTAGCTAAAGCCCCTTCCATCCCTGCTACGACAATAATTACATCAGCGTCCGCGATCGCCTCGCGATGGCTGAGTAGTCGATGAATCCCTGCTACACCGACATCCCAGAGCCGATCCACTACAAATCCGCATAGTTCCCCCGTTACTGCCGCCTCTTCGGCAACAGGCAAGTCTGCTGTTCCCGCCGTCAAAATTGTGATCTTGCCTTCTTTTTTCATCGTGGACTGACCGAGACAGGAGATTTGGGCGATCGGGAAGTGCCGCAATGTGGGCAGCGATCGCTGAATCTCCGTATGGACAGCTTCTGAAATTTTGGTTGCCATGACTAAAGGATTTTTGGACTCCATGACTCGCATGATTTGAACTATTTGGTTAGGAGTTTTCCCTAATCCAAAAATCACTTCAGGAAAACCAGTACGTAAGGTGCGATGGTGATCGATTTTGGCAAATTCCCCAACGTTTTCGTAGTGCAAATATTTAAGTTTTTGTAGAGCTTCGGCAGGGCTAAGTTCTCCTTTGGCAACAGTTTCCAAAAGATTTTCTAAATTATTTAACATAAAAAATTGTAATTATTCCGTAGTTACAGCGCTGTGCGCTGTCTTAAAACCCAAGATAGTTAGTGGCGGCGCGATGCGCCGCCACTAACGGTATGCCACGCCGAAGGCGCGGCATACCTCAAATACACAGAGACACAAGTACTGATGAAATATATAGAGTATGATCACAAATGTCTTAATCTCAAGTATGTCATCTGCGAAATCTAAATATTGTGTAAGGCTCTCAACAACCTTGCCACAGCGATCGCACAAGCTATAAAAATATGGGTAAACAAAGCCGCCTGCTTGCCTTTGTACTGGCAGTCCTATTAGGAGCTGTGTTCCTCATCGCAAATAATCCTCCCAAACTGGGCTTGGACTTGCGAGGTGGCGCACAGCTTACACTCCAAGCAAAAACTAATCCCGAACAGGGGATTAATGAAATTACGCCGCGCATTATGGAAACCGCCAAGTTTGTGGTGGAACAGCGGATTAACGGCTTGGGCGTTTCCGAAGCGACAATTTTGCTATCGGGTAATAATCAGTTAATCGTCCAGCTTCCAGGGGTAAATGATCCTGCTCAAGCTGAACGAGTACTGGGCACAACTGCTCAACTGGACTTTCGTAAACAAAAGAAAGGTACGGAAAGCGAGTTGCGTGTAAGATTACAATTGCAGCAGGCGGAAGCAATTCAGCTCGAAGTTGTCAAAGAATCAGGCGATCAAAAGGCGATCGCTGAGAGCGAAGAAAAATACCAAAAAAGCATTGACGGACTAAAAGATATTTTTGAGCGCACAGGCTTGAGTGGCAATATGCTCAAAGATGCAGTTGCCTCACCAACTGGAAATGGTCCCGACTCATGGCAAGTCGCCCTGACCTTCGATGAAAAGGGTGGCGATCTCTTTGCCAAAACCACTGGTGAAATTGGCGGTACTGGTCGCGCTTTGGGGATTTTCCTAGATGACAAATTAATCAGCTCTCCCTCCGTGGGTCCCGAATTTCAAGGCAAGGGGATTACTGGTGGTCGCGCCGTGATCACGGGTAACTTTACCCTCGACACAGCGAATGAGCTGGCTCTGCAATTACGCGCAGGAGCCTTGCCTGTACCTGTAGAAATTGTGGAAAATCGTACTGTTGGCGCAACGTTAGGGGCTGACAGCATTCTCAGTAGTATTTACGCAGGCTCGGCTGGTTTAGTACTTGTTCTCATTTTTATGGTCTTGTACTACCGTATTTTGGGCGTAGTCGCTGATATAGCTTTAATTACCTACGCGATTATTACTTTTGCTTCCTTTGGTCTACTCGGCGTAGTTTTGACATTGCCAGGCATTGCTGGCTTCATTCTCAGTATCGGCATGGCGGTGGATGCCAATGTCTTAATTTTTGAAAGAACCAAAGAAGAATTAAAGGCAGGACGTACTCTTTACAAATCTGTAGAAGCTGGCTTCTATCGAGCTTGGTCAAGCATTCTTGACAGTAATATCACGACATTGATTGCCTGTGGTGCTCTGTTTTGGCTCGGTTCAGGATTTGTAAAGGGTTTTGCGGTTACTCTTGGGGTTGGTGTCTTAACCAGTATGTTTACCGCTATTACCCTTAGCCGATCGCTCATGCTCGCTATGATCAGCAATCCTAATTTCCGTAAACCCGCTTACTACGGTGTCAAATCATTTGGCAAAATATCGGCTAAGACCGAAGGCGAAGAAGAAGCAGTATCGGAAAAGAAAAAAGATAATACAACAGGAGCAGTGCTATGAAATTAGACGTAATTAAAAATGCGCGGCTTTATGTTTCCATTTCCACTACCGTAATTTTGGCGGGTGTCGTGGCGATGGTGATTTCTTTTCAGCAATTTGGTTCACCTTTGCGTTTAGGTATTGACTTTACAGGTGGTTCGAGTATTACCCTTGGGCTTGCCTGTGATGGGGCTAATAGTTGCGGCAAAAAAATTGATATCGGTGTGGTGCGTCAGGCGATCGAGTCTAAAGGTTTTGCTAACAGCATCATTCAGTCCGTTGAAGGCAAAGAACTGCAAGGTGTGTCCGTTAGAACTGTAAGGCTATCAACGGAAGATCGCGAAAGACTGCGCTCCACCATTACCGAGTCACTCAAGCCCTACGGTGAAGTTGATCCTAAAAAGTCGCAAATTGATGAGGTAGGACCAGCGATCGGACAACAGGCTCTTAACAATGGCTTACTGGCTTTAGCAATTTCATTTACAGGAATTGGGGTTTATCTGGCTTTTCGTTTTCAACTTGACTATGCCAGTTGTGCGATTATTGCTCTGTTTCACGATATTTTCGTTACCGCAGGTATATTTTCAATCCTTGGATTAACTCTAGGCGTAGAGATTGACAGCTTATTCATTGTGGCGATGTTGACTATCTGCGGATTCTCAGTCAATGACACGGTAGTTATTTATGATCGCATTCGTGAAAATGTAAAGCTTGATGGCGGCGCAAATAAGTTCAATGATCTAGTCAATGCTTCGATCAATCAAACTTTGGGGCGATCGATGAACACAACCCTAACCTCAACTTTGCCCCTCATTGCGATCTTCCTATTTGGAGGTGCGACCCTCCGCTTTTTCTCCCTTGCCCTAATTATTGGCTTCCTATCTGGCGTATATTCCAGCATCTTCAATGCTTGTATTTTCTTAGCATGGTGGCGCGATCGCTCTTCGGGAAATAGCAGCAATCCCACACTTGAGGCTAGTTAATTTAAACAAATAAATGGCTACGCCATTTCCTCGTTTAAATTAAAAGCGTTGCGAAGCAACGCTTTTAATTTTTTCTGGTTTCGAGCGCAAAGCGCTATAGAAGATTTAAGAATATGATGTAAGTGAGTCTTGGAAATTTAACTATGACTATCACGACAACCCGAAAGCTAACCTTTGATGAGTACCTCACCTATGACGATGGTACTGACAAAAGGTACGAATTTAATGATGGAGAATTAGTAGAAGTGCCGCCCCCCATAGGACTGCATGAAAGAATTGTTGCTTTTTTGTTTTTCTTTTTATCGCTAACAGTCAAGCAAAAATCTTATCCTTATTGCGTGCGCTCCAATGGAGTCGAGATTTGGACAGGTAAACGCACCCGTCGCCCTGATTTATGCGTGTTGCACAAGCAGCAAGAACTAGATATTTTAAGAAAAGTGGCGATTTTATTTACTCCACCTTTGTTAGTCATTGAAGTGGTTAGTCCCGACTATCGTAATGTCGATCGCCAAGAAAAACTAAATGAATATCAAGGTATCGGCATAGCTGAATATTGGATTGTTGATGCGGAAATGGGTTTAGTTTCAGTCTTATTGATGACTAATGGAATTTATCAAGAAACAGTTTTTTATTTGGGAGAGCAAATTATTTCACCGACATTTGCCGACTTCCAGCTTACGGTTGATGATATTTTGAATGCGGATATATGAACTCTGAAAATAGTAAATCGCTCGCTGATAATGCTGAATCACCAGTAGATCCTCTGCTAGAGCGACAAGTTCAAAGACTAATTGAAGTGCAAACCTATCTGCGCTGGATGTTTGATGCATTTTTATGGCTAACCGTTGGCACAGCAAGTATTTGGGCTTTGCGATCGGACATAGAACTATGGATCGCCGCTTTTACGTGGGTTGCCGTGCGGATGACTTTAATCTATAACCGCATACCAATGATGGGAATCGGGCTATGTGTCGCCATGACTATGGCAACTTTAGTTTGGCAGAGTTCAATTATTTTATTTGGCGTTAGCCCCAGTGAAAAGCGATCGCTAATCAATCAAGTCAAAAAAATTCAAGCAACAGGTACAAAACATCTGCTTTGGCGTTGGGTCTGCGAGGAGAAAATATAGAGAGATGGGAATTATCACAAGACGTTCATCCAAAAAAGTTCGCGCCAACGAGATCTTAATTCGTCTCAAGCGACTCTACCCTGATGCAGTTTGCTCCCTAGATTACGAGACCCCTGTGCAGCTCTTAGTCGCCGTAATCCTCTCAGCTCAATGCACCGATGAGCGCGTAAATATGGTTACGCCTAAGTTATTTGCGCGTTTTCCTGACGCGATCGCTTTAGCTAATGCTGACCTTGATGAATTGATGGAAATAGTTCACTCCACAGGTTTCTATCGGAATAAGGCGAAAAACATCCGCGCCGCCTGTGAAATGATCGTCAAGGATTACGATGGTCAAGTTCCCAACACGATGGATAGCCTGCTGAAACTGCCAGGGGTGGCGCGGAAGACTGCCAATGTGGTGTTAGCCCATGCCTATGGCATTAATGCAGGTGTGACTGTCGATACTCATGTGAAACGGTTAACTAAGAGATTAGGACTAACTAAGTTTGAAGAACCCCTTAAGGTTGAACGAGACTTAATGGGAATGCTGCCCCAACCTGACTGGGAAAACTGGTCGATTAGGATTATTTATCACGGTCGTGCAGTATGTAATGCTCGAAAGCCCGCTTGCGATCGCTGTGAACTAGCTGATTTGTGCGCCTCCGCTCCCAAAATTTCGGGTTAGGATCAAGGTAGCGCGAAGCACTACTTTGATCCTAACCCGCAAAGGTTAAAAGTGTTGCTAAGCAACGCTTTTAACCTTTGCGGCTTTTGAAGCCAATACAAAGCAAAACTCCAGAAGATTAATGACGGCACGAAGCGCCGTCATTAATCTTCGCTATAAATCAAGAAATGGCGTAGCCATTTCTTGATTTATAGCCAGTTGCCGACAAGGATAAATGATGACCAGTAGAAGGGATGTTTTAGATCAATCTCAGTTAGCCCCACAGGTAAAGGAATACTAGGAATTCCTTCGATGCCTAATATTTGCCCATCACTTACACTTACTCGACCTTGTAAAAGTTCGATCTGAGCTTTTCTCATCGCTTGCGCTTTATTGACCGCGTCAGGGAAAGCCGTGTAAAAACTAATCATCAATGGCGCAGTTCCCGCGTCAGAGACTTCCCACAGTGAGGCAAGTACACTTCTAGCGCCAGATTCTACGGCGAGTCCACTAATTCCTAGATTATTACCCACCGCAGTTTGGCAAGCACTGAGCGCAAGCATATCGATCACAGGGCTGTCAAAGCGTAACTGTGGAATGTCTTTGAGACTCAATCGGCTATCCCAAAACTGAATGAAGGAATCTTTGCTCGTATCACTAACAAACTTAGCATGGGTTCCTAAGTGCAGAATATTGTAAATACCCCTCTGGCGCTGAGTTTGCAGGTTATCAACTGTAAACTCCTCATTAAGAAAAGCATCGCCATTGAGAACTTCAGAAGCAATTGTCTTAATTTCAATATCCACTGAGGGTAAGGCACTAAATCCTGCAACGGATTCGGTTAGTCCCATTGCCAAGACTCTAGTGGCTTTGCGATCGCGCTCTTCGATGCGAGTAACTCGGAGGGCAGGAATACTGGCGATCGCATAGTTTTCGATTAAAAATTGCTTACCATCATGGAGAGCTGATGGTGGGGTGACGCGCAGCCCTCCATCCATTACAAATACGAGAGTATCAACTTTCATCGCCTCAAGCTGCTGCTTAATTGGACGAATTACCCAGTCATATAATTGTTGAGACTGTTCGAGATAGTCATTGGAGCCGACATCACGCAAGTTATTGCGATAATCGGTCACGACTGTTTCAATTTGTTCTTGGTTAGTGGCGATCGAAGCGCGACTAAACGGCTTACCCTTCTCCTTGGGTGGAATCACCAAGATTTCGATGCGGTCATTGAGGAGGACTGGATAGATTAGCGCCGCCACGTCCCCTGTCTGCTGTACCACTGTCGAGAGCAAGTCTTGAGTGTTCTCAATTGTAATCGCCTCTGAGTCAATAGTATTACCAGTAAAGAGCTCTAACTGAGACACATAGGCTTTCTCAATTACCTCAAAAGCTTTTGCAAGATTTCCTTCGCGGAAATAGCGATCGGCTTCACTAATGAGAACATCGCGAACAGACAATACCTTCTCTTCATTGGGAGGTTGATTGATTAGCGGGGGAAGATTTTTAGGAGGCTCAAATCTATTATTTGGAGATTCTGGGTCTACAGGTAGAAATCCTCCAGGACTAATGAAGATGCCATTTTGAGAAAAAGTACTATCGGCTATAACAGGGATACTCGTTCCTACTGTCAAAGTGGATTGCCCCGTTGTCAAGACTCCGAGAGATCCATTAACAGATGCATCACCAACCGTAAATGGATTTAAGCCCCCAGTTCGCAGCGAAATAGTACCAGAAGTATTACTACCACTGGTACAAATGCTAGCTCCTAAACAGGTCGCTAAGCTACTGGGGTTGTTGAGGACATCGGTAATCCGCAAATTTCCGCCTGTACTAATTAAGGTGACATTACCGCCAGTCAATCCAGATGTCTCAATGGACTCAACTACAACATCACCCAAAGGATCAAGGATCACATCTCCGCCTGCCCCTTCAAAACCTCTCGTACTAATCTGTCCCGCGTTTATGGCAGTGGCAGCATTAAAGAATACTCGTCCTCCCACAGCACCCGAAGCATTAATGTCACCCGTAGAAATTACCCCAGAGCGACTTTCAAGGCTGACTTCACCAGCATTACCAAAGCTACTCGTATTGATACTGCCAGTAGTTACATCGCCCTCAGCGCTCAGATTGACATTGCCACCATCGCCAATTGAGAAGGTAAAGCTACTGTCGATGTTACCTGTCGCAATTAAGCCATCAGCGCTATTAATTTTGATATCTCTTCCATTGTTAGTAATATTGCCGACATTAACATCACCAATAGTGGCGATATTGATATCCGTTGGACTAAATCTGGAGTTAACTTGAGAAACCAATGTGGAATCGAGGGCGATCGCCAAACTCTGTAAAGGATTAGTAGTGCCGAAGCCTCCTTTAGCCACAACGAAGTTTCCACTTGCATCAAGGATAAATGTGAATAGCCCGTTGACGTTACCATCAAAGTTAATAATGCCATCGCTGGTAATGGAGCTATCCCCGATTAGCTCTATATCCTGAGCAAAGCTGACGCTTGCAGCGCGGACAATATTACCGCCAAGCTGCACTGAGCCATCTCCAATCTGTTCTAAGTTGCCAGTAATATCGAGGTTCGTTTCTGTACTAATTTTGAGAGTACTAGCATTATTGATCGTCAGATTGCCTGATGTTGTGAGGTTGCGGTTGAGATTGATCAGATCACCACTGAGGTTAGCATTGGTAGTGGTGATATCGCCATTGAGACTGACTTGTCTAGCTTGCAGAGTTAAGCTTCCTGTTAAGGGAATACTCGGTAGATCAATAGTGCCGTTATCAAGAATTAGTTTGAGATTATTAACTTGATTTGGGAAGAAGGCAAGATTGGCATTTTCGGTAATATCGCGAATTTCAAAGTTTTGGAAATCATCATTGGGAAGATTGATGAAAGTAAAGACGATTTGATTGCCAAAACTGTTGGCAAAGTCTGCCAGCAGAACATCAGTTAGAGGATTGGAATCAACAATTAAGTTAGTGGAACCAGTAACAGCGATTGTGCCAACTTGGCTGACGCTCTCAGTAAATCTCAGGGCTAAGTCACCGCCGACATTAGTATCACCAAGCTGGATTGTGTTACCTGTCAAGGAGAGATTGCGATCAACATTGAGAGTAAATCCCGCGATCGCACTGATAGAGGTGGCAGGCGAATTGGCTGTACCAATTTCAAGACTCGTGCCTGTAGCAAAGGAAGCATTATTACTGCCAATGCTAACGGGACTTCCATTTGCTTGAATTGTAACTAGACTGGCTTGCAATAGGTCTAGGGCAAAGTCTTGTAGTTTGAAGTCCCCATTAGCAACTGAACCGATCGCGATGCTCGTATTGGCAACCGAGGGAGCTAGACTAATTTGGGAAGCAGTAATGACGTTACGAATATCGGGATTGGCAGTACGGATATTTACTACTCCACCCAATCCATTATCGGTAATGGTTCCACGACTGAGAAATGTGCCAATACCGTCACTGTTGGAGTCGGAGTCAATATTGATGACACCAGCCCCTAGGAACGAGAAGTTAGTGGCAACTGATAAATCAACTCCATTAACTGCTTGGATGTTGGCATTACCCACTCGTAAGTTAGCCCCTTCGGTCAGTGAGAAGCTTTGGCTAGTGATATTCAAGTTCCCTGTGAACTCATTGTCATTGCTAAATTGCGTTGCACCAATACCTGCATTTTGCGTTAGCGAGTTAGCGATGATGCCACTGCCAGTAAATTCATTAGCATTTTGGACAGTAATATCTCCCAAGCGATCGCCAAGGCTACCAGCAGAGATACCAAAGGAAATATTACCCGTTCCTGCATTTAGGGTCAGGTTGCTAGGTGTACCCGCGATCGCATTATTGACAGTGAGGAAACTGATATTGCCATTACCACTGGAGCTATCAAGGATGGTGTTGGCACTAATTAGCAGCTTGTTATTATAGGTCTGATTTCCTGAAGTAAAGACATTTCCGAGTAGCAGAGTACTACCTTCAAAAGCTGTCGTGAAGCTGACGGCATTGATATCCCGATCAATTCTAGTGATGCCAGAACTATTTGTAGTTAAGCTTCTGACTGTTGCAGGACTGCTGAAGGTGATATCGCCTGAACCTGTGTTAATTGTAAGATCTTGATTGCCATTCACGCTGTTACTAAAAGTAACTGCGGAATCAGTCGTATTTAGCTGAATAGAATTATTTAGAACTACGGCATCGTTATAGGTCTGTGAGCCAGTGGTGGTGACATTACCATTGAGTTCTGTAGTTCCATTGATGTCAGTGGTTAGACTCGCTGCATTGACAGTGTTAAACCGAGTCACACCCGCACTATTTGCCGTGAGATTACCAATCGGCGCAGTATTGCCCACATCACTATTAAAGTTGATATCCCCTGCGCCACTATTGATAGTTAGATTTTGATTGCCATTAACAGAACTATTGAAGGCGATCGCACTATCAACGGAATTTAGTTGAGTAGCACCAATCAAGACTACAGAATCATTGAAGGTTTGCCCTGAGGTGCTATTAATAGTTCCATTCAGTTCCGTAGTGCCACCTGCATTGGTCAAGATGCTAGCAGAGTTAATCAAGCCATTTAATTGAGTTGTGCCTGTGCTGTTAACCACAAGATTATTTACACTTGTGTTATTTCCTGCGATCGTCACATTTCCAGAACCACTATTAACGGTGAGATCTTGGTTGCCAGTGATGGCTTCATTAAATCGAACTTGCGAGTTGGTTGTAGTTAACTGAACTGGATTAGTCAAATTCACAGCATCGTTGTAAGTCTGACTATTGATGGTCGTGACATTGCCGTTCAGTTGTGTAGTGCCACCCACATCAGTGAGTAAGCTATTAGCATTGACGATATTGAATATAGTTGTACCAGTGCTATTGGCGATCAGATTGTTAACTGTGGTAGTGCCACCAAAGGTAATATTGTTCGCGCCATTACTTAGGGTGAGATCTTGATTGCCAGTGAGATCGTTATTAAAGGCGATCGCGCCGCCAGTATTAAATTGAACTGTACTTAATAAATTAACGGCATCATTAAATGTAACTGCTCCTGCTCCTGTGGTGGTGACATTACCATTTAGTTCAGTAGTTCCACCTGCGTTAGTGATTAAACTTGCGGCATTGACTGTATTGAATCGAGTCGTACCCGTACTATTGGCGATTAAATTATTAACGGTTGTCGTTCCACTGAAAGTGATATTGTTCGCACCGCTATTTAGGTTGAGATCTTGATTGCCACTGACATTGTTGTTAAAGGCGATCGCACCACCAGTATCAAACTGAATCGCACTTAATAAATTAACTGCATCATTGAAGGTAACTGCGCCTGTAGTGGTGACATTGCCATTTAGTTCAGTAGTTCCACCTGCGTTAGATGTTAAACTTGCAGCATTGACTGTATTGAATCGAGTCGTACCCGTACTATTGGCGATTAAATTGTTAACGGTTGTCGTACCACCAAAAGTGATATTATTCGCGCCGCTATTTAGGGTCAGATCTTGATTGCCATTAAGATCGTTGTTAAAGGCGATCGCACCACCAGTATTAAATTGAACTGTACTTAATAGATTAACTGCATCATTAAATGTAGCTGCTCCCGTAGTAGTGACATTGCCATTTAGTTCAGTGGTTCCACCAGCGTTAGTGAGCAGACTTGCGGCATTGACTGTATTGAATCGAGTCGTACCCGTACTATTGGCAATTAGATTGTTAACCGCTGTCGTACCGCCAAAAGTGATATTGTTCGCGCCGCTATTTAGGGTCAGATCTTGATTACCACTGATATTGTTGTTAAAGGCGATCGCACCACCCGTATTAAATTGAACTGTACTTAATAGATTAACTGCATCATTAAAAGTAACTGCGCTTGTGGTGGTGACATTGCCATTTAGTTCAGTAGTTCCACCTGCATTGGAGAGGATACTTCCAGCATTAACAGAACTATTAAATCTAGTAACACCTGTACTATTGGCAGTCAAATTATTTAAGATTGCCGAACTACCAACGGCTCCATTAAAGGTGATATTTCCAGAGCCACTATTAACAGTCAGGTCTTGAGTTCCATCAACGGTGGTATTGAATAGTACAGCACTATTAGTGGCATTAAGTTGCGTTGTTCCAAGCAAAACCACAGCATCATTGTAGGTCTGTGTTCCCGATGTGTTGATAGTTCCATTTAGCTGTGTTGTCCCACCTGCATTAGTGAGTAAACTTGTAGCATTAACATTATTAAATCGAGTTGTGCCAGTGCTGTTAGCAATTAGATTATTAACTGTTGTCGTACCACCAAAGGTAATATTGTTCGCGCCATTACTTAGGGTGAGATTTTGATTGCCAGTGAGGTCGTTGTTAAAGGCAATCGCACCACCAGTATTGAACTGAACCGTACTTAATAGATTAACTGCATCATTGAAAGTAACTGCACCTGTGGTAGTTATATTTCCACTTAGCTCAGTTGTGCCACCTGCGTTAGTGAGTAAACTTCCAGAATTGATAGTATTAAATCGAGTTGTGCCAGTGCTATTGGCGATTAGGTTGTTAACTGCTGTCGTACCGCCAAAAGTGATATTGTTTGTGCCGCTATTTAGGGTCAGATCTTGATTACCATTGACATTGTTGATGAAGGCGATCGCCCCACCCGTATTAAATTGAATCGCACTTAATAAATTAACTGCATCATTAAAGGTAACGGCTCCTGTGGTGGTGACATTGCCATTTAGTTCGGTTGTTCCACCTGCGTTAGTAAGTAGACTGGCGGCATTGATAGTATTGAATCGAGTCGTACCAGTGCTGTTGGCAATTAGGTCATTAACAGTTGCCGCACCGCCAAAAGTGATATTGTTCGCACCAACATTTAAAGTGAGATTTTGATTGCCAGTGACAGTATTGTTGAAGGCGATCGCGCCACCAGTATTAAACTGAACCGCACTTAATAAATTAACGGCATCATTGAAGGTAACGGCTCCTGTAGTTGTGATATTGCCGCTTAATTCGCTTGTACCACCTGCATTAGTGAGCAGACTGGTCGTATTAACATTGTTAAATCGAGTTGTGCCAGTGCTATTGGCAATTAAATTGTTAACCGTTGTCGTACCACCAAAAGTGATATTGTTCGCCCCGTTATTTATGGTGAGGTCTTGATTACCAGTGAGATCGTTATTGAAGGCGATCGCGCCACCAGTATTAAATTGAATTGTATTTAATAAACTAACGGCATCATTGAAAGTAACGGCTCCCGTGGTGGTTATATTTCCACTTAGCTCAGTTGTGCCACCTGCGTTAGTGAGTAAACTTCCAGCATTGACAGTATTAAATCGAGTTGTACCAGTGCTATTGGCGATTAGATTATTAACAATTGCTGTGCCACCAAAAGTGATATTGTTCGCGCCGCTATTAATAGTTAGATCTTGATTACCATTGACATTGTTGATGAAGGAGATCGCGCCACCCGCATTAAATTGAATCGCACTTAATAAACTAACTGCATCATTAAATGTGACTGCGCCTGTAGTGGTGATATTTCCATTTAGTTCAGTGATTCCGCCCGCGTTAGTAACTAGAGTTCCTGCACTAACAGTATTAAATCGAGTTGTAGCAGTGCTATTGGCGATTAGATTATTAACAGTTGTCGTACCGCCGAAAGTGATACTGTTAGTGCCACTATTAATAGTTAGATTTTGATTGCCACTGACATTATTATTGAAAGCGATCGCCCCGCCAGTATTAAGTTGAATCGCACTTAATAAATTAACTACATCATTGAAAATAACGGTTCCTGTAGTCGTGACATTGCCATTGAGTTCGGTACTACCCAACTCATCAGTAAAAATACCAACAGCGTTAACTGTATTAAAGCGAGTAATCCCGCTGCTTTCGGCTATTAGATTATCGGTATTGACCGTACCGCGAAAGTTGATATCAGCGGAACCACTTAGGACTCTGAGGGCTTGATTACCATTGATATCACCGTTGAAGGTGATCGTGGCATTATTGGCAGTGAAAATCGTGGCAATACCTAAATTTACATTGTCGCCATAGGTCTGTGTGGCTGCGGTTGTGATATTCGCATTCACATTGGTCGCTCCGCCCAAGTCCGTGGTGACTGTAGTAGCATTAACCACACCATTGAAGTTTGTAAAGGCAGAACTATTAGCGATGATATTGCCTAAAGTAGAGGTATTCCCCACCGTACTGCCAAAGGTGATATTTCCAGAGCCAGCATTGAGGGTAAGCGCCTGATTGCCATTGACAGTTCCATTAAAGGTAATATCGTTGTTAACTGTGCTAAGGATGGTACTTGGCTGAGCATTAGCAGCTAGAGATACTGCATCATTATAAATTTGAGAACCATTGGTACTAATGTCACCACTGATAGTGGTAGTACCGCCCAAATTAGTACTCAGACTGTTAGCGCGTACCGCACTGTTGAAGTTGGTAAGCCCAGTGGTATTTACAGTCAGATCCCCAAGGGCAGTATTATTGCCGATCGCATTGAAATTAACATTGCCATTGCCTGCATTGACCGTGAGGCTATTAGCATTAGCGATCGCGCCATTCAGGTTATTGCTGAAGGTGACAGTGCCGCTTGTTCCCGCAGAGCTAGAAGTATCAATCGTTAAACTAGGACTACTAATTACCACAGGAGCAAGGAAATTAAGACTTCCCGCAACGCCATTGCCACTGGAGAGATTGATGTCCGTTCCTGCGATCGTGACTAATCCATTGCCAACATTTGCGAAGGAAAGATTACCCGCATTGCCAATGGTGCTTGATGCATTAATACTGCCTAAGTTGGTATTGATGGAAGGAGATAACAGACTGATATCTCCGCCATTGCCTGTGGTGCTGGAGGTGTTAAGTAGTCCTTGGCTAGTATTAATCGCGCCCAAGCTACTAATGAGTGACAGGTTATTCCCCAAAGCCGTAATGTTGCCAGTAGTAATATTTTGATTGGCAAGGAAGTTGACCGCACCTGTACTGGTGAAGTTAAATCCTGATGTATTAATAGCGCCCCCAATACCCTGCGATCGCAAAGTCACTGGGTCACTAAAGGAAACATTATCAGATAGAAAGATTAGACCAGCAGTATCGAGTCTACCAATCAAGATTTGCGAGAATCCATCTTGAATCGTGGCAAGTTCTGACGAGCTTAAATTGAGATTAGTATCGTTGACTGCACCACCAAGTCTGATTCCCGTCGAGCTAAATGTGGGCTGAATGATTAAATTCCCCACTCCTCGAATTCTTGTTGTTCCCAACAGTTCAATTGCTTCGCTTTCTAAAGTAACTGTTCCACTCCCGCCAACGGCTGTAGGATTAATGGAGCTATTGGCTATTTGAAGTAGTCTAGGGGTACTTGGAGAACTAGCTATAGATATCGCGCCTGTTCCCAAAGTTTCGACAATGCTGCCTGAAATATTGACATCTCGATTATCTATTCCCGTACTCAAGGTATCCCCAATAATAGATACGTTTCCTGTTCCGATCGTTCTTATAAGTGAATTACTTTCGATTTCAATACCGTCATTGAATGTGCTGCCATTGCCGCCCACACCCACTAAGCTAATATTGCCATTGACAGACTCTACTACTGAGCCTGACTCAATAGAGATACCATCGCTATTGCTGAGTCCAACGTTCGCGTTTGTGCCGACAAGAGTGATTGTGCCTAGCCCTGAAGTTAACACATTACTAGTCGGCTGAGAGGGGCTGAATCTAGTAATCAAAATACCGTTATTGCCCGTGCCAAAAGTGCTGGTATTGCGACCATTGACAAAGATATTGCCGCCCTGTGCATTTAGGGTGGAAGAATTAATCGTGACTCCCGCCGTATTTCCTGTTGCGATCGCAGGATCAATGACAGGATTTAACCCACCACCTAAAGTAATATTCTCCCCACCCGTATTAATACTCGAACTAAATAGCGAAATCGTACCGTTGCCCGATACATCTCGATCTGCGTTAAGCCTGACATTGAGAGTATTGCCCAAACTAGGCGCAAAGCTGGAATTACTGATTGTGATTGAGCTGCCTACTTCAATCCCTAATCGATCAACTCCTGTAATATTAAATCCATTGCTAAAGAAAAAGCCACCTCCCACTGGTGATTGGAGTGTAGTAGGTTGAAAGAATTCAGCATTTCCTAATAAAGTAATTCCACCACTGCCATTTAAGTTGCCGATAATTAAAGAGTTAAAAGTGCCATTGACAAAAGCATTGAGATCGCTGTTGAGAATATCTAAAGTGCCAGTTCCTGAGTCTCCAGTGCCACCGATCGCGATCGCTTGGCTAGTTGTCAAAGGCTTGAGAGTCAGATCTCCAGTGCCTGAGGCAATGCCATTCAAGTTGATCTCATTACCAACTAGAGAGATCGTCCCGTTAGCCGTAAAATTACCGAGACTAATAAATCCATTAGCCCCAGTCGCGACCAGATCAGCATTGATGACGGTATTTCCACTGAGGTTAGAAACAATGCTATTAGCAAAAACTGTATTGGCAAAAGTCGTCGTCCCTGAGGAGTTAATTTGGAAATTGCCCAAAGGTTGACCGCTTGAAGCGATCGCATTATTGAAGGTGACATTTCCTAAACCACTGTTGATAGTTACATCGGAGGCATTAGGACTTGTAAAGGTGCTATTAAAGAAAATATTTCCGCTTCCTGTCCCTCCAGTTGTATTGATAATTAGTCCAGATATAGTTGCACCACCATCATCAATAAAGGTGGAACTATTTACAACTACAGGGTTATTAAATGTCAGGTTACTCGAACTGCCGTTTTGAGAACTTAGGTTAATTACGTTGCCAACTAAATTAATTGTGCCACTACCCATCTCAAAGATGACAGTTCCTGCATTTCCAGTGGTATTTCCAGAGGTCGAAGTATTAATATCTCTGACAGAAATGCTGTTGTTGCCCGTGACTCTAAGGTTAATATTACCGCCTCTACTGGTTAAATCTCCAGAGGATCTAGTATTTAATTCTTGTAAATTGAGTGAGCCACTAATAGCAGTGATAGATATATTCCCTGAGTCAGCAAAAGGATCAGAAAATGAGACTGTGTTAATTCTTGAATCTATTTCAGAATTAATACTTCCTAAGCTGCTCAAAATATCGACATTACCACCGTTAGAGAAGATATCACCAAGAGCGTTAATACCTTGATTTGCGGATAGATTTAAATTAGAGCTCTCAATCGTACTTCCATTGGAGGTAAAAGTTCCTGCCGTCTGAATGTCAATGTTAACAGGGCTAGAGAAATTACCGATCGCCCTAGTGCTGATATTACCTAAAGCTCTAATATTGATCCCTGAGGTACTCTCAATGAGGGAGTTTGCTGTCAAGCTTGCTAATGGATTAATGTTCCCAACTAATCCATTAAAGAATATAGAACTATTGCCAGCATCGAGGGAAAGTGATCGATTACCATTGATCGTGCTGTTGAAGTTAATCGCACCTGAACTAGTGGAGATCGCTACGTTGTTAGCTAGGGTGACGGGAGCATCGAAGAAAAGACTTTCAAAAGTAAAGATATCGCCATTAAGTACTATGTTGCCAATGTTGTTAGGACTAAACACGAATAGAGAAGCCAAAGGAGCGTCGCTAGTGCCGATCACTCCCAAATTCACAGTGCCACTACCCGCAGTCAGGCGGAGCAATTGATTACCTGTGACGTTGGCATTGGCTAAATTAATATTCCCGCCAATGTCATCATCTTGAGTACTTAGAGTTATCGGAGAGAGGATCGAGACGTTTCCAGTGAGAGTAATATTACCGACATTATTAACGTCTGTATCTCCCCCAAATAAAGATGTGGTGGAAATATTGCCGCCTAAAGATATCAGCCCAGTTGTAGATGTTAGAGATACTGATCCTGGTCTACCAAAAAGAGAGAACGAATCTATAGCTCCAGTGGTAATGTTACCAAGAGCTAAGAATGTAATCTCGCCACTATCACCATTAGCATTGTTAGTCACACTTCCTAATGATGTATCGATTGAACCCGCATTACTGGTGATGGTGATATTGCCAGTGCCTATCGTAGTGATATTGCCTGTGGTAATATCTTGCTCTGCAACTAGTTCAACTGATGAGTTATTTACTAAATCTTGCAGACTGATTGAACCAGCATTAGAAGTTATAGATACTTGTCCCTCAGTTCCATCTGCGGGAGAAGCATTTGCGGAAGGGTCAATATTTCCTGTGACTAGGATATCTCCATCAGCCTGAAAGAGAACGTTGCCTCCATTTCCACTACTAGAATTAAATGCAGAACTCGTTACATTGCCATTGACCGTAATATTGCCACTGCCAGTAGTCACAGTGACATCGCCCCCACTGCCAAAACCAGTAGATTGCGATATTATGTCGCTGGTTGTAATATCTCCTGCGGCTTGGAATAGGATATCGCCCCCATTACCGTTAGCTAAGGTGTTTCCAGCCGAAGAACTGCGGACACGTTGATTAGCTGTAATGGAACCACCACTTGAGATGTAAGAAATGCTTCCACCATTCCCATTGCTTGCGGCAGATATAATCAGGTCGTCAGTAGTGATATTTCCTGCGGCTTGCAATAGAATATCGCCACCTGTTCCATTAGTTGTAGAAAAGCTATCTAAAACTCCATTAATAGCGATCACGCCATTAGTTCCAGTTGAGATAATCGAGATGTCGCCACCATTACCATTACTGGTAGATGAGAAAATATTACCAACCGTGATGTTTCCTAATGCTGTTAAGGCGACCGCCCCACTATTTCCCACTCCAAGACTTGGAGACGAAGTAAGGGAACCTGCGGTGCTAATCGCGCCTGAAGTACTTGTAATCGTGATCGCATTGCCATTGGAAGTTATATTTCCAGTAGTAATGTTCTGATTAGCGAAAAGGGTAATACCTCCATTATTATTAGTGATGTTACCGAGACTATTAATACCTTGATTAGCAGTCAAGTTAAACTGAGAAGAATTGGTACTAATTGTAAATCCATTACCATCAAAAGTCCTTGCGGTTTGAATCGTAATTGGCGCAAAGTTGCTTGTGTTGATGGAAGAATTTTGAGCAACAGTAATAGCATTATTATCAGCAATATCTCCAATCACGACATTACTAAAACCTGAGGAATTAGCTAGAGATGTCAAGAATGAGTTGCCGAGAAATACATTGCTACCACCAATAGTGAGAGCGGCATTGGGGCTGAAGGCTTGCAAACTGATAGTACCAGAGCCTTGAAGCCCATTACTAAATAGCTCAGTGCGATCGCTGGTAAAGTTGAAATCTCCTGAACCACTATTGAGAATTAAATCGCCGCCTGTAAACGGTGCTCTGACATTGATACCCAGTCTTAAAGGATTGACCGCATTTCCAACAATATTGATATTGCCACTACTAGTACTAATGGTTGTAGAGTTGCCACCAAATACAGACTCAACCACAACCCCGTCAGAGCCACCTGTCGCGTTACCACTAAAACCTGAAATATTAATTGTTCCCTCATCGGCTGCGATCGTGGAACCACTAGCGATGACTATCCCCGATCCATTAGCAATATTCCCACTGCTAGAAGTACCAGTTAGGGTAATAGAACCCTCATCGGCAGTAATACTTGAGTTAAACCCAGAGAAGAATATGCCTCGACCTGTAGTCGATGAGCCATTAATTGATATATTCCCCCCGTCAGAATCAACCGAGACTCCAGAGCCGCCAATATTGACTCCTGAAGTACCATTGATGGCAACTGTACTGTTCCCTCCGAGGGTAATATTGCCACCACCAGAGACAAGATCATTATTTATGAATAAACCAGCAGCATTATTGATCTGAATATCTATCGCACCACCATTGGTAGTAATTGGCGCATTGACAATGATATTGCCAAGTCCAGTTGAACTGCCACTAGTAGGATCATTACCAATTAATCGAACGTCGCCACCATTAGTGGTAATAGAAGAACCAACAAAAATACTATTGCCAGCCTGAGCCGTCAGACTAATGCCACTGTTGGCAATGTTAATATCATTACCAAAGGTAATAGTATCTGTAGCTTGAAGAACTACGTTGGAATTAGCTCCATTAATGAGAGAGCTACTAATGGTTGCCATGCCAATGGCAGGATTGTTGTTGAATATGGAAACATCAGAGAGACTATTAGCACCACTCCCGACAACAATAATATTGGTAGGATCGAGAAGAAGAGTTCCAGTTGCGCCATTGGTTGCGCGAGTATCAGTATCTCCCTGATACGACAAATCCTCCTTGCCTGATACCTCTACAAAACCACCATTACCTGATATCTCACCACCCCTCGCCGCGATCGCCCCCAAAAACTGAGTCGAGCGATCTGCCCAAACGATTACTCGCCCCCCATCACCTGTTAACAATCCATTAGCCAGAATCTTGGAGCTACCATCTATATAGGTCTGTAGGGCATTAGGGGCTATTCCTTTACCCTGAAAATCGCCACCAATGAGAACAGTGCCACCACCCGTTGCCCCCGACGCATTAACTTGAGCATTAACTAACCCAACTTGATTCCCAAATATGCCAATACTTCCACCCTTGCCAATATCGGAAGAGACATTAATATTGCCCGAGGCGATCGCCATACCATCTTTGATCGCGATATCAGAACTGCTGGGATTAGCTACTAGGGCGATCGAGCTATCAGGCTTAACTACTACTTGATTAGCCTGTTCAACCTTACCCGTCAATGCTTCGGCTAGCTTTGGCAATGTAGCAATCTGTCCATTCCAAGTAGTCGGTATTGCGTTTTTGCTTACACTCAAACCCAATACCAAGTCAGGCGATCGCAATTCTACTTGGCTATTGCCTTCTACTGCGGCGATGCCAATATTCCCTTGTGGCGCAGATAATTTGCCTGTATTGACTACAGTCCCTGCTGTAATCGCGATATTTTTACCAGCAGCAACGCTCAGATTACCTTGATTGATGATTGCGGCGGGTTGGCTAACTGCAAACTGGATATTTTTAGGATCGCCACTGGGAAAGCTAAGGGAGTTCTTGTCTACTATAAATTTTTGGTTTTGGTCAAAGCCCAGTCCTGTCCCTGTACTGACATTAAAAGAACCACCTATATCTAACTTGGCATTGGGGCTAAATACGACACCATTGGGATTGAGTAAAAACAGGTTGGCATTGGGAAAGGCTTGACGACTTTCAATGGTTCCTAAAATACTGGAAGGAGAATCACCTGTAACTCGATTAATGATGTTATTAACTTTGTTCCCATCAACAGAAGATGTGCCTGTATTAAAGATTACGCCACTATTGGGAACATTAAATTGATCAAAACTGTTATAGAGGTTCCCACCGCTAACTGTCCCTGCCCCCGTTGGTGAAATTACATTCCCTTTTACCTCTGTTGCAGTGGAGCCATCAGTACTGATTTGCGCCTCAGCACTTAGGGCTAGAGCCATTGTGTTAGTGGCAATAGCAATCACCGAGAATATTCCAAACTGCCTCGCTTTCATTAAAATACTTGAGGTTGAAGAGTGGCGATCGCTTCGGTTAGTTGGAATCATTCTCTTTGGCTCTTGAGGAATTTTGAATATGTAGGCACATAATATAACAATCTAGATTAAGTCAGAGATACCTCAGATTACATTTCTAGCAATTCATAGTTAAATTCAGTCATATTGCTTATAAAAATAGAGCTTTGACATTTCAACAAGCTCAGGGCATCGCTTTGATCAGCCGACGCACCTTTTTTAGATACAAATTTTTTAGAATCAAAGCACCGTAACCTAATCCATCAGCCCCGCGATCGCAGTTTGGACTGGATAGCCCAAATGTTTCCACGCAGCAGCCGTAGCGACTCGACCGCGTGGGGTGCGATTAATGTAGCCAATTTGTAGTAAATAAGGTTCGTAAACCTCCTCAATAGTGTGGGCATCTTCACCAGTAGCTGCTGCTAAGGTATCTAGCCCTGCGGGGCCCCCGTGGAAGTTCTCAATTAGAACTGTTAATAGCTTGCGGTCTATCCAATCTAAGCCCTTAGGATCGACATTAAATAGTTCCAGAGCCGACTCGGCGATCGCCCCTGTAATTTGTTCCCCTTTTGCCTTGACTTCAGCATAGTCGCGGACTCTTTTTAACAACCGATTGGCAATACGTGGTGTGCCTCTAGATCTCAATGCGATCGCGATCGCGCCATCGTCATCGATTGGTGTCGCGAGGATTTTGGCGCTGCGAGATACAATCTGAGTTAGCTCATCCTGCTCATAAAAGCGGAAATGCTGCACAAATCCAAAGCGATCGCGTAGTGGCGAAGACAGCGCCCCAATTCTCGTCGTTGCCCCAATCAGCGTAAACTTATTTAATTGCACACTCCGAATTCTGGCTCCTTGTCCTTTACCGATGGTAATGTCCAATCGATAATCTTCCATTGCAGGATATAAAATCTCTTCAGTGACATTGGGCAAGCGATGGATTTCATCAATAAATAGAATATCGCCCTGTTGGAGAGAAACTAGTAAACCAGCCACATCACGGGGACGCTCAAGAGCTGGCGCAGAAGTAATCTTACACTGCACTCCCATCTCTTGGGCAATAATCAAAGCAAGGGAAGTCTTACCCAAACCTGGGGGGCCATAAAGGAGAAGATGATCAAGGGCTGACGATCGCGATTTTGCTGCCGCGATCGCAATATGGAGTAGTTCTTTAAGATCTTTCTGCCCGATATAATCTTCAAGATTTTTCGGACGAATATTGATATCGCTATTATTGTTTGCCTCGGTGGAAGTTTTAGCCAGCTTATCAGCTAATTTTTCTTCGGGGGTTGCTTCAGCTTGCAATAAATCTAGAGATTTCTGGATTTCTACATTCTCTGAGCCAGCTTTGGCAGCTTTCGGCTTAGACTGACGGCGCTTGGATTTATTGGGAACTACTAAACTTGGCTCATCAGGGGTTTCGTTAATCAGCTTATATGGCTCATCACCATTAGGATTTGGTTTAGAGGAGATGATTGCCATAAGCCTTTGGTTGCTCAAATTTATAAATATCTGTAATCAATTGCGTCCATCCCTTCACTAGAGACTCTAACATCAGATCTCCCTTTTCTCTGGTTGCCGATCGCGCATCACCTAGTACTCCACTTTTACTCAAGTCACGCATTGTCCAAGCAAAAGGATTAGCACTTTCCATACTTAGTAAACTATGCTCAGGCAGTCCATAGGGATATTCCGTAACAGCCAGTTCCATTTTTACTTGATCTGGTAATAGAGACAACATCAAGCTAGTCTCTGCATCCCCGCCATGAATCCCCAACTCTAGTTCCTTAGCGCTTAGTAAATCCTTGGCAACATTGGGAACTCGCCAAGTAAACAGAGGGAAGATACAAAAATCAGGATACTTTTCATGCAAATCACGGGCAACTATTTCTAATATCTGTGGCTGTCCACCGTGGGAGTTCATCAGAGCCAACTTCCGAAACCCTGCACGATATATCGACTCCGCAATATCCGTAAGTATCGCTAGCATGGTTTGCGTGCTCAGCGATATCGTCCCCACGAAGCTGTTATGTTCGTTAGACTTGCCATAAAAAAGCGGCGGCAAAGCATAGGCAGGAACAGCATGATCAAGATCTTCCAAAGCCCTCGACAATACCCCGATACTAATTTGAGCATCGACAATCAAAGGCAAATGAGCGCCATGCTGCTCGATCGCCCCCATTGGTTGAATAATCACCACATTTTCCTTGTTTGGCATCGCTGCAATTTCAGGAGATGTCAAGTAAGCATAGTTACGGTGATTAGGAATATTATTCATGGGTATATCATTTAAGGAATGCAAGAAAGCGCCCTAGAGACGTAATTCTTTGCGACCATTCTGCACAATTTTGATCATGTCGATTAACTGAGTCTCGAGGTTACCCAATACGCGATCACTATATTCATCCGCGCCCCTCTGCATATCCTGCACCTCACCTGTGACTCTTTGGTGCAGAATATCGAGATCTTTTTGAGCTTGGCGGCGCATTTGGTTGATCTCAATGAGAGTTTGCGATCGCACCTGTTCACATTCTTCTTGAAGCTGGCGGCGAATTTGGTTGGCTTCCTGTTCCGCCTGACGCACAATTACCGACTCTTCCAGTAGTTGGCTGGCTCTCAACTCCGCCGCCTTGATTAAATCCTCGACATACTGTTGGGTCTCGGCAATTATTTCCTGTTTGTAATGCAGAATTTCTTCGGCTTTAGCGATCGACTCAGGAACAGATAATCGCACTTGATCAATCTGCTGACAAAGCTTTTCCTCGTCAATAACCGTATGCCCCATCACTCGTGGGCCACTTTCTAGCACCATTTCTTCAAGTTGGTCTAGCTCTTTATGTAAGCTCATGTAGTAATCGGCTCTCAGTGTCGGCACTGCTGAACCATTGTAGTTAACGTTGTTAGGCTTACTACTAGCAGTTGAGTTTTCTGTCAGCATCAGATTTTTGTAAAAGAAGGTTCAGCGCTCTGTTTTAGGTATTTGTTTTAGGTATTTGTTTTAGGCAAAAACCCTAGAACAAACTTGTATTAACTTACAGCCTTTTTCCAATGATTGAAGTAAACAAGTACTTTTTACGTTAGAAAAGCACCATAAGCCGCAAAAGATTACACAACATTGTAGATGAATTTGCAAAAAACCTGTAACAACATGAACTTTTTACTAAATAGCATGAGTGGTGAGACGCAAAGCGCCGCATCACTCATACTTTGCGCGAAAAGCTACTACGCAGGAATTTGTGACAAGACAATCCGTGCGGCTTCTAAAGTGTCCGCCACATCAGCATCGGTATGCGCCAATGAGGTAAAGCCTGCCTCAAACTGCGAAGGAGCAAGATATACGCCATGCTCGAGCATTCCACGATGAAATTTGGCAAATTTAGCGGTGTCGCTGGTCTTAGCATCTTCATAGTCATAGACCTGCTTATCCGTAAAGAACAAGCCAAACATTGCGCCAACTAAATTACCCGTGGCGGCATGTCCTGTTTCATGGGCGATCGCCAGCATGCCATCGGCAAGCTTTTTGGTAATCTGCTCTAAATACTCATAGGAGCCAGTTCGCTTCAAGATTTCCATGGTCTTAATCCCAGCCGTCATAGCTAAAGGATTACCTGATAGCGTTCCTGCCTGATACATCGGCCCCGCAGGAGCAACCATTGCCATGATGTCTTGACGACCACCATAGGCTCCCACGGGTAAGCCACCACCAATGACCTTGCCCATTGTGGTCAAATCAGGAGTAACCCCAAATCGTGCCTGTGCGCCACCATAGGAGAGGCGAAAGCCAGTCATCACTTCATCAAATACCAATAACGCACCATTGGCATGACAGAGATCCTTCAGCCCTTGTAAGAAACCTTCTTTGGGGACGATACATCCCGCATTGCCCACCACTGGCTCGATGATCACGCCAGAAATTTGATCGGGGTTTTCCGCAAATAGGGCTGTAACGGCTTCCAAGTCATTGTAAGGAGCGGTCAAAGTATTGGCAGTTGTGGACTTGGGAACTCCAGGAGAGTCGGGCAAGCCCAAGGTGGCAACTCCAGAACCAGCCTTCACCAAGAACATATCGGCGTGTCCGTGGTAGCAACCTTCAAACTTGATGATCTTGTCGCGTCCAGTAAAAGCTCGCATCAGACGTAATACTGACATACAGGCTTCCGTACCAGAGTTGACAAAGCGCACCATTTCTACGCTGGGAACCGCTTCGATCACCATTTCTGCTAGTTGATTTTCGAGAACGCAGGGTGCGCCGAAACTGGTGCCTTTTTCGAGGGCTTTATGTAATGCTTCGATGACTTCGGGATGAGAGTGTCCCACGATCGCGGGGCCCCATGAGCCGATGTAGTCGATGTATCGGTTGCCATCGATATCCCACGCATAAGCGCCATTAACGCGATCAAACACGATCGGCTCACCGCCAACTGATTTGAAAGCACGAACTGGAGAGCTAACTCCACCAGGCATTAGATGCTTAGCCTTAGCAAAGATTTCTTGGGATGCAGTTGTTTTGAAGGAAGATAAATTCGCAATCATGTTTTGATAAAGATTTTTAGTTATGCTGAGCTACTTATAGACTCAATTTAACTTAGCAACGATGCGATCGCTACAGAATTTGGCAAGAAAATTGCACTAAGTCACGTCAATACTTCAGTACAGACTAATTTTTAACGGTGTAGTTTAGCTGTACCTTCAAAAATTTGTCTGGATTTTACGCAAGTGTAAACCGCTACAAACAGAATTTTTTCAATTGAATTGAAGAAAATATTATGTTTCTGTCAATACTAAAACAGTTGTTACTAGATGCAGAGACAGGGCAGTCCTAAATCATTTATGAGAAAAAAAGGGCTTCGACTTTGCTCAGCCAACTTGTATGGATGGCTGAGCGAAGTCGAAGCCTCTTACAACTTGCTATATGGCTTTTACTCCCATATATCTAGGCAATACTTTATAAATACTCAGTGATCCCTGACCACACAGACCTTTACAAATGTTAGCATTCCCTCAATCCCACTTAAAATTTTTGCATATATGAAAAAGTATTCGACATTTCGTATATGATGCAAATAGATAGGGGTGGATCATGTTAACGATATTTATAAAGTTCATGTTTTCTATGAATCTCTAAAGGTTGTCGCTAGCATAGAGTTAACTCCTATCGAGCTTAAATAATTTAAGATTTGTTCGAGCCAATGAGAATTCTCCTTGTAGAAGATGATGTAAATTTGGCTGACACTTTAGCAGAAGTGCTAACTGGTCAGCATTGTGTAGTAGATATCGCTAGAGATGGTGAAGAAGGTTGGGAAAAATCTCAATCCGATGATTACAACCTGATCTTGTTGGATGTGATGTTGCCGAAGTTAGATGGCATTAATCTTTGCCGTCGCCTTCGCGCTCACAGCAACAATATTCCGATTTTGATGGTAACTGCTCTAGACATGAGTTCTGATAAGGTTCAAGGTCTAGATGCTGGTGCTGATGATTATCTGGTTAAACCCATCGATCCACCAGAATTAATGGCAAGAATTCGTGCTTTGTCTCGGCGCGCTCAGGTTGCTGAACCAACTGTATTACGATGGGGTGAACTACAACTCGATCCTGGGATGCATGAGGTCTCTTACACTGGACAATCAGTGCATTTGACTCCAAAGGAGTACAACATTTTAGAACTGTTGTTGCATCATGGTCGCCAAGTTCTCAAGCGAATCACAATTGTCGAACATGTCTGGTCGCTGACTGATCCTCCTAGAGAAGACACGATCAATGCCACCATCAAGAGTTTACGCAACAAGCTTAAGGGTGCAGGTGCGCCTCACAACTTGATTGAAACGATTCACGGGGTTGGTTATCGTCTAAGTCAACTGTCATAAAAAAAGGGAGTGCTTAGCACTCCCTTTTTTATGACAATTGACTTAATCAATCGAATTACAATAAAAACTTTAAAAGCGTTACTCAGCAACGCTTTTAAAGTTTTTATTGATTTGGAATGAGTCTTGTAAAACAATCTGCTACGTTAACCTAAGTAACTAGGCGCAATTAAATATAAAACCAGAGCTAAAACCTGTGGCGCACGCTGCGCGTGCGCCACAGGTTTTAGCTCTTTTAGCTCTGGTTTTATATTATGCCCCGCTACTTATTAGACTTTGAGCCAATTAGCCCAAAGTCTTTAAGAGGGATATCAATGAAGATTTTTCAACTACATACACGTTACGCAATTTATTAGAGGGTACAAATACCTTGGCTTCAGAAAACGCTAGGATTGGGGTCACAAATTTTAAGCTCTTTTGCTTTTTTACTTCTAAAGCTTGCTTCATCACTTGTTTGATGAAGTCTTTCTCAAAAGGATAGTTTGCTTTTCCCATGCGACGGTTAAGTTTCTCGCCTTCGACTATCACCTCACCCTTGTGAGACTTAACATCAATTACATATGCCTTGCCTTGAGGTGAGATACATACAATATCAGCATCTCCAAGTCTATTACCTAGACGCATGCCATACTCGATTTCCCATCCATCATTTTCTAGTTGAGCCAATTCCTTGCTAATATCTTCTTCGCCTTTGGCACCTTGATCGGCTCTGTCAGCCCGTTTCCACAAAGAAATTCCATTAACTACTAAACCTAAAGCAGCAATTATGGTCACTAGGTAAAGCATGGGAGGCATATTTAAAGATGCCTGTGACTGCGAAGAGTTGTTGGATGCAATTTGCTTCATAAAGTCGTTAAAGACTTTAAACAGCAGAATTGGCATAAAAATGACAAGTCCTGATCCTACAAAAGAGCAAACACCTTTGATTCGCCTTTTTAATGCAAGTTCGCGAATGTTCTGGCCCGCGCGACGCAATTGTTTTGGCATAAAAACTTAATTGAAATTTGGCTGATTGTGTTAACTGATCAAAGTTATTCTTGATGGGAATTTTGGATAAATAGAGAGTGGCGGCGCACTCTCTATTTATCCAAAATTCCAAATTCTGTCAGGGCTGGCAAAAAATTATTGTTTTCGTGGTTGGATGTGCTGAGCTTAATGAGAGCAAATCTTTGTAGTGACGTGAGATTTTGCCACTGAGAAATTGCGATCGCCACATTTAGCTCTTGAGCATGAGCTAACACACTTTCAGGAATGATATCTATCTGCATCCATGCAGGATCTTGATCAATGGGTAAGTCTTTGGGGTCATCCTGACAGGCTTCAAGGACTAGCGATCGCAGTTTTTCGCGGTAGGCGCTCTCCTCGGCATCCGTATCGCAGGGTAAATCAATTAGTTGATGGCGTTGTATCTCTGAAAAGCTATGCCAATGTTGGAGTCTCAGCTTGATACCACAGGTATCTAGTTTGTAACGCACTTGCATGGGAATACAGCGCAATGAAGCCACAAAATCAGACTCAAACTCAAAAAATTGCCACATGGTCAACATTAAACATCTAAGGTTTCTGTAAACCAATTTCTTGTTGGCGCGGCGAAGCCGCGCCAACAAGAAATTGGTTCTTTATTTTACGGCTCAACCTCAACAGCTTCTTAAACCCGTTTTCCAAGGGAAGAAATGGCTATGCTATTTCTTCCCTTGGTACTAGACTTTTTCGGTGTCTGTAACATTAACAGTTAATTTCATCGTGCCTAACCTTACCGAAAACTCTCCCGAACTATTGGGTGCTGTGAGTACCTGAGCGATTTTGCCAAATTTGGGAATCCGCACGCGATCGCCCACTTTTAACTGCACCTCAACCTTTTCTTCAGGAATTACGGGGACGTGACGCTTGGTTAACTCTTCGATTCTCTGTTCAGTGCGTTGGACATCGGCAACTAACTGCTCGCCCATTTGCTCACCTTTTTGCAGCTTGCGAATGACGCGACCCACTTCTTTTTGGGCTTGAGAGATTGCTGCTTGGACTTCTTTTTCTTGACGTTCGCGCAGTTCCTTGGCTTGCGATCGCATTTTTTCCGCCCGATCAAGTATTTCTTGATGCAGTCGTTCAGTTTCGGCGAGCAAATGGGCGGCGGCTTCCGTTTTTTGAGTTTGTTCACGGCGCTGAGCTTCAAGCTCCGCAATCACATCATTCATCTCCGCCGAACCTAAGCCCACGCGATTTTGAGCAGCTTCAATGATTTCTGGTGACAAGCCCAATCGCCCCGCGATCGCTAAAGCATTGGATCGCCCTGGAATCCCCCAAAGTAGCTTATAGGTTGGCGCAAGGGACGCATCGTCAAACTCAACGGAGGCATTTTCAAATTTAGGATTTTGGTACTTAAGGGCTTTCAGCTCACCAAAGTGGGTGGTAGCGATCGCCAGTCGCGTATGCTCACCGAGATATTCCAATAAAGCCGTAGCGATCGCGCTACCTTCAGACGGATCAGTACCAGCTCCAACTTCATCAAGTAACACAAGGGACTGGGGCGAGAGGGCATCCAAAATCCTACTAATACGCCGAATATGTCCTGAAAATGTTGATAAATTCTGCTGCAATGACTGCTCATCACCGATATCCGCCAACACCAGATCAAACCAAGGTAATTCCACAGGTTCCTTAGCAGGGATAAACATTCCCGCCTTTGCCATCAGCGCCGCTAGACCGAAGGTTTTGAGAGTTGCTGTTTTCCCACCTGTGTTTGGTCCCGTGATCATCACCACCGAAACCTGTGGCGAAATCAGGACATCCACAGGTACAACTTCCCGACCTTCCTCATTTAGCTGTTGCCAGATCAGTAGAGGGTGACGCAATTGTCGCAGGACAATCGACTCATGGGCAAGGAAGTTTGGTGGATTGGCTCGCATCCAATAGCCATAACGCGCCTTTGCCACCGCCAGATCGATCTTAGTAACAATGATTAATAGCTTTTGCAAATCTTCAGCGATCGCCGATACCCTTGTACTTAAAGCCGCCAAAATAATTTCAATTTGCGCCTGTTCCATTTTTAGGAGTTGGCGCAAGCGATTGTTTGACTGCACGATCGAATTAGGCTCGACAAATAGAGTCATACCCGTACTAGAAGTGTCGTGGACTACCCCAGGGACGCGATCGCGTTGCGGAGACTTAACTGCTAGGACATAGCGATCGCTACGCTGCGTAATAATTTGCTCCTGAATGGAACTGGCATTGCGCTGCATGATATTTTGCAGCTTGGTCAAAATCTGATCACGCACAGAAGTTAACTCATGGCGAATTTCCCCCAAACGCGCCGAAGCCCGATCTAAAACATTGCCCCCTTCATCAATACAGCGATAAATTTCCTGTTCCACATCAGGATAAGTCCGTAGATCGCTTACCAAAATCTGCAAATTTGGACAGCAATCGGCATTATCTAGCTGTCGCCGTAAATTTCTTGCCCCTGCCAAGGTTGTAGCGATCGCCCATAGCTCACTCGCTGACAAAACCCCCTGTTTTTCCGCCCGAAATACCGCTTCCGTAATATTTTGAATCCCATCTAAAGATAGACCTGCATTTTTTTCTTCTAGGGCATAGGCTTCTTTAGTCTGAGTTAAAAGCTCTAACGTCTCACCATAGCTACCCGCGATCGGCAAATGTACCGCCGCAATCGCCCCCAGCTTCGTCGTCGTGAATGTTGATAGATGCTGACATAACCGATTCCACTCCAACAGTTCTAACGTCTCAGCTTGCATGACACCTCAAAATAGACTTTGCCCATTACTTTTTACAGAAATTTTCATTATAGAAATCTAGCCGCAGGCTAGATTTCAAGAAACCAATTTTGTAATTTTCAGCGCCGTAGGCGCTGAAAATTAGAGATTGCTGACTTTCTATATTGTGCCAAAAAATTTGAAAACAAGGGGCTAAAAGCAAAAGTCCCATAGGATCAGGTCATGTTATGACCTGATCCTATGGGACTTTTCCAAAAAAACAGCGTAGGCTGCTCTTTACCTATAAACGAGAGGCTAGTCTCTCGAAATCTGCTTGAGTACTTGATAACATTCTGCTGCGACTATCTGGAGTGCGATCGCCACTTAAATTTGGAACGAGGTTACGAGCTTGCAAAGCCATGTGTAACTGTAAGTGTGCGACATACTCACTCAGATCGCCTTGAACATCGATTTGCTTGAAAGCTGCAAAGTTATTAGTCACCGCATTACCTCTCATTGAAAACGTTATATAAACTGAAATTGAGTATAAATTTTTGCTGACAAATATCTCATATGACTGAGATGACAGGTCACTATATCTATAACCTTAGATATAGACACTATCATACAGGGATTATTGATAGATAAACCTAGATACGAAGCGTAATTTTTCGACGCAATACTTAACAATTGGGAGGTAAAACTTTAAAATCATTGATTTGCAACGCTTTTAAAGTTTTGGACTTGAACGCAAAGGGCTGTAGCCGCTTTGCTGTATTCTAATATTGATAAGTTTTATAGCGTCGTAATGCTGAGTATATTCACGCGCTTTATCTACAAATTATCTATAAAAAATTTTATTTATTTCACTTAAGTCCTAGCAACCATGTTTAAACGTGCCATCTCTACATTAGTCGTTGTACTTGCCTTGTTCCTCACCAGTTGTGCAAGTACTC
Source organism: Pseudanabaena sp. (assembly GCA_003249015.1). Lineage (GTDB taxonomy): Bacteria > Cyanobacteriota > Cyanobacteriia > Pseudanabaenales > Pseudanabaenaceae > Pseudanabaena. The sequence continues at coordinate 32,190 of QBLS01000011.1, read as the reverse complement.
CCACAAGTGGGCTTGTGCCATTTGCCGATAGTAAGGATGGTTATCGATTTTTATATCCCAATGGCTGGACAGAAACTAAGGGCAATCCAAGCATTGATATTTTGTTCCACGACATTATTGAGCCTTCGGAAAATGTATCAGTAGCGATTAGCAAGCTAGAAACTGTAAAGAGCTTAGAAGAAATTGGCGAACCTGATGCAATTGGATTGAGATTATTACAACGTGTAGTTGCTCCTGAAGGTTCAGGTAGACAAGCAAAATTAATCAGTGCCACTCAAAAAGAATTAGGCGATCGCAACTATTACACCTTTGAATACGCTGTTGAACGTGCACAAGGTGAACCTCGCCATGACTTAGTGACTGTGGCAACCAATCGCGGCAACCTTTATACATTGAGCATCTCCAGTTCCGAAAAGCGCTGGGAAAAAGTAAAAGCTCTATTTTCCAGAGTAGCTAAATCTTTTACGATCAGTGACTAGGGCTTTGCCGTAAAATATAAGGATGAGATTTATTAAATGACGCGGCGAGGGTGCGTCACTGTAAATTTGAATCCTTAGTTAAATTGTTGAACCCTTATTAATACCAATTCACGAAAGTGTGACAGCACTTTTGCAAATTGAAACCCAAACGCAGTAAGGGGCTTTGAATCAGGAGATGGTTATGCCATTACTTGATTTGGTAAAACATTTTCTTGTCTGATGTTGCCCGATAAATATGTCACAAATTCTCATCATTGATGATGATCCAACCATCAGACTAACTCTTCAGAAATTTCTCAAGAGCCAAGGTTATCACGTGATTTTAGCTAAGGACGGAGAGGAAGGACTAGCTAAGGCGAAAGAAATTCATCCCTCTTTGATTATCTGCGATTGGATGATGCCAATTATTGATGGTCTAGAAGTCTGCCGCCAAGTCAAGAGCAATCCTGACCTAGCCAATATTTACCTCATTTTATTAACAGCGCGAGACCAAGAGGGAGATCTGGTCAAGGGCTTGGAAATGGGAGCCGATGATTTCTTGAGCAAACCGCCAAGAATCAATGAGTTAAGAGCAAGAGTTAGGGCAGGACTGAGACTATATCAAGCAACTGAAGAAATCCAAAGGCAAAAGCAACTAATTGAGCAGGAGTTAATGCAGGCTTCGCTTTATGTGCGATCGCTTTTGCCAGAACCCATCGAAGGAGATATTGCAATTCAGTCTAGTTTTTTGCCCTCCACGCAGCTTGGAGGCGATAGTTTTGACTACTTCTGGCTCGATGACGAAAATTTAGCTCTCTACTTATTAGATGTATCTGGACATGGTGTGGGTTCGGCTCTGTTATCTGTGTCAGTTTTAAATATCATGCGAAGTCGTAGTCTGAGCCGTAGGGGGGCATCTAACGAGAGTACAAATTTTTTCAGCCCTAGTGAAGTATTAAACGACCTGAACAGTACCTTTCAAATGTCTGTCCATAATGAAATGTATTTCACCATTTGGTACGGTGTATACAACAGTCGCACCCATAGCCTAACCTACTCCAGCGGCGGACATCCCCCAGCCGTACTGATCTCTAACGAAGAAATTCCCAAAATTAAGCTTCTCAAAACCTCAGGGCTACCAATTGGCATGATGCCAGACATTACCTACAACGAACAAAAGTGCGAGATTGATACATCCAGTAGGTTGTACTTATTCAGTGATGGTGTGTATGAAATTTCACAGGAAGACGATAGCATTTGGGGACTCAATTCATTAATTGATGCTTTTATTCGGACTCCCAGCGATCGCGCCTCGCGAATTGAGCATATCCTGTCCTGTGTCAAAGGAGCTTCTAACAATCGTCCGTTTGAAGACGACCTGTCGCTACTAGAAGTCGAATTTCACATTTAAAAAAATAAGAGGTGCGCGGCTAAGCCATGCACCTCTTATTTTTTTTAACGTAAAACTTCAAACAGTTAAACTATTTGCTGGTAACAACTGGCACAGATTCAGTAGCATTAGAAGCTACATCGCCATTCAGAAACTTGCCAAGGGCGTTGGCAATCAGTGTGTCGATCGCATACTTGCCACCACCATAGACAGCAAAAAATGCAAATGAAACTGCGTAAATGGAAGATAACTCAATGGAAGGTATAGAAAAACCACCAATTAGAATATGGTGATAGTTGGCAACTACCATAGTTCCAAACAAACCAAGAGCCGCAGGACGAGTCAGTAATCCTAAAATCATTAAAGGGGAAGCAACTGTCTCGGTGATCGCTGCCACGTAAGAAAAGAAAATTGGAAATGGTAAGCCAATTGCCTCAACGTAGGCTTCAGCAAATCCAGGAATATCAGCAAGCTTATCTAGCCCGTTATGAATCATCACCGTACCAAGGACAACTCGCAGTAAAAGTAGCGAAGCTTGGGTTAAAGATACTGGCGCGGAATCTGAGCCTAATATTAAACGACCTACCGATGCCGCGATACGAGTTGTGTTGTTCATTTCAGTACATTCTGGGGATTATAGGGTTACTAATTTTGGGATTTCGACGAATTTATTTAATAAAACTTAAAGATTCGCAACAATATATAACTTATATTTACTTATCTTAACATAAGTTTTTATAATGTAAACAAAAAAATTTAGAGAAAAGATTAAATATAATCCTTGTTATCGAAGTCATAGCTGTAGCCCTTTCTGTTAAAACACAAACCCAAGAAGCGAGTGGCGGCGCATTGCGTCGCCACTCGCTTCTTGGGTTTTAAATTTGTCCTGATTTCAAGTGACTACAGCTATACATGAGAGAAAAGCCAATTAAAATCCCACCCAAAAGACCTACACACGGTATCAATTAACAAAAGTGTGATTACACCATTTACTTCAGTTAAGCCTTTTTAAAGAAAGTGTCTATAAGCACATCTTCTGAGGGATGCGGCTAAAATATCGAGATAGAGAATAACAGGATGATTCCGTGAATCTAGTAAAAATTCCAATTTTTGAAAGCACAGCTTCGCTGTGCTTTCAAAAATTGAGTTTTTCCCAGCCATCTAGCCTGATAGTTTGTGAGGATCTGGGTAATTAAACACTAGATCTAAAACCAGTGGCGCACGCGCTGCGCGAGCTAAAGGTTTTAGGGTTTTATATTTAATTGCATCTAGTTACTTATTCAAAATTAACGATTACGATTAGTCCACTTAGACTTTTTAAATAGAGCTTATGTCCGCACTGCCCGCTATTGCTGTTCTTGCGATTCTAATTTTGGTTCATGAGCTTGGTCACTTTCTTGCCGCTCGACTTCAAGGTATTCACGTAAACCGCTTCTCAATTGGATTTGGTCCAGTGTTGTGGAAATATCAGGGTGAACAGACTGAATATGCACTGAGAGCAATCCCTCTGGGCGGATATGTCGGATTTCCTGATGATGACGAGGAAAGTAAGATTCCCAGTGATGATCCCGATCTGATGAAAAATCGTCCAATTGTCGATCGCGCGATCGTCATCAGTGCTGGTGTAATTGCAAACTTTGTTTTTGCTTACTTAGTACTTTTGCTTATGACTGTGAGTGTTGGTGTCGGTACTGTCGATCAACCAGGTGTAAGAATTACTAAAATCATCGATCCTAATGCTCCTGCGGCGATCGCAGGTCTACAGGCTGGCGATATCGTCCTATCTGCAAACGGTATTCGCTTTGATACTAGTTTGACTACACTGGATCGCTTTCAAAGCCTAATTTCCAAAAATGCCAATCAAGTCGTTGACTTACAAGTAATGCGTGAATCTGAACTGCGCCAAGTCCAAATTTCGCCTGTTGGTGAAAGCGGCAAGGGCAAGATCGGAGTGCGCCTAGACTTTACAGGTAAGCCCCACCGTCGCCCAGTGGCTAGTATTGCCGAAGCTTTTGATAATGCAACCCAGAGTTTTGAACGCTTAGTGATTATGACTGTCCAAGGTTTGAAGCAACTAGCGACTAATTTTCAAAATACCGCTTCCCAGCTTTCAGGCCCCGTCGCGATCGTGGCAATGGGTTCGGAGTTGGTCAAGTCCGACGCTTCTGCATTATTTGACTTCACGGCAATTATTAGTATTAACCTCGCGATTATCAATATATTGCCTCTACCTGCCCTTGATGGTGGTCAGTTAGTATTTCTGGCGATCGAAGCATTGCGTGGTGGCAAGCCTTTGCCTGAAGAGCTGCAAAACAATGTTATGCAGGGTGGATTGGTATTGCTTCTTGGCTTAGGTGTGGTCATGATTTTTAAAGACTCATTTAACCTACTCCAGCAAAGTGGTTTAAGTCCTCTATAGAAGATGGCTATAGAGCATAGCTACAGGACTTTATAGTTTTTTAATTACTAGTGCAAAAATTACCCAAACCAATAAGATACGCCCCTGAGGGGCGTATCTTATTGGTTTAAATTTTTCTTAAAAAAACAAAATTAGCGGCGCGGCGTGATACGCCGCACTGCTAATTTTTTGGTTGGAAGGGAGTAGCTTATGTGTAGTGAGGGGAATGGAGGCGCATCGCGCCTCCATTCCCCTCTATTTTTTAGTTTGTTAACAAGGTTTGATAAGGATGACAAAGCCAGCCTTTCAAACTTTTTTTTGTAGCAAAGATAGATGATGCGAAGCTCTGCCTGTAACTACTTCAGGGTAGATCGACACCTTTATGAATTTGCGGTAAATGTCAACATGAATACAAAATACAAAGTTTTTTGTCAAACTCAAGCATAATAGTTAAAGAAATAATAAGTTTTTCGACTAACTCGATACATCACCCATGTCTCTTCTCATTCGTAACGTTGCCATCATCGCCCACGTTGATCACGGCAAAACCACTTTAGTTGACGCACTTCTCAGACAGTCTGGCGCTTTTCGTGAAGGTGAAGCCCTTGTCGAATGTGTGATGGACTCCAATGACCTAGAGCGTGAGCGCGGCATTACCATCCTTTCAAAAAATACTGCCGTTCGCTACAAAGATACCCTGATCAATATTGTTGACACTCCTGGACACGCTGACTTTGGTGGCGAAGTTGAACGGGTTTTGGGAATGGTTGAAGGCTGTCTGTTAATCGTTGATGCCAACGAAGGTCCCATGCCCCAAACTCGATTTGTCTTGAAAAAAGCACTCGAAAAAGGCTTGCGCCCAATGGTTGTGATCAATAAAATTGATCGCGAATTTGCCGATCCCCACGTTGCTGTGAGCAAAGTATTGGATCTATTCATCGAGCTTGGAGCCGATGATGACCAGTGCGACTTCCCCTATCTATTTGCTTCAGGTATGGGCGGATTTGCCAAAGAAAAGTTGGAAGATCCCAACGTGGATATGAAGCCCCTATTTGAAGCAATCTTGCACCATGTCTCACCTCCCGTTGGTGATCCTGAAAAGCCTCTGCAGTTGCAAGTTACCACGCTCGACTACTCTGAATACCTTGGTCGGATTGTTATCGGGAAAATTCATAACGGTACAATTACTTCAGGTCAGCAAGCCGCTTTAATTTCCGAAGATGGCACGATTTCCAAAGGTAAAATCACCAAGCTGTTGGGGTTTGACGGCTTAAAGCGCGTGGAGTTGCAAACTTCATCAGCAGGAAACATTGTCGCTGTGTCAGGTTTTGCCACCGCGAACATTGGAGAAACTATTACTTGTCCTAATGAGCCACAAGCTCTGCCCATGATCAAGGTTGATGAACCAACTTTGCAGATGACTTTCTGCGTTAATGATTCACCCTTTGTTGGTCAAGAAGGTAAGTTGGTAACTACTCGTCAAGTACGCGATCGCCTGATGCGCGAACTAGAAACTAACGTAGCTTTGCGAGTCCAAGAGGATCCTGAATCTCCTGATCGCTTTGCTGTATCTGGACGTGGTGAATTGCACTTGGGCATTTTGATTGAAACCATGCGCCGTGAAGGCTATGAGTTCCAAGTTACTCAGCCTCAAGTCATCTTCCGCGAAATCAACGGTCAGAAGTGTGAGCCTTACGAATGTTTGGTTCTTGATGTTCCTGAAGATGCTGTCGGTGGATGTATCGAGCGCCTCGGTCAACGTCGTGCCGAGATGATCGATATGCAAATGTCGGGTGGTGGACGCTCTCAGCTAGAGTTCGTTGTGCCTGCTCGTGGATTGATCGGCTTCCGTGGTGACTTTATGCGCGCAACTCGCGGAGCGGGGATCATGAACCATAGTTTCCTCGATTACCGTCCTTCTGCTGGCGAAATTAGCGCCCGTCGTAACGGCGTACTGATTTCTTTTGAAGAAGGTACAGCAACTGAGTTCTCATTGAAGAATGCTGAAGATCGCGGTGTTTTCTTCATTAAGCCTGGTACCAAAGTTTATAAGGGCATGATTATTGGTGAAAATAATCGCCCGCAGGACATGGAACTGAACGTATGTAAGAGCAAACAGCTTACCAATATGCGCGCTGCTGGAGCAGATGACATCGTGCAGTTGCAAGCACCGATTGAGATGAGTCTAGAACGAGCGCTTGAGTATATTGGACCAGATGAGATTTTGGAAGTTACGCCAGAGTCTATTCGCTTACGCAAGCTAACTAAGAAGTTTGCTAAGCGCTAATCACTTAAGCAGCTTTGAATGGTGCGCTACGCGCTGCTAATCACAAATAAAAAGAGGCGCTATGCGCCTCTTTTTATTTATAGGTTTATATTTGCTAAACTGATCTAAGAGTTATGCCGTAAAATAAGGGACTTTTGGTGGTCTGGTTTAGCCGCATCACCGAAAGTTCTTTGTTAGATCGCAGAATTCTAATCAAGTTTTAAGGCTATTTTTAACTCACAGACTTATGCATCAAGTTGTCCTCGAACTATCGGGAAGCCGCAAGGTACACGTAATTTCTGAGCATCCATCCAAGGAGGAAGCTTTGAATAAGTACATCAAACTTGTCGAGGCAAATAAAGGCACACCAGTTACCACTAACGGTAAATACACGATCCGCAAAAAGCCAGAGTAATTAATGCAGCCCAATTTAGTGGCAAAGACTTTCAATCCATGCACCTATCCGAATGCTATCGACTCCTTGGAGTTCCTCGCAATGCCACTCTAGATGATATTAAAGTGGCTTATCGCCGCTTGGCGCGGAAATATCATCCCGATGTAAATCAAGATGATCCCACTACAACTGATAAGTTTCGATTGGTGCAAGAAGCTTACAAAACGCTCAAAGATTCGGACAAGAGCATTCTGGGCAATGATATGTTTGCCAAAAACAAAGTTGTAGATAATGCAGACAGTAAGAGAGCGTCAACTGCACCTCCCCATAATCCGCCGCCTCAGAAACAGCCACAACGCAACATCAAAATTGAGGTAAAGCAAGTTAATCACCAAGTTGATCCCATCAATAGTGATCCGGAGCTAAAGCTAAAACTTGATATGTTGCGAAGGGTTCAAGATTTGCTCAAGCAAAAAAAGTATGTCGTGGCGATCGCAGTTGTGGAAGGCATGGGTGAGCGATTTCCTAACTCACCAGAAGTAATTCATTGGAAAGCGGTAACTTATCATCGTTGGGGGAGTGAGTTAATTCTGGTCGGCAAACTGCGTGAAGCCGAAATCTATTTAAATAAGGCTTTGAATACAGACCCCAAAAATCGAGAGCTTATTTTTGAAGTCAAACGCGATTTGGAGAGGGTGCAACAACTCAAAAACAAATCTTTATAGCCATCCATATTGCCGAAAAATTGAGTAATGACGCGAAGCGTCACTACTCAATTTTTTGGCAATAAAAAAAAGCCAGTTGCTGCGCACCATGCCGCAACTGGCTTTTTTTACAAGGCTAGCCCATTTGTTTACGAAGAGCTTCTAATTCAGCATCAATTGCCTGACCAACACTTGGCTTAAAAGCATCAGATGGGGGTAAAGCACCCTGCGCCGCAGGACTACCCGTCATCATTTTTGCCTTGAGAGCCGCGAGTTCATCATCAACTCCACTGCCTGCTTCGAGAACAGCGAACTGAGATTCGAGATTATCCATACCAAGTTCTGAGCTAGCGCTAGCTTTTGCTTCCGCCATCAAAACACGCTCTTCCATACGCTCAAAAGTAGCGGCAGCAGAGTTTGTATTGACCTTACCCAACATATTATTGAGGTTCTCTTGAGCTTTAGCGGACTGCATCCGAGCCTTGAGCATCTCTTTCTTAGTTTTAGCCTCAGAAATCTTGCCTTCAATAGCGATCAAATTCTTTTTTAGTAGCTCCACCTGTCCAGACTGTTGATCCAGCCCAGCTTTAAGAGTAGCTGCTGAATCACCGTGGGTCTTTTTACGGTTGAGAGCTTCCCTAGCAAGGGATTCGTCTCCTTTTTGCAGAGCCAGCATCGCCCGCTTTTCCCATTCCTGTGCTTGCGATGCGCTTTGATTATATTGTTGTTCTTGGCGTTTCAGAGCAGCCATTGATTGAGCCACAGCTTGACGCAGTTGCACCAAGTCTTCCTGCATATCAATGATTGATTGTTCCAGAATTTTTTCTGGATCTTCCGCAGCCGTGACCATTGCGTTTACATTGGACTTGACCACCATACCAATGCGATCGAGTAATCCCATAATCCTGTCCTTTGCGCTAGGGAATAAATTGCTTACATATTACCACGAACGCTTAAAAGTGAAGGGAACCGATTGGATTACCTTCACTTTTAAAATTTTTACATCCGACTAGGATTATTTGAACTAATTATTTAGAAATAGCAGCTCCGGGACTTGAACCCGGGACCTACGGATTATGAGACCGTCGCTCTAACCACCTGAGCCAAGCTGCCAGTTTTAATAATCTAACATAAATTATTGTAGATATTTAAAAAAGTAATTCCTATTTAGCAATTCTCCTGCTATTGATTACTCTTTTCCCATTCAAAAATTAGCGTTGCGGCGCGAAGCGCCGCAACGCTAATTTTTGAGTTTTTAATGGCTAAATTTTATATTGGGACAGGAGTAGCAATACCTTTAACAACTAAACTTACCGCTTTCATCAGTCTTAAAACCAAGAGGCAAGTGGCGGCGCGTTACGCGCCGCCACTTGCCTCTTGGTTTTGGTTTGCCCTAATGCAAATGACTACATCTATAGCAATTGTTCTAAAATCTATGCCATGATCTCAAGTTGTTGTTCATAAAATTTCACCAAATCCTGTGAACCCTTGGCTCAGTTTGTTGCAACAGCATCGTGTTATCGCTGTGATCCGTGCCGATAATGTCAGTATCGCAAGAGAAATGGCACTTGCCACGGCTGCGGGCGGGGTAAAGCTGATCGAAATTGCTTGGAATACTGATCGGGCTGAGTCCCTGATTCCTAAACTACAGCAAGAACTGCCTGACTGTAAAATCGGTACGGGGACAATCCTAGACTTAGAGATGGCTGAGAGAGCGATCGCCTGTGGCTGTAGCTTTTTATTCACGCCCCACACTAATCTGGAAATTATTGCTAGAGGTGTAGAAAATAATATTCCCGTTATTGCAGGTGCTTTGACTCCAACGGAAATAGTCGCTGCTTGGCAAGCTGGAGCCTCGGCTGTAAAGGTTTTTCCAATCAAGATAGTTGGCGGAGTTAACTATTTACAAGCACTACAGCCTGTATTACTGAATATTCCCCTAATCCCCACGGGTGGAATTACAATTCAGAATGTCGATCAATTTTTAGAAGCTGGGGCGATCGCCGTGGGGATTTCTAGTGATTTATTTATGTCAGAGGCAATTGACGAGGATATCACCACCAACATTATTGCCCGATCGCAAATGCTGATCCAAAAAGTACAACCCTTTCAAAATCAATGAGCTAATGGAATATGCAGCACTCGGTTTAGATGTTGGCAGAAAAAGAATTGGTGTAGCAGGATGCGATCGCTTAGGCATCACTGTTCACGGCATTACTACGATTATTCGCCGATCTTGGGATGAAGATATGGCGGAACTGAGATCGCTAATCATCGAAAGAAATATTGATACTTTAGTAATTGGGCTTCCTTACAATATGGATGGTTCGCTGGGCTACCAAGCCAAGCAAGTGCAAAAGTTTGCCCACAATGCCACTAAAACTCTTGGCATGAATTTAGAATTTGTGGATGAAAGGCTAACATCCTACGAGGCTGAAGAAATGATGCGATCGCAGGGTATTTCCACAAGATACAACAAAGAAATAATTGATCGTAAAGCCGCTGCCCTGATCTTGCAGCAATGGCTAGCGCTCAAGCGTTAATTGGTATGACATGGTTCTAGATTAGGATTCGTGGGCATCCTGTTTTGGTGTTGTAACTGTCCCCTTTGCTGTCATAATGCTTAAAAGCGCCAAAAGCCTTATATAAAGAGGGTTTCTCTGAGCTAGTAGTGCTATAGGATACAAAACAGCAATCTATGGAAGGATCGACGATTGTAATCAAGGATGATGCGGGCAAAAATTTGACCTGCACTGTCGAAACTGCGTTTAAAGTGGACAGCACCGAATACTTGCTGCTGCAACCAGTGGATTTTTCCGTGCAAATCTTTGCATGGCAGGAAACTGATGACGAAGAAGAGACAGAATTAGTAGATGTTACCGAAGAAGAAATCGATCTGATCTTTTCAACTGCTCAAGCGGTCTTGTCAGAGCAGAATTTGACATTGCGCCGTTCCGCTTACACCTTGACGGTTGAAGGGGATTTGCCTGAGCCAACTGATGAAGATATTATTGAAATTGATACAGAAGAAGATGGCAATTGCGGTGAATTCCAAGAATTAGCGCATTTCTACTATGAAGAACAAGCTTTTTCAGTATTTACAGCTTTAGATCCACTTATGTTTATTGCCAAACTCGGAGACGATGGTTTGCCAGAAATCCTCACTCCTGCGGAAATGGCTGATTTAGAACCCTACGTTGAGCAATATCTGGATCATGTCCTCAGCACAGAAGATGCCGAAGAAGAAGACTAATTGGCTATTTTATGGTGCTGCCATTCCCTTAACCATTTTTGCTGCTGGCGTGGTCAGCAGTTTTTGGTGGGTCTGGGCAAGCGCAGCACCGAGCAGTTTTAACTCTCAGGTTAGATTAACCATCTCTGAGGGAATGCCAACGCAGGTCATAGGTCAAGAGCTAGAAGACGCTGGAGTGATCAGATCTAGCTTAGCCCTGAGATTGTGGCTGCAATGGCAATCTCTTAGAAGTAGCCAAAATATAGCTCTAAGGTCGGGAACCTATGACTTTAGAACTAATCAATCTTTGCAACAGGTTGTAGAACAGATTCAGACAGCTCAGTCAACGGAAGTGCGCTTCACCATACCAGAAGGGTGGTCGATCGTACAGATGGCGCAACTGTTTGAGGAAAGAAAATTTTTTCCAGCTCAAGATTTTATCTTAGCTACTCAGCGCACTTCACCAAGGAGGGACTGGCTACCCAAAGATATTCCCACCCTAGAAGGATTTCTTTTCCCAGACACTTATCAAATTTTGCCATCGGAAGCAACTCCAGATCGCATTATTGACTTGATGCTTGATCGTTTTGAACAAGTTGCCTTAAAGACTTACCAAGAAAATCAATCTGGTATACCCAAGGTAAAAATTAGTCTTAAGGATTGGGTGACTCTGGCGAGCATTGTCGAAAAAGAAGCTGTCATTGAGTCGGAGCGGCGAATTATATCGGGCGTTTTTTGGAATCGCCTTCGCAAAAATATGCGTCTAGAGTCAGATCCTACGGTTGAGTTTGGACTGAATATCCGTCAAACCCCTGAAAATCCTTTGACTTTAGAACAGGTTAGAACTGATTCTCCTTACAATACTTACCTTAATGAAGGGCTACCCCTTGGAGCGATCGCTTCCGTCGGTTTAGCAAGTCTCAAGGCAACTCTAGACCCCGCACCAACTGATTATTTGTTTTTTGTAGCAAGGTTTGATGGTAGTCATGTGTTTAGCCGTACCCTTGAAGAGCATGAAAGGGCTTTGCAAATAATTGACAAGCAAATTCGACAGAAGGAGCAATGAAAAAGCAATTTTTGATGGCGCGGCTTTGCCACGATTTAAATAGATTTATAGCTGTCGTAAGTCTAAAACCAGAAGATGAGTTGCGGCGCGAAGCACTGCTATATGTGATACAAAACTTTATTTGAAGTTTAAGCGTAAAGCACTGTAGTTTTTCCCTAACGTTGCAAAGCAATGTAGTATATTCATAATTATTATTTACTTAACATTTTCAAAATATTTGTGAAACCTTGGCAACTTATTGCTCCTGACTTAGTTCTGTCAGCTCCAATTTATGCAATCACGCCTAAATTAATGGAATCCTATGGATTGCGTGGTCTAATTTTGGATGTAGACAATACACTAATTGGTGATGACGAATCCGAGGTTTCTGAAGAAATTCGACTATGGGTTGAGCTTATGCGCCCTAACCACTCAATTTGGCTCGCAAGCAACAATTTTAGCGATCGCCGTATCCGAAAAGTGGCTGAGAGCCTGAACCTTCCATATCGTAGCCGCGCAGGGAAGCCCTCTCGTAGAGTCGTGAGACAGGTTTTAGAAGCTATGCAATTACCACCTGTGAATGTGGCTATGGTCGGCGATCGCCTATTTACCGATACTATTGTGGGCAATCGACTAGGACTATTCACCATCCTAGTGCAGCCTCCCTGCGAAGAGACTATTCTTAAGCCTTCAATTTCCTCTGTATTCAAAGCCAGATCTAGCTTTTTGCGTAACTGGGAAATCTGGATTGCCCGAAAATCTGGCGTTAAAATTTGAATGATCAGGGCAGTTGCAAAGCAACTGCCACTGATACTACAAGTCGCAATATTCCCCTCTCGGAGCATTAAAATCTCCAGACTTACCACCGCTTTTGTGCAACAGTCTGACATTGGAAATCACCATTGTTTTTTCCAATGATTTTGCCATGTCGTAGATAGTTAAAGCCGCAATTGAAGCAGCCGTCATTGCCTCCATTTCCACGCCTGTCTCAGCATTAGTTTTCACCTCGGCTTCGATCTGGTATCCAGGAATATTTTCGTCTAGGATGATTTTGACCTCCACACTGGTTAAGTTGAGAGGATGGCACATTGGAATTAAATTTGCGGTCTGTTTTGCTGCCATCAGTCCAGCTAGCCTTGCTGTACCCAAAACATCGCCTTTCTCCACATTGCCCGCTTGAATTGCATCCAAAGTTGAGGTTTTCATGGATATCTCGCATACAGCGATCGCCCGCCGCAATGTTTTTGGCTTGTGGGTCACATCTACCATCTGAGCATTACCATTTTGATCAAGATGAGTGAGTGACTGAAGAAGATCCGTATCCATAAAAACTTTGCCGAAGTTAGCTCAATAAGTTAAAAACAAGAACATACTCACTTTAAATCAAAGTTACAGCGCTTTGCGCTGAATTTACACCCAGCAAAATTTTCGGGCATCGCGGCGAAGCCACGATTTCAAATCTAGCAAAGCAAATTCTGCCCTAGACGTAATACCAAATCAAAAAATGGCTACGCCATTTTTTGATTTGGTATTACTGGGTTTGGTTTTTAGTTTGCTATATCTTTAAAAATGTTGTCTGCCTAGTACAAAAGTCTACCCGAATTATGACTGAGACAGTGAGGATTGAAATTAATGCCAATAGTCTTGAGGTTACTCAGGAGATCGCCGCCCAACTTGCTCAACTGGTGAGTGCTGGCACGATTATTTTACTAGAGGGAAATCTGGGTAGTGGTAAAACTACATTTATGCAAGCCTTTGGCATGGCTCTTGGCATTAGTACTACTATCACTAGCCCAACTTTTACCTTAATTGATGAATACACAGAAGGTCGCCTACCCCTTTACCACATTGACCTCTACCGACTAGAAACATCGCAAGTGCCTAGTTTACATTTAGAAGAATATTGGCGCGGTGATGATATTCCCCTCGGTGTGGTAGCGATCGAGTGGGCAAGTAAGCTAACCAAATTGCCGTCTAGTTATCTCCAGATTAAGCTGTCCTATCCTGTGCGATCGCCTCTTCACGATCAACTACAAGATCCACTAATGGATGAGGAAATAGAAAACTTGCCAAGCGATCGCCTAATTGAAATAGTTGCCGAGGGTACAGCCCATTTAGAAATATTAAAGAGTTTGGCAGTAAAAAAAGTAATAATGCAAAATTTAGTAACTCAATCTTCCATTACTACAAGCCCATAAAAAGCGACGCATCGTGGCGCTCTTTATGAGCTTTTAGCTTTATGACTGCTTATTTTCGGGTATCTCCTCCTTACCTTTGACTTCATCTTGAAATCCTCGCAAGGCTTGACCAACACTGCGACCAATCTCTGGGATACGCTTAGCACCAAAAATAGCTACCCCAACTAATGCAATTACAATTACCTCTGGCCAACCAATTCCAAACATTCTTTTAGATCTCCTCAAGCATAATTTATACCAATTCACAAAAGTGTTGCTACAGTTTTGTGAATCAGAAGCCAAACCCAGTAAGGGTCTTCAAACAAAGAAATGGCGTAGCCGTTTCTTTGTTTGGTATTAACTATAACTAGTTATAAATATTTGGTTACTAGTGGGTCGCATACGCAACCCACTAGTAACCAAATATTTATGCATATTTACAATTGTCGCAGAGTATAAAGCTAGCTCGAAGTAATACCTGCACATTTTAAAAATGAGAGCAATGCATTCCTTCCTCATCCAGCGCTAAAACCCTTGATGATAGCTTCATGTGTTTGAGTCTGCCCGTTGTAAACTATGAACTAACAAAAATTTGAATTTAATTCAGAAAACTCATGGATTCAACCATCACTTGGTCACTAGGCAGCACCGATCCTGAATCTGAGGCTAACCTGATTCGTATTTCACAATGGTGGGAATCACTGGCAGGACAAGAGATACTTTGGCAGCAGCGCCCATTGACCGAAGCAACTGGAAGTGTCGCGATCGACTGGAGCAAGCAGATTCTTGACGAGACTTTCATAATTCAAAGTCCTAGTCTACGTGGAATCACAATTTACTGGATTAAGCCTAATAGTACTGAGGAGCGCAACATATCCGTAGGTTACTTTCAGCTAAATCTATTTAATCAGCAACTAGATATACTGCCTTCATCTGGCAGAAGTTATCAATTAAGGATTACTCTGCCTAAAATTGTCTACCAAAAAATTCAGCTAACCAATCCTCAGTTTGGAAGTGTTACTCAGGCAAACGGTGATTCCATAATTTTGTTTCGTGATGAAAAGCAGCGCTTAGAAGTACAAGTGGATCTGAGCGCAGAAAACATCAGCACATTAAAGCAAAAGTTATCAAATTAATCACAGCTACTGTAATACTCCCTTCCTTCCGCCCCAAAGAATAGCAGTGCGGCGCTTCGCGCCGCACTGCTATTCTTTGGGGGGGTATGTCCTAGTGCATTTGGCGATAGCTATATAGCAATTTTAAATATTTAGAAGAGGCTTCGACTTCGCTCAGCCAGCAGTATACGTTGGCTGAGCGAAGCGATGCACTGAGCCTGTCGAAGTGTCGAAGCCCTAACTCTTATTTGAAACAGCTATAAAACCTAGAAATATTTTTGAGCGATGCTTCACGCTGCTCAAAAAATATTTCTCTCAATCTCTGGTGATTTAGCCTATCATTTGTGCATATTTGCCAAACAAAGGCGTAAATCTATGACCCTTCAAGAACTCCCACCTCCAATTAATCCTCGGCAGATGGATATGTTGCGTGCAGTATCAGCTATGGCTTGGGCTGATGGAAAACTAGAGCCTGATGAGATTCGACTAATGCTAGATGAGTTTGCCACATTGTTTGCAAAATCTGAAGCAGATCGAGCCAGCCTAAAAAGCAGCCTTAAAGAATATTTAACCCAAAATATTCCTTTAGAAGAGGTTGTTCCCAATATCAAGAGTATCGAAGACCGAAAAATGACTTTGAGACTTGGCTATCAGGTGATTCAAGCTAGTCGGCGCAATCCTGATGAACCCATGGTCAATCTAGACGAAGCAGCAGCCTATCAAAGACTGGTGAGAATCCTCGACCTACCTCCCGAAACTGTTGCTGAAGTTGAAGCTTTAAACAAACTGTCAGAACAAAATAACCCCACTGGGCTCGTTAAGTCACTGGCAGAAAAGCTCCACAAGCTAATTGGCAATGGTTAACTAAAAAGATTTGTGCAAGTACAGCCCTGCTAAACTTGCACAGATCTTTCTGGATTTTAATCTATAGCTGTAGACACTTGTGTTAAAGCAAATTGGCGGCGCTTCGCGCCGCCACTCTTCTTCTAGTTTTATGCCTTAACAAGACTGGCGACAGCTATAAGGCTTGGTTTTCAATTCACAAAAGTTTAGTTAAACCATGATATCGGGTTGTACGGCAAAGTCGCGCAACCCTATCTCTAAAATAATTCACAAAAGTGTGATCACACTTTTGTGAATTGCTGTAACTTGATATTGAGGTTCATGGCATAACAAACTCGAATAATGTAATCATGTATATTAAGCAATCTCACGGTGAAATTTCACTGTTACGGATTTAAGATCGAAATCTAAGAATTATGAGCGGCTACTATGCGAGATGGAACTGACCTTCAGCAAAAAATCATGTCTGCCCCGTTTTTTATGGGTTTACCTGAAGAGTCAGTTATTAGAGCAACTGCTCATTTGGTTACCCGCAATCACCCAGCCGATCAGGTGATTTTGCTAGAAAATGATTGGGGCAATTCAGTTTATTTCATCTTGGGTGGGTGGGCGAAAATTCGTACCTATAACCTTGATGGCAAAGAGATTACCTTAAATATTTTGGGATTTGGCGAAATGTTTGGGGAGATGGCTCCCCTCGATCAAGTCCCCCGTTCTACGGATGTAATCACCTTAACCCCAACAGTTATCGGCAGCTTGCCAGCGTCAGATTTTGTACATCTGATTGAGACAGAGCCAACTGCGGGTATTCACCTAGCCCGACTGATGGCAAAGCGGTTACGCCAAGTAAATCGGCGACTGCGGCTGCGCGAAGCTGACAGTACCTCACGGGTTGCTGATGTCCTGTTATTTTTGGCAGAAGGACAAGGGACTAGAGTGGGTGAGGGTTTAGAAATACCGAACCTGCCCCATCGCGAACTCAGTAGTTTGAGCGGCTTGGCAAGGGAGACTGTAACTCGGGTGCTAGGTAAGCTAGAACGCAAAAATTTAATTCAGCGTATACCCGATCGCGATGTTCTTTGCATTCTCGATCCTGAAGGCTTAGAGTCCCTAATGGTTTAGCACCAAATAAAAAATGGCATAGCCATTTTTTATTTAAAAATTTTTTAATTAACGAAAGTGTTGTCACACTTTCGTTAATTAGTGTAAAAAAGCGACACTGCTAATCTGTTATGATGATGCACGTCATTTTGTTGGTAAAAAGGATAAATGCTGAATCCAGTCGATTTCAGCGGTAGACCGTTTCATTTTGTGGGCATTGGCGGTATCGGGATGTCTGCGATCGCCTATATTTTGGCAAAGCAAGGATTTACGGTTTCAGGCTCAGATATCAGTAGCAATCGCATCACTCAAAAGCTACAATCCCTAGGTGTAAGTATTTTCAAGGGACATCAGGCTGCAAATATTAGTCTGAGTCAAGCTCCACAGGTGGTTTGTTCCACAGCGATCAATGATCAAAATCCAGAATTTCAGACTGCTGTAGCCAATGGGTTGCCGATTCTCCATCGCTCTGATTTATTGGCAGCTTTGATTGGCCAATTTCAGGGCATATCGGTAGCAGGTACTCACGGCAAAACTACGACTAGCAGTTTGGTAGGATTTTTGCTGCTCAAGGCAGGGCTTGACCCAAGTATTGTCATTGGCGGCGAAGTCAGCGCTTGGCAGGGCAATGCTCGACTGGGACAGGGCAAGTACTTAGTGGCTGAGGCTGACGAATCGGATGGTACGCTCGTAAAATTTTTGTCCCATATTGGCATCATTACCAATATTGAACTCGATCATCCTGACCATTACCAAAACCTTGATCAGGTGATCGACATTTTTCAGACCTTTGCCAAAAGATGCGAAGTTGTGATTGGTTGTATTGATTGTCCCAATGTAAAAGAGCATATTCAACTAGATATTACCTACAGTCTGACCGACGCTGCGGCTGACTATAAAGTTACGGATGTGCAGTACAACCCCACTGATACTCAGGCTGTAGTGATCGAGCGTGGTCAGCCATTGGGCAAAATTGCCTCGGGACTATTGGGGAAACATAATCTCAGTAATATCCTTGCCGCGATCGCGGTGGCGCGTTATGTGGGAGCCGAATGGAACTTAATTGTGGAGGCTTTGCCTGAATTTTTAGGAGCTAGTCGCCGTTTTGAGATTAAGGGTGTTCATCAGGACATTACCTTTGTCGATGACTATGCTCACCATCCTAGTGAAATCGTGGCGACTTTAGCTTCAGCAAAGCAGCAAAATACGGCTGGTCGAGTGGTGGCTATTTTTCAGCCCCATCGCTATAGTCGCACGCTTAAATTTTTGCAGGAGTTTGGCAATTCTTTCGGTGATGCTGATATGGTCATCGTCACTGATATTTATGCAGCAAGCGAAGCAAATGACGGTAGCGTCACTGGTGAAAAAATGGCGGAGGTAATTGCATCTTTTCATGGGCAGGTGCATTATCAACCGACTCTGCTGGATGTGCAGGCTTTTCTAGTTAACAATCTCAGAGCTGGCGACTTAGCAATTTTTCTAGGTGCTGGTAATCTCAATCAGGCGATCGCACCAACTATGCAAGAGCTAATCAATAATCAGTAATGAGCGGCTTTGCCGCGCATTACTAATTATCTACATTTACAACATTTACTCCCATGTCCATCGAACTGCTAACTCAGCCCCAAATCAGGGAAAATGTACCATTGGCGGGATTAACCTCCATGCGTGTTGGTGGTGCAGCCGAGTATTACATCGCCCCAAAATCTGCCCTTGAACTTGCTACCAGTTTGGATTGGGCAAATCAGCATCATTTGTCAGTGACAGTAATTGGGGCGGGCAGTAATTTGCTGATTAGCGATCGCGGCTTATCGGGTTTAGTAATTTGTACAAGACATCTGCGGGGTATGGACTTTGATGATTCATCGGGAAAAGTAACCGCCGCCGCAGGTGAACCTGTGGCTCGGTTGGCGATGCAGCTAGCCAGTCGCGGCTGGAGTGGATTTGAGTGGGCAGTCGGCATTCCTGGTACGGTGGGTGGGCTGGTGGTGATGAATGGGGGGGCGCAGGGTGGCTGTGCTGCGGATTGTGTGCAGTCCGTCAAATTAGTGAGCTTAATTGGCGAAAATAGGGTCATTTATCCCCAAGATTTGGGATTTAGCTATCGAACTTCAGTATTACAAGATTCACTGCATTTAGTTACGGAAGCGGAATTTAAGTTTCAGACTGGTGGCAATCCAGAGGCGATCGCCTTAGATACGGAAACAAAATTAAAAGCAAGACATACTGCCCAGCCCTACCATTTGCCCAACTGTGGCAGCGTCTTTCGCAATCCCTCCCCTCAATTTGCGGCAAAGTTAATCCAAGATGCAGGTTTAAAGGGCTACCGCATTGGCAATGCTCAAGTCTCAGAGCTTCATGCTAATTTCATTGTCAATCTGGGGAATGCCCAAGCTAGTGATATTTTGAGACTGATTCAACATATTCAATCAGTGGTTCGAGATCGCTACGACATCACCCTAGAAACTGAAGTCAAAATGATCGGTGATTTTAAGTAGCTTTCGCCAGCCTTACACAAAACCAAGAAGTGAGTGGCGGCGCGATGCGCCGCCACTCACTTCTTAGATACAAATGACTACTCTTCCGTAATTTGCAGGCGGATTGTCTTGCCTGACTGGTCGCTGCCAATTTGAACGGCTATGTTTTGACTCGCTAGAGAGTCTAAAGAGTTAAGTAAGTCCACCAAATTGGGGGTACTTGCTCCAGCTTCCACATATAACTGATCCGCAGAGTTAGCTACCCGCTTCCATGTGCTGTAGAGCTTGGCGATCGCCTGTTCGAGTTGGGCAGCTTGGCTAACTAGGTCTGAGGCAAGTTTGAGACAACCGATACGCAGGGCTTCTTCGAGGGCAAGATCGATATTGATGGAACGTTGGGCGATCGCTTGGACTTGACTGGTATTTGATAGGTATTTAGTCAATCTTTGGGCATCAGCCGTAACTAGGCGAATATTGTCTAAATCAGAGCCATCAACGATCGCTTGTTTAATGGGAACTTGATAAACTTCAGGTAATTTGTCAATTTCACGGACGAGAGGCGCAACATAGCGGGTGGGGATGGTATGGGCGGCTAACTTCTCTTTTAACTCATCGGGCAGATGCTCAGAACTCATAGTAGTCCATTGATCTGAGAGTTGACGCACTTCACGGCGAGTGATTTTTTCGCCACTGCGAGCCGCATCGACAATTAATTGCTGGACTTCCGCCGAGGCTTGGGAAGTTTCCACAAAGGCTTTTTTGCTAAATTGACGGATATCATCGGCATCTAACTGACCATCCGCCATGAGCGTATCAGCACTATTGGCAAGCTGTATCCATGAGTAGGCTTGGGACTTACTAATTTCTCGCTCTTGTAGCCATTTCAAAAATCCCGTGCCACGACCTTCTCCATTTACTTTTTCGCGATCGCGTACAGTTCGCAAAATTCGACCGCGCCAGATATCAGTCTGTAAGTCAAAGCGATCGCATACCTGCCAAGCACTATCGACCTCTGCTAAAAATTGCCCTTCCGCTAAGCCTTCATCGTTAGGATCAGGCAGAGACAAAGAAAAATCAGCAAGATCAATGCCAGAATCTACGCTCGAAATTTCGTCAGTAATTTCTATAATTTCATTAGGGGTCAAGAGAAAATCGCTCACAAACTTAAAGGACTAGGTAATTGGTTGAGTAAGGCGGCATGGTACGCCACCTCACATTGATTTATCCCAAGAAAAATTTTGAAGGTGTTGCAGAGCAACACCTTCAAAATTTTTCTTGATTTGGGTTTGAGCGCAAAGCGCTGTAACACAGATGACTATGCCAGTAATTTTACGCCATCGCGATCCCATCTAACCCAGTACAGCCTATTGAGGCTTTGAGTAGTCCAGAGAAATTTTGAGAAGCGCCGCGCCGCAATGCTTCTCAAAATTTCTCTGGGTTTTACTAAAGCGCAAAGCTTTGTAAGCGAATAACGACAGCTATACAAAACACATCAGAAACAGCAAGACTTTGATATGGTTAAGATTAATGGTGATTGCCAGAGTCTTGAAGCGCGTAAAATTGCGGTTTTATTGCAGTTATGGCTTCTCATTTGAATATTTTGATGCGGCAACTTAGCCGCACCATTAAAATCTGGTTCTTCATTAAATTTAAACGTTAGTAACCACTCAAATTTATTCCTAGAGGCAATCTAAAATATGGGCGAAATTACCAGAGATGAAATCCGCGAACGCTTAGGCAATATTGATCAAATTCGCGATATCATTTTCGGCGCACATTTGCGCGAATACAATAGTCGGCTAGACAAGGCGGAATCAGACATCTCGGCAATGCAGCAAGATATGCGCGATCGCCTGAGTGACCTCAAAGTAGTTTTAGCAAGCGAGCTAAGAGCTGCGGTTGAGTCCATTGACAAACGCCTAAAAACTATTAGTGCATCAACACAGGAAGAAACAGCCGATCTCCGTCAACAGTTTGATCGGATCAATCGTAAATTTACCAATAGTATCGAAACCCTTGATGAAGCAGTAGAAGCACAGCGGGTTGCCCTGCGTGACGAACTTGCCCAAACTAGAGACAGTTTACAAAATGATACCCGTGAATTGCGATCGCTGGTTTTAGAAGAACTAGATCGCAGCTTCTCTATTCTCCGCGAAGACAAGATTTCTAAAGATGATATGGCGGAGTTGCTATTTGAGTTGGGTATGCGTCTTAAGGGTTCTGAATTTGTGCCTGAGTTGCGGGAAGCAGCCGAAGAGAAGGTGGAAGAAAAATATGAGCGTGTTAGCATTTTAGAACCTGAGCCAAAGACTGAACGCCCTGCTGCACCTAGCCCTGAAACTACTACAGCGACTAGAGCCACATCTCGTTCTAAGGCTAAAATTTAGCTTATAGCGCTTTGCCCCCAAATCTAGACCATAAGAAAGATTTTGAAAGCGCAACAAAGCAGCACTTTTAAAATCTCTCTTGTAGTAGCCATAACCCATAACAATGCTACGTTAAAACCCAAGATATGGTTGCAGTGCAACCATGTCTTGGGTTTTCGTAGATAATCATAAGCTATGATCGCAAGGAAGTTAGGATGTCCGATCCCAAGAGTAACTCTCAAAACAACAAACTCAATGATGTTGAGAACCTATTACTCTTGCTAGCTGACCTCAATATTATTGAAAATGAAGAAAAAACTGAAAGTCGAGATTATCTATCGGATTTTCCCAGTCTATTAGATGAGCTTCCCTTTCTTCGAGATATCCCCCCTCTTGCAGAGCGAAACACTCGCGATGAGCCAAAAACTCCTGCACAATCAGAAAAATATTCTCCAATAAATCCAAGCCCCTTACAGAGAGATAGATTTAAAGAGCCAGAAATATCCAAACCAAGAGAAGTTACGGATTCTCAAGAAGCGATCGCCACTATTCAAAACTTGATCTTAGGAGATTTTGGAGCACCGACGAGTCTACCTTTACCAATTGAAAATCCAGCCTCTGGGACATCCCTAGAAGATGATCGCGCTATTCATATGTTGCAGGATATATTAGTTGTTCCAGAACTAGAAGACCTGCGAAATTTTAAGATTTCTGTTGAGAAGAAGCTAGGAATAGTTGAAGATCAAGTCAATAATCCTGAACTGTTAAATAAAATCGAAGGTTTAGAAAGCCTGATTCAGAATGCATCGCTCAATTTGAGTAGCCTTGGTTCTAAGCTCACTTCCATCAGTGATGAACAGGATAATATTCCCACAGAAATCGCGGAAGTTAGAAAACGGATTGCCGAATTAGAACATCTAATTAATCAGCCTGATGAATTAATCCAGTTACTGCTGCCGATTATTGCGGAATTGCTGAGCCTCAAGGCTAGTCAATCAGCAACAGAAATGAGTCAGGCGATCACGCCAATTATTGCTGAAGTAATCTTTGAGCGATCGCAATTGGATCATGTCGCCATGAGCCGCGCCATCTCTGACCTACTGCCTAACGCCATTAGCGAACAAATTCGCAATAGTCCTGAACAGATAGCTAAAGCGATCGCCCCAGAAGTCGGCGCAGCAATTCGCGAACAAATCCGCCTTGATCGCGATGCGGTCATTGATGCCTTAGCGCCAGAGATGGGTTCAGCCATCAAAAAGCAAATTGCTCTTGAAAGGGATTCGATGGTAGATGCCCTCTATCCTGTGATCGGCAATACAATCGCCAAGTACTTTGCCGAAGCCATTCGCTCCATTAATGAAAAGGTAGAACAGACCTTTAGTGTCGAAGGTATGCAGCGTAAACTTCGCGCCAAAATGCAAGGAGTTTCCGAAGCCGAGTTAATTCTTCAAGAATCAGTTCCCTTTGAAGTACAAGCGATTTTCTTGATTCACAATCTCTCAGGATTAGTGATGATTGATATTCAGCGCAGTCACCTTGA
This sequence comes from Pseudanabaena sp., assembly GCA_003249015.1. Taxonomy (GTDB): domain Bacteria; phylum Cyanobacteriota; class Cyanobacteriia; order Pseudanabaenales; family Pseudanabaenaceae; genus Pseudanabaena. Next base: position 8,684 of record QBLS01000011.1, on the reverse strand, counting down.
TGAACAAATAGAACCGATTGATTCGGATATGTTGGCAGGGATGCTCACCGCGATTCGTAGCTTTGCTAGTGAATGTATGTCGCGATCGCAAGAAAATACAGAACTAGATGCGATTAACTATAGCGGATCTAAAATTGTTTTAGAAGTAGCAGGATATTGCTATCTGGCAGTAATCATTCAGGGTGAACCTGATCAAAAACTGATCAATCGCATCCGAGATTTATTTGGGCGGATTGTTCAAAACTATGGCGATCGCTTTAAAGAATTTGATGGCGATCCCAGTACTGTCCCCGCAGAAGCAGAAACTGCCCTCAAAACCCTAGTCCATACTCCCAAAACATCGCAAAAGTCCTTGAGACCACTGCTAATCGTGGGTTTTCTAGCCTTATCGGTAATAGCCATACCCATTGGCTTTTATCAATACCAATTTCAGCGCGATCGGCAGCTAGAAGCCAAGGTATCCGAAGCTTTTGCTAGCACGCCAGAGCTATCGGTTTATCGGATTGATCCCACAGCTAACGGAGACAGTCTCACCCTATCAGGCAAACTACCCAGTCATTTACGTGACCTCTCACTGCAAGTTGCCAGAGCCGCCACCGCCTTACCTCCTAGCAAAATTAATAACAAGATCTATGTTGCCAAAGTCCTCCCCGAGCCCACGCTAGTCGCCGCCGAAGTCCAACGCATCACCAAAGCCCTGAATTTCACCCAAGGCGTAAATATTAGTAGTCAGATCCAAAATGGACAGGTCGTGATTAGGGGGCAAGTCGATCAACCGCGCTTAATCCCCGAAATCACCCAAACCTATGCCAAAATTTCAGGAGTTACCACCGTTACTAATTTAATCGCGATCGCGCCACCACGACTTGCCACCCGTATTTATTTTCCGTTTGCCCAGACAGAGATCCCAGCCTCAGAGATAAGCAAACTAATCGAAGTACAAGTCTTTCTAGATCTTTACCCAGACTATAGTTTGCAAGTCTATGCCAAGAGTGACAATCTAGGCGATCGCGCTATCAACTACCAACTAGGTATAAAACGCATTCAAGCAGTCCGTACCGCCCTGTTACAGAGACGAGTAAATACTCAACGCTTACAGCTTTCTGGGATAATAGAGCCACCTACACAACAATCGGCTGAAAAAGTACAAAGGTGGGTAGAATTTCAGCCCACTTTAAAATAAATCTCAAACTTTTGTTTAAGCCGAATCCAAGTCTTACCCAAATAAATGCCTCCCCTTCCTAAAATAACTTCCCAAAAAATATGTCTTATTGGTGACTTTGGTGTTGGCAAAACTAGCCTCATCCGTCAATTTGTTGATCGTCAGTTTAGTGATCAATATCTGTCTACTGTAGGCGTAAAGATATCCCGTAAAATTGTTTACCTAGACGAAGACTTACATAAAAAAAGCGCTGGTGATAGCGACGACAGCCAAAATTTCAAGCAAATTCAACTTGTCGTCTGGGATATCGAAGGGAGTACCCGTTTTAAAGCGATCGCCCCCAGCTACTTGCAAGGAGCGAAGGGAGCACTCATAGTCGGGGATGTCACTAGATCATCTAGTATCGAAAACCTCAAAAGCCATATTCACCTCTTCCAGTCGGTTAACCCCAAGTCCTGCGCCATCATTGCCCTTAATAAAATTGACCTGATTGATAGCTATGGGCAAGATCAGCTATTTCAGTCAATGGCAAAAGAGCTCAAGGATATTAAGATTTCTATACATATGACATCAGCTAAAACTAGTGTAGGCGTTGATCCTATATTTCAGGCTTTGGCGCAGGAAATTATAATGCTAAAATGACTAGGATTGAACAGTTTAAGCCCTAGAATTACATCTCTTTCCGCCTTCTCAAAACTCCCCAATTTTTTTAAAGGTTGATATAAGTAGTTCAGCATAATCAAAATCTAAAAACCAGTTAAGGGTTTTTAATTCAACTAATGGCTATGCCATTTCTTGAATTGGTGTAAGAGTTTTGAAAGCAAAAATATCCTAGCCATTTTTTTGATACTAATGGTGCTTCAGTCTAATTAAAAAGGCTTAATCGAGATCATGAAACAGTTAAAACTCCTCAAAAAACTTCTAACCGCCTCAGAACGTTCCTTTGTTGCTATTAATCAACACTTCATCATTATCGATGCTTCTTGTGGTGCTGAAAATTTTTCGGAATCCCCTCAAGAGCCATTAATTAGTAAAGATATTCGCCAAGTATTTCCAGAAATTATTGGTCTAGAAGAAACACTTAATCATATTTGGCTCAATCAAATTACGAGTTTTGAAATTAAAGGAATTTGTCGCACTCATCCCTTAAAAAAGCCAATTTACTCTAATCTTTATATTATTGCTACCAATGAAGTTGAGGAATCAGACAAAAGCATTGTCATCTGTATTGAAGATGCGACAGAGATAATGAATATGTCTCAAAAACTGTTGCAAAGAGCTAATGAATCAGAACTACTAGCCAATGCTTTAGTCAAAACCAATCACTACATAAACAAGATTATTTCGGCGATCGCTGAGGCTCTTATCGTTACTGATAGTCGTTATTTAATTAAAAAAGTCAATCCAGCTACCCTTCATCTATTTGAATATTCTTACGAAGAAATAATCAATCAACCAATTACAATTCTTTTTCAAGATGCTAATCTGATCCATCTGTTTGATTATGTTCTTCTAGAGCCAGAGAATCTAGAAGAGCTAAGTCAGTACGTAGAAGACAATCCTAACGAGCAGAACTTTACAAACATTGAAATTCCCTGCCGAGCCAAATCAAAGGCTGAGATTATAGTTTCCTTTTCATGTTCAAAAATAGCTAACCATGAGTTTACCTATGAGCTTCAGTCATCTCACAATCTTGTATTCGTAGGCAGAGATATTACCGAAATCAAGCAAAAAGAAAAGGAACTGTTAGATGCAAGACTGATTGCCGAGAGGTCTGCACAAGCGAAAAGCACGTTTCTTGCCAACATGAGTCACGAAATTCGTACTCCGATGAATGGAGTGCTGGGCATGACCGAGCTATTGCTAGGAACAAATTTAGACGATCTTCAACAAGATTTTGTGGAAAACATTCGTCTTAGTGGCAATCTGCTATTGAGTTTAATTAATCGAATTCTCGACCTCTCAAAACTAGAGTCAGGTGAGCTAGAGCTGGAGAGTTTACCTTGCCATTTGGAAGAATGTGTGGAGGAGGTTGTAGAACTTTTTGCAGCTCAAGTACATGAAAAAGGCTTAGAAATTAATGTGCTTTTTGAAAAAGATTTACCGATACACTTAATGGCTGACACCGTTAGGTTGAGACAGGTGCTGATTAATCTCATTGGTAATGCCGTTAAGTTTACCCATAGTGGAGAGATTATTCTGCAAATTGAACGCGATCGCGCAGTGGAGAGAGAAACTAATCAAATAGAAGATCAGTCAAAGATTTACTTGCGATTTTCAATTATCGATACAGGTATTGGCATCGAACCTCAAAATCAAAATAAGCTATTCAAACCATTCTCACAAATTGACACACCCACTAATCGCCGCTTTGGTGGCACGGGTCTGGGGCTGGCGATCAGTCATCAGCTAGTCACCTTGATGGGTGGTGAAATTGGCGTGATTAGCCCCGTTAGAGATGGCTATGGCACTTGTTTTTGGTTCAATATTCCGTTTGCGCTTCAGCCTTCCTCAGAAGTACAGGTTACGAGTCCCTCAAATTCAGTTCTGAGTATTTACAAAATCTTAGTCGTTGAAGATCATCCCAACTCTCGTAAAGCCATCTGCTACTACTTACAAAAATTTGGCGCGATCGCTACCACCGTTGATAACATTACCGATGCGATCGCCTATCTAGAAAGCCCAGCAAATTTTGACATTGTTTTTATAGACTGGCGACTATGCAATTCTGAGACTCCAGAGATAGTTAAGCAATTTCGCGCCCACTCCAAGCTGGGAGTATTAGCGATGCTCCGAGCTGATCGACAAAATGAAATTCAAACAGTAATTCAACAAGGATTTGACGGGCATCTTATCAAACCGTTCCGAGCCAATCGTCTATTAAAGTCTATTTCCCTTGCTATCTCCAAAAAGGAACTCGCAACTACTCTCAAAGTTCCACGAAATCGCCAAAAGCCAAAGGCACTAAACCTAGCTAATTCTAAACTAAACAACCTTAAAATTCTTTTGGCTGAAGATAACATAGTAAACCAAAAAGTCACAATGGCTTATCTTTCCCAATTGGGTTGTCAAGCTGATTTAGCCGAAAATGGGGAAGAGGTATTGCAATTGTTACAGAACAATAACTACCAAGTCATCCTTATGGATTGCCAGATGCCCTTACTGGATGGATATGAGACTACGCAAGCAATTCGGAAACTTGAGCTAAGTTCAGCACCATCTCAGCACGTTATTATCATTGCCATGACCGCTAATGCCTTTACCGAAGATCGTGACCATTGCATAGAAATGGGAATGGATGATTTCTTGAGTAAACCTATTCGCCGGCAATTCCTCAAGGAAACCCTTGAGCGATGGGTTTCTTAGTTATTATCTTCACCGCCCGCTTCGCGGGCGGTGAAGATTAATGGCGGCGCTTCGCGGCACTCTCAAAAATTTCTCTGGGTTTTAATCAAGCGCAAAGTGCAGTATTCAAGTGTTGAATTGCGATAAAAGTCTCACAACATGAGACTTTTGTGACAAAATTTATAAGCACCAAAATTTCTCGTTTAGATAGCCATGCTCAAAGCTGGGATTGTCGGACTGCCCAATGTGGGCAAGTCCACCTTATTTAATGCCCTAGTTGCCAACGCCAAAGCCGAAGCAGCCAACTTTCCCTTTTGCACCATCGAACCCAACGTTGGCTCAGTGTCCGTCCCTGACGATCGCCTAGCCACCCTTGCCGAAGTTGGTAAATCCGCCCAAATTATTCCCACTCGAGTCGAATTTGTCGATATTGCAGGACTGGTACGCGGCGCTAGCAAAGGAGAGGGATTAGGAAATCAGTTTTTGGGAAATATCCGTGTCTGTGATGCGATCGTCCATGTTGTGCGCTGTTTTGAAAATGACGACATCATTCACGTTGAAGCTTCAATCGATCCTGTGCGTGATATCGAGATCATTACCCTTGAACTAGCTTTGTCTGACTTAGCCCAAGTCGATCGCCGCATTGACCGCACCCGCAAAGCCGCCCGTGCCGATGCCGATGCCAAAGTCGAACTAGCCGCCCTCGAAAAAGTTCGCGAAACCCTTGACGCGGGTAAACCTGCGCGTCTAGCGAACCTAACCGATGAAGAGAAAACCGCGATCTCGGTATTGCAATTACTTACCCTCAAGCCCACTATTTACGCCGCCAACGTATCAGAAGATGATCTGGCGGCGGGAAATGCCTTTGTAGACAAAGTTAAGGCGATCGCTGCCGCTGAAAATTCAGAAGTAACCATCGTCTCGGCACAGGTCGAAGCAGAATTGTTGGAGTTACCCGATGATGAACGGCAGGATTTCTTAGAATCCTTAGGTGTTCAAGAAGGTGGACTCAAATCCCTAATTCGCAACACCTATCATCTTCTAGGGCTTCGTACCTACTTTACCGTTGGTCCCAAAGAAGCCCGCGCATGGACAATTCACGCAGGTATGAAAGCACCCCAAGCTGCGGGTGTAATCCATTCTGATTTTGAAAAGTCTTTTATTCGCGCTGAAACTGTTGCCTTTAAAGATCTGATTGAATCTGGTTCCATGAGCGCGGCGCGTGGAAAGGGGCTACTCCGCAGTGAAGGTAAGGAGTATGTCGTGCAAGAAGGAGATGTGATTTTGTTCTTGACCAGCGCCTAGAGATCCGTAGTAATCAAAAGGCAAGCGAGACTATGGGATCAATAAGGGTGGCGCTTCGCGCCACCCTTATTAACTGATGTTACGTGGAAGGAATTCCTGCGATGTTGAAGGATTGGGGCTGGCACGGGGGCACAGCCCCTACGCCAAATTTAAATTATTCAGGTAGGGGCAATCCCCCCGTGGTTGCCCTGCTTTGCTAGCAGCAGGAGATTCACACCTTGAGTTCCACGTAACATTAGTTATTAAGTTTAAAACAAAAACACCTAGCCAATGGCTAGGTGTTTTTGTTTCGGATTACTTTAGGATCTTTAGGTCACAGTCAACTGCTGGAAGGAACTTTAGTGTACTAGTCAATAAAACTAGCGAACTAGAGAATCAACTAATTACCTTACAGAACAGCTCCAGCGCACAGCTCGGAAACCTGAAGACCCACACGTTTACCGTTACTACTATCTGATTGCATGGGCATCACCTCCTGTTTTCTAAATGGTTAATATCAAAAGTTTTTTGATGACTAGCATCAAAGGTTTATTCAACCTGAAAAGTAATATAGCCGAATAACCAAGATTTGGCAATATTATTTGCAATTCTCCCAAAAAATAGTGTCATTGCTTCACTCTGACACTATTTTTTGGTTTTGTGAGCTTTCACTTGTCCAAAGCTAGCAAGGCGGCAAGTATCCCATCGCATCTTTGACCGCATTCAGAGTTTTAAAAGCGGTTACAGATGCTTTCTCCCGACCTTCTCGTAGTACCTGATCCAGATAGCCCTTTTCTTTGACAACTTCATGGTACTTAGCTTGGATCGGCTGAAGATGGGCGATCGCAGCCTCGGTCAACACTGTCTTAAAATCCCCCCAACCGCGCCATGTTGCCGCTTCAGATTGCACCTGTTCCTTGGTCTTATTAGCAAAAATTGCATATAGCCCCAATAGATTATTGGCTTCTGGGCGATCGCTTTGATCGAAGGCTAATTCGCGCACCGCATCGGTCTTGCACTTCTTGATCTTTTTACTAATTTCATCAGGACTATCTAGTAAATGAATCCGACTCATTTCTGAAGGATCGGATTTAGACATTTTTTTTGTACCGTCGGTAAGGCTCATCACTCGCGCCCCCTCTTTGCGGATCAATGGCTCAGGTACTTTCAACACTGGGCGAAACTGATCGTTAAATCTCCCTGCGATGTCTCTAGTTAATTCTAAATGTTGCTTTTGATCTTCACCTACAGGCACTAAATCCGCCTGATATAGCAAGATATCCGCCGCCATCAGTACAGGATAATCCAATAAACCTACGCCGACATTTTCACCCTGTTTGATAGCTTTTTCCTTAAATTGGATCATTCTCTCTAACCAATTTAGGGGGGTGATGCAGTTGAGCAGCCATGTCAGTTCCGCATGAGCCGACACATGGGACTGCACAAAGATCGTAGAAACATGGGGATCAATGCCACAGGCGATGTAAAGCGCTGCAATGTCGCGGGTATTGCTGGCTAGGGTCTGCGGATCGTGGGGAACAGTAATTGCGTGCAGATCAACGACACAGAAGAAATTTTCGTAGGCATCCTGAGACTCGACCCAGTTACGGATTGCGCCTAAATAATTGCCGATATGTAAATTGCCTGTTGGTTGTACGCCAGACAGAATTCTTTTTTGCATGGAAAGTAATAGTCACTAGATAACAGAGTTATACCAAAAAACGAACTACAAAAAATTTGAAAGCATTGCAAAGCAACGCTTTCAAATTTTCCCTAGGATTTGAGCGCAACGCACTGCCAACCGATCCATCAAAGTGTTGTCACTGTTTGGTGAATTATAACTGTCGCCAATCTTGTTAAGGTTTGTTTCCCCACCGAAGGCAGGGAAGATCGAAAAGACGAATGGCGGCGCTTCGCGCCGCCATTCGTCTTTTCGATCTAGCTATGCCATTTCTTGACTTGGTATGGGAACCTCTAAATATTGAGGTTACAAGTTGATAGGGTATTCACGGGAACAGGAGAGGGAAAAACGATCGCCCGACAAAAAGGCAAACTCACCTTGCCCAAATCCTGCTCAAAGGCTTTAGGAATTGTTCCGATTAGGGTCTCAATTACACTCTTGCGGGGATCAGATGGCGCAACTTGGTAGATTACACTCAACATATCATCGGGAAACCAAGCTCTCACCAGCAATAGCAAATCCTTAGTAGTCATTGGGCGATCGCGATTGTCAGCAGTTAACCGCATTCCCACTAGACGCTCGTTTTCAAAATAAATGCTTGCCATGAAGCCGCGCACATAGACTAACTTGCGCTCAGGAAGAGCATACAGCCCTTCACCGCCAGGTTGTAACTGGTGCATTGTGTATCGGTCTCGCTGAGTCGTGGCGATCGCTGCCCAATTATTGTCCCTAGCATATTCAAAAAATCGCGATTCCAACATCCCTAGATGCAATGTTTCAGGCTGTAATGGCGGTTTTGCCCTTGTTTGCAGGCTTGGTAGAGTTCGCACATTACCGATTTTTTGATTGGGTTGCTCTGCGTCATCCTTTGCCTTTGCCACAGAAGTAGGTGCGATCGCCATAAAACAGACTGTGGCGATCGCAAGACACAGACAAATTTGAAAGTTTCGAGAATCAACTTTTATCGCCATATAACTCACCAAATACGGCTCAACTCAACGGGCAGTGAACTACAGCATTTTAATCACAGCGTTTTACGCTGTAACTTGATTAGCATGACGGCAAAATGTTGTAATTAGATTCTATATTAGCAAAAATTCTTGTTTATCCACAAATCTAGATACAGCTCACGACTGCTTTACACCTAGTTATAGCTGTTTCAAATAAGGGTTAGGGCTTCGACTTCGCTCAGCCAGCAGTATACGTTGGCTG
>QBLS01000010.1 GCA_003249015.1 Pseudanabaena sp. | reverse complement strand
CGTCTTCTAAGAATGACTACAGATATATAAATAAGCAGTACAGGGAAAATATATAAAATACGAATATTACAGGCGATCGCAACTGAGCAAACCCCTCGGATCAAACTGCTGCTGAATCTTAACCATAAGATCCCTAGCATTGCCACGATAGCCCCAAACACTTTCAAGATTATTAGCCCCCCCTACAGTTCGATTAGCGAACTTTAAAGCTTGGGGGGCTTCAAGGATTGACAAGAATCCCTGCGATGCTTCAGCGATACTTCTGATCTTGGCGATTTGCAAAGCGATCGCATCTAAATTCTGCACATCCTCCACTCGCAAAACTCCTAAACCGCTGCCAGCATGAATTTGTAAGTAGAAGGGTCGTTGAGCAAAGATTTGTTCACATTCTTTCAGGAATGACACACTAGCCGATGGCAAGATTCCAAACTTACAGACTACGGACTTACTTTCCATAGGTTGTAACGAGTCGCGAAGTTCATCTTGCCAGAGCAGAATCTCTAATAACTCCCAAAATTCTTGTGCTTCATCTAAAATCTGCACTTCTAAATTTAATTTTTTTGCAATTAGAGCCATGCGATCGCACTGCTCTAGCACACTAAGCTTTAAACCAGAAAATTGCAACACTAAGCCCATACCTTGCCCCAATCCGAGTGCATCGATAGCCGACGCAGATAATAAATCGCAAACCATCGGAGTCATTACGGAGGTGCAGATTTCTTGCTGGGCGCTCGCGATCGCTTGAGCTTGTCCAGCAATCACAATAATTTGCGTAAATTCAGGCAAAGGGTACAACCGAAAAGTAACTTTTGAAACTAGGCCTAATGTGCCATAGGAGCCAGTTAACAACTTCATCAAATCGTAGCCAGCCACATTTTTAACAACCCTTCCCCCCGCCTTAACCACCTCGCCATCGGCACGCACAAACTCAATTCCCAAGCACATATCGCGAACACTGTTGTAGCGGTGTCGCCAAGAACCAGCACTACCTGTGGCAAGCACGCCGCCCATAGTAGCCTTAGCGCCATAGGGAGGGTCAATCGCTAAAAACTGCCCCTGCTTTGCCAAAATCTCCTGTAAATCTTGGTACTTTGTTCCAGCCTCAACTGTGACCGTGAGATCGCCTACACAATGTTCAATTACTTGATTTAACTTTGCTGTACTAATTACTACATCAGCTCGACTGACCAAACCGCCCCAATCAAGCTTAGTTGCATTACCACAGGGCATCATTCGCAAGCGATACTCATGGGCTAAGGTGACAAACTCAGACAATTCAGCGATCGTCTCAGGACATAGCATTGAGGATGGCTGTAAGCTATCAGGGGCAAGGCTCTGTACTACCCGTTGGCGCAATGTTTGGTCAAGTTGATCGAATGCACAAACTCGATCTGTGCCGAAGCGTTCAGTAAATAGTGAAATTAATTGATTGTCTGACAGTCTCACAAAGTTAGCGTTCCTAAAATACTCTATACATAGCGCTTGCCGCTAACTATAGCTTTTTCAAATAAGAGTTAGGGCTTCGACTTCGCTCAGCCAACCTGTACTGCTGGCTGAGCGAAGTCGAAGCCTTTTCTAAATATTTAAAATAGGCGTTTTGAACCATCGGGGCGAATAGTTCCCCAATTAGTTTTAGCTAGAGCAAGCTGCTCATCAGAGATTTTAGCCCCTTTTAAATCAGCACCACAAAGGTTTGTCCCATTTAAGTTGGCTTGATTTAAGTAAGCACCCTTTAGGTTAGCTCCACTTAAATTTGCTCCACTCAAGTCAGCTTTACTCATATAAGCCGACTGTAAATTTGCTTCCCGTAGATCTGTCAAGATCATCGAAGCACTACCTAGGTCAGACTTAATCAGAATAGCTCGTTGCATCTTAGCTTCGCGCAGGTTAGCGCTATTTAGCTTTGCTTGAGATAAATTTGCCCCCTGAAAACTGGCTCCCGTGAGGTCACTGTTACAAAAATCTGCTTCGACTAGCTTAGAGCGACTCATGACGATTCCAGTGAGCGTAGCACTGCCAAAAGATGCCTTAGAGTAGTCTTGGTTCGCAAAATTACGCTTGCCTTGACCGTATTCCACAATAACTCTACGTCCCCCCTTTAGTTCACTGGTATTGTTGATGCGCGTACTAGAGCGCGTACTGCCTGTGGTCAACATTCCGCTATCATTCTGAGAGCTTTGTCCGCCGTATCGCTGCGATTGGATGCGCGAGTTTGGTGGCAAGGTATTACTAGAACTGCTACTAGTTCTGGATGGGTTTGTATATGTTGTCGGCGGAGTACTGGCGACGATCGCAGATGATGAGCTATTTGTAGCTTTAGGCGGTTCTTCGGTAACTCCGCCAGACTCTAGTGCTTTGAGAGCCTCTTCAGCAGAGCGATATCGCTGAGATACTGACTGTTGCAGAAGTTTCTCAAAAACAACTCGCAAGCGATCGCCAAGCTTAACCTGAGATTTCCAGTTAATTTCTCCTGTATAGGGATCGTGGGGTAAGTCCTTAGGCGATCGCCCTGTCATCAAGTACAGGCAGGTCATCGCAGTCGCATACAGATCGCTAGAGTAAACGGGACGCATCGCCATCTGTTCTGGCGGTGCAAACCCAGGAGTGCCGATCGCAAAATTTGTGAGTAACCCGCTCGGGTCTTCATCGGCAGAGGGCTTATTGATTTGACTAGAAACTGCCCCGAAGTCAATTAACACTAGCTGTCCGTCTTGTTTACGGCGCATGATATTTGCAGGCTTAATGTCACGATGGATCACCCCGTTTTCATGCATGAAGCCCAGAGCAGGAAATATTTCAGAGAGAATTTTACGAATCTCAATTTCACTAAAAGCGCCCCGTCGCTCAAATTCTTGCTTTAAAGTCTCCCCGTCAACAAATTCCTGTACCAAGTAAAAATTGTTGTCTTCTTCAAAATAATCTAGCAACCGTGGTATTTGCGGATGACTACCAATTTTGCCAAGGGTAAAAGCTTCTCTCTCAAATAGATCCCGAGCCATCTTCATCACACTAGGTGACTGGGTATTGGGACGTAACTGCTTGACAACACAAGATGGGAAACCAGGTAAGCCTTCGTCAGCCGCTAAAAAAGTTGCTCCGAAGCCACCTTTGCCTAGTGGTTTGCTGGCACGATAGCGATTTCGCAACTTTAAATTAGAACCACAGCTTGCACAATTAGTCGCAAATGGCTCGTTATTTGGATTAGCACAGTTCGGATTGACGCAATAACTCACGGTTGATCGAAAGCCCAAGTAATGGTTGATCAAAGAGTAAAGCTGAATGACTTTAGATAGTCACTAGCTCTACGAATGGTAACTAAGTAGTCTCAGAATTTCAACTAAAGTCTTAATTCTTAGTGGTTGACCATAATTACGCTAAATCAAGGAATTAAAAATAGAATATTTTGATTTAGCTAAGTATACCTATCAGATTCTTATAGCTAAGACGTAATGGCTATAGAAACAAAGTATATGTTCTTGACAAGGTAATTTGACTTAGCTTAAAGATATATGACAAGTGAATATCAAGCTTAAATGCTTAACTTAACAACTAGTTTAGTTCAGTTCAGTCTAAAAATCGTCACTATCTGGAGAATCGGGATTGGAATAGGCTGGTGGACGATTTGACGATCTGCGTCTGCGTCCCGATGGAGCTGAGTCTCTGGGTGCTTCACCAGTACTAATATCTCCAGATTCATTATTAGCGTTTTTAGGGCGATCGCCATTTTGATCATCGCTGCTAGGGCGAGGGCGGCGCTTGGGGCTGACGGGACGAATATCACTTTCGTCAATATCAATTACTGAGTCATTGCTGCTAGGGCGGGGACGACGGGAACGGCGACCATCTGTAGTATCACCCCGTAGTTCACTGGCTTGCTCAGCGCTGGGAATCGATCCACCCATTCTTCGAGAGGAGTTGCGATCGCGGCGGGGGGCGATTTCACGAGTAGGATCGATTTCAACGCGGTAGTCAGAACCAATGGGATCTTCATCGTCAACTAGAGGACTGGAGGGCGCTCTTCGAGCTTGGTTGGCTAAGGCTTGGCGCAGGACTAAAGACTCAACGGCAAACCAACCAGCAAAACCAACAACGAGAACTTGTGCTAGTTGGGTTGTAATCTCCATCCGAAAGTTGAAGGCTAGCAAAATAATGCCGTACACCAAAGCGATCGCCGAGAAGAAAATATCGTGATCGCGGGCTAACTCAGGGCGAAAATTGCGGACAAAATATAAGCCCACGCCTCCTAAAGCGGCAACGATTGCCAAAAGAATCATTAGCGGGTTGCCACCGATGTTGATCATGGTTCTATATTTCTCCTAGGTTAATAGCAATATGGATTAAATTATTTTTTGACCAATAACTCCAGTCTAAAAGTAATTCAATTGATTTCATATTAGCATTTGCGATAAATATCAACACTTTCTAAACACTGATTTTGTGGCAAAGCCCGAACAGAGTTCCATCAGAAACCTAGAGATCAAGGCTTAATTTTTAATGGTGCGGCTAGTCGCACCATTAAAAATTAAGCCTTGATCTTAACTGAGAAGCCCTAACTATTCACTTGACATTGAATATTGTTGTATGATGGCAAAGTTGTCAAAAATTTTCCAACCTATGGTCGGGAAATTATCATATTTAGTAAAGATAAAATCATGGCAGTACCCAAGAAGCGCACATCTAAATCTAAGCGAGATAGTCGTAAGGCTGTATGGAAGCGTAAAGCAGCAGTTCACGCGCAAAGAGCTATTTCGTTAGGTAAGTCAATTCTCACAGGCAAAAATGATGGTTTTGTCTATCCTATGGCTGAAGAAGCTGAAGAAGAGTAATTGCACTCGATTAATCAACCCCAAAAAAGGCTCAGAAAGCATTGCATTGCGAAGCTTTCTGAGCCTTTTTTTATGGGGCGGCGCTTCGCGCCGCCCCATAAGGTGATATTAAGCTAACTCAAATGGGTAGCGGCTAAGCTCCAGATCTGCCAACCGATTCCTAAACCCACCAAGCATGGAGCCGTAATCATCGCGATCGCCGCTACTAATTTATTATTTCTTTTAAGTAGATCGTCGCCAACAAAGGCTATTAGGGTAATTCCAATCCACGCAATGATCGCTAAGACCGTCAGATAAAACTGCACACTTGCCAAAAAAATCAAACCGCCGACAATCAAAAATCCGCTCATTAGATAACCCCACTTGATCAGGGCAAAGTCGGCGAAGGCAGTAATTGTAGGCAGTAGTCCCACAATCACAAAACCAGCGATCGCAAGATTTTTTTTGTCGGGAATCGTTAGCAATACAGAGAGAAAGTAGCCAATGCAGGTATAGCTCACCAAAATTACTAGCAACCATAGCCATAAAAAGCTTTCTCTTCGGGTTGAGGTGTCTAAATTCCTATCGCCATGACGAAATGACCTAAATTGCGGCAGCCTTACCCTTGGGATCTTGACTCTAGAAAACAGCCTTAGTTTAGAACCTGCATACCGAGCTGAGGCAGGAGGATCTGAAGCCTGATCAGATTGAGTATTTTCAGAAATATCTGGATCGTCAGCCATAATTTCTACTCTCCCTAGAATTTTCTTTCAAAGCTGATAGCTGCTGTTACTGTATCCCAAAACTTAAAAATGTGATTTACACCACATCTAGAAATGGTTGCACCATTTCTAGATGTAAAAAAACTTTACTAATTACCCAGAATTAAGCAGTGATTGGCAGCGCAAAGCAATGCCAATCACTGCTTGAGTTTTAAAGGACAGATTCTGAAGCGACAATCATTGAGCCGACTCCACTATTAGTGAAAATTTCAAGCAGCAGTGAGTGAGGCACACGACCATCGACAATATGCGCCGCCTTCACGCCTTGAGCTAGCGATCGCACACAGCATTGTACTTTAGGGATCATGCCGCCACTGACCACATTTGAGTTCATCAACTCCCGCGCCTTTTGAATCGTCAAACTACGGTAAAGCGTGCTGGGATCTTTGTAATCATGGAGAATACCTGCGATATCAGTCAGCAAAATTAATTTTTCTGCTCCTAGCGCCGCCGCAAGTTCACCCGCAACCGTATCAGCATTGATATTGTAGGATTGACCAGTTTCATCAGTCGCTACACTGGAAACCACAGGGATATGCCCCGCCTCCAGTAGGGTCGATAGCAGTCCAATGTTAATGCCGCTGACTTCGCCCACAAATCCGATCTGTTCATTACCTTGAGGACGAGCGCGGATTAAGTTACCATCTTTGCCGCACAGACCAACGCCAGAACCACCCGCGAGGTTAATCATTTCTACAATTTGCTTGTTGACGCGACCGACCAATACCATCTCCACTACCTCCATGGTGGCAGCATCGGTGACACGCAGACCATTGATGAACTGTGGTTCGATATTTAGTTTAGTGAGCCATGTATTAATTTCAGGCCCCCCGCCATGAACAAGCACAGGACGTAGCCCCATGAAAGACATCGTGACAACATCTCGGATCACGTCTTGACGCAGGTTTTCCTCTTTCATTGCTGCACCACCATATTTGACAACAATGGTTCGCCCTGAAAATAGCTGCATATAGGGCAAAGCTTCACTCAAAACCTGAACGCGATCGCTGTCTGTTAGCATTTAACGCCTCAACTCATCTTAAAATGTTTAAATAACCTTACAACTTCAGTTACCTCATTACATAAGGATAGAAAGGTTCTTGTCATCATTAAGTGACTTTTAAGCTAATTAAATGAATTACCCTGCCCTATCCGCTAAATGACTCAAGCATCACCGAGCTGTTGTTGGTTAAGGTTATGGCAGCGCAAGCAAAATGCTAAATTGCAGCGCAGCCTTACAACCAATTAAGGCTTTGAGTAATATAAAAATATTTTCTCAAGTAGTACTTTGTACCACTTGAGAAAATATTTTTGGGTTTTAAGTCAGCGCAAAGCGCTGCATTTCGTTTATCTACTGCTGTCGCTAGCAAAGAGTTTTCCCCATGAGTAATGCTGTTTTCAAATTCAGTACTGCGCTAATTTCCTCAGTCTTTATTGCCATAGCACCAAGCCAAGCCCAAATAGTTGGGGATCAAACCTTACCAGTTAACACAGTCATTACAAATGTGGGTAAAACTTTTACCATCACAGGCGGTACGGAACTGAATGGCAATCAATTTCATAGTTTTCAGCAGTTTTCCTTACCGACAGGCAATACAGCTTATTTTAATAACCGCGTTGAAACACTTAATATCATCGGTCGCGTCACTGGCAAATCTATTTCTGATATTGATGGCTTGATTAAGGCAAATGGTCAAGCAAATTTATGGCTGATTAACCCTAATGGAATTGTGTTTGGGGAAAATGCTCGTTTGGAACTAGGTGGATCTTTTACGGCTTCCACAGCTAACAGCATCAAGTTTGCCGATGGGCAGGAATTTAGCGCTACTAATCCCCAATCACCGACACTATTGACGATTAATACTCCCGTGGGTTTGCAGTATGGGAAGGAACAGCAAGCTCAGATCACAAACTCTGGGAATCTTCGTACTAATAGAGATTTGACATTATCAGGAGGTGCGATCGCTAGTACTGGCAGCCTTGCTGCTACTCAGGGCAATTTGCGCGTGCAGTCAATTTCTGGAGATGTGGAAGTACGCGAGGCGATCGCAAAAACCGCAACTTTCACCGCAGCAAGAAATCTAGTTTTAAAGGACAGCCAAATTGCCACAGCAGGGGATTTGACCCTACAGGCTCAGGATACTCTCACGGTCAGGGATAGCATTGAGCGTCCTTTTATTGCTGATGCGGGTGGTCGTCTTACCGTGCAGGGCGATCGCCTAATTGATATTTTTGCGCTCAATAGTGCTGACAGTGGCTTTTATGCGGGTAGTGATCTAACCCTGCGTTCCAATAACACTGCGATCGGCGATGCCCATTACTATTCAGGTGGCAATTTTAAGATTGAGCAACTTGACGGAAAAATTGGCAACCTCGATAGTCCCATTGACCCAATTATCCGCTCCCTTGGAGATGTTACTTTTGGTGTTTATACAGGGCGATCGCTCCATATCATCGCAGGCGGCAAAGTAACAGTAGATTCAGTTTTAATTACCAATATCGAAACCGCTGACACTGCTACGGTCAATCGCTCTATCAACCCCACCAGTAATCCCGATCTTGCCGAAGTTCCGCTCTCTGATGGCAGTAGATCGATAACTATCAATGGACGTACTCAACCAACTTTAGATATTCGTGCAGGAGTAAGAGCCGACAAGATCGCAACCACAGGCGTGACTGGTACAACTTCCACAAACCGCGTTAGTTGTAGTCAACTAACAGCCAATTGCTTTTCTAATCTTAGCGGTACTTTTGTAGCTCGACCCAGTACTGACTTTGCCGCTACTGGCAACAGCATTGAAATCGGCAATGTGGCTATTTCTGCACCTAGCAATGCGCCGAGTGGATTAGTTCTATTGACTAATAACTACGAACCAGATTTATCCCGTGAGGCTGAAGATATCACTGTGACTGGAGTTGGGCTTTTTTCGCGCCAACCTGACTTTTTAGGAATTAGAGCAGGCATCGATATACTTGGCTTTTCAGGGGATGGTGGCGCTCTGTATATAGATTCTCGGCGAGATGTAAATATCAATGGCAATCAATCCATCATTACTTCTTCCATTGCCCCAAATTCTAATGGTGGAGACATCACTGTAATTGCGAATAGAGCGATCAATCTAGGAGACAACCTTCAGATTCGGGCTGATGGTACTAACTTGGGTGGCAATATCAATCTGGTGAGCAATGGCGCGATCGCTGCAAGAGGTTTACAACTATCTAGTGCCAGCAACTCACCAACCAGTACAGGCGCTAGCGGCAACATTAATATTAAAGGAAGTTCTCTAAACTTAGTTAACTCCGATACCTTTACTTCGCAAGTTGTGACCAGTACCGCAGGAGCCGCCAATGCTGGCAATATCACTCTTAACATTATTAATGGTGATGTCAAGTTAGAAGGCGCGATCGACAATGCTTTTACAGGTGTTCTCAGTGCAGTACTACCCAATGCATCGGGTAACAGTGGCAATATCACAATTCAATCTAGGGATCTGTCCATTCTCAATGGCGCTCGTGTCTCAGCCAATACCCAAGGCACAGGCAACGCAGGTAAAATCACCATTAGTAGCGACTCAGTAAATATTAGCGGAGCAAGGTCGGCGCTCCTCAGTCAGATTGCCAATTCTGCTAATGCCATGGGTAATCCCATTGAGATTCAAACGAGAACCTTGGCGATCGCCGATGGAGGACAGATCGGAACGCAGTTATTGGGATTTGGCGAAGGTGGAAATCTCAATATTACGGCTACTGAAAAGGTGGAAATCGATAACGGGATTGTTAGTTCCTTAATATCTGGCGGCGAGGGTCTAGGCGGTTCCATCACATTCACCACTCCCAATTTTTTAATTCAAAATCAGTCCCGCATCACCTCTGATGTCAATGGTGTCGGTACGGCGGGAAATATTAGTTTAAATATTAGTGATAATGCTAGATTCGATCGCAGTTTGATTTCGGCGAGTATCGGTCTCGATGGCAAGGGAACAGCAGGGAATATAAACGTTACGGCAAATGATTTGCTGATTGCTAATGGAAGCCAAGTTAATTCTGGTGTAAATGGTCAAGGCAATGGTGGAGCGATCAATGTCACCACTCAAAACCTAGCGATCAATGGCACTGGCACTTTTGGCGGTACTGATACTTTTAGCGGCATCTTCGGGTCGGTCAATTCCAATGCGATCGGCAATGGTGGCGTTATCAAGGTCAATTCGCAATCGGTTGCGCTCAGCAATCTAGGTAGGATCTCGGCATCAACGGCAGGGCAAGGTGACGCAGGGAAAATTGATATTACTGCCAATAGCCTTGACATTAGCAGTGGAGCAAAATTAAGGTCAGTTACCTTGGGATCTGGTAAGGCGGGAGATATTAATTTATTTCTTAGCGATCGCTTGAGCTTAACTGGCGAAGGCAGTGATATTGTGGCGGAGAGCGATTTAAATTCCACAGGGATTGGTGGCAATATTTTTATCGATCCTGCGATCGTGAGGATTATAGATAAAGCTAAAGTTTCCGTTAGCAGCCTAGGCACAGGTGACGGGGGTAACATTTTGCTAATTGCAGGACTTCTATTCCTCGATCGCGGGGCGATTACGGCGGAAACTGCGAATGGGTTGGGCGGCAATATTAATCTGCAAGTTCAGGATGTGCTACGCCTTAGAAATGGCAGTTTAATCAGTGCTACGGCTGGAAATAACGGTGATGGCGGCAATATCGATCTAGGGGCAAATTTTATACTTACTTTTGCTAATGAGAACAATGATATCTTTGCCAATGCCTTCAGAGGGCGCGGCGGCAATATCAACATTACAACTCAAGGGATTTTTGGACTAGAATCTCGCGATCGCCCTAGTCCTTTTAGTGACATTACGGCAAGTTCTGAATTTGGACTGAATGGAACTGTACAAATTAATACACCTGGGGTTGACCCCAGTAAAGGACTCTCAGAACTACCCGCAGAGGTAACTGATGCTAGTAGATTGCTATCCCAGCAATGTATTAGCGATGCTATTGACAATAAGTTTTTTATCACTGGGCGAGGTGGTTTACCTCCTAGTCCAACTGATACCTATCAAAGCGCACAGATTCTTGAAAATATTGGTTCAGTTAAGACTTCCACTCAAGGTTCAAGCTACCAAAGCCAGCAATCTTCCGCAACAAATATTGAATCTGGTGGGGCTATTGTGGAAGCACAAAGCTGGATTATAGATAAATCGGGACAAATTTCATTAGTATCTGCAAGCTCACAGCCATTATCAAATTTATTTTTGATTAACAACTCTAAATGTAATTGATGGAAGTAATAGAGTGGCACGCAAAGCGCCACTCACTGCTTATACAAATTTATAAAAGTGTGGTCACACTTTCGTAAATTAAAAACTAAACCTGTGGCGCACGCGAAGCGTGCGCCACAGGTTTAGTTTTTATAGCTGTAACCCATATTTTTAGAACACAAAACCTTGATTAGCGACACAAAGCTCTGATAATAAAGGTTTTACGCTTTCTTCTTAATACCAACTCAAGAAATGATGTAGTCATTGCTTGAGTTGGTATTAAATCTTATTATTACTTTAAGTCAAAATATAACTTTTTATAACTCTTATCTAACTTTTTCCTAACATTCTTGGATTGTATAAGTTTTAGCCATCCATTTATGATGCATGTGCAAAACGGCATAGACATTATCGAAATGTTCAAATAATTGTATAAATTGTTTAACTAATCGTTAATCTTTTGACTTGTTTAAAGACTATCTGAGACATCAAAGACAAAGCTAAAAACTCTGTTATAGCAACTCATACTAATTCACGAAAGTGTGCCAACACTTTTGCAATGGAAGTGTTTGTAAACTTTTATTAATTGGTATAAACGGACTTCTAATTCTTGACTGAATGGCATTTAATCTTAGCTTTACTTCACTTACTGTTTAGGAAATTGTGGATGGTTGAATCACGATTTTAACGCCTTGATTGTTTAGCAGTAATAAAGTGTGTTACTTCGATTTGTCTTTACTGTTATAGAGATTCAATCTCATATCAAGCGCAAGGCTTAAGCCTAAACCCAATAGAAACAATTTGATGAGGTCAAATACTGATGAAAAGACTAATTAAGAATCTGGCAAGTGTTACCTGTGGATTAGGAATTTCTGCTTTAGGATGTGGCTTGGTATCGCCTTCTAGTGTTCAGGCTGCGGGTTTTACTTTTAGTTCTAGCGATTCCCTTACATTTAAGGCTAGGTGGGAAGGCGTAGCTCTTCGTGGGGTGAAAGCCCCGATCGCAGAAGCACTTATTACTTTTAAGCCAAACGCATTGCCAAATCCTGGATTTCTGCCTGCCCCTTTTACAACCCCGATTATTGACCCAGATACTGGTGAAGACACATCAGGTTTTAATAGCAAGTCACCAATTACTAATGTTGTAGAGTCGCTGACCCTGACTGTTTCTAATGCATTAATTGGGAATGGAACCTTCACCTTAAATGACTTCGACGGAATTATTTGGAACACAAATGGCGCAGCGCTAGACTTCAATGAAGAACTAGTTGGGCAACCCACTAAGGGAGTTGAGTGGGGAACTATAGTTTCTCCACCACCAGGTGGCTTTTATGATGGCACAGTAGAACCAGAAGCACGGTATGGTGGGGACTTTAATTTGTTTGATCCCCCTGAGTGCGTTCCTACTGGTGTTGCTGTGTTCACACTAGCTACCTGTAGCAATGGTGCAAATTTCGATCCACTTGATCCAGATTTTCAGGACAATATATTAAAGATTCAGTATTTGCGACTTGTTTCCTTCAGACTAGTTGATGTGAGACCAGTTCCAGTGCCAGGAGCTGTTTTTGGTGTGGTGGCTGCAGGTGGATTGCTTGTTGCCTCTCGGAGAAAAAAGAAAATGGTTGATGCTAAAAACATTACAAATTCTTAGTTACCGCGCTTTACACCTTTTTAAAGCTTTCCCCACAGAGTACAGCACTTTGCGCTGACTTAAAACCTAAAAGAATTTTTGAAAGCACCGCTTCGCGGTGCTTTCAAAAATTCTTTCGTACTACATAATGTCTCAAAAGAGTAATGGCGGCGCAATGCGCCGCCATTACTCTTTTGAGATTTAAATTGCCACCCTTTATTTGGCTTATATCTTAAAAAAGCTTACTGAAATAGAATAAGTTTCTGATAAGTAGTTAGGTAAAATCAAACATAAAAACCTATTCAGTTAGAAGAATTACTATTTATTAAAGTACTTGTTAGAGATAAACTTATGAAGATCGGGAAGCTGTTAAAAGTAGCTCTTAATACCAAAAAAAATTTAGAAAAGATAATTTTTTTCAGCTTTTCAGAAGTTTATAAAAAATGGCAAAGAAAAGTACTAAATAAAGTACTAAATATTACCTTAGTCTTTGTGTTATCAGCGATCGCGGCTATATCTCAACCATTGGTGGTTGACGCTTTTAACAATTCTTTACAACGGGTAAATCTCACTAATTTAAAAAGTAATTCAAAACTTAACCTATCAGAGAATCCATCAGGATTATTTGATCAAGGTAAAGCTCTCTATGAGTCGGGTCAACTGCGAGAAGCCATAGAGAGATGGAAACAAGTTGCCTCAATTTATCAGCAGCAGAATCAACTTTTGGCGCTATCTACTACTTTCAACAACCTATCCTTAGCCTATCAAGGGCTGGGCGAATGGCAACTGGCGGAAAAGAGCATTAGTCAAAGTCTGCAAGTGGCGCGATCGCTTACGCCAGTGACTAAAGAAAGTCAGAGGGAAATCGCGAGAGCTTTAGATACCAGCGGAAATTTATCAATTTCTACTGGAAAGACAGAGAAAGCACTAGTTTTTTGGAAAGAGGCGGAAATTTTATATGACCAAACTGGAGACGAAGTAGGAAAAATTCGGAATATTCTCAATCAAGAACAGGCTCTTAAGAACCAAGGATTTTATCGGCGATCGCGGCAAATTCTGGAGGATCTCCTGCCCAAGCTACAAAGTCAGCCAGATTCTTTACTCAAAGCGATCGGATTTAGCCGCTATGGTGAAATTCTGAAGCTAACGGGAGAGCTTAATCTCGCCAAACAAAATTTGGACATTGGCTGGAAAATTTTAGATCAAGTCGAAAAATCTGCTAGCTCGGCAATTGCAGATATTAGAGATCAGCAAAGCCTGATTTTAGTGGAGTTAGCCAATATCTTAAAGTCTGAAGACAATCTCGAAGGAGCATGGCAATCCTATAGTCGTGCAGTGCAGCTAGCTTCAAAAACAAATACAAAACTTCAGGCGCAACTGAGTCTCTTGGCTCTAGAAATAGAACTTGAGAATTTTGCCGCAGCTTCCCAAGTTCACAGTGCAATTGCCTCAAACATCGCTGATTTGCCAAAAAATGTCAGTAACATTAGAGCGCTGATTAATTATGGAGATACCACCTTAAAGTTAGCTAAGTTAGCACCGCAGACATCTCAAGCTAGTCTTCGCTTCAATGCAGCACAGGTATTAGCCAGAGCCGTCCAACAAGCGCAGGATCTAGGTGATCAATACAGCCTTGCTTATGCGTTAGGTAGTTTGGGATCAGGGTATGAACAGTCTCAACAGATCACTGAGGCGATCGCTCTAACTGAGAAAGCTTTGGCGATCGCGCAATCCATCAAGGCTCCCGATATTGCCTATCGCTGGCAATGGCAACTGGGGCGGCTGTACAAGGCTAAGGGAGATACTAAGGATGCGATCGCTGCCTATTCAGAATCAATCAAAACCCTCACTCAGTTGCGAAGCGATCTGGCTTTTATTAGTGCCAATGTACAGTTTTCTTTTCGAGAAAGTGTTGAACCTGTCTATCGTCAGTTTGTGAGCCTTTTATTACAAACTGAACAATCCACGGTCGTTGCAGATGAAAAACAAAAAAATTTAACTAAAGCTCAATCCGTTATTGAGTCTCTCCAATTAGCAGAATTAGTTAATTTCTTTAGAGCAGACTGCCTCAATGCAGCGCAAATTGATATCAATAAAGTTGATGCCAAGGCTGCGGTAATTTATCCGATTATCTTAGAAGATCGCCTCGAAGTCATTGTGAGTCTTCCGCAACAGCCTCTCAAGCATTACTCTACAGCAGTTCCAGTCGAGGAAATTGATCTAATTGTGTCAGAGTTGCGAAATGACTTGCGCGATTTTTCATCACTGGATTATTTGGAAAACAGTCAGAGACTCTATAACTGGATGATTCGTCCCATTGCCGCCGATTTGGATCAGGATCAGGTTAAGACGATCGTGTTTGTGCTGGATGGGTCTCTTAGAAATATCCCGATGGCTGTTCTCAATGATGGCAAACAGTTTTTGATGGAAAAGTATAGTATTGCCTTGACTCCAGGGCTACAGCTAGTTGATCCCAAACCGATCGCGAAACAAAAGCTGTCAGCGCTAACGGGCGGTTTGACTGATGCTCAGCAAGGATTTTCAGCATTACCGAGCGTTACTCTAGAGCTGCAAGAAGTCCGCAATCAATTACCAACAGCGCGGGTCTTACTCGATACCGAATTTACAACCAGCAATATTGAGAAGGAACTAGCTACTACGCCTGTTCCGATTATTCACTTAGCGACTCATGGAAACTTCAGTTCCCAATTAGTTGATACATTTTTACTTACTTATGATGGTCGTCTTAATATTGAAAATCTCACCCAGTTACTGAGTGCTAAAAATCGTAGCGATACAGAACCGATTGAGTTACTGATTTTGAGTGCTTGCCAGACTGCGGTGGGCGATAAACGGGCAGCTCTGGGCATGGCAGGCATGGCAGTGAGAGCAGGGGCAAGAAGCACGATCGCTTCTCTTTGGTCGGTAGATGATGCCGCTACTTCTAAATTTATGATTGCCCTTTATCAAAGTTTGTCTAGTAGAGATGTGACTAAAGCAGAGTCCTTGAGATTTGCTCAACAGACCCTGATCAAAGAAGAGGCTTACAACCACCCCTACTTTTGGGCTCCCTTTGTTTTATTAGGCAATTGGCTCTAGGTGATTTTAAAACACCCGCCCAGTGGGCAGCGCAGATCTCTTAGTTTTTAAATTCACTTAATTTGTTCGCAAAATTACATTCCAAATAAACTACCTAACCTACATGAAAGCTCACTTTTATCAGCCATTCACTTCAAAAAAGTGTCCTTCCCAAAGCAGATATTTGACCAAGAGTCTCAGGTTGGTATCAATTTCAAGTTTGTTGGGGATTACGGTAAATTGTTTCTTTCCACTTGTGGCGATCGCACAAAACGCAAACACACCGTCCATAGTAGTACCGCCCCGTCCCCCAGCATTGCCTCAGACACTGCCCCAATTACCCTCGCCCGATCAACTGTTAGCGCCTCCACCCGCACAGCCTTCACCTATTCTCGAAAACACAGGTTCAGAAAAAATCGTTGTCAAACGCTTTGAAGTTGTGGGTAGTACCGTATTTAGTGAAGCAGAACTAGCCAAAGCTGTTGAGTCTTTTACCAATCGCCCCATCTCCTTTGCCGAATTATTGCAAACCCGTTCC
Source organism: Pseudanabaena sp. (assembly GCA_003249015.1). GTDB lineage: Bacteria > Cyanobacteriota > Cyanobacteriia > Pseudanabaenales > Pseudanabaenaceae > Pseudanabaena. The sequence continues at coordinate 114,876 of QBLS01000010.1, read as the reverse complement.
GCAATTACCGATCTATATGTCAGTAATGGTTACATCACCTCTGGGGCTTTTATCCCCACCCAAAATCTTAATGAAGGGACAGTCAAGATTCAGGTTATCGAAGGGAGTCTGCAAGAGATCAAGGTATCGGGAGGCTCAAGGTTAAATCCTGAATATGTGCGATCACGCTTAGAAGTTGCCACAGCTAAACCGCTAAACCGCGATCGCTTGATCGAAGCACTGCAATTGCTGCAAATTGATCCTTTATTGACCAGCATCACAGCAGAACTAGCCGCAGGCGATCGGGCAGGTCAAAATATTCTTAATGTGGAGTTTACTGAAGCAAAAACCACTAATTTACAACTATCCCTTGATAACAATCGCGCTCCCAGTGTGGGGACATTTCGCCGCCGCGTGCAGTTTAGTGAAAATAACTTAACAGGGATGGGTGATCGCCTGACTGCAGGCTATAGCAATACCGATGGTTCTAATAGCTACGATCTCAGTTACACCATTCCGATCAATCCTTACAACGGCACGATTTCCCTAGCTTTTAGCAATGGCAATAGTAATGTGATTGAGCAGCCATTCAATTCTTTAGATATCTATTCCAATTCCACTGCCTACGATTTGACCTATCGCCAGCCAATTATCCAAAAAATCGATCAAGAACTAGCGATCGGCTTCGCTGCTTCCTACCGCGAGAGTTTGTCGAGCATTTTAGCTGTGCCATTTCCCCTCTCCGCAGGGGCTGACAATAATGGCATTACCAAGCTATCAGTTTTTAGATTCTTTCAAGAATATACGCAGCGCAGCAGTCAGTCTGTCTTTGCTGCGCGATCGCAGTTTAGTCTTGGCACAGGGCTACTGGGCGCAAATATCAATAGCCAGCCTCCCGATGGCAGGTTTGTATCATGGCGTGGACAGGCTCAGTATGTAAATTTGCTTGCGCCTGACACCCTGTTGTTGCTACGCGGAGATATGCAGCTAGCTGATCGCGCTTTAGTTCCCCTAGAGCAAATTGGGTTGGGCGGACAGGAGAGCTTGCGCGGCTATCGTCAAGATTTGCTGTTTGGTGACAATGGGGCAAACTTGACAGTGGAATTCCGTCTTCCTGTATTACGCGCTCCTGAAATTGCAGGCTTATTGCAACTAGTGCCTTTTATTGATACGGGACTAACTTGGACTAGCTCTGGTGATGCAAATCCTGCTCAAAACTTTTTAGTTAGTTCTGGATTGGGACTACGTTGGAATATGGGCGATCGCCTAACTGCGAGGTTTGACTATGGTATTCCCCTAGTGTCAGTCCAAAATAGCCGCAAAACCTTACAAGAAAGCGGACTTTACTTTTCATTACTTTACAACTTGTTTTAATTACAGCGCAAAGCACTGTAATTTGTGGCGGCGCGAAGCACCGCCACTATTTCTTTGGTGTAGTTTTCGACCTTGTGTTAACAAAAACAACGTTCTGGGTAATATCAAGCTTGTTAGAAGCTAGGACAGTCAAAGATATTTCCAAAATATTTTTGCTGTCCAGAAAATCAATATTACCTATGACGATGAGACCTGAAGTGAAGGTCGGTGACGAGGAAAAACCATGAAAGCAGTGCGATTAAATCTTGAAGATAGACACGCTTGGCAGAAATTGCAGCACGTCTTGATTAGTCTTGCCTCCGACTACATGGATCTAGTAGCGGCAGAGCAGACTGAATTTAAGTTTGAACAGCAGGTTCTTTCCATTGCTTTTACCTTGATCGTTTCTAATTCTGATCGCGATCGCCTTAACGAATTCACACAGAGTATTGACCGCTACTTCAATCGCTTGCAGCTTGTCGGCGTAAGACGCATTGAATGGGAATTTTATGCCATTGGTGAAGCGGAACCAATCTTGGTACAGGGGCGGGATATCGCTTTTATAGCTGCGCCAGCAAAACTGCCAAGTAATGCCCTTGCCAAAAATGGTCAGCGATCGCCTGCGCGTAATGGCTCCAAAACTAGCCTGACCAAGGGAAAATCAAGGGCGGGACAAATTGTTAATCGTTTTCGTGGTTGGTTAACCGATCCGAAAACATTAGAAGGAGCAAGAACTGCGAGTCGGATTACAATTCGCGATCCGAAGGGGGCTTTAGAAGCGGTCAAAAATACAGCAGTAGCTAAGTTTACCGAAACTATCGAGTGGGTGGATACATTCCCTTGGGAAAACTGGACCAAGGAAAAAACCCAGCAAATCAAGCGCCGCCATCAACGCAACTTAGTGCGTTCCATTATTGAAGATGTTTTGATTTTGGGCGTGATCATGATTGCCGCTTTCTGGCTGATCGAGTCCCTATCCCCACCATCATTCAATCTTGCGCTTTTGCCAGCACAACACCACGATACCAACATGACCAGTGCTAAGTATCGTTGTGGCATTCCTGCGGTTTCCCTTAAAAACTACGTTTGTTTGCAAAGGGGAATGCGCTATGACCAAGTTGCGGACATTTTAGGGAAGGAAGGGAAACCCTTGGCGATCGATCCTAAGTATGGCGATCGCGCCGTGATTATTAGCTGGTCAAGCCCAGAACTAAGCATGAATGCGACTTTTTTAAATGACAAGCTGGTATCTAGAGCCTATCGACAGATCAGCGCTAGCAAATAATAATAATGACGGCATAAATGCCGTCATTATTATTTTTAAAGGTCTTCGGCGCTTCGACAAGCTCAGTGCAACGCTTCGCTCAACCAACGGTTGGCGTTGGCTGAACGAAGTCGAAGCCTTAGACAAGTTCGGATTGCCATGCAAACAAATTGTTATAAAGGCTTGCGTGTGAGCCGATCAACCTTAATTTCCACCCAAAGACTATGGCACAAGACGCTGCGCCTTAGTCTTTGGCTATGTTTTTTACTTTGGTTCGCATCATCTGCGATCGCTACACCTAAACCTGTAAGTAAAGAAGATCAACGCGCCGCCGATCGCTATCGACAGGAAGGACTGAGCTATCGCCAGCAGGAGCGCTTTGAAGAAGCGATCGCCGCTCTCCAGAAATCCGTAGAACTCGATCCCCAGAATTTAAATGGCAGGATCATCCTCGGCTGGACACAACATTTATCTAAACAACATGAAGCTGCCGCTACATCGCTGTGGGAAGTAATTTACCGATCGCCTAATTCATTACCTGCTTTTAATGCGATCGGCATTGTCTATTTAGTGAAGGGTGATTTACCTCAATCCGTGATTTTGCATAGTTGGGCAGCCCTGCTCAAACCCGACAATGAGATTGCCCATTACAACCTCAGCCTTGCCTATCAAAGACTCCAACAATATGACTTAGCGATCGCCTATGCCCAAAGCGCAATGGAACTAGAACCCACTAATCCCCATCCCTTTGTGGCTAAGGCGATCGCGCAATGGACAGCAGGGGATCAAGGGCTTGCTAAGAAGGTATTTGGTGAGGCAGTTGCGATCGATGCGAGATATCGCAGTGCTGAATTTTTAAACTTTCTCAATGAAGCAGGTTTTAGCAACGAACAAATTCAAACTGCTAAACAGGTTTTAGCCAGCCTCTAAAAAGAGCTGCCTGCTTCGCGGGCGGCTCACAGCAGTATATTTTAGAGAGGCGGCGCGGAGCGCTGCCTCTCTAATTGGGATTAACATATGGCGATCAAAGTTCTGCATCTTTCCGATATCCATCTCGGTAGTACCACCCACGGCAAAATCAATCCCACAACGGGATTAAATACTCGCCTAGAAGACTTTACCGCTGCCCTCACAACTTGTATTGATCGCGCAATCGATGAGCCAGCCGACTTAGTTCTATTTGGTGGTGATGCTTTTCCCGATGCCACACCATCGCCATTGGTGCAACAAGCTTTTGCAAAGCAGTTTCGCCGCCTTGCCGATGCTGCTATCCCCACAGTTTTATTGGTAGGCAATCACGATCAACATTCCCAAGGAGTAGGCGGAGCCAGTCTCGCCATCTATCGCAGCTTAGCTGTGCCAAATTTCACCGTCGGCGATGCGATCGCTACCCATCAAATTTCCACATCCGCAGGAAATATTCAGATTATTACCTTGCCTTGGATTACGAGATCTACATTGCTCACCAAAGCCGAAACCGAAGGCTTCTCCATGATGGAAGTTAGTCAATTTTTGATCGATCGCCTACAGGTAGTCATCGAAGGCGAAATTCGCAAATTAGATCCGCAACTGCCGACGATTCTGTTAGCACATGTGATGGTCGATACGGCAACCTACGGAGCCGAACGATTTTTAGCGGCAGGCAAAGGCTTCACCATACCTCTGTCGATGTTGACCCGTGAGGCTTTTGACTATGTGGCTCTCGGTCATGTGCATCGCCATCAAATTTTGGCAACCCAGCCCCTCGTGGTTTATCCAGGTAGCATCGAGCGAGTAGGCTTTGGCGAAGAAAATGAAGCAAAGGGTTACTGCTGGCTAGAAGTGGAAAAGGGAAATGTCAAGTTTGAGTTTTGTCCAATTCCTACCCGTACTTTTAAAACCATTGAGGTGGATGTCACTCAAGCGGAAGATCCCCAAGGAAAGTTGCTCAAAGCCATTCAAAAAGGAAAAATTGAGCAGGCGATCGCAAGGCTGATTTACAAAGTTAAAGCCGAACAGTTAGCGCAAATAGATGATCGCTTACTCCATGAGGCAATGGAGATCGCCCATAATTACGCTCTGATCCCCGAAGTTGTCAGCCAAAATCTCCGTACTCGACTGCCCGAACTTAGCACTGCCGAAGCTCTCGATCCGATGACCGCTTTGAAAACCTACCTCAGTACTCGCGAAGATTTAAAAAATTTGGAACCTGAAATGCTCGCCGCCGCCCAAGCATTACTCAGCGAGATCGGGCTAGAGGACGAAAATGAGCTACAAGCCCAATCAGCCCAACCCAGTCAACTGCTGATAAGTTTCAACTAGCTGTGATTGCAGAGTTTCTAAAGATATTTGGCGCAACATGGCGGCGCATTCATAAATTTGTTCTATTTGCAGATCAGCGCGATCGTCAGTTTCTAAGAGAAAACGCCCCACTGGCACAGTAGCGATCGCCTTAGCAATCTGGTCATGGTTTAACATCGCCGCCCCAAAGGAAAAATAAAATCCATGCCCCAGCAATTGCTGAAATACAGCTTGCTTCTTATGAAATCCATGAATAATCCAAGGTATTGAAGATTTGTGATTCTTTTTGAGCATAATCAGCAGTTCAAAAGCCCTGACACAATGAATTACCAAGGGTTTTCGTAAAGATTCCGCCAATTGAATATGCTTCTCAAAAACTGCGATTTGTAGCTCCATCGGCACAGCCACATTACGATCTAATCCACATTCCCCGATCGCCACTACCTGCGAACAACTCGCTAATTTTTCTAAGGTCAACCAAGCCGCTTGCCACAGATCATCTTCTATAAACCAAGGATGTAGCCCTAAGCTACACAGATTTGGCAAATCCTGTTCTTGCAACTGCGGCTTTACATCTACAGTTTGTAAATTGATTAAATTAAGCGCTTGGCGATCGCGATGAGTGTGAAAGTCAATAAACATTGAGTAGTCCCTAGGCTTCGACTTCGCTCAGCCACCAATCTTCGACTTCGCTCAGCCAACAGTATACGTTGGCTGAGCGAAGTCGAAGCCAACATACATACGCAGCATTATTGCGGATGTAGTCGCGGATGCATCATTGTCGCGATCGGCTGATTGGCTAAAAGATGCGATTCAGTTACTTTTTGTATTTTTTGAGGATTCATCCGCCAGTAATAAACCTGATCGGGCAAGATTAGCACCATTGGACCAGAGCCGCACAAACCCAAACAACCACAGGCTTCCACCGTTACATTCTCTATAACTTGTTGCTGCAAAGCAACTAAAACTTGTTCCGCACCATCCTTACGACAGGTGCGGTATTGACAGACTAGTACTCGACGAGGCGAAATTGCCTTTTCTGAGGAATTATCCAGCATTATTAAAAAATTAAACTTAGCGCACGACTAAAACAGGTGAAGTGCAGTGATGTACCACATAGTCGCTCACACTTCCCAACATCATCCGTTCCACAGAACCCAATCCCCGCGAACCAATGATTAGTAGATCGGGATTTTCATCGACAACCACCCGACAAATCACGTCGCGTGGCTGTCCTACTTCTAGTCTAGTGGTACAAGATGCTTTCTGTTGCTCACAAGCATCTTGCGCCTTTTGCAGTAGAGCTTGCCCTGCTTTCAGAATTTTTTGTTCCAATTCCACATCGGGCAACCCGCGCCAACCGACCCAATCGCCAGTTGGCATCATCACTTCGGGAACATAGCTGCTCAAAGGCTCAACTACAGTTAGCAAGACAATTTCAGCTTGCAAAGGGATCGCCAAGCTGAGAGCTTTAGTAAGGGCATGTTCACTTGCTTGAGAACCATCAATAGAAACTAAAAATTTCATATAATTAACGTAAGCTTAAGAACAATAACTAGTTAAGTACAATCAGAAATTAGAGCCAAAAGCTGTAGCGTAAGCGCAGTGTACGCTACAGCTTTTAGAGTTTTATATTTAATTGCACTCAGACTTATACTGATGGTAGTCAACAAGTCGTAGATCTCTTCTGTAGTTAATTTCTTTTAATATTTCATGACACCTGATATTCGTATTGGCTTCGCAAACTCTGTCGGTAACACCCCACTAATTGAAATAGAATCTTTGTCCGCAGCTACAGGTTGCACGATTTTAGGTAAAGCCGAATTTCTCAATCCTGGCGGTAGCGTTAAAGATCGAGCTGCTTTATATATGGTCTTAGAAGCTGAAAAAGCGGGACTTCTCAAAGCAGGTGGGACAATTGTGGAAGGTACAGCAGGCAATACGGGCATCGGTCTGTCACTGGTCGCCAATGCTAGGGGATACCGCAGTGTGATCGTCATGCCTAGCAACCAATCCCCTGAAAAAATTGACTTACTGAGGACATTAGGGGCAGAAGTTGAGCTAACTAATCCTGCGCCTTTTACTAGCCCAGACAATTACTATCATGTGGCTCGTCGTCGGGCTGAAGAAATCGAAAATGCTTTTTGGGCAAACCAGTTTGAGAATATCTCTAACTCTGAAGCGCATTATCAAACCACAGCTCCCGAAATCTGGCGACAAACTGGTGGAGATTTAGATGGTGTCGTGATGTCGTCAGGCACTGGCGGAACCATCGGCGGCGTTACGGCATATCTCAAGGAACAGAATCCGCAAATTGCAACCTATTTAATCGATCCCACGGGTTCAGGGCTTTACAGTTATCTGACCACTGGCGAGTTTAAAGCCGAGGGTAATTCCATTACTGAAGGAATTGGCATTAACCGTGCTACCGCTAACTTTAATCGAGCCAGACTAGATGGCGCTTTTCGGGGGTATGACCAGCAAGTGATTGAGATGGCGCAATATTTACTGAAGCATGATGAACTGTTTATTGGCAGTTCCGCCGCTTTAAATGTCGTCGGTGCGGTTAAGCTAGCCAGAAAACTTGGCAAAGGACATACGATCGCCACGATTCTCTGTGATGGTGGTGGACGTTATCAGAGCCGAATGTATAACCCCGAATGGCTTGCCGAGAAGGGCTTAACTCCTGTAGCCAAGGGATTGGAGTTTATTGATGACTAATACCATGCCAAATCCCAAAAAGTATCGTTGCATTGGAGTCGGTGTCGTTTGGGATCGCGATCGCCAAAAAATCCTGATTGATCGCCGCTTACCTGAAGGCGAACTTGCAGGATATTGGGAATTTCCTGGAGGCAAGATCGAGAAGGGAGAAACTGCGGCGCAATGCATCAAGCGTGAACTTCAAGAAGAATTGGCGATCGAGGTTGAGGTGGGTGATCACTTAATCACGGTTGACTTTGAGTACGAAACTTTGCGTGTGAGCTTGATTGTGCATCACTGCACCATTATTTCAGGTGAACCACAGCCGATCGCCTGTTCCGAGATCCGTTGGGCAACGGTTGAGCAACTCGACACTTATCAACTCCCCGCCGCCAATTATGAAATTGTCCAAGCCTTAAGACCTTTTCGCTCAAATCCAGAATGAATATAAAAGCGTTGCGAAACAACGCTTTTATATTCTTCTGAGTTTGGGTTTCAGCTTTTCGCGCTATGAAAATCAAATTGAACATAGGAGGTTCAAAACTACTGATGGAAGAAGTCAGTGCCGAGCTATTAGCATCGCAACTATATCAAGAGGGACTCAGTAATTTTGAGAGTGGCAACTATCAGCAGGCGATCGCCCTGCTCGAACGCGCTCAAAATTTAGTAGCCATAGACTCCAACCTAAGCGGCGAAATCTTGATTTGGCTAGCCAATTCCTACGATGCCACAGGCAAAACTGAACAGGCGATCGCTATCTGCCGCTCCCTCAAAAAACATCCGACAGGTTCCGTGCGAAAATCCGCAAGGTATATGCTGGGCATTTTAACTGCGCCACAACTCTCCAAACTTGAAGGCGTAGTATCCGAAGTCCCAATTTTAGAATCTCCCGACAGCTATCAATCCAAACCCATTACCAATACCAAGCCACGCTCTAACAATCAAAAACCATTTCGAGAAATTCCCTTACAAAAGCCAGTATCAGATAGCAAGAATAACTTCCTATGGTTTGCGATCGCCATTTCTCTAATCTCTCTTATCGTCTGGTATGGCGCTTTAAGCTAAACATAGCTTCTGGTCGATTAAACGAATCCCAAGGAATATATTGAAAGTGTTGCAAGCCAACACTTTTAATATATTCCTTGATTTGGATTTAAGCCCAAAGCCCCTCCTACATCATTCAGGAGCAAAAGAATAATGGCGGCGCGAAGCGCCGCCATTATTCTTTTGCTCCTGAACAGTAATGATTTCCTGACAGTGTTGTCATCAAAGCCTCACAGTAATCACTTAAGACATTGTTAAATTTATACTTTGTTCAGGATCGCTAAAATCCTCTCTACACAAAGCTTTGATATGATTTTAATCAAAAAATTGACCCTTCATAATTAACTTAATTAATAAAAATTTTTTTCTCAATTTTGGCTAAGCCAAATTAAAAACATGAATTCTTCAGGTAGTTCTATCGTAGCTTGTCGATTTTGTCGATACTACCAACCAGAAGGGAGGAGAGGCGGCTCCTGCGAAAAGCTAGATGTTCCTGTTGCCGCCACTTGGCAAGCCTGTAGCTTAGCTGTTCATCCCTTTGAAATGTCTTGGCAAACTGGTGAATTAAAACACTTTTTTCAAGAATCTTTTAATGACAATCTCACAGTCGTCAGTGCAAAAGTAATCGAAATTCAGGATGCCAAATCGCGATCGCGCATTATGTCAGAAGCCGTATAACTAACACCCAAAAGATTTTTAAGCGGCGCTTCGTACCGTGACTCAAGAAATAGCTGTGCGCGGCTTTGCCGCGCACAGCTATTTCTTGACTGGAACTGGAGTAGTAAGATGGTAATTGTCTAAAATTTATTTTTCGTAAATTAAAGTGCTAGCAAGAGTCTGGAGCGCGTCAATCTTAGGAATCGAGGCAGTCCAAGTAGGAGTAGAAGTAGATGTCTCAGGTGGATTGCCTGGAATCACCCTAGTCGGATTGCCTGATACAGCCGTACAAGAAAGTCGAGAGCGCGTCAAAGCCGCCATCAAAAATGCTGGCTACGCTTTTCCAATGCGTAAAATCGTCATCAACCTCACACCTGCCGACCTTCGCAAAGAAGGGCCTATTTTTGATTTGCCAATTAGTATCGGTATTCTTGCCGCATCGGAACAGGTCGATCCACAATTATTAGGAGATCATCTGTTTCTTGGCGAAGTATCTTTAGATGGCTCCCTAAGACCCGTATCAGGAGTATTGCCGATCGCTGCCGCAGCCCAGAAATTAGGTATGGTCGGCATCATCGTCCCCAAAGAAAACGCCCAAGAAGCAGCTCTAGTCAAAGGCTTAGCAGTTTACGGATTGCAGACAATTACAGAGGTTGGTAACTTTTTGGCAAACCCCGAAAAGTACCAACCCGAAGTCGCTAACCCCAATATCAAATGGCAAGAAGATGAATTTAAGCTAGACCTCAAAGATGTCAAAGGTCAGCAACAAGCACGTCGCGCCCTCGAAATCGCGGCGGCGGGGGGACACAACCTCATCTTTGTGGGACCCCCAGGCTCAGGTAAAACCTTACTCGCAAGGCGATTACCTAGCATTTTGCCCAACATGAGTTTTGACGAAGCCCTCGAAGTAACCCGCATCCATTCCGTTGCAGGCTTAATGAAAGGTAAGGGCTTAATTCGCGATCGCCCCTTTCGTAGTCCTCACCATTCCGCCTCAGGTCCCTCACTGGTTGGTGGCGGCAGCTTTCCCCGTCCTGGGGAGATAACTTTAGCCACAAATGGGATCTTATTTCTTGACGAACTAACCGAGTTCAAAAGGGATGTACTAGAGTTCCTGCGCCAACCCCTAGAAGATGGCTTTGTTAGTATCTCCCGCACCCGCCAGTCTGTCACCTTCCCCGCGCAATTTACGTTGGTCGCAAGCACAAACCCTTGTCAGTGTGGCTATTACGGCGATACGATCCAGCCCTGCACTTGTACGCCCCGTCAACGGGAACAATACTGGGCAAAATTATCAGGACCGCTGATGGATCGCATTGACTTACAGGTAAATGTAGCCAGACTCAAGCCCGAAGAAATGACGCGATCGCCAGAAGGTGAAACCTCCAGTGCAGTCAAAGCAAGGGTGGAAACTTCGCGACAAATTCAACAAGTTAGATTTCAAGGAGAGAGCAGAGTAAACTGCAATGCTCAGATGCAATCAAGGCATTTACGGCAATGGTGTCAACTTGACGAAGCTTCTCGCAATTTATTAGAAGCAGCGATCAAGCGTTTAGGCTTATCAGCCAGAGCCACAGACCGCATTCTCAAAGTAGCGCGGACGATCGCGGACTTGGCTAATTGTGAGGATATTCAGGTTGTGCACATTGCGGAAGCAGTGCAGTATCGCACTTTAGACCGCGTCACCTAGGCTCCAGACCATATAAAACCCTTACTGGGTTTGGGTTTCAATCCATGAAAGTGTAGTCATACTCTTAGGGATCGTTGTTTAGACAGAACCTTGCACCGTTACGCACTTCTAATTTTAGGGAAAATTGTTTGGTATTGACCACAATCAAAAGTCCCATACATGGTATTTTGTGTCTTGACTTTCAGCTTTAACCTATTGTCCATGACTCTAGCAATGCCAATTCACAAGAGTGTTGTTGCGATTTTGTAAATTGAAAATCAAACCTAGCAAAAGTTTCTAAATCAAGAAAGGGCTACACCGCTTTATAGCATTGATCAGTCTAGTAAAATAAGGGTTTGTTTCCCCGCCGAAGGCAGGGCAACTAGCTTCTATATCTTGCTTGCTTGAAAAGCGCTATATAGATGTCGCCACTATTGTTAGGATACAAAAAACAGAAGCCTCCGCCACTAGTTTCTTGGTAATCTAGGTGGCAGTAGCTATTGTTTTGGTGTAAGGCTAGAATTGTTAAGTATAAAAACCTAAAAATCTATGGCACACGCGCAGCATGCACCACAGATATAGACTCTGGTTTTTAAATAAGATCACAAATAGTTTAAATTTTTTTGGTAAGCCCTTAAATTGAGCAAGCCAAGAAAGTGAAAGCACCCTATCGAGGCATTCTTGTATGAGTATAGTTTTGGTGGTCGAAGATAGTGTTACACAGAGGGAAATGATTGAAGATTTACTTATAGGAAGTGGCTTAAAGGTCAAAACTGCTGGTGATGGGGTAGAAGCTCTAGAACAAATGCAGGGCAACTGTCCAGATATCGTGGTCATGGATATTGTCATGCCTCGTATGAACGGATATGAACTGTGCCGTAGGATTAAAACTGACCCTAAAACTGAGCGCATTCCCGTAGTGATGTGTTCATCTAAAGGTGAAGAATTTGATCGCTATTGGGGAATGAAACAAGGGGCTGATGCCTACATCTCCAAACCCTTTCAACCCCAAGAGCTAGTTGGTACTGTCAAGCAGTTACTGAGAAAAGCTTAAGAATTTTAGTAATAGTAGTAAAAGTACTGACAATTCTTGATCATTTTAGCCCTGTTCGTTACTATCATTGCTTTAAGATTTCCCCAAGTTCAAACTTGATGACACCCAAAATTTGCAATCTTGCAAGGTAGAGCTTTTCAGATTATGGCAGGAAAACAGGATTTCTTCCCCGGCATCAATCAAGATCAGACAACTGACTTTGAGCAAGGACTCGAAGCTCCAGAAGGTGAGCTACATTTAAGGTTTTTTGTAGCTTCTGGAATTGAGTTTGCCTTGCCAGCAATCGGAGTTAGTCAAGTTTTGGAATATGCTCCCGATCGGATTAATCCGATGCCCAATGTTTCACCATTATTATTGGGTACTGTTAATATACGGGGTAGAGTAGTTTGGGTCGGAGACCTAGGTCAGTTTTTAGGCGAGTCGCCTCCAGTTAACACAGACCGCTCAGAAGTCTCTATCATTGCGATCGAAGATCAGGGCATGATGCTGGGGTTGGCTGTCGAGCAGATTGGTGTTATGGCTTGGCTAGACTCAGCACAACTGAGTGGCTCTCGCAATAGCTCAGATAGCATGGCTCCATTTATCAAAGGTGAATGGGTAATGGAGGACAGTGAACCCCTCAAACTGCTTGATCAAGTCAACATTTTGCGATCAGCACGATGGGCATCTTAAGGTGAGCCCTACAGGACTTAAACTATATGCATCTATATAGAAATAGTTTTTGATTTTGTGTTGAGTACAGGGCTGAGAATATTAAAGTTAAAAGTAGACGAGTTCCAAAATAATTTCGGTTTACCAGCAAATATTTTAGGGTTTTTAGGGTTCTTAGGAGAAAGCAAATGGCATCAAGTACACAGTATCAAAAAGAATACGAAAAGGCTTCTCTAGCATATATGCAAGGGGAATATAGCCAAGCTGCCCAGCTCACTCAGCAACTTGTGCAAGGATGCCCTAGCGATCCTATGTATCGATTACTCCATGCCCATATTAATCTTGCTTTAGAACGGTACAAAGATTCGATTGGTGAGTATGAAATCGTCCTGCAACTAACCAATGACAGCTCAATTCTTGAATATGCTCATAGTGGCATAGCTGCAGCAAAAGAAAGACTAGAACTAGACTATAGCAATGACGCTTATGGGAATAGTAGCCTCAATGAAACTCCCGATAGATTTGATGGTCAACAATACGAAGAATACAGCGCCAGCTACTCTCAAGAATCGTGGAATCAAAATATTCAAACCCCTAATGCTGGCGAACTAGACTTTGAAGACTTTAGTGATGTTTCTTCCAATGGTTCGTATGGCTACTCGGCGGAAACTCAGAGTGTAAGCGCAAATTTTAATTCTGAATATCAATCAAATAACACAGGTTCTCAGGGTAACTCAGACATCATGTTCATGGATGAATTTGATGATTTTGATGACCTCAGTGAATCTTCTTTCTCTGGATCTTTTAGCGACTCCGAGGCAACGCAGATGGTATCCAGCCAGTCGTTTGCCAGCTTTGATCAAGATTTTTCTTCGGCAGCTCGCAGCAATACAACGGCTGTAGCAGGTAGCGATATGACAGCCAGCAGGTTTGACCAAACCAACAATGAAGCCGAGCTTTTTGGATTGGGCGCGATTAATAGTACAGCAAGTGGTCGAACTGGGGCAGAGGTAGTTGCTGAGACTACAGAACAAGGGGGGTTATTTTCACCCTTTGACAATATGCCTCTGAGAACTAAAAATGTGATTACTGCGATCGCGGCTGGAGTGGTAGCGGTGATTGCAGCGGGCATAGTCACCAATTCAGCAACAGGCTCCATCAAAGATGCCAGTCAACGCGAGCAAATTCGTAATACGGGTTGGATGATGGCAGGTGCAGCAGCTCTGGGGAGTGGGTTTGTGGCTTGGGGCTTAGGTAAGCGATCGTCGAAGCTCATTGAGCAGTCAACTGAAAATCTACAAGCTCAGTTTGATGCCGTAATTCGTGGCGATATGAGTCCGAGGGCTTCTGTATACAGTGAAGATGACTTTGGTAAGCTCGCCGCCAGCTTTAACCAAATGATCCAATCGATTGTGTCTAATACCACCGAAGCCCAGCGCAAAGCTGCCGAGCAAGAACAGGCTAAAGAAGACTTACAGCGTCAGGTAATTCGCTTACTAGATGACGTAGAAGGTGCAGCGCGAGGAGACTTGACCGTGCAAGCAGAGGTAACAGCCGACGTGCTCGGTGCGGTTGCCGACTCCTTTAACCTCACCATTCAAAACTTAAGAGAAATTGTTAACCAAGTAAAAATTGCGGCGCGACAGGTTAACGATAGCTCTCGCGAAAATGAAGCTTTTGCGCGTAGCTTATCCTCAGATGCATTGCGTCAAGCGGAAGAGTTAAGCGTCACCTTGAATTCAGTGCAGATGATGACTGAATCGATTCAACGGGTAGCCGAAAGCGCCCGACAAGCTGACCAAGTTGCCAAACTTGCGTCAGAAACTGCAATTAAGGGTGGCGAGGCGGTAGAACGCACAGTGGCAGGTATTATGGATATCCGCGAAACTGTGGCTGAGACTACCCGCAAGGTAAAACGACTAGGTGAGTCTTCACAGGAAATCTCTAAAATTGTTGGTTTGATTTCTTCAATCGCCTCCCGAACTAACTTACTCGCACTTAACGCCAGTATTGAAGCGGCGAGAGCAGGTGATGCAGGACGTGGGTTTGCGATCGTGGCGGACGAAGTTCGACAGCTAGCGGATCGGGCGGCAAAAGCGTCTAAGGAAATCGAGCAAATTGTGTTGCAAATTCAGAGTGAAACCAGTAATGTGCAACAAGCAATGGAAGTTGGGACTCAACAGGTTATCGATGGTACAAAACGAGCCGAACAAGCCCGACAGTCACTCACGGACATTATCCAAGTTTCTCACCGCATTGAAACCCTCGTACTATCAATTACCGAAGATACAGTCAAGCAAACCGAGACTTCTAGAACAGTGTCACAGGTTATGCAGTCGGTCGAGCTGACTGCACAGGAAACCTCACAGGAATCTCAACGAGTGTCCGCTTCACTACAAAACCTAGTGGGTGTAGCTCGCAGTCTACAGGATTCTGTAGAGCGGTTCCGCGTTGATTCGGGTGATAAGACAACGGGAGGTCGTTAGAATTATCGCCTCTAGCTTGAGCTACTAGTACCCTAATCTTTGAGAGGATTCTGTCATGAACTCGGAACAACAACAGCAGCGTATTATCGGCTACTTTATTGAAGAAGCCCGTGAACATCTTCAAACTATTGAACAAGGTGTTCTCAACCTCCAGAATATTCTTGGAGACTCCGAATCAATTAATGAGGTCTTTCGAGCCGCTCACTCGATCAAAGGTGGTGCAGCTATGTTGGGAGTCGGTAGTGTGCAGCACGTTGCCCACAGACTAGAAGACTTTTTTAAAATCATCAAAGATACGCCAAACATTAGCGTTGATGAGCGACTCACTAGTTTGTTATTGGCAGGATTTGATCCTTTAGAAGAATTGCTCGATGAGCTACAGGATAACTTTAAGGTTTCCGAAGAGTCCACAAATGTGGCAATCAGCCGTGTCAAGCCAATTTTTAACGAATTAGAGATCTACCTCAACCAGCTAGTGTCTGAGGTTGAAGGAAGTGATGGACTAGTAGTAATGGAAGCCTCGCCAGAGCTTCTCACAGACATAGATGATTCCTTTACGGAAATTGAGCCAATCCCATCTCAAGAGTCAGTATTTCAAGAAGATGTCACTACGAAAATGCGCGATATGTTGCAATTGTTCCGTAGTGAAGATAACGTTGAGAGCCGATCGCAACTACAGGAAATTTGTAACTATTTTCAACAGATTGGTAATCAGTTCAACCTTAGAAATTGGGCTGGGCTAGCTACGCAAGTCAAGAATGCGATCGCGCAGCCCACTAACTCATACAGGACACTTGCACCGATCCTGATTAGAGAACTCAAAGAATCTCAGGACTTGGTGTTAGCTAACCGTGAAGACGAAATTGTCGTTTCAGCAAAGATTCAAAGCTTACTACCCTATCGCTTTGCCGAACCAGAAGACGATGAAATTAGTACGATTTTCACGACAGCAGCTTCCAATGTGTTTGATGAGCCAATTATTGATGAATGGCAGGTTGCTGCTGAACCTGAGAGCATTGAGCAATCTACTAGTGACGAAATAAATCCTGATGTGGACATAGATTTATTCGCTGATTCAGAAGATAACGATCAGGTTACTGGTGAAAATACGGAGTTAGACTGGATTGATGGAGATTATGAAATTACAGACAACTCACACATAGACGGACCCAAGGTTGGTGCATCAGAACTAAAGTCCCTAGCTGTTCTCTTTGAAAATGATGATATTGATTTTGAGTCCGCTTGGGAAGATATTGAGTCAAATGAATCTCAGATGCAAAGTCAGGGCTTGGATGATGACTACAGCAACCAAGACGATTTTGCAGATTTGCTTACTGATGAATTATCGGAGGCTGATAACCTTGATCTGTCAGTAGATAGGGATTCCTCTCCAGACTCCAATATTGATCAACTGTTTGGTGAGTTTTCTACAGATGATAGTGAATTGAGTGAAGGCGATTCCCTATTTCCAGAAGATGTAGATATTGCCTTAGATCAAAGTCATCAAGTTTTGGAATCAGAAATTAGTGATGAAGTTGAGATCTACTCAGAAAACACACCTTTAGAATTTGCAACTGATGCTTTTGGTGATGATTCTGGAGAGCTTGATTTATCAGTAAACATCACTGAAGACATTAGTGAAATCGACTCTGAGCTTGACTTTGATTACAGCATAGATGATTCTGAATCAGGGCTTAGTCTTGATGACTACTCTGAAAGCAACAATCTAGACGATCTTGGTAGTTTAACTGTAGAGTCTTCAGTTGACGATCAGGGCGAAGATTTTAATTTAGATTTTGAAGTAGACATTACTGATGGAACTGGTGAGATTTATACTAGTGCAGCCTCAGAGACTGAACAGCCTTCTCAATTTCTTACAGATTTTGACGAGATCAATTTAAACGAGCCTTTAGTTAACAATCTTGAAGAAGCAGAAAATGGCATAGACGAGTCTGAATCCTTGAGTAGTGAAGCCTTCTTTGCGTCTCTTACCGAACAAGAGGGTGACATCACATTTGAGCATGGATCAGATGAAGTGGGCGAAAACGAACTCATCAGCGACTTTGGCAATAGTGATGACGAATTTGATGCTCCCAGTGACGAAGTTCCCAATGATCCATTTGCGCTGACTACTTCCGAAGAGAGCATGACGCTTCTCGAAGATCCATTCATGGTCGATGATAGTCTTGATCAAGTTTTGCTTGAGAATTTGGAATCACTGGAAGAATCACCTATTACTCAAAGCACAAATTCGGAAGCAAGTGCAACAAATACTGATGAAGTTAACATCTTTGATGAATTAGGATTTGATAGTGATGATCTTGACAATAAGGTTGAGACTCCTGAACTGCAGACAAGAGTTGAATCTACCAATGACGAACTTGAGGTAGATAACCTAGATCTAAATTCAATCGAATCAGATACAGCAGATATATCTGCTGTATCTCTAGATGAAGATGATCAAGAGTCCGAAGACTTTGGCATAACAGAGGAGCTTGATAGTATTAGCGCGTTGGGCGACTTCTTTGATGCTTCTGGAGATGCTGATGAGGATGTTAGCTTCATTAATATTACAGATGCAGGTATTACAGACGTAAGTGATGAGTTTAATGATGTCTCTAATCATGGAGAAGTAAGTGATGGAGTAGAGGCTTTCTACGCTAGCGATCGCGAAGATATTGAACAGCCTATGCCAGAGATGGCGGTTAGTGCCGTGGAGATCTCTGCTATCGATTTCGAGAATAATTCTGATATTGATTACGAAGTTTCCACCACTAGCGATTTAGAAGACTTCTTTGCTGCTTCCGAAGTAGACCAAGATTTAGCTATGGATTGGGTAAATGTTAGTGATTCCGATGCTGAGCCAGATTCTATTGGTATAGATCGTGAGGAAAGTCGAGTAGCTATTGATTTAAATACGGAAATTGAGTCAGATTATACAGATTCTGATGACTTCAGCGGCTTTGAGGGATTTGAGGCACAAGAATCTAATTCGCAAATTGATATTGCTGATAGCGAAAGCTCAGACGAAATCGATAACAGCTTTGACAACTTTGCATCGGATTTGGATTTTGCAGATGTAGAGATCACTGATGTTGACTCGACCGATGACCTTCTAGGACAGGTGGATATCTCTGACAACTCCGATCTGGTGAATCTTTTTACTAGCGCTAGAGAAGACGATCTCACCTTACTTGAAAATAGCTTTGACTTTGATGAATTCCAATCACCTATTCAGCTAGACGAAGATTCTTCTGAACAATCTGAAGAATTTGACTTTAGCCCAGATGATGAAAATACTGACATCACTGTAAGTACGACCTTAGACAACCTTGCTGATTTTTTTCAGGGGGAAGATGAACCTGAAGTAAGTGTTACGCAAGAGTCAGAAATGTTTGGTGATGAGATGGAATTGGATTTGAATTTTGATATGGGGGATGAAACAGACGGACAATTTGATGGTTTAGATGACCTAGGCGACTTTGAAGAAGAATCTAATTCAAATAGATTTGAAAGCATTAGTACCAGCCCTACTTACGAGGATAATGCCCCACAAGAGACCTATTCCAGATCTCAAGGTGATAACTCTACAATTGAATTAGGTTCGGAAGAGCTTAATGGTATTGATGATGACTTCAATTTTGATGATTTAGAAGAAATGATTGGCAATCAATCCATGTCTAGTAATTCAGGATTTAGTGAGCCTACGGATTCTCAAGACACCAATACATTTATTCAAGATTCAGCATTAACCAACGCTGATGAAATGAATTTTGATGAGCTAGAAGCTCTGTTGGGTGAACCCACTGATCTTCCAGCACCTCTAGATCGCAATCAGCAGCAACTATTAGAACCTGAACCATCAAAACCTAGTGATGATTTTGATGAGTTGGAGAATATGCTTCAGTCGGCATTTGCGAAGGATGTGGGGCCAATTAAGACCAAGACTATTAATCGCCCACCAGCCACTGCTCGCAAACAAAGACTGACTGACTCGACCATGCGGGTCGATGTCAAGTACCTTGACAGCTTGAATAACTTGGTTGGGGAACTGGTTGTCAACCGTAATCTTCTTGAACAGGATCAAGAGAGATTGCAGCAGTTTATTACTAATCTGCTCCATCAGGTACAGCTTTTGAGCGATGTGTCCCAAAAGATGCGTGATGAATACGACAAGTCTCTATTAGAAGCTTCTTTGACTGCGGGTCGGAGTCGTTCCTTTAGTACCCTTGATAGCTCCTATGCCAATGATGGAGGGAGTTCAGTTAGCTCAGTTAGTCGAGACTTTGAGGGGATTGAGTTTGACCGATACAACAAGTTTCACATCCTATCCCAAGAAATTATTGAGCTGATTGTAAGAGTACGCGAATCTGCTTCTGACATTGAGTTTGTGGTTGGTGAGACCGATCAGGTCACTCGCCAATTGGGAACCATTACGACCCAAATTCAAGATGATTTGAAGCAATCACGCATGGTTCCCTTTGCTCAGATCGCCGATCGCTTGCCAAGAGGTATTCGCGATCGCGCTCTCAAGACTGGTAAGCAGGCAGAGCTAGAAATTTTCGGTCGTGAGACTCTCATTGACAAGGCTATTTTAGAGTCCCTGACCGATCCACTCACTCACCTTGTTAATAATGCGATCGATCATGGCTTGGAAGACCCTGCGACTAGACAAGCATCTGGCAAGTCTGGTTCAGGACATCTGATCGTCAGAGCCTATCACCAAGGGAACCAGACTGTCATTTCTATTAGTGATGATGGCGCGGGTATTGATCCGCAAAAGGTGAAAAAGAGTGCTGTCGCTAAACGAGTACGTACTCAATCGGAAGTTGATAAGCTTAACGATACAGAAGTTTATGCCTTGCTTTTTGAAGCAGGCTTTAGTACGGCGGCTCAGGCTGACGAGTTTAAGGGTCGAGGCGTTGGGCTAGATGTGGTCAAAACCTGCCTTGACGATATTCGCGGTGTGATTATTGTCGAGTCAGAGATTGGCAGAGGGACGACATTTACAATTCGCTTACCACTGACCCTGAGTATTTCTAAGGCGATGTTCTGTATTAGCGATCGCGCAAGGATCGCCTTCCCTGTGGATGGATTTGAAGATATGGTGGAAGTACCACAGAGTCAAATCATTCTCAATGAGAAGGGTCAACCATGCCTACCTTGGCGGGATACTTTGCTTCCCTTCCAACATCTTTCCAACTTGCTGGCTTACAGCCGCCACCTCAGCCGCAGCAGCATTTACGGTAAGCAGGAGAATGATGAACTTTGCATTATCATTCTTCGCAATGATACTAATTACTTAGCTTTACAAGTAGATCAGTTCCTTGGCGAATATGAAATCGTTATCAAGCAGTTAGAGGGTCCAATCCCTCAACCTGCGGGAATTGCGGGAGCCACCGTACTAGGGGATGGTCGAGTGATGGCGATCGCCAACGTATTGGAGCTATTTGACATTGCTAGTGGCAGGTTACGTCCTTCAACTTCTAGCATCGTGCCACAGGTGACGATCGAAGAGGATGTGGCTGTAGATCCAACGGTTTTGATTGTGGACGACTCAATCACGGTTCGCGAGCTTCTGTCCTTGACCTTTGCTAAGGTCGGCTATCGGGTGGAACAAGCCAAAGATGGTCAGGATGCATGGGAAAAACTCCGCGCTGGGTTGCCTTGCGACATGATCTTCTGCGACATTGAAATGCCTCGTATGGATGGCTTAGATCTACTATCCAGACTTCAAAAGGATACGCGCTTAAAGGATATTCCTGTGGCGATGTTAACCTCTCGTGGAGCCGATCGTCATCGTCAGTCCGCGATTCAACTAGGAGCGAAGGGTTACTTCACTAAGCCCTATCTCGAAGAAGAATTGTTGAGTGCATCGAAGCGTCTCTTAGCTGGAGAAACCCTGCCAATTTAGAAATTAGAGCGTGGGTAAATTCCTTGTTCTAATTTAAAAAATTATGCTGCTAAGCCTCAAAATTGAAAATTTTGCCCTGATTGATCGATTAGAACTGGAACTCTATGCAGGACTCAACATACTAACGGGCGAGACGGGAGCAGGGAAGTCGATTGTCCTTGATGCCCTTGATGCCGCTCTTGGCGGTAAAGTGTCAGCAAGGATGGTCAGAACGGGGGCAGAGAGAGCCAACATTGAAGCCACTTTTTTGACTAATCCCGCGATCGCGCAATGGCTAGAGACTCAGGAAATCGAGGCTCTTGATGCCGATACTTTGATTTGTAGTCGCGAAATTACACCTCGCAGCAATCGCACTCGCGTTAATGGCGTTGTAGTCAATAAGCAGCAAATTCAAGAACTACGCGATCGCCTTGTCGAAATTACGGCACAGGGGCAGACAATTCTGCTCAGTCAAGCGGCGCAACAGAGGGAATGGCTCGATAACTTTGGCGATCAAGCTGTCAAGCAATCCCTAACTCTGCAACGGCAAAAGGTAGCGAAGTTGTTTGAGACAAAGGAGCGATCGCGGAAGGCACTGTTTGACCGTCAGCAAAATGAGCGCAATCGCTTGCAACATTTGGATATGCTGCGCTATCAGCTGAAAGAATTAGAATCTGCGAATCTCCAAGATCCTGATGAATTAGATATGCTTGAAGGCGATCGCAATCGCCTTGCCCATAGTGTGGAATTGCAGAAGCAGGGCTACGCAGTTTATGAAGCCCTTTATCAAAACGATAGTGGCAATGCTTGTGCAGATTTATTGGGAGAGGCGGAATCAATTCTCAGCGAAATGGTATCACTGGATCGAGAATCGGAAGCAATTCTGGAATTAGTATCGAGCGCTCTCGCACAGGTGCAAGAAGCAGGACGACAAATTAATAACTATGTCAATCGTTTGGAATCTGACCCTGAACAATTGGAAATAATAGAACAAAGAATCAATCAAATTAAACAGATCTGTCGTAAATATGGAACCCTGCCCGAAGCGATCGCCTATACCGAAAAGCTACAACAGGAACTAGCGGAACTTACCGATCAGAGCCTATCTATTGAAGACCTAGAGCAAAAAGCCGAAGCTGATTTACAAGCATTGCTGAAAGCCTGTAAAAAACTCACCGAACTACGGCGACAGTCCGCAACTGCCCTTGAGCAAGCACAAATCGAAGCCCTTAAGATGCTTGCCATGGAGAAAGTGCGCTTTCAAGTGGGCATTTATACCAGTGAGCCGAATGCCTTAGGGAGCGATCGCATCGTTTTTGAGTTTAGCCCCAACCTCGGCGAACCCTTACAACCATTAGCCGAAACCGCATCGGGCGGAGAAATGAGTCGATTTTTATTAGCTCTTAAAACTTGCTTTGTGCATCAGAAAGTGACTCCCAATCAACCAAATGTTAGCTTTAGCCATGCCAATGTCGGCACGATGGTATTTGATGAAATCGATGCAGGGGTATCGGGAAGAGTTGCCCAAGCGATCGCCACACAACTATGGCAACTGAGTCGCAGTTCCCAAATCCTTTGCGTTACCCACCAGCCATTAATAGCCGCGATCGCTGATCGTCATTTTCATGTCAGCAAAGAAGTAATTGGCGATCGCACTCAAGTACAAATTCGACTGCTAGAGACAGAAGAACGTAAACAGGAACTCGCTCAAATTGCTTCAGGCAAAGATTTTACAGAAAGTAATGTATCAGTCAAAGCGAAAAAAGCCAAAGGAAAGGCCCCAGTTAATGAGATTGAGAACCTAGCACTCAGTCAAGCGATCGCCTTTGCCGAATCCTTATTAGAACAAGCAGCGGCTATTAAAGCTAGTTAAAGAAGGGTGCAAAGCACCCTTCTTTAGTTAGTTCCGCAAATCCGCGATCGCACTTAAAGCGACATTGGCGATCGCTTGATCAGTGGCTTTGGGCAGATGGTAATACTTACCACCACCTGCGGCGGCGAGTTCCTTGGCAAAACCTGTGGATACAAATTTATTTTCCGTGTCGATTACCAAAAGCCCCAATTTCAGGGCGCGAATTTTGCGACAAATATCGATTAATTCGCCTTTGATGTCGGGCTTATTGTCTGGATCGATCGGCTCACCCTGCGATCGCGCCAGTGGCACATTGCCGCGCCCATCGGTAATCGCAACAATCGTCACCGAGCCAACATCCCCTGACTGCTGCGCGTTCAAACCAACCCGCACCGCTTGGGTCAACCCATGCGCCAAAGGCGAGCCACCACCACAGGGCATCGTATCTAATCGCCGTCTTGCCGCCTCAATAGAACGGGTGGGCGGTAACAGCACATCGGCTTTTTCACCCCGAAAGGGAATTAAGGAAATCTGGTCACGGTTTTGATAGCTATCGGTGAGCATCTTTAAAGCCGCACCCTTTGCCGACTGCATCCGATTTAGCGCCATCGAGCCAGAAGCATCTACTAGAAAAATTGTCAAAGCCCCAGCCTTACGCGCCAGTTTCTTGGCTCTAATGTCAATATTCTCTACGATGACCTTACGGTGGGGCTGACGCAAGCGGCGCGACTTTTGATAAGGAGCCGAAGCGCGAAGGGTGGCATCAACGGCAACGCGATCGCTCTTGCCCTGCGGCAAAACAGGCTTAATGTAGCGTCCCCGTTCTTGGGAATAGATCAAACTCCTAGTACCCGATCTCCCTTGCTTTTGCATCGATTGCGCGAAAAAGAGAACTTCAGGATCAAGAATCACCCCTTCAGGATCAAAAATAAATTCTTCAGGAATTTCAGGAGATTCATCTTCCTGTTGCTCCTGTTCCTGCTCTTCTTGTTCTTCCTGCTGTTCCTGTTCCCCTTCATCCTGATTTTGGGGTGGCGGCGGTGGCGCTTGCTGCTGCTGTTCTGGTTGTTGCTGTTGTTGCTCTGGGGAAAGTGGCGATCGCGGCACAATTACCAATTCCACCGCTTGACGCAAATCATCGGCATTTACCTGTGTCCGACTCTCCAAAGCCGCCGCCGCCTTAGCAACCCGCAACGCAAACAACTCGGCACGATGTCCCTGCACACCACCCCGCACCGCTTCCGCCACTAGATATTGAATCTGCGCCCGCGAAATCGTCACATCCCGTAGCCATTCCCGCGCTAAGAGAATCTGTGTCCGCAAGTCCTCAATATCCGTATCATAGCCACTTAAAAACGCTTCAGGGGAACTGGCATAATCCAATACCATATCCACTGCTTCCACACGCTGATCGAGGGATAGAACTCCATCCGCCGAAAGATTAATGGCAATGCGATCCATCAAATGCTGACTGAGCCCACCTTCCTCTGGGTTGTAAGTAGCAATTAACAAAGGCTGACAGGGATGCTGATAACTAACACCTTCCCTTTCCACTTGGTTATAGCCCGTAGATAGAACCGATAGCAATAAATTAGAAATCTGCGGATCTAATAAATTAATCTCATCAATATAGAGAACGCCTCGATGCGCCTCTGCTAACAATCCTGGTTGAAATACGGTCTGCCCTTCCTTCACCGATCGAGTTACATCCACCGAACCAATCAAGCGATCTTCCGTAATTCCCAAAGGAATTTGAATAAATGGGGCAGGAATTACTTTAGTCACTACTTCGCTATGATCTTTTCCCTGCATCGCCTCTACCAGTGCATCATCCCAAGTGTCGGGCTGCGTGGGATCGCAATTACTGATGGACTCAACGGCGATCTCAATGGGCGGTAAGAGGGCATAAATACCCCGCGCCAGCACAGATTTGGCAGTACCGCGTCTCCCTGCAAGGGCAATGCCACCGATCGCAGGATCGATCGCGGCAAGTAACAGAGCAGTTTTGATCGCTTCTTGTCCCACGACTGCGGCTAAGGGGAAGGCGATGGGTGTAAAGATATTTGGGTTTAATGTGGCTTGAGGCTGCGATGATACCATGCGATCAGGTTACAGGTTAAAAATATAAAAGTTTTAAGAATTAAAATTCCAAGCTTATTGCCAATTATAGCGTTTGGTAGCCTAAGATGAGATCTAGATCTGGCGCAGAGATATCAACAACAGCTATGACAAAAACAACATGGGATAATTTGGTGTTTGAGTCTCCATATCTAGCAGTGGTGACAGCAAAGCAATTGTTGCAAGAGGGACAGATGACTGAAGCCTACAGCCTTTTGGAGAGTTTAGAGGAGTCAATGGGGCGATCAGAAAGGAGAGCAGTGAGTAGTCAGTTGACTCGATTGATGTTGCATATTATCAAATGGAAATATCAACCTGTAAAACGTAGTGCTAGTTGGGTGATTTCAATTCGTTCGGCACGGCGTGAGATTGTAGAAAGCCAACAAGAGATGCCAAGCCTGAATAAAGATTTTTTAAATTCGATTTGGGATAAGTGCTTTGCGGCGGCGAAACAGGATGCGAGAGATGAGATGGGTAAGAAAGCAGAAATCACGGCGCTAAGTTGGGAAGAGGTTTTTGAGAACAAATACACAATTTGGGAAGATGATGATTTAACATAATTAGTTGCTTTAAGATTGCTACAATAGTATTTGCGTGAATTATTCACGTATTTTTGCCTTTTGAGTAAAAAATTATGCTTTTAGACTTCACTGTAGAAAACTTTCGCTCGATTAAGGGTGCAGAAACTCTTAGTGCTGTTGCAGCGAGTAAGGGCAAGTCTAAACCTAGCAATAGCGAAAGCCGTCGTAGAGTTAAGTCTGATGATGAAATTGCTCAGCCTTTTCATGTTGAGGGTTGGGACATTGATGTTTTGCCAGTAATCGCAATCTTTGGTGCTAACGCTTCAGGTAAAAGTAATGTTTTAAAAGCTCTTGAGTACTTACTTGATTTTATGGCTCAAGGGATTTATCGGCGTAATATGACTCTGATTCCTTTTAAGTTAGATAAGCAGAGTATAGAGAGTCCAAGTCATTTCAAAGTCCGTACTGTGTTTGATGGAACTATATATACCTACTCCTTAGTGCTTAACAACACTCGAATAATTTTAGAAAAGTTGGAATATGCTCTTGCATCGACAAAACGTAATCGCCTTCTGTTCAGTCGAAATTGGAATGAAGAAACCCAAAAATTTGATTGGAAAAATGGTTCTGACTTCTTTGGAGCACATACTCAACTCGAAAAAAATCTACAAGAGAATGAATCTTTTATATCTATTCTCTCAAAATTGAACATCAGAGTAGCCAAGCCTTTTGTCTACTGGGTAGGGTTGGGCAAAGCAGGGATTAATAGAGGAAAAAAAATTAGTAGTGCAGATGTCAATTTAATTTGGTATCGCGAATTTATTTCTCCTAAGTTATCGGTAGTATTTGAAAACACCAAAAAACTTTTGCGTAGCTTTGATACTGGTTTACATGATATTGAGATCAGAAAAACAGGAGAGAACGAAAAGGCTTTTCAAATATATGCTTTGCATAAAACAAACGAAGGAGAAACTATTTCTTGGGACTTTGATGAAGAGTCTGTAGGAACTCAGCACCTATTGAGCCTAGCTTTCGAAATACAGCTTATGTTTCTGGAAAGTTCCTTAGTAATAGCTGATGAGTTTGGTTCAAATATACACCCAAATATAACTCATGAGATAGTGCAACTCTTTCAGAGCAATAAAACTAATCCTAATCGAACTCAACTTGTTTTTACTAGTCACGATAATACTTTACAGAGAAATAACTTACTACGGCGAGATCAGATTTGGTTTACACAGAAGCGTCCTGACCAAAGTACAGAGCTATATCCACTCAGTGATTTTAAAGTGCGTAATGATTTAGCGATTGACAAAGCATATTTAGATGGAAGATTTGGAGCAGTTCCATTTATTTCTGATGAAGATGAGGAGCCAATAAATTCAAAAGAGAAAGACAATGGCTAAACTTTCCTTCAAAAGAAATGCACCTAAAAAAGAGGTTGCCAAAAAGATTCTAATTGCTTGCGAAGGCAAACATACAGAGCGTTTATATCTCAAAGCAATCAAACAAGATTTGCGTTTATCTACAGTAAAAATTACAATTCTTCCTCATGATGGGACTGATCCGCTTAGTGTGGTGAATAAAGTGTTAGACAAGAGGCAAGATGTAAAACGAGAAGGGACTTGGGAAAAGGAAGATTTAGCTTGGGCAGTTTTTGATGGTGATGAACATCTTCAAAAAGATCCCAATAATTGGTATCAGGCTATTCAGAAAGCCAAAAAAGAAAACATCAAGCTGGCGATCACCAATCCTAGTATTGAGTTTTGGTTTCTTATCCATTTTCAAGATTACTCGGCAAATATTCCACCAGACAAGGCTGAAAAACTTTTAAAGAAGCATATTCCCAATTACGACAAGTCTGGTTGCTATTATCCAGAGCCACTCAACAATGAACGAACTAGTAGCGCGATCGCTAGAGCAAACAAACTTGATGAATTAGCCAAGCGTGACAGCTTACCAGAATATTCCAATCCTTGCTGTAGTGGCATATCGCAATTAGTGGAGATGATGTTGAAATTAGGCGATCGCTATTTCTCTTGCTGATTGGGAAAGAGAAAGTTTTTATTAGTGTAGAAGCATATAGAGCTACGTTGCCTCTAAGCCAAACTGCCATCCCCTGAAGATGTTGGCGATTCGCGCCAACATCTTCTAGAACTTACATGGTCCATTTTTACCATCAGGGCAGATAGTTTGCTCATTTGTCTTAGGCAACTTACTCTTGTCAAATCTTACGCCAGTTAAGTTGATGCCATTGAGCTGAGCACCATTTAAGTTTGCTCCATCAATTTGTCCTCCCGTCAGATTTGCACCTCTAAGATCCGCTTCTGCTAGGTCGGTGAAATTTAACCTTGTCCTCGAAAGGTTCGCTCTCTTGAGATTGCTAAAACTGAGATTTAGCGCCGACAGGTTTTTGCCAGAGAGATTGCGTCCTTCCAGTGGTTGATTAACTATCTGCCAAGCCAGTAAATTTATTGGTGGTAGTTTGGTCGCTTTATCAGTCCCTTGAGCGCCAATCTTAGTACCTCGAAAGCTAGCTCCGTTTAGGTTAGCGCCAGTAAAATTGGAACGAGTTATATCAGCACCTGAGAGGTCCACAAACCTCATCTGAGCATCCCTAAATTCAGACCAAATTACACTTGCGCCGACTAGCTTGGCTTGATTTAAATTTGCTTTAGCAAAGCTAACTCCATCAAGATTTGCATCTTGAAAATTTGCTCCTTCCAGACTTGCGTCTTGCATCCTTGCTTTGGTCAAGATTGCCTTGCTAAAGTCAACGTTATCTAACTTAGCTCCTCTAAAATCAGCATTGGCAAAGTCCAGTCCACGGGCATCTTTAAAGATTCCCCAACGCAGCCCCAGTTCAAACACAGGTCTATTCATCACCGTGTATAGTAAAACTGCTGCCCCGATCGCACCTAATCCTATCGCAGGAAACTTAAGATAGTTCTGCCACAGCGACTCTATACTAAAGCTCGGTATAGAGACTTTAGGAGTACGCGGTGAAGCTTCTAGTGGTTGACTTGGCTCATAGTTATCTTCTGTAAATCTATTAAAGTCGATCTGATCGGGAGGAGCTGACATTCGGGCTTGAGTTGCGTCACCAAAGTTTGGCATCTGGGGACGACGATCACGGGGAATTTCCCTTGTTTCGCTAATACTTGTTGAATCAGCACGTCTAGAGAAGGTTTGCTGTCCACGGGAAGAAATAGACGTACTAGAGTTGCTGATGGTCGTGATGTTGTCAGATAGATCACCACTTTCTAGAAGTCCCGACCAATCATTATCATCATCATGAACCTCTAGTCCAAGTTCCTCAAAATCAGGAAGCCGAGGTTGCTTACGTCTAGATGATGGAGACGAACTTCCCCGCGATCGCCCCTGAGAAGCATTATCAATACTAGGCATTGGTCGAGGTGGAATATTGCCCATTTGAGAAGGGTTGCCCGTGCGGGCATCCATTGATGATGGCAGTACATCGGATAAAACCGTATCAGCATCTAGTAAATCTGACCAACCTTCGTCAATAGAGCTAATCGATTTATTATTTTTAAATTTACTCGAATCAAGATGATCATTATGGAAGCTATCAAAATTGCGATCATCTAAGTTAGCAGAACTGCCACTAACTTGGCTGGGACTAGTGAGAGGTCGGCTAGGATTAGACTGCTGCTTTGGTTGAGCATTACCACGCATTGGCGGTAACGGCAGCATAAATGGCGGCGGTGGTGGACTGCTATTAAGATTAGGAAGGGTAGGGCTAGGAAGAGGCGCAGGTGGGGGGGGAGGTGTTAGCCCTGTGCTAATAACAGGGCTGGCAAAATCCGAGTCAAACTCATCACTATCAAAGCCAGTGCCGATACTATCTAGATCAAAATCATCTAGAAAATCATGTTCTTTAGATACCGCAGGCGTTGTAGCAAAGGAATTACCAGAAGCACTAGTGTCAAAGCTTGGTGGTGGAATATTAATGCTTGAGTTAGGCGAGAAATCTGTGCCAATTCCATTACCATTGAGTAACTCATTGGCTAGTGACTCCTCAATCTCCAATTCTGCAGCAAATTCATCTTCTAAGGAATCATTTGCGATCGCCTTCTCAAACTCATCTTCTAAGCTAAATTCATCTGAATCTGATACCAATGATTCCTGTTGATCGTTGTTGGCATTACTGGAAATATTACTGGAGCGCACTGGCGTGAGAGTGGTTGCTACGTTACTTTGTCCAGTTAGCGGGGCAGCAATTAAGCTGTCGTCATCAAAAGTTGCTAAGTCAAAATCTTCATTAAGAAGATTTTCTAGTTCATCAGCTTGAGTAGTATCTAAACTATCTGAATCGTTGCCAAAATAATCACTGGTATTTGGAATCGAGCTAGTCTCAGATACGGAAAGTGGCGCTGGATAAATATCTGAACCGTTACCAAACCCAGAGTCGGTGATCTGATCAGCGATCTCTGCCGCAAACCCTTGGTCAAAGTCCTCATCAAAGCCATCTACTGAAATCGGATCTGGGGGCAATATCTCCTGATCCTCCATTGTTAATTCGGCTAAATTTTCATAATTGTCAGTGAGTTCTTCTTGAATAAAGTCATCCACCAAATTGCCTTCATTCAAGGCATCTTCAGCGATCGCCCAACTCTCAACGTTATCAGCAACTAAATTGACAGACTCTAAACTATCTTCAAAATCAAAATTATTATCTTCAAAATTATCAGATTCCCAGTTAGACTCTACAACCATTTCTTCAGAAAATTCTGATAACTCTATAGAGTCTGCCACGCCATTAGCAGCTTGTTCCCATTCAAGGTTATAGCTATCAAGTTCATCGGCATAGTAGTCAGCTGCACTCTCCGCTTCAATAGACTCTTGCCAATTACTGAGATTGTCTACTTCTTCTAATCCTTCTAAATTGTCAGTTGCCAGTACTTGTTCTGGCTCAGGAAGCCAATCAGAATTTTGGCTAAAATTTTTCTCAAAATCCAGATCGCTCCCTGCATCAATAACTTGTTCAAAATTTTGCTCAGAATCCTGAACATAATCTTCTTCGGAACTTTCGTGCTCAATCCCATAATCAGTAGAAATTTCTGCATCAATTTCGCTAATTTCAGCTTCAAGCTCTGCACTCCAACTCTGATCAACGGGAATCTCTGGGAGACTAGTATCTACCAACTCGTCTGCTGATGGTTCTGGAATGTCTATCTCTGAACTAGCAGATGATGTCGGGGTATGCCACGCATCTTCCATTTCAAAGGTATTGCTTATAGAAGAGTCGGAGGAGCTAGAATCGATCGCAACTCCTCCCCAAATCGAGTCGTCAGAGACATCAATGTTATTCTCAGAACTATCACCAATGCCCTGAGAATCTACTTCCCAACTACCCGCAAATGCATCATCAAAGGACTGTGGATCAGTATCAAGAGCTGCGGAATTAGACCAAACCTCATCGCTGATAGCAACTGCATCTGACAAGTTGACATCTTGCATCTCGCCAAAGCTGTTATCAAAAGGATCAAGATCATTAGTGCTTGGAAGCAATGCTTCACTATTGAATACATCCTGAACATCCTGCAATTCTAAGCTTTGCTCTGTCAGTTCTTCAGCGACTTCTTCTACTGCATATATTTCTTCAGCAACTTCGGCGATCGCCTCGGCAGACTCAGGCTCATATTCAGGAGATACACTTGCGATCGCGGAAATTTGCGTTTCCATTTCAAAGCTATCACTAAAAATTGCTAGCCCTGCTTGTGAGTCTGTTTGACTCTGAGAATAATCATCAAATTGATCAACTTGATCTGCAAGCTGTTGCTCAAGAGGAGTTTCCGATAGGTCCTCAGCATCTTCAAAAAGTTGATTAGCTTGTTCATCTACATCGCTTGTAAGTTCCTCGAATTGATTATCCAAAAACTCACCAGATGAAGAATCTAGACTTGAGACAGATTGCCAGTCATCACTTGAGTTCTGCTCAAAATCATTTTGTCCATCATCTAAATCAAAATTATCCTCAAGGAAACTACTTAGTTCTAGAAGATCTTGTTCATTATCACTACTAATAGAATCAAAAGAACTTGAATCTAAATTATTGCCTGCATCAGAAGTATCAAATCCTAAATCTTCTAAATCTAGAAGGTCTGAACCATCTGAAAAGTTTAGATCTGCAAAGTCTAAATCACTATTCAAACTATCATCAAGGCTATCTAGACTTGATTGCAGTAAGGTAGGTGGCTGCGAAGTATTATCTGTAACAGCTTTAGCTCTAGCTTTGATTTCTGAATCATCGATTCTTTGCTTGAGATCGCTAACTATCAACCAGTCTATATTTTCAACATTATCTTCAACTTTAGTTGACGCGCCTGTAATGCTATCAGTAGGTATAGGCGATCGCTCTATTTCTGCGTCTAAACCGATGGATTGTAGCCACTCTAGATCTTCAAGGTCATCATCAAGATTAGTGCGGCTAGGGTCTGGAGGAGGAGATTTTTGGGTGGACTGAATTGTTGTTTTTTGGATCTGGGTAAAGCCACTAATTTTTGTACCAAGATCGGACATGATCATCCAATCGACATCAGAAGCATCCGAAGCCATTGACTTATTGGTATCAGAGTTGTCAGCGCCTGAACCCTTCTGTTGGTTATTGTTGTTGGATGCCATCAATCGATCCTCGTTGTTATCTTCTGACTATCTTTAGTGATTGTTGTTGATCTGACGCAAGAAATATTTGAATCTAACCTAAGCCTTTAAATTAAGCTTAGCAATAATATTAATGAGATTTTAGCAAAGTAAACTATATACCATCTGTCAACTTTGTACAAAACTCAGCAAGGCTAATATCCTATACCAAATTAATAAATGGCGTAGCCATTTATTAATTTACAAACCCCTACTAGGTTTGGGGTTGAATGCTCAAAAGTGATACAACGTCTTTGGGGATAAGCAATAGAGCCTACTAGCGACTATTTTCTTTTTGACACAAAATTTAAGATTCGGGAAACCGCTATTTTACGGAAACGTACAATCCCAGAAGTATAGCTGTAGACACTTGTATTAGAAGCGAGTGGCGGCGCTCCGCGCCGCCACTCGCCTTCTGGTTTTATGTCCTAAGCAAAACTTTTTTTGCTATATAAATCAAAAAAACTTGAGAGTTTTGCAAAACTCTCAAGTTTTTTTGTAGTTTATTTGGCAAACTTGCCTAGGATAAAACAGTGCTTTGCGCTGCTAGTGATGCAACTAGGAGTTCAAGCTATAGCCTCGCAAATCGAGAATCTAGAAAGCGGCTTTATGCTTCGTTCAAAGCAGCAATACCAGGAAGTACTTTACCTTCGAGCAATTCTAAGCTTGCGCCACCACCAGTGGAAATATGGCTCATCTTGTCAGCTACACCAACCTTTTCAACGGCTGCCACGGAGTCGCCGCCGCCGATGATTGTGATTGTGCCTGTGGCGGTGAGGTCAGCGAGGGTATTGGCGATCGCTTCAGTACCTACGGCAAACTTATCAAACTCAAATACGCCCATAGGACCATTCCAAATTGCAGATTTGCACTCAGCGAGGGCTGCTTGGAATACCTTAACTGAGTCGGGTCCAATATCTAAGCCCATCCAACCATCGGGAATGTCATTGATACTGACGGTCTGAGCATTAGCATCAGGCTTGAAGTTGTCGGCAACAACGACATCGGTAGGTAGCAAGAACTTAACACCGCGATCGGCGGCTTTCTTTTCGAGAGCGCGAGCTAGATCTAGTTTGTCTTCTTCAACCAAAGACTTGCCAACACTGAGCCCACGAGCCTTGTAAAAGGTGAAGATCATGCCGCCGCCAAGGAGTAAAACATCGACCTTATCGAGCAAGGTTTCGATGACTCCAATTTTGCTGGAAACTTTGGAACCACCAACGATCGCGGCGAGAGGACGCTGAGGATTGTCGATTGCACCGCTTAAGTATTGCAACTCTTTGTCGAGCAAGAAGCCTGCAACAGAAGTACTAATATACTTAGTTACGCCTTCAGTAGAAGCATGGGCACGGTGAGCAGTCCCAAATGCATCATTTACATAGATATCTGCCAAGGATGCCAATTTTTTGGCAAACTCAGGATCGTTCTTCTCTTCTTCAGGATAAAAACGTACATTTTCCAGAAGGGCAATATCGCCATTGTTGAGGGCATTTACTTGCGCGGCAACCTCGTCACCAATGCAGTCATCGGTTTTGACGACTGGCTGACCAATTAACTCAGAAAGGCGCACAGCGACAGGATTTAAACGTAAGCTTTCGGTGACACCCTTGGGTCTGCCGAAGTGACTGGTGAGAATGACGCGAGCGCCTGCTTCAGTCAAATATTTAATGGTTGGCAAAGCGGCTCTGATGCGAGTATCGTCAGTGATCTTGCCATTTTCGTCTTGGGGAACGTTGAAATCGACTCGTACTAGGACTTTTTTGCCTGCCAAGTCAGCCGATGTCAAGCTTGCTAGATTTTTCTTTGCCATATTTATTGCTAGTTTTTTTTAAAAATTAATTTTTACATTGTCTTAATAATCTTACAGAATCAAGTGACTTGATGGATAGTCCTATTGTCACTGCCAAAAAGAGAGTGGCGGCGCGGAGCGCCGCCACTCTCTTTTTGGGTTAGCCAGCTTTTTTGCAAGAGTAATGATAAGCGGCGCGTTGCACCGCTTATCATTACTCTTTTGGGGATACTTACCATGCAATTTGCCGATCGCCTTCAGCCGTTACAAGCCAATGTCTTCGCCGACATGGATATAGCCAAGAGCCAAGTCAAAAAAAAAGGACTGTCCGTGATTGACCTATCTCTAGGATCGTCAGATTTGCCCACCGCGCCATTCATTTTGGAGGCGATCGCCGAAGCATTAGCTGATCCTGACACCCACGGTTATTCGCTATTTGGCAGTACGCAGGACTTTCGGGCGACGGTGGCGGAATGGATGCAGCAAAGATTTGGCATCGTCGTTGATCCTGAGACGGAAATACTGCCGCTCATTGGTTCGCAGGAAGGTACAGCCCATTTGCCTCTGGCGCTGCTCAATCCCCGTGACTTTGCCTTGCTGCAAGACCCTGGGTATCCGTCCCACTATGGTGGTATCCATTTGGCGGGAGGACAGGTCTATGGGATGCCCTTGCTCGCTGAAAATAATTTTTTGCCTGTATTTACCGATATTCCTAGCGATGTTTTGGCGCAGTCAAAAATGATGGTGTTGAGCTATCCCCACAATCCCACTACGGCAACTGCATCTTTAGAGTTTTTTGAGTCAGCCGTAGATTTTTGCAGTCAGCATAATTTAGCTCTAGTCCATGACTTTCCCTATTTGGATTTAGAGTTTAACGGCATCAGTCAGCCTTCGGTTTTGCAAGCCGATCGCGATCGCCTACACTCCATTGAATTTTTTACGATGTCTAAGTCTTTCAATATGGGTGGGTTTCGA
The DNA here is from genome assembly GCA_003249015.1 of Pseudanabaena sp. Classification (GTDB taxonomy): domain Bacteria; phylum Cyanobacteriota; class Cyanobacteriia; order Pseudanabaenales; family Pseudanabaenaceae; genus Pseudanabaena. The sequence continues at coordinate 79,928 of QBLS01000010.1, read as the reverse complement.
GTTGGGTTTGCAGTTGGTAATCGAGAACTCATCAAAGCGCTGCGCCAAATTAAGGCAGTGGTAGATTTCAATCAGTATCAAGGAATTATGCGGGGTGCGATTAAGGCTTTAAAAGGCGATCGCGTTCCCATTGAGCAAGTTATCGCCACATTTAAAGAGCGCCGTGATGCGATGGTGGCGGCTCTAGCCAATATCGGTTGGCAGATCCCTGTCCCAACGGCAACGATGTATCTTTGGGCAAAGCTCCCCGATCGCTATGCCCACAATTCCGCAAAATTTTGTTTGGATTTACTTGATGCCACAGGTGTAGCTTTGGCGGCGGGTTCGGGCTTTGGTAAACATGGTGAAGGCTATGTCAGGTTTGCCCTAGTCTATCCGCCCGAAGTTTTACGGGAAGCGGCTCATAAAATTGGTGCGTTCTTAGCTACGCCATAAGAGCAAAGGTCGGCGCGATGCGCCGACCTTTGCTTTGATAAGCGGCGCATTGCGCCGCAGTAAAAAAATTAGCGGAAATTATCAGGATTAAGTCTACGACCGCTACTAAAACCACTATTGGTCAAACTCGCACCTGTACCGCCATCACTAGGATCAAGGTATGGCTTCAGATAAATATTGCCACTGCCCACATTGCCGACATTTCCAACAGGGCGATCGCTGGATAAGACCGAACCCAGCACATTGGACAAATCAATACCTAAGCCCAAATCCGTAGAAATACTATTTAAAGTACCTCTCGAACCACCGCGACTGCCAAAGGTATTCACGGCAGTCGTGGTTTGCCCACTGTCAGCGGTCGCCAGATTGCCAAAGACGCGATCGCGAGTGGCGATCGGATCTTGACCATTAGGCACTGTCAGCACAATCCGACAGGCAGAATTTTTATCAGTTGTGGCACAGATTACGTTATATCCATTTTCCACACTAGTCCGCATTTCCACCAGACCATCGGGGCGATATAGCTCTAGGCGGCGGCTAATCTCGTTACAACGACGTTCGGGCGACCAGCCGTCACCCATGGCGCTAGGCGCAGCCCAAGGGAAGAACTTTTGGGGTTGACTCTTGGGTTGATAAACAACCATATACTGCCCATCGCGGACTTGGCAGCTAAATCTAGCAGTTTTGTTGTCTGTGGGATTGGCGGCTTTGTCGTTGGGGTTTTCAGGGGGGATCGGGTTGGTGCTACTGGGCGTTTCTACAGGGATTATTTGGGCAGAGCTAGGCATAGGAGCCGCCGCAGCGAGCATTGTTGCGATCGCTGTGACCGCATAGGTAGTTAGTCTGAGTGTTTGAACGGGTTGCTTATTCATGGTTTATAGAGAATTTGTGTGTGTGAGCAAACTGAGATCCCCCGTTAATTTTTTAGAACGCTTTACGATTGAATATGTAGCAATTCTTAATTATTCAATGCTTATGCAGTGATAATCAGTCAAATCGAGTTTCTAGTGCATCCTACAAAGCGGTCATCCTCAAGTTCTTCATATCAATCTAAGAGAGGGCAAAGCGATCTTTTAATTTAAAAACCTTTACTGTGGCTGACTTGCGATCCACCAAAGTGTTGGCATATTTTTGTGAACTGATATTACGCAACTTCTGAGAAAGACCCATCATCGTTAAAAGTACGAACCTTTCAACTTGACTAAACTGCATAGACTTATTTTCCAATGTAAAAGTTTCTGTCCGTAATGTTGTTTTTCGATAATCTGGAAGACTTACCTAAATAAACTGAGGTGCATGGTTGACCAAATTTTCGCCGATCGCAAATTCTTCTCTGTTAGCTAGCCCCAAAGGACTATCGCGTTGGCTACCAATTATTGCCACTTTAAAAAACTACAAATTTTCTTACCTAGTTCAAGACATTATGGCGGGACTGGTGCTGACAGCAATTCTGATACCCGCAGGTATGGGATATGCCCAAGCAGCAGGCTTAATGCCTATTTATGGCTTGTACGCCACGATTATTCCTCTGCTTGCCTATGCAATCTTCGGACCCAGCCGTATCTTGGTTTTAGGACCTGACTCGGCGCTGATTCCTTTAATTTCGGCGACAGTTATTCCCCTTGCTAATGGTGATCCTGCTAGGGCGATCGCGATCGCAGGTATTTTGTCGATTCTGTCAGGGGGGCTGTGTATTTTGGCAGGATTTGCCAAATTTGGATTTATTACAGAATTACTTTCCAAGCCAATTCGCTACGGTTATCTCAATGGAATCGCAGCGGCTGTTCTCGTGGGGCAGTCGCCGAAGATTTTGGGCTTTTCGGTAAGCGGACAGAACCTTGGGGAAGAGATTTTAAGTATTGTCAGAGGAGTCCAAGAGGGTAAAGCTAACCATACTTCACTGGCGATTGGGTTAAGCTGTCTATTGGTGATTTTAGGGTTAAAGCTTTTAGCGCCGAGGATATCTGGGGTTCTAGTTGCGGTAATTGGTGCAACCTTGGTTAGCTCGCTATATGATCTATCCAATCGAACTGGAATTATTGTGATTGGGGTTTTACCCCAAGGATTGCCTAGTTTTCAGGTTCCTTCAGTAACTGATCTAGAATTTGGGAAATTATTATCTACTGCCTTAGCGATCGCCTTGGTATCCTTCACAGATTTAAGCTTACTCTCTCGCACCTTTGCGGTCAGGGGCAACTACAAGGTTGATCGCAACCAAGAATTAATCGCGCTAGGAGTAGCGAATATTGCTTCAGGGTTATTTCAAGGGTTCGCGGTGAGCAGCAGTGCCTCGCGCACCCCTGTTGCCGAAGCCGCAGGCTCTAAGAGTCAAATTACAGGTGTTGTAGGAGCGGCTTGTATCGCTATCATTCTTCTAGTTACTCCAAATTTATTGCAAAACTTACCGCAATCAGCATTGAGTGCAGTCGTAATTTCTGCGGCTCTAGCAATCTTTGAAATTTCAGGCACTTACCGCTTATATAAGCTCAGAAAGATAGAGTTCTTTCTATCTATGATTTGCTTTATCGGTGTAGTGTCTATGGGAGTGATTCAGGGGATTTTTATCGCATTGGGAATGGCTTTACTGGCTTTTGTTGTCAGTGCTTGGCGACCACACTATGCAGTATTGGGCAGAGTAGATGGAATCAAGGGATACCATGATATCTCTCGTCACACAGAAGCGAGAATAATTCCTGGACTGGTTATTTTTCGATGGGATGCGCCGCTATTTTTTGCGAATGTAGAGACATTTTGCGATCGCGTAGTCAACTCTGTACTTGCTGCACCGACTCCGACTAAATGGGTACTAGTCGCAGCCGAGCCTGTAACCGATATTGATTTGACGGCTGCTGATGCGATCGCAGAGTTAGATAAAGTTCTTGCTCAGGCAGGCATAAAGCTCTGTTTTGCAGAAATGAAAGGTCCCACGAAAGATCATCTCAAGCGCTACGGGCTATTCCATAAATTTGGGAGTGATAGCTTTTTCCCTACTATTGGTCAAGCGGTAGATGGTTACTTGATTGCTAATCAAGTGGAATGGCATGACTGGGACGAATAAATAGATTATGGGCGCAAAGCCGCCCATAATCTATTTATGACTTAATTGCTGTCCAATCCTTCTTTAGTAAAGAGATAAATGTTGTAATTCCCTTAGAAAATCCAACAGGATCTTGAAGCGCATATTCAGGAAATTCTTCGTAGTGTCGCCATTGCTCTGATGGGCTATGACGCAGGTGTAGAATGCGATCGCCATCTTCTAGTTTCCAGATCATTTGACCGCCAGTTGGGATGTCAGACATGGGGTTCCTCCTGATAATATATGGAACGTTTAGCATTAGCATGAATAGCTATTTGCTAACCCAATTGTGTTGATCTAGATATTAAATTCTGTAAACGTCGCTACTTTAAAATTAGAAGTTATAGGAATACCGATCTGGGGGATCTCATTAATTTGATGAAGATTTGGCTCTAAGAGAGAGGATAGAACTCTTTCTTGATTACTGAAATTGTACTGACTCTATTTGCGATTTGGAATGATTTGAATTGCTTATTACATTCATAGTAATAAGCAATTTGAAACTTAAGAAATGTTTAGCAGTGCTCTGCACCGCCAAACATTTCTTTAAACATCGTGAAACGGTGTCACTTATCCTCTGCCTTTACTACATCGAACAGCATTGTCTTCATGTAACGATCAGCCCATTCTGAGCCAAATGACTTTTCTAAGATTCGGCGAGTTTTGTCATTTTGCTGCTGCTTCTCACAATAATATTGCTGACCTGCGATTACTTCCGTAACTTCCTGCTTACTGGTCAAGGCTGTCTCCGCCTTGGCTATTTGACAGTGAATAGTCAAAAAATCGCGAACACGACTTAAGAAAGATTGTTCTTCTTGTTCTCCCGATGGACGTACAAAAAAACAAAATCCTGAGAAGATATCAGCCCATTCTGGCAAAGCACGGGGCTGAGAAAATTCAGGATTGGGAAGAGAAGACAGAGCTTGATTGTACTTAGGAGGTAGCGATCGCTCAGCATTTACAGGAGACAAGTCTGCGATCGCGGCACTAATAGCACCACGTCCGCCCACAATATCCGCCCCAAAAATTGGCAAAGCATATTCAGGATTGGGAAACATGACGCAGTGCAGAATATCTAACCCTGTCCCCACTTGGGCAAGTTCAAGGTGCAACTTCCGAAATTGAGGAGTTTGATAGCAAAGGTTCTCAATAACTAGCTTTTCGCCTTCCAGATGTCCTTCAATGTATCCTAAGTCTTCAGGTACAGTATAAGGAGAGAGTTCTAAGTTTTCTTGCCAGACCTGCTCAATGCAGTCAGCTAACTGACAAATTAGACTATGTTGGCGAAGACGGAGAGATGCTGACATAAACTTTTATTAATAATTTTTATTAAATTTGGGTGATTTAAGACAGGATTGGAAATTCCTATCGCCATATTTTAAGACATACAGAGATACTTACCTAAAACCAGAATTTGTTCCGCCCGTGTAGCGGGCGGAACAAATTCTAGTTTCAGACAGTGCGGCGCTTCGCGCCGCACCGTAATTCTATTACTGGGGATTAGTTTGACTGGGAATCATCACGATCGCCCAATAAGTGACGTTATCAGGATCGACATCGGCGATTGGCTTAATTACTTGATTGGGCAGAGTAGCGCGTTCGATATATAGGGCGCGTTCCCAAAGGTTAAGCTCCTGCAAAATCGATTTGATTTTGCCAAAGTGCCGACCTAGTTTAATAATAATTGCTGCATCGGCAACTGCTAAACGATCGCGCAGGGTGTCAGCATCCAAAGTTGCGGGCATAATGCTCAATACATCATTACGGAAGGTGAGGGGTGCACCGAGCATAGCGGCACTGGCAAAGGTGGAAGAAATACCTGGGATAACTTCGGTATGGAACCTGTCAGCGAGTCGCCGAAAAATATACATGAAGGAACCATATAGCATCGGGTCGCCTTCACATAGCACCGCCACATCGCGCCCAACTTGCAAATGTTCGGCGATTTTCGCCGCCGCAATATCGTAATAGGGTTGGGAAGAACGCTCGACGCTGAAGGGCAGAGGCATCGGCACTTCAATCTGTTCGGGACGGATAAAATCCGCCACGATCGCCCTTGCTAATACTTTGCCATTTTCCATGGTGGGATAGGCAATCACGGGGACAGAGGTGATAATCCGATGTGCCTTAATGGTCAGCAATTCAGGATCGCCAGGTCCAATGCCCACGCCGTAGAGACTGCCTTTTTTTGGAGTTTGAGATTCATTCATAGTTCATTCGACCTTGCTAACGCATTGATTGCTGCTGCACACATGGCACTACCACCGCGCCGCCCGTGAATTGTCAAAAAAGGAACACCACGACTATTGGCGGCTAGTTCTGCCTTAGACTCAATCGCCCCAACAAAACCAACGGGGAATCCTAGTATAACGGCTGGCTTGGGAAAACCATCATCGAGTAATTCTAGTAACCGAAATAGAGCCGTGGGCGCATTGCCGATCGCCACGATGGAATTAGCAATATGCGATCGCCATAGTTCCAGCGCTGCCGCCGAGCGTGTATTGCCAATGCTATGCGCTAGTTCAGGAACGGCAGGATCGTTTAAGGTACAAATTACTTGATTCTGGGCGGGTAAACGCTTACGGGTGACACCATTCGCCACCATCTGCGCGTCACAAAGAATATTGCCACCATTTTGCAAAGCTTCGCGCCCAATCTGCACTACATCCTCAGAATAGGCGAGATCCTGTACGATATCGGTCATGCCGCAGGCATGGATCAAGCGCACCGCCACCACCTCGAGATCCTGCGGTAATCCCGAAAAATCAGCCTCGGCGCGAATCGTGGCAAAGGACTGACGATAGATCTCATTACCATCACGAATGTAATCAAGCATGACTGATCACTCCCTGCCTCAATTTTCGATTTAATTCTGGTAAATCAGATTGATTCACAAATTCACGAAAGTTCTGATTGGGTTGGCGCTGAGTTTGATAAACATTAATTAGGCGTTCCATTAACTGCGGCAATTCGTTAGCCGTGCATTCAGCATATAACTCGCGTCCAAAATGGATTTCGCCATCACCGACATAAATCTTGTAAGTTCTGGAGTCCTGACCCACGATCGCGATGTCGCTGGCATGGTGCTGAGCGCAAGACTTATCGCAGCCTGAAAAATGGAAATTAATTGGCTCGTCCAATTGCATACATTTCTCTAAATGGGAAGCGATCGCCTTAGCATCTGTCTGGGTGTCAGTATGGGCAGCTTTGCAGCCTGTGATGCCCGAACAAGCGGCGATCGCGGCATAGGGATGAGTTGGCGAAATAGATAATCCTAAGTTCGCGATTAATTCTGTGACTTTGGCAAGATCGGCGATCGCAATATCCGTTAATAAAATATTTTGCCAAGGTGTCAACCGCAGAGCGCCGCCACCATATTGTTTAGCGAGTTCTGCTAGTCCTCGCAATTGCGAAGCCGTTAATCTTCCCAATGGTACGACTATACCAATGTAAGCTAGTCCCGATTGTTTTTGAGGGTGGATACCGAGATGTTGATAATCTCTTGTCCCCCTCTCCCCTTTTGGGAGAGGGGCTAGGGGTGAGGGTCTTTCTATCTGCGATTCAAGGTATTGCTCCCCCCCAGCCTCCCTTGTGAAGGGGGGAGTGGAGATTTCTTCCTCCCCTTTTTTAAGGGGGATTGAGGGGGATCTAGAGTTTAATTTCTCTGCAACTAGATCTAGATATTTGTCTATGCCCCAATCATTGAGCAGTTCTCTTAGTCTGGGGGGGCGCGATCGCAGGTTTTTAGAATCTTGCTCTAATTTTTGTTCTGTTTTCTGCTCTGTATAGTCACGATAAACTTCCGTTAGTGCGGCGAGAATTGCGATTACTTGAGAATAGGGGATTAAAATCCCTAATGCTTGAGATCCTAAGTGCAAGCTAAACATTACTTCGGTCAGGGCTTCGACTTCGCTCAGCCTGCAAACGGCTTTAAAGCAAATATCATTGGGGCGATCGCTAACGTTAATGGATTCGCCGCCATCAAAGCAGACGCTGAATTTATTGGAGAGAATCGCTAATTCTGGATGATTTAATAAATAGAAGTTCCATTGCTTCACTAAGGGAACTGTATTGACCAAGGCTTGTGAATCAATCCCTGCGGCGGGACTTGCCATAATATTCCGCAAACCGTCAGTGTCAGGGCAACTAGAAGCCAATCCATAGTCTTGCAGATCGAGAAGTGTATTTTCACTGAGGGCAGCGCTGGTGCGGATTTGCAGGTTAGCGCGATTAGTGATCTGGACTTCGCCATTGCCAAATTGATTAGAGCCAAATTGATTAACAATTTCGCTAATTAGTTGACATTGTGAAGCGGAGATCAATCCCGCTGGTAAACGGATGCGCGAAAGGATGCCATCTTGGGCAGTGGTGGCATTAAAAAGACTAGGACAGATAGCGGTAGTAGATTGCAATTGAGGAAATTCCAGAAATAATAATCACATTTGGAGGGCGCGAAGCGCCCTCCAAATGTTTATAGACTTAGTGCCGCTTCAATTTTGGAGCGCTCTAGGCTTTGACCGATAAATACGAGACGGGTTTGGCGGACTTCATCCTTTGACCAGAGGCGATCGTAGGAAGTCTCAAGGCGATCGCCCACACCTTGCAATACCATTCGCATCGGCTTGTTGGGGACATTTACAAACCCCTTGATGCGATAGATTTCTTGAGTGGCGATCGCCTGTTTGAGTGATGCTAATAATTGCGAAGGTTCAAAGGACTGCTCCGTAATGACATTAATCGAATTAATATCATCGTCATGGTCATGCTCTTCTTCGTGATCGTGGTGACTGGGGCGCGAATCGAGATTGTCCTCAACGGCAGCATTAAAGCCTAACAAAATTTCAGAGCTAATTTTGCCTTGATCGCAGGCGATCGCCTTCACCCCTTGACGCAATTCTTGTTTGAGCCAAGCATGAACTTTGTTTTGAGCATCAGCATCAATTAAATCGGTTTTGGTTAATAGCACCAAATCCGCACAGGCCAATTGATCCTCAAATAGTTCTTCAATGGGAGTCTCATGATCGAGATTAGGGTCTTCCTGACGCTGAGCATTGAGGGCATCGAGATCGCCGACCAATTTGCCATTCGCGATCGCCTCACAATCCACAACCGTGATCACGCCATCCACAGTCGCACCATTGCGAATTTCTTGCCATTTAAAGGCTTGAATCAGTGGTTTGGGCAAGGCTAAGCCAGAAGTCTCGATCAGGATGCAGTCGATTTGATCGCGGCGCTTTAGCAATTCCTGCATCGTGGGCAGAAATTCATCCTGCACCGTACAGCAGAGACAGCCGTTGGTTAGCTCGACAATGTTGGGCGTAATTTCTACCCCATCTTCATCACAGACTTTGCACGATCGCAACAAATCGCCATCAATGCCAATTTCGCCAAATTCATTGACCAGTACGGCAATACGTTTGCCTTGATTATTTTGTAACTGTTGCCTGATCAGCGTGGTTTTGCCACTGCCCAAAAAGCCAGTAATCACAGTTACAGGGATTTTCGCTGCCATAATTCTCTTTTTATCTTTTTAAAGGTTACTTAGAGTAAAGAGAATTTTTGGAAAGCGTCGCTCCGCGACGCTTTCCAAAAATTCTCTGGATTTTTAAACAAAAAAACGGCGTAGCCGTTTTTTTGTTTGCTTTTAAGGTTTTATGCCGCAGGGAAAATCAAAGCCGAAATCTGTGAAGCCAAAAGGCTTGCGCCGATACCGCAAATGACTAAACCAGCCGATCGCAAATTCGGCGCGATCGCCAAATCACCACTCAATACCTTTTTGCCCGCAAAAAATGCTGCCCCAGAAATAACAAGTTGAATAATCGTGAATCCTGCCAAGTAAGACCATAGCGCCACATTTTCTGCGCCAAAAATGGCTTCGCCATAAGCGTGACCATGAAATAAACCTGCGATCGCCGCCAAAGCAGTGACTACGAGATAATTGGGGCTGTTTTTGATGGCTAAGAGAATACCGAAGCCTAATACGGAAGTGGCAACAGCTAGTTCAACTAGGGGCAGATCGATACTCATCAAGTGTAAACCTGTACCGATCGCTGCCGAACCCACGAAGGCTAGGGGTATCCAGAAACCCTGCTTTTTGACAGCCGCAAACAAACCAATGGCAACAATAAAGGCTAAATGATCAAAACCAATCACAGGGTGAGCCAAGCCCGACATAAACCCTTCAAAGAAGTTGCTAGGCACTCTACCGCCTAAAGGATGGTGCGCGGCGGCGGGACTGGCAAATACTAAAAAGCTAAAAGCACAAGCGATCGCCAAAACTTTGTTCTGCACAGAAGCAAAAACTGACGCAAAAAAAGCTGATAAATCCTTAGACAAATTCATGATCTGTAACTCGCAGATATGGACAACATAAACTAGTTCTAGCGGGCATCCTGACTTTGGGCATGGCAGCCTTTACAGTTGCGGTACAGCGTTGGACTTTCACCAAACTTTCCCCATTCGCAACCTTATGAATCTCTGATTAGAATATCTAGACCAATAGCCTAGAATTCACTCACAGCAAGGGTTACATTTTTAACGGCTGATCCCCGTTAAAGCTAGAACAGTTTATTGACTTTACAACAGTTTGGACTCGGTGGAAAAAACACCCGAATAGCTTTACAAAAAACTTAAGAATTCTAGAACAAACCAAGATATATAAGTCTCTGCCTTTTAGAATGCGTTGAACATTAAATCCATCTCTTCAAGCTTTACTTATGCCTCCTCAATTACCGCTCCACATCCAAATGATGCAGATGATCACTGGATATTGGGTATCTCAATGTATCTATGTTGCTGCTAAGTTGGCGATCGCTGATCACCTGACCTCACCAAAAAATTATCAAGAGATTGCCGCCGCAACACATACTAATGCTGAAGCTCTATATCGAGTCTTGAGAGCTTTAGCCAGTGTAGGAATATTTACCGAGACAGAATCTGGCATTTTTGCGATGACACCTCTTGCTGAATATTTACGCAGCGATAGTCCTCAAACCCTGCAACCAACTGCCATCATGATGGGAGATCCAGAACATTATCAAGCTTGGGGTGATCTACTTCATAGTGTGAAAACAGGCGAACCAGCCTTTAATCATCGATTTGGTAAAGGCATATTTGAATACTATGGAGCTAACCTTGAAGCAGCTCAAACTTTTGAAAGATGCATGAATAACTTCTCAGAAGTGGAGTTAAGGGCTATCTCTCCAACCTATGACTTCTCAGGATTTAAAGTTTTAGTTGATGTCGGGGGAGGTTATGGAGAGCTACTTGCGGAGATTCTCAAAAAGCATCCTGAGAGCAAAGGCATTCTATTTGATGAGAAGTATGTCATCGACAATGCGAATACCACCCTAGAAAAACACGGAATTAGCGATCGCTGTCAATGCGTGAGTGGGAGCTTTTTTGAAACTGTTCCTAGTGGCGGTGATGCTTATTTACTAAAACATATTGTCCATGATTGGGACGATGAAAGGGCGATCGCCATTCTCAAAAATTGCCAGCAAGCCATGTCTGCCGACAGTAAAATTCTTGTTATGGAACAGGTTGTGCCTGCGGGAAATGCTCCTGCTGCCGCCAAAATGCTAGATATTAATATGCTGGTCATGTGCCCTGGAGGTAAAGAGCGCACTGAGTTGGAGTTTCAGCAAATTTTTGAAAAAGCGGGGCTAAAACTACTTCGCATTGTGCCGACAGGTGAAGATATCCACATTATCGAAGGATGTAAAGTATAGATAGGAGTTAGGGCTTCGACTTCGCTCAGCCAGCATTATACGTTGGCTGAGCGAAGTCGAAGCCTCTTCTAAATATTTAAAATTGCCATATCTCAAAACTGTACAATTAGCTTATTTGGAATATGACTTCTCATAAGTGGCTTACAGTAATTGGCATTGGTGAAGATGGTTTATCAGGATTAAGTGCCGCTGCCCGATCGCTAATTGATTATGCCGAGGTTTTAGTGGGAGGTGATCGCCATTTAGCAATGTTGCCAGAGTTGCCAGATGATAGGCGATCGCGCCTTGTTTGGGCATCACCAATTGAGTCTACTCTTCAACAAATCATTAGCTTGCGCGGTAGATCGGTATGTGTCTTGGCTAGTGGCGATCCACTTTGGTTTGGAATTGGTACAACTCTATTAAAGAGAATTCCAATTGAAGAAGTTGCAATTATTCCCTCACCTTCCACTTTTAGCTTAATTTGTGCGCGACTAGGTTGGTCATTGAATGAAGTAGAAACCCTGAGCCTATGCGGTCGCCCAGCTTCAATTCTACAATCTTGTATATATCCAAACGCTAAACTTCTAATCCTTAGTTCGGGAAAAGATACACCGCAAATTGTGGCAAAAGCGCTATGCGATCGCCAATTTAGCAACAGCAAAATTACCGTCCTAGAACATTTAAATGGAACTAAAGAACGCATTATTTCTAGTACCGTCAATCAATTTGAGAACTTACCTGAATTTGCTGACCTTAACGCGATCGCTGTGGAATGTATTCCCAATCCTGAAGCAAAAGTTTTCTCGCGGATAGTGGGGCTACCTGATGACGCTTTTTATCATGATGGACAGTTAACCAAGCGAGAAGTTAGGGCAATTACTCTATCTACGCTGGCACCCAATGCTGGCGAGTTACTTTGGGATGTCGGGGCTGGTTGTGGTTCTATTGGGATTGAATGGATGCGAAGCCATCCACGCTGTCAAGCGATCGCGATCGAAAAGTCGCGCACCCATTTCATTGCCGAAAATGCGATCGCCCTCGGTACGCCCAATCTCAAAATTATCGAAGGGAAAGCCCCTGAAGCTTTGCAAGGTTTACCCACACCTGACGCGATTTTTATTGGTGGTGGCGCGACTATACCTGATGTATTTGAGACTTGCTGGCAGAGTTTGCGATCGCAAGGGCGTTTAGTTGCCAATGTCGTTACCCTTGAGGGTGAGCAGAAATTATTCCAGTGGCAACAAAAATATGGCGGTACATTAACCCAAATTTCGATTAGTAGGGCTGAGGCGATCGGTACTTTTTTAGGCTGGAAGCCAATGCGTCCTGTTACGCAGTGGCAGGTAATTAAAACCTAAACAAGCATATTCAACCGCTTCGCGGTTGAATATGCTTACTGAGCTTGGGCTACAGACTGCGCTTCATAGCTTTGTTGTAACTCGTTGAGTTTTATATTTTGGCTGCGAATACGCCGCGATAGTAAACGAATAATATTTACAGCAATGTCGGGAGTTTCATCGATCGCTTCATAAAGTTGTTGCTGGGTAAGCACTAAGCAATCACAGCCCGTAACGGCTGTGACCGTAGCCGAGCGTGGCTCAGCGTCAAACAAAGACATCTCCCCAAAGCAACTGCCCTTATCTAATATCGCCAAGTCCTTATCGCCCAAATGTACCCTCACTCGACCCGCAACCACCACATATAGAGATCGTCCTTCTTGACCTTGAGCGAAGATCATTTTACCTGAGGGATAGGACACCTCATTCATAATCGAGGCTAGGCGCACCAAAAAATCATCCCGTAGCTCCTTAAAAATCGGAACCCCTCGCACCAACAGCAATCGATCAATACTGGTTAACATCGCCTACGACTCCCCATGCCCATGTGGTTTGCCAATTTTTCTGACTCTAATATTAGGATCTAAACCTTTATCATGATGGGAATTATCACTTAGATTTACATTGTTTTTATTATTATTTTGAAAATAGTAGGAAATTGCTTTCGCTTGAGCCAAAACTAGCGAATCTCGATCTTTTAGTAGTCTGGGCAAAATCCTAACTAGCGATCGCGGCGAAGCAACTTGTAGATAAGAAACCACCGCCTCTCTGACAAAACCAGTAGGATGCTCCAGACAACTGAGCATAGCCTCAACAGAGACACTCCAACTTTGGACACGCGCCACATGAAAACAGCAAGCTAACGTCCAATCTGATAAACAATAACGCAAATCTACAAGCTGTTGTAGTCGCCTAATCGGTGACATATTTTGATAAGGGTGAATCGCTGCCAAAATATTCAACTTTTCACTAGTAGATCGATTGTCAACTACAGACAACAAAATCTGCTTCACACTTAAGTCCACCGTATTATCCAATATCTCCATTCCCTTGGCTAAGCTCCCCTTTGAGCCAGAAAGGATATTAAAAGCCGCCGCTTGAATTGCTGAGGGAGAATAAATCAACTTCATGATTAGAAAAATACGATCCAAGCTATCAAACACCTCATTTTGGAGAGACTCGTTGAGCAAGGCGGCTTCAGTAGATCCCAGTTGATCTAAAGGTAAGTCTTGCATTGCCGCCCATGATTCGGTCATGACTCCCAACTCTTGGACGACCATTTTCTCTAGCCCACTTCTACCAAGCAATTCTAAAATCGCTTCAATACCCTGCTCTTGAGGTACACGCAGTAAAGCTCGTAAAATCTGCCGTCGATGCTTACCCCAAGATTTTGGTAAATTGTTAGCCAATATGGAAATGGAAGTAGTTGAGCCAATCTCAGCAAGAATATCCCATGCTTGAATCTTCACATACTCAGGGCTGCGATCGCTATGAGCAAGATCCAGTAATGAGCTAATCGCATCATCGCCAAGGGAAATCATCGCTTCGCGAGAAGCGCGGCGTGTTGCCTTGTAATGTAAACCCCGCACTAAAGATGGGAAATATTCACTAGCGCGGGTCGCTGCGATCGCCCTCAACAATGCACAACGCACCTCAATGGAAGGATCTTGTAAAAGTTGCGGGACATAAAAACGGAGGGACTGCAAAAAAGCCGCCTCTGCCAAAGCCCTACAGCCTAAAACCCGCTCAGGCTGAGAAGAACTGGTAATCATATGGCGCAAAGTATTCGTCGCCTCGGCAACTTGGGGAGACGAACCAAGACGCATCATTAAAGCAACCGCCGTACCCCGAATAATCGGATTCTGCTCTGGTCCCAAATATTTGCGTAGCCCATCGACATCACGATTTTTCTCATCGGCTAACAACACATACCTTAGACATAGTGCCTGAACTTGTGGCGAAGCATTGGGGGACTGCATCAATTCGCGAATATAGGATAAATACTTAGCTTCAGGGTTTTCGAGCATGGCTTCAATGCTCTGCGCCTGCAAGTCGGGAGTCATCTGCGACAACAATGGAGACAATGACTCGGCAACTGCTTGCGGCGCAATCTGGGTTAGTAGATCAATACATACTGACTGCTCTAGCTGGGTTTCGGCACGAGCCATTGACTCTGAGACAGCGCGACGCATCTCACGGGGATCGACAGTCAACAAAGTTAGTTGTCCGCGTTCCACGCTTTGAATCAGTAACTCCAGATACCCTCGTCGCAGTAGCCAAATTACAACAATCCAGATCACAGCGACGACAACGATCACCCCTGCAAACCAATGGGAGAATATATCCGAGTTCATTCCCCCTTGCCTAAAAATCACCGTAAAGACCCAAATCAAAACGCCTGCTCCACCTGTTGCCAATGGATCAGCAATCCCTCGGACAAAGGACTGGATCTGGCTACGAAATTGATCGGGAACAGCCTGAAACAATGTCGGAGCAGTCGCCGCCACGATCGTAAATCGAAAAAGTTCATCAAAAAACTTGAGAACTACAAAACCAATGAACAGCCCAAAAGGCGCAAAGCCCGCCAAAATACCAGTGATCACAATGCCCACTGGGGGCATGAGGACAGCAAAAAATACCCCAATTCTTTCAATGATGCGACTGGAGCCAAAAAGCTGAAGGGCAAGCTTAAAGACTCCCATAATCCCGCCAAAAATCCCCAAAAAGCTACCGATCGCTTCTTCAGTTTTCAAATGAAATTCCAGTTGGGACTGATACTGGAACTCAATCATAAAAAACAAAACCTGTGCGGCGATGAAAAAGCCAAATAATAACCACACGTATTTACGAATATTGCCCGACATTGTGCGAGACACAATTTCCGCATCACCATCAAAGTTATAGACAGAGTTGGGAAAAGCTTGACGATAGCGCGTGCTCAAGTAAAACATCACACAAGAACCCACAAACAGCATCGCGCCTGTGGCAAGGATCATATTGACAGCACCAAACCAACTCACCAGAAATGGGTAGGAAAAACCGCCAATAATCTCAGCAATGATAATGCCTGTCGAAATCAGGGGAAAAGCTCGCTTAATTTCACGGATATTAAAAAGTTGATTGGCAGCGATGTCATTATTGATGTTGCTTAAAACATAAATACCCTCAACCCAGAGACGAATCGCAAATACGACGACTAAATATATAAGCGTACCTTTTTGCATCAGCCCCATCCATGCAAGGGGCAGGGGCAAAGCGAGCAGAAGTGAGACTCCCAGCATCACCCATCGCAAAGGAAAAATTTTCTGTAGCCACGAGTAGAAAACACCAAAGGCAGTCACGATAAACGCTGTCGCTATGTAAACCCAAGTCAAGTTCTCCGCGCGATAGGCTTCTAGAAATAATGTGGAGCTAGAATATTCAAGCCATACCGCGCCGATCGAGGTCGTGCAATAAAATAAAAACATCAAAAACGTGCGCTCAGCTTCATCGGGGCGCAGGTTGACGATTTTTAGAAATCGACGCATCGAAGAATTGGGATTGGGAATGACAGGCGCATTCGCGGATGAATTCATAGGTGATGGCGATTGTTTGACGATATGTTACTACAAGAACGCAAGTCTGCAATGAAAGCTATTTCTTTAATTACGACAATTTCACAGGGGCATCTCAATATTTGGGAGCGTTGTCGGCGCGAGTACCAATATAGGTATTTGGAGGAGTTGAATCTGCCTGAAGCCGATCTGCAACGCAAACAGAATTTGCTGTTGGGGGCAAATTTTCACTTGTTGATGCAACAAAAAGAAATCGGGCTAGATGTTGCGGAGTTAGCAGAGAGTCACGCCGATTTACAGTTTTGGTTGGATGCTTTTGAGAAGCATCCGCCAGCAATGATCGCAGGCGATCGCCTATGTGAGCATCGCCGCACCCTTGAAATTAGCTTATCGTCAACAAAATCTGACGCTCTGCATCTGCCAACGTCGCTGCATCATATTGATAATCATGATCATGGTCAAGGGTATTTTGTCTTAACCGCAATTTACGACTTGTTGATTTTAGGCGATCTCCAAGGACAAATCCTTGACTGGAAGACGCATCAAGTGGCGATTCCGAAGGCAAAGCTACAAAAAAATTGGCAAACTCGTCTATATCTATATCTGCTCGCCAAGACCACAAATTACGCCCCAGAGCAGATCTCGATGACCTATTGGTTTGCCAATGCTGCCGAGTCGGTGATTATTAATTATTCACAAGCCGACTATATTCAAACTGAACGGAGACTCGTTAAAATTTTGACTGAGATTAGGGAAACCAAGGATTATCCTAAGTTGACCGATAGTAATGATTGTAAGCACTGTGAATTTCGCGATCGCTGCGATCGGGGTGAGCTGCTAGGTCAAGTTTTTTCTAGCAATATTGACGATATTGCCGAAATTGAGATTTAAAATCCTTCTTGAATGGCGGCGCTTCGCACCGCCATTCAAGAAGTGAGTCTTCAGTCAGCGCAAAGCGCTGTATAGATTGTTTATATTGGAATAAGCTCACTATTTCTTTGCTATCAGCAAGCTCAAGCCCATGTCCTTTGCCACAACCGCCTCCCCAACCCATACCAACTTTACGATCCGTCCCGAAATTCTGGACTTGCAGCCTAGCCTTGTCCAATGGCGCAGAGACTTTCATCGCTTTCCAGAACTAGGTTTTCAAGAACGACGCACCTCTACTGCGATCGCCGAAAAGTTAACAGCATGGGGTATTCCCCATCAAACAGAAATTGCCGAAACAGGGATAGTCGCCACAATAGTAGGCAGAAAACAGGGCGGCAATAAGGTGTTAGCGATCCGTGCAGATATGGATGCTTTACCAATTCAAGAAGAAAATATTATTAGCTATCGATCGCAAATTGATGGATTAATGCACGCCTGTGGTCATGACGGGCATACTGCGATCGCCCTTGGCACTGCTAAATACCTATGGGATCATCGTGCGGATTTCAGCGGCACAGTCAAGATTCTGTTTCAGCCAGCCGAAGAAGGACCTGGTGGTGCAAAGCCCATGATCGAGGCGGGGGTACTAGAAAACCCTAAAGTTGATGCCATTATTGGCTTACATCTCTGGAATAATCTTCCCCTTGGAACTGTCGGTGTGCGAAGTGGAGCTTTAATGGCAGCGACTGAATACTTCCATTGCAAAATTATTGGGCGCGGCGGACATGGCGCACTTCCCCACCAAACTATTGACTCGATTTTAGTAGGCGCACAAGTAGTAAGTACCATTCATAGCATTGTTTCCCGAAATGTCAGCCCCCTAGAGTCTGCTGTCATCAGCATTGGCGAATTTCATGCAGGTTCGGCAACGAACATCATTCCCGATTCTGCCAAAATTAGCGGAACTGTGAGGTTCTTTAATCCTGAAGTGGGGGCGATGTTATTAACTCGATTGGAAGAAGCGATCGCTGGAGTATGCAAAGCCCACGGAGCTAGTTATGAGTTTGACTACACCAAGCTCTATCCACCCGTAATCAATGATCCTGCGATCGCGGATTTGGTTCGCTCTGTTGCTGAAAATGTAATCGAGACTCCCACAGGTATCGTTCCAGAGTGCCAAACTATGGGTGGTGAAGATATGGCTTTCTTTTTGGAGGCTGTCTCAGGATGTTATTTTTTCCTAGGTTCTGCCAATCCTGACAAGGGTTTAGCCTATCCCCACCATCATCCTAGATTTAACTTTGACGAGAAGGCTTTAGGTGCTGGCGTTGAAATTTTTGCTCGCTGTGTCGAAAAGTTTTTGGGATAGTTTACAAAAGAAAGATAGCTGTCATCAACTTGACAGCATCTCCAACTGCGTAAGCCATTGATCAAAATGCGGACATTTTGATCTAATGCTTGCCAATCCAATTTTCTGTACTATTAAAGACCCAGCAGATACTTTTTCGTAAGTAGGAACAAATTGAAAAATTCTTTTAGAAGGCGCAGTATTTGCACCTTGATTAATTAGTTCAGGAGAAGAAAAGCTATAGCAAATATTTGATAATTCTTGAATTTCTTGGTCATACTCAGGAAATCTCTCTGACAATTTCTCTGGTTGGACAAGAATTAAAGCTTCAAATTCATGCAACTGAATGTATGGTAGAAACCTTCGATCATTAATATCATAAAAAAAAGCATTTTCAAGATATTCAATTTTTTGATAGCACTCTAATTTCTCAGCCTCATCAAATTTCGGAAAATCATTTGGTAATGCGTACAGATCTAGCATGGTTGTAAATCTTGCATCCTCAGATTTATCTTGCTTTAACCAGAGAGTGATATCCTTTTTTACTTTTTCATAGCTAGTTAATCCTCCTCGATAAACTTTATTTTTAGTTCGTCTAGTTGTAACGCTATGTACAGATGTAGAAATATTAAAATATCCTAGATGTTCGGCTAAAGTTGTATTTACAAATTCTTCTTCTGTCTGACCTTCTGCAATAATATGTAAACGAATCATCAGCTAGGTCTCCCGCCAATTACATTTTTATTCCATAATTCAGACAATGAATATTCTTCTAGCCAATCTTCTAGATCTGAAGGCTCTAAACGATGAAAGGTAGATTTGCGCTTATCTCTTTCCACGACAATAATATCTTCTGGTGCAAAGCAATCAATCAACAGAGTTGATTGAGTAGCTAAAATTACTTGACAATGGTTAGACACACTATTGATTAAACTGCCAATAATATTGATTGCATATGGATGTAATCCCAATTCTGGTTCATCTAAAATCAATACATCTGGTAAATTATCTATAGGCTGCAATAAAAGGGCAACTAATGCCATTGCTCTTAATGTTCCATCTGATGCTTGATGGGGACTAAAAACCAGATCAGTGCCGATCTCTCTCCACTGCAAAAGCACTGTACTACCTATAGGGGATAACACAAAATCCGCAAAAAATGGAGCAATTTGTGAGAGGGTTTCTATAACTCTTTGATAGTAACGAGGCTCATTTTCTCTGAGTCTAAGAAGAAATGGAGCTAAATTTGCCCCATCTTCTTTTAGATATTGACTATCATTTATATTCCATCTTTGTTTAATACGCGAAGTTTGAGAGGTATCATGAAATTGATGTACAACACAAACTTGTATCAGGCGAGAGATTGTTTTAGCTGTTCGGTCTCCTAAACTTGCTTGATCAATTAATTTTGCTTCTTTATGACCTGCATCTAATGAACTCCAGCTTGCTATACTTCCATATCTATTATCAGAGAATCTATATTTTTCTTCAGCAAATATAAAAGTATCTGAAGCTGCATGAAAAAGCATGAAAGAATAATCATTTTTACCGACGGTAGTCTCAAAATTAAGCTCAGATTCAATTTGAGGAGTAACTGATGCTCCATCAAACAAAAATGAACTTGCTCCACCAGCTTGACCTACAAAAAACTGTAATTGCCCTGGGGATTGCATCATCCAACGTAACAATTTAAAAAAAGAAATAAAATTAGATTTACCTGAACCATTCGCGCCAATTAAAACGTTGATGGGAGATAAATCTAAATCTAATTCTTTGATTGATTTAAAGCCTTTAATACTGATGTGTTTAAGCATAGTAATTTCCACGATCACAGAAATAAAAAAGTGGGTCTAGCCCACTTTTTTATTTTAAGGTGTCACAATCAAAATGCCGTATGCATCGGGATTTAGATATTTACGAACGGCGGCTTGGATGTCCTCTTTAGTGATGGACTTGATGCGGTCTGGGTAGTCAAGGGCATGGTCTAGGGAACCAACAATGCGATCGTAATAGCCATAGATGCCAGCGCGTTCTTTGGGTGATTCATTCCCAAAAATAAAACGGTTGCTTACTTGGGTACAGATTTTGGCTAACTCTTCATCGGTGACAAAAGTATCATGCAACAAGCGAATATGCTCACGGATAGCTTGCTCGACTACTTCTACATTTTCGACATTGAGCTTAGCGAAAACTTGGAAAGTGCCTTGCCAACTCATTGCGGAATTGCTGACAGAAATGCGATCGCAAATACGGCGATTTTCGCGCAGGTCTTGGATCATGCGAGAGGTGCGACCACTGCCAAGGATATTCGCAAGAATACTGAGGGGATAGGTTTGCTCTAGTTCCCTAAGCCCAGCGACCCGCCATGTCATGCTTAGTCTTGCTTGTTTGAGACTGCTATCAACGACTTCGCGGCGCACGACTTCTGTAAAAGGCTTTTCGGGAATGAAGGTCTGAGGCTCTGGTTTATCAGCGATCGCCTCGCCTTCAAAATAATTCGCAATCACACCAACCATTTCGCTGACAGGTAAGTTACCAACGACAGAAATGGTCATATTTTGAGGCGTATACCAATGACGATGAAAGGAGCGCATTTGCTCAGGAGTGACCTTCTCAATTACTTCGACTGGTCCTAGGACGGGGCGGCGATAGGGTAACTGTTCGTACACCATTTCCGAGATGTGGCGATAAATACGGCGATCAGGGTTATCTTCACTACGCCTAATTTCTTCGAGTACGACATGACGCTCGCGCTGAAACTCATCATCGGGAATGCTTGCTTTGAGAACGATATCCAATTGCAATGGTGCAAGCTTGGCATAGTCTTGGGGCGCAACATTGATATAGAAATGCGTATAGTCTTGGCTAGTTGCGGCATTAGTATTGCCACCATGGGACTCGATCGCCTGTTCAAACTCTCCTAAGCCAAGGCGATCGCTGCCTTTAAAAACCATATGTTCTAAAAAATGCGCCATGCCATTAATTTCATCATGCTCAGCCGCCGAACCAACGTTAACCCAAATGCTCAGGTTAACAGCTTCCACAGGAATCTGTTCGGCGATGATTTTAATCCCATTGGGCAGGATATGCTGCGTGGGTGCAGAAGAAACATTGGTAGCTAGATCATTGAGAGCATGATCTGGGTCAGCTACATCTAACCGACGCGGAACGACGATCGCTGGCATGGCAAGTATTTTTTTACTAACGTTATTAATTAATGACAGATTTGCTATGCGAATCTGTCATTTAAGTTTTTATAATTTTTCGAGGGCTTGCAATTTGAAATAAGCTTCTCGCAATGGCAAGCTAGATGTATCTTCTAGGATAGCAGCAAATTCATAGGATTCTTGGTAAGCAGCGCGTGCTTTTGGCAGATTTCCAAAAGATAAGTACAAATCACCGAGATAACGCTGGACGATCGCGGCTGTTTCTCGATCATTTTGCACTAGCGCCAGACTAGAGCGATTTTGGAGCAACTCCTCAATGCGATAAAAGTTAGGAACTTCTAAATAGGCGGCAATTAAGCGATCAGTGGCGATCGACATTAGCTTGTAGTTGCGGTATTGTCGGGCAATGGTCAGAGCTAGTCCGTAGTCTGTAATGGCAGATTTGTAATTGTCTAAAGCCATGAGACTATCACCGCTATTGATATAGGTGTAGCCATTGCCAAGGGGATCACGCAGAGGTCGTTCCTTTACGGCGGCGTAGTAAAGCTTAAGCGCTTGTAAATGATATCCATATCGCCCTGCAATTAAGCCTTGATTATTCAGAGCTGTTGCTTCCCCAAGCTTCTGCTCGTACTTCTGAGAAGTTTGGAGAGCTTTCTTGCTTAAGGCACTAGCTGATTCAAGTTCACCTTGGGAAATCGCGATACTAGCGAGGTTGTTCGCTTCTTGGATTACGGCTCCTTGATCATCCAAAGTCTTGCCAAAGCCGATGCGCTTTTGCATAGTTTCTTGAGCGGCTTTGGTTGCACCCATCATTTCATAAGCATCACTTACCCTTGCTAAGGTGAAGGAAATGGCAGATTGATCATTAATCTGGCGGTAGTAGCTGATCGCATAGAGCCAAGTTTTGATGGCTTCGCGAGGTTTACCTGCTTCAAGCTGATCCTGTCCAACATCCAGCAGGCGATCAGCTTCGTCACGAACTATTGGATTTTGTGGATTCACAATTTTTTGCTGCGCTTGCATGGGCATCGGCACAATGATTACCCCAATACAAGCTGCAAACATGGTCGCTGCGACACGTACCGCATTTGCAACCGACATTTTTTGACTGTTTCTATGCATATCCCTACATCCTCACCAAAAGGTGCGTACATTGTAGCGATATAAACGCAATTTTTTATGACATTTTCTAGTATTTTCTGACATCTCCGAAAAGAAGCAAGTGGCGGTGCTTCGCACCGCCACTTGCTTCTTTTCGGAGGCTTCGACTTCGCTCAGCCTGCCCATACCGATGGCTGAGCGAAGTCGAAGCCTCTATGCTTATCAAAGCCCAAAGCCCTTATTTTGTTAACTGCTGTGATTCCAAGCTTTCTAACAAGCGAAACTGAACTAGCGATCGCAAAAGATTGTGTTCGGGATATTTGACGTGGAAATAAATATTTCCTGCGAGGAAGTCAGTAAAGAATCGCAAGCCTAACTCAAAAGTAATTACTCGCACCGCATCATAAATATAGTCTTCGTCAGTTTTAGTGAGAAATGAATTGGCGATCGCTCTATATCCAGACAATATTTCTTGACAAAGATCCATATCAAAGCGGACATCTTGCCATTTTCTAGTTTCCTCGCCTGCGGGGTTGCAGCCCGATCGCAAACAGTCCCCAATGTCGTAATGGATTAGCCCTGACTTGACGGTATCGAGATCAACGATGCTGACGGCTAGCAGTGTCTCTTGATCGAACAGAATATTATTTACTTTGGGGTCGCCATGCATGACCCGCAAAGGCAATTTACCAGAGGATTTGGCATCTTCTAGCAGATGGGCTAGCTTTTGGTGCTGCTCAATAATTTTGTGACAGTAAGTAATTTCAGGAGAGGTTTGTGTATTTCTTCCCTTAGCGACGACCTGCTGATATTGCTGCAAATAGATGGGAGTGATGTGAAAGCCTTGGAGAGTGTCGACTAATTTTTCTGGAACAAGATCGCTAGTCAAATGATGAAAAGTACCGAGGGCATAGCCAACTTCTCGCGCCTGTTGGGGATTAGTAATCGTATCGTAGGACTTAGAGTTTGCAATGAAACTTAGAGATCGCCAAAATTCGCCATCTTCAGTCTGCAAGTAATCTAGTCCTTGGGCAGTGGTTAATATTTGGGGCAGTTCCCATCGCCGATCTAGGGGACTTTTGGCGAGGCGATCTCGCACATGGTCATTGTAAGTCCGCATATTTTGCATGACCAGTTGCGGCTCACTAAATACACGATGATTAATGCGTTGCAAAATAAATGAGCGAATTTCTGTGTCTTCCCAAGAAACCCAAAAGGTATCGTTAATATTGCCACTACCAAAGGCTTGAATATCGATCGCTTGAGCCTGTGGAGCAAATTCAGCGACTACAGATTTAAGCTTGTCGAACAGATTTTCTTTATTATCATTTGCCATAGCGTTTAATTGTAAAGCAGCCTGTTGAAGCCGCGCTTTCAAAAAAGTAGACCAGAGAGATTTTGAGAAGGGTTGCAGAGCAACCCTTCTCAAAATCTCTCTGGGTTTTAATTAAGCGCAAAGCGCTGTAATTCCATGCAAATCGAATTTGTAAATATAGATATCCTGATTTTAGTTCTTGCCGCCACCATCGACTATGTAATTGGTGATCCTGTTGAATGGCTACATCCTGTGCAAGTCATGGGCTGGCTAATTTCTGGATATGTAGATTTGGTAACTCACAAATCCGAATCATCTAATCAACGTGTTGCCAGATTTTCGCCTCAAATCATGAAGATGCTGGGCGTGTTTTTGGGAGTGACGATGATTGGGGGAAGTGGCGCGATCGCATGGTTAATTGTAATTACAGCGGCTAAAGTCAATCTTGTTTTAGCGATCGCCATTTCGAGTATTTTGCTAGCAGCTTGTTTGGCGGGGCGTAGTCTCAGGGATGCGGCAGAGTCGGTACTAAATGTTTTAGCAAGAGGCAATCTCGAAGCGGCTAGGCAAGAATTGAGCCGTTATGTTGGGCGAGATACTGCTGATCTTGATGAGAGTGAGATTTTGCGGGCAATTTTAGAAACTGTCACCGAAAATGCGATCGATGGTGTTACTTCTCCTTTGTTTTATGCCTTGATCGGAACGGCTTTGTTTGACTATGGCGGTGTAGCTTTGGCGATCGCTTACAAAGCAGCCAGCACCCTTGACTCAATGGTGGGCTACCGAGAAACACCCTATACAGATTTGGGTTGGTTTAGCGCAAAGACCGATGATGTCTTGACTTGGTTGCCCTGTCGCTTGACGGTGCTGACTTTGGCGCTAGTTTCTAGAAAGCCAATTTATATTTGGAAAATTTGCGATCGCGATGCGAGGCAAGATCCTAGTCCTAACTCTGGTTGGAGTGAATGTGTATATGCCGCAATATTGCAAGTGCAGCTAGGCGGAGAAAATCGCTATCGCGGAATTGTTAAATCTAAGCCATTCTTGGGTGATCCTATTCAAGCGATCGCCCCTATCAAAATCACTCAAGCTCTACAACTAACTCGAACTTGCTTTTTAATTTGGTTGGGCTTAGCGATTACAGCACTTCGAGCTTAATCAAAGCCCAGAGAAACTTTTAAGCAGCGCTTCGCACCACTTAAAAGTTTCTGTATAAGGCTATTCAATTCTTTACATAAATTAACGCTTGTAAAAGCTGATAACCATAGGATTTCTTGCCAGTCTTAATTAATCCATAACCAAATCTAAACCTTAATTTAGAGACTCCAGTTATATCATCTGAAGTGCATACCTCTAAAGACATAAGTATTATTTCAAAATTAAGTATTTATATCTAAATAACATCTTCACTGCTAATAGAAATAGTGATGGTATGTTCTACTAAATTTAGATTGCTTCTATCAACTAATTAATTAGCTAGTATTAATTACCTAGATATAAATCAAGCCCAACTGAAGCTCAGATCCTCTTTTGGAACAAGGCTCTAGAGTTTTAAATTATTCAACCTATGGTTTTCAAATGATCGCATTAATGCTGATCGTAATTTCCGTTTGACTTTAGTTAAACTC
Source organism: Pseudanabaena sp. (assembly GCA_003249015.1). Lineage (GTDB taxonomy): Bacteria > Cyanobacteriota > Cyanobacteriia > Pseudanabaenales > Pseudanabaenaceae > Pseudanabaena. The sequence continues at coordinate 54,382 of QBLS01000010.1, read as the reverse complement.
ACCTCACACAAATAAAATGACAACGACATCTGTGCGCTTTTCTCAGTTTAATGCTTCCCTAAATCGCAATGCTGAAGGTCAATTAGTTACCGATCTTTCAACCCCAAATAATTCTCAGGCAAAGGCAGTTGCCGAAATTATTCAACGCAATAATCCTGATATTTTATTAATCAACGAATTTGACTATGTGGCAGCAAATCCATTGCAGCCTGTACAGCTTTTGCAACAAAACTATTTAGGAGTTAGCCAAAATGGCGCTAATCCTGTTAATTATCCCTTTGTTTATATCGCTCCATCAAACACGGGAATTAACTCAGGATTTGATCTCAATAATAATGGCACTGCGGTTACTACTGTTGGTGCAGCAGGATATGGTGATGACTCCTTTGGGTTTGGTCAATTCCCTGGACAGTTTGGAATGTTGCTGTTGTCAAAATATGAAATTGACACCGCCAACATTCGCACTTTCCAGAATTTCCTTTGGAAGGATATGCCGAACAACCTGCTCACCAACGATCCCACAATTGACAATCCTGCGACTGCTGTCAATGAGAACCTGAGTGGGTTTTATGCTCCTGAAGAAATTGCCGTATTGCGTCTATCTTCTAAGAGTCATTGGGATGTGCCAATTAAAGTTAATGGCGAGACAGTACATTTACTTCTAAGTCATCCCACACCACCCACCTTTGACGGAACCGAAGACCGTAATGGTAAGCGCAATGCTGACGAAATTCGTTTTTGGTCTGATTACATTACCCCAGACAAGGGTGGTTACATTTACGACGATAAGGGTAAAACGGGAGGGATTGCTAACGGCTCAAGCTTCGTGATCATGGGCGATCAAAATGCCGATCCTCGTGATGGGGACAGTTTTAATAATGCCATTCGTCAACTGCTACTCAATCCGAACATCAACACTAACTCCGTACCAGCGAGTGCGGGTGGAGTGCAACAAGCGATTCTGCAAACAGGAGCTAATGTCAACCAAAACGGTAATCCTGCCTTTGATACAGCCGACTTTAACGATAATCCTGCCCCAGGGAATTTGAGAGCAGATTATGTATTACCTTCAAGCGATCTGCAAGTCACCAATTCGGCGGTTTACTGGCCGCTGAATAGCGATCCTAACTTCGCACCTGTTGGCACTTTTCCATTCCCAAGCTCTGACCACCGCTTGATCTATGCAGATGTGCAAGTTGGTGCAACCCCAGCAGGTAAGACTGTGACCGAGGCGACTTTGGTAGGTAATACGACCTTTGCAACTGGCTTTGTGCCGACTGGAGCCGCCGCGAAAATCAATGGTGTTGACGTGCCTGTCGGTGGTTTGTCGGGCGTGACCTATGACGCTGCGAATAATCGCTACTATGCCATCTCAGACGATCGCTCCTCAAATGCGCGTTTTTATACCTTCACCCTCGATCCTGTCACCAACGCTGTCACGTTCACCAATGTTGTGCAGTTAAAAGATGCGAGTGGCACTCCTTTTGCGCCAAACTCTCTCGATCCTGAAGGAATTGCCTTAACTAAAAATGGCACCGTCTTCATTTCTTCAGAAGGCGAAGCCAATCCTGCTGCTGGTCGTGTTGGCGATCCTTTTATTAAGGAATTTTCGCTAACCACTGGTCAAGAAGTGCGATCGCTGCCTGTTCCTAAAAAGTTCTCGCCTGTAGTGGTTGACACCAACAACAGCGGCACGATCAATGCTGGCGATACCCAAACGGCGGGAATATTCAATAATCTTGCCTTTGAGAGTCTAACGATCGCCCCCAATCAGAAGACGCTCTACACTGCAACCGAAAACGCGATCTTCCAAGATGGTTTACCTGCGACGGTTAGCAATGGTTCGCGATCGCGCATTGTTCAATACAACTTGGTCAGCGGTCAGCCCGAAAAAGAATATCTGTATGTCACTGATCCTGTGGCAATTCCGCCTAATCCTGCGGGGCAATTTGCCACCAATGGCTTAGTGGATTTGTTGGCGATCGACGATCGCGGCACTTTGTTGGCGGTGGAGCGTTCCTTTGCCGTTGGCGCAGTTGGCACGATCAATAACACTGGCAACACGATCAAGATTTACGAAATCACCTTGCAAGGTGCAACTGATATTAGTTTCAATGATTCGCTAAGCGCCTTGACGACTGAGCAGTTTGCCGCGATCGCCCCAGTGCAGAAGCGTTTAGTTCTCAATCTTGATGATCTCAACTTGCCCACTGGCACTGACAACATCGAAGGCATCACCTTTGGACCCAAGCTTGCCGATGGTCGTCAGTCGATAGTGTTGGTCAGCGACAACAACTTCAGCGCCACTCAGTTTACGCAAATCCTCACCTTGAGTGCCGATGTCGTTCCTACAGTTACACCAATTGTGGAAACTCGCCCCGCGCTTTTAGATGATGATGCAGTTCCCTTTAACCAACGCGCTGATGCTGATGATCCCGCGATCTACGTCAATGCCACGGACTCATCCAAAAGTCTCGTCGTTACCAGTGTCAAAAACGGCGGCTTGCGAATCTATGATCTCGCAGGCGAACTTTTACAGACCATCAACCCCAGCAATCCTGACATCCGATACAACAATGTGGATTTGCAGTATGGCTTTACTCTCGGTGGTCAAAAAGTTGATATTGCCGTAGCCAGCGATCGCAATAACGATAAACTTGCCATTTTCAAAATCGATGCCAATGGCACTGGCGGTAATTTCCTAACCAACATTACTGATCCTAACGCCGCCACGATTTTCCAAGGTGCGCCCTTCACAGGTGAATTTGATCCTGATTCGATTAGTGCTTATGGACTCACCATTTATCGCAGCCCTGCCACTCAAGACTTTTACGTCTTCACCAGCCGCCGCGAAACTGGCGACATCGCTCAACTCAAACTCGTTGACAAAGGCAATGGCGCGATCGGCTATCAATTGGTAAGAAATTTCACCGTTCCCACCATCGATGGTCGCGATCCTCAAACTGAAGGCATGGTTGTCGATCAGGAAAAGGGCTTCCTGTATATCGGTCAAGAAAATGTCGGTATCTGGAAATACGACGCAGAACCCAACAGCAGCAATGCAGGCATCTTGATTGATAAAGTCAAGGACTTGGGCGGCAAAAATCTAATCGAAGATGTCGAAGGACTAACTATTTATTACGGCAAAGATGGCGCTGGCTATCTGTTTGCATCTAGTCAAGGCGACAACACCTTTGCCACCTACTCCCGTGAAGGCAACAATGACTTTATCGGTCGCTTTGCGATCGGCAATAACGGCAGTATCGACAGCGTACAGGAATCCGATGGAGCAGATGTAATCAACGTACCTCTGGGCACAAACTTCCCCTTTGGCGTGTTCATTACTCAAGATGGCAGCAATGACCCAGCCGTACTGGCGGAAGATGATGGCGAGCTAGAAAATATCAGCAGTAACTTCAAGTTCGTTCCCTTTGAAAATATAGCGAATAGCTTCTCAACTCCCCTCAAGATCGATACCACCAGCTACGATCCCCGCAATCCTCAGTCAAATTCCTTTATCAATGGCGTGGCAAGCGGTGACACCACCCAAACCTCGACCGTACTCTGGACCCGCAACGCGATCGCTGGAGCAGTCAAGTTTGAATATTCAACTAAAGCCGATTTCAGTACGATCGCTGGAACCAAGACAGTCACCGTTACCAATGGCTCACAACCCGTTAAGGTCGATGTCACAGGGCTAATCGCTGGTACGGATTACTTCTATCGCGTTACCGACTCTTTAGGAGCGGTTGCCGAGGGCAAGTTTAGCACTGCTAGTGAGATCGGCAAGCAGTCAGGCTTACGCTTTGGTGCAGCAGGTGACTGGCGCGGCGAAATTGCTCCTTACCCTGCGATCGCCAATGCCGCTGAGCGCAACCTTGAATTCTTTGTGGAACTCGGCGATACCATCTATGCTGACTTTGCTTCTCCCGCAGTTCGCAATCCCGATGGTACTGAAAAAGACCAAGCTACTACCCTAGAAGATTTTCGAGCCAAGCACAGTGAAGTCTATGGCGATCGCTTCGGTCAAAACTTCTGGGCAGAGCTTCGTGCCTCTACCTCCATCGTGGCAACCATTGACGATCACGAAGTCGTTAACGACTTCCAAGGTGGTCAAGATGTCTCGACATTATCCAGCGCCGACCAAGCTTTGTACGGTGCAACCTCTGGCTTAGTCAACGATGCGCCCCTTTACGAGCGTGGATTGCAAGCCTTCCAAGAGTACAATCCTATCCGTGATGAATTTTACGGAGCTACAGGCGATACCCGTACATCTGGTGAACGCAAACTCTACCGCGCCAATACCTACGGCTCTGATGCGGTCAATATCGTCCTCGATGCCCGCTCCTTCCGCGATCCAGGGCTAACCAATGTCACAAATATCGCTGATCAAGTTCAGGTTGGCACATTTTTAGCCCAGTCTTTCAATCCCTCAAGGACATTCCTTGGCAAAGTGCAGGTGGAAGACCTCAAGCGCGATTTGCTGCAAGCTCAGAAAGACGGCGTGACTTGGAAGTTCATCAATCTACCTGAGCCAGTGCAAAATCTGGGTGTACTCGCCGCTAGCGATCGCTATGAAGGTTATGCCGCCGAACGCACCGAAATCCTCAAGTTCATTGATGACAACAATATCAATAACGTTATCTTCATCGCCGCCGATATTCACGGCACATTGGTCAACAACCTCACCTATCAACTCGGTGTTGGACAAGCACAAATTGCTACCAATGCCTTTGAAATTACCACTGGCTCCGTTGCCTTTGACGCTCCCTTTGGTCCCACAGTTGCCGAACTTGCGGTTGCGGCTGGCATCCTTAATGCTCAGGGTAAAGCCTTTTACGACTCGCTCCCTGTCGCCAATGATGCCGATAGTGCGCTCAACGATAAGGATGACTTTATCAAATCCATTGTCGATGGCGGACTAACACCCCTTGGCTATGATCCTCTTGGTCTCAACAATAACCTTGCCCAAGCCAATGGCTTAATCAAGGCTAAGTTGCTAAAAGGCGATTATGTGGCAACTCAAACCTATGGCTGGACAGAGTTTGACATCGATCCTAATACTCAGAAGTTGACCGTCACCACCTACGGCATCCAGCCATATACCCGTGCTGAACTAGAAGCCAATCCTAGTCTGATTACCAACCGCAACCCTCAGATTGTCAGCCAGTTTGAAGTCGAACCAAATCAAGTTATCGCAGGAGCCAAGCTAGTTGGCGTTGGCTCTACTAATAGTGATGATTTGCTGGCTCTTAATGGTCAAACCTTTGACGGACGAAGCAATATCGTCTTCACAGGCGCAGGTGATGACAGTGTGGATCTGCAATTTAATCCATCCTTTGCCGTTGGCAACAACCGCATTGATACAGGTAGTGCCAGCGACATCATTTTTGTCACCCAAGGAGATCGCGTCTTCGGTGGTTCTGGTAACGATACCTTTGAAGCCACAGATGGTAAGGGTAATAACCGTATGTCAGGTGGCGATGGTGATGATACTTTCTTCTTGGGAAGTGGCGATCGCGCCCTTGGCGGTAATGGTAACGATAAGTTCTTTGTCGGCACTGGTGGCGGCAACCTGCTCTCGGGTGGTGCTGGCGCTGATCAATTCTGGATCTTCGGCGGTGAAGCACCTGCTGCTCTCAACACAATTGTTGATTTTCAAATTGGTACTGATGTTCTAGGCTTCCAAGGCGCAAGTTTTGGTTTTGCCGAACTAAACCGTACTGGCAACACCATTTCTGTAAATGGCAATGCGATCGCGATTCTAAACGGCATCGATACAGCGAGCCTGAATGTTTCTAGCTTCGCATTTATCTAGACAAACAAAAAAGCGGTGCGCTGCACCGCTTTTTTGTTTTCTAAAAGGTGATGGTACTAGGTGCCACCAACAAACCAGCACAAAAAGACAAGGTAATTAAGCCTGATAGTCGTATCAGTGATGAGTGAATTAACAAACTGAGAGACAGCAACTTAGGGCGTAATTTTCTCTTGGTACTTACCATCTTTTTATGAACATGTAGCAAAGCAAGAGTTAGCTGATACAAATCAAAACCCTAGAAGATGAGTGGCGGCGCGAAGCGCTGCCACTCGCTTCTTGGTTTTTATTTGTACTAACTAACTCTTGCTTTGCTATAAATGCTATGTAGGCTCAAACATATAAAATAAAGATTAAATACTGACAATTTTATTGCTATTAGAAAATTACTTACCATGCCTAATCGACGTAGCAATAAACCTTCTTCTCAACAAAATTTTAGATTGCAACCATCAGGAGCTACGGGGCTATGGTTTGGGATAATCCTAGCTGGAGCAATTGCAGTTTCAGGTAATATTTCGGGCAAGTTCAACAACCTGTCCTTGAGGAAACCCTTTGAGTCTCTTGCTGAATCATTTGCCGACCTTAAATCATTTGACCCGTGGAACCAGCGTCCTCGCCTTAGTCTTGCACCAGTTCTTGACAGTAATCTAGAACAGCGACAATTTTGGCAGCAATATCAAAATCGTCAAATTGGTGATGCCGTTTACTTACAGAAAAAAAATTATACAGAGATTGATCGTCTTGGTTTTAGTACAGTCTACCGAGGCAACTCTGTTGCAGAATTAGCTAACTTACTCAAGAAACATGCTAAGACCGATGCCCAAAAAGCAAGGATTATCTATGCTTGGATAGCGCGAAATATTACCTATGATGTGCAAGCATTTCAAAGCCGTCAAAACAGCTACTATACTGCCGCCGAAGTATTGCAATATCGGCTAGCGATCTGTGGAGGCTATGCCAACTTATATCAGGCTTTAGGTCGGGAGATGGGTTTAGATGTAGTGATTGTCGAGGGTTTTGCCAAGGGTATAGAGACAGATCAAGACCAGACCGATCGCTCAAATCATGCTTGGAATGCGGTCATGATTGACGGGGCTTGGTATTTAGTGGATGTGACATGGGGGGCGGGCAACTTGGAGGATGGTCGCTTTAAGAGGCAATTTAATCCTGCTTATTTTGCGGCAGTTCCCGCGCAATTAATTTATAGTCACCATCCTACGCTTGACCTATGGCAAATGCTCCCTAGCCCCTATAGTCGCCAGCAATTTCTCGCATTGCCCCGTCTCAAGCCCGAATTCTTTCAGTTCGGTTTAGCATTACAGGATGCCACCCAATACCGTCTTCGCGCCGTTACAGGTCGCGCAAGGATTACCTTAAAAGCGCCACCAAATGTCATTTTTACTGCCAGATTGAAACGACAAAATCAAATCCTTGCCGAAACCCAAACCTTTGTGCAGCGAAATGGCGATCGCGTAGAGGTAAATATGGCTTTTCCTGCCGCAGGTACTTATCAACTAGAGATCTATGCAAAACCCCAGCAGGCAAAAGTAAAATCAGCGCAACACAACAAGCAAGCTCAACAACAAAGCTATCAACTTCCCCTAGTAGCTAATTACGAACTGATTACCACCCAAGCAGGTGCAGCATTTCCTAAAACCTATGCGACCTATGCTGAAAAACGCGCCTACCTTCGCACACCGATCACCGCCACGCTACCGCGAAATCAGTCAGTTAATTTAGAAATCACTGTTCCTAACGCCCTCGATGTGGCAGTAATCGATCAGCAAACAGACAAATGGACCAAGTTACAAAAAAGGGGAGATCTGTTTGTGGGAGTTGTTAAAGCAAGGGGAGCGCTGAGCGTTAGCGCCAAGTTTACAGGTGGTGGAGAATATTGGTCACTAGTTACTTACCAACCCACCAATAACAATACTGGCGGTGCAAAATGATACTTCTAAATACTAAATACTCAGCGCGACATAATACCAAATGAAGAAATGGCTACGCCATTTCTTCAAGAGAGTTACAAAAGTTTGATTCACTAGGCTGATAAACGCTATAACGTACTTTCTTTTATTTGCTGAGGCGGCGGCACTCATCACCAGAAATCGATTGGACACTTCCATCAGCCAAAATTTTGATACAGGTTATGTCAGATCTAGGGGCATAAAACGCATAGACAATTACACCCGATAGCAGTACCAACGAGGCAGGAATCAACAAGCTCAAAGATAACCACTTAGGACGCAGCTTCTTCTTGGTACTTGCCAGCTTTTTCTGAACATATAAAATATCTGGATGTCCAGCCTTTAATGTTTGTTTATAAATTTTTATAGCTTTTTCGTAATAATTTTTAGCTAGTTGATAGCGTTTCTGGCTAGTACATACAGCCCCTAGGTCTACTAAGCTAGCAGCCACTTCTGGATGTTCATTATCAAACAAATCTTGCTTAACTTCTAAAACCTGCAACAGTAAGAACTCTGCTTTTTCATACATTTCTTGACTGTTATAAATCATAGCCAGCTCTTTGATCACACTGATCACGTCAGGATGACCGATCCCCAGAGTTTCTTTCAAAATTTCAATTGCTTCTAAAAATAAAGTCTCCGCCTTATCAAATAGATTTTGTGAAAAATTAAGAGTAGCTATCTCTAGTAAACAATTAGCTACTTGAGGTTGTTTAGTTCCATATAGCCTTTGACTAATCACTAAAATTTGATTTAAGTAATTTTCTGCAACCTTATATCTCCCAAACTTACGCTCTCTCTGTGCTAACTCGTATAGCCATTCCAGAAAAATTCCCATCCTGCCTCCAGCGTAAGGCGGCTCTGGAACTATTCGGTAAATAGCCATCGTATTGCTGCTAAAAACAATCTCGTCTCCATGCATCAATATCCAAGTGTCGCGCAGCTCTCCGTTAATGACTAGTCCATTAGTGCTTTTTCCGCTTTCAGTCGTACCATCACTTAGTTGAAAGACTTGGTAAGGAGGAGTCACCGAAATAGCTGACAATGTTGCGTGTTCTCGAGACACTGATTGCGATCGCAAAATGATATCGGCTTCAGGCGATCGCCCTAAAATATAATCCTGTTGATTTAGGCTAACTCTCTGCTGCCCCTGTGGATCTTGCAAAATTAGAAAATGCTCAACTTGACCACATTCCACGACAGTTGAGTCTTGTAAATTGGATGAGGAATCCATTTTTGGATAGGTCGGCATAAAAACATCTCAAATCTGCGAATTACTTATCCATACCAAATTTTCAACTAAAAACAGATAGGCTATTTTACTGAAGTTATAGCTTTAACCCAAAAGACGATTGGCGGCGCTTCGCGCCGCCAATCGTCTTTTGGGTTTTGATTAAGTGATAACGCTACGCACTGCCATCATTCTGGTGGGTTATACCAAAACAAGAAAACCTTTGAAGGCTATGCCTTCAAAGGTTTTCTTGTTTTAAGTTCTAGGGCAAAACGCTGTAAATCTTAGCCTTTGAAGAAATTAATCAGGAAACTTTTGTGGGAACTGTTCAGTTTCCACATTGAGAGTAATGGGCTGACCATTACGACGAATTTCCATTTGGATCCTGTCACCGACTGATCTGGACTCTACTATTTGGGTAACTTGATCCGCAGTTGAAATTTCTCGGTTATCAAGCTTAACAATTAAGTCACCTTTCTTAGCACCAGCTTTTGCCGCAGGTGATGCATCCACCACCCGAGTAATCAAAACACCCTTATCTTCAGAAAGCTGAATTCCTAAATCGGGATCTTGATTGACTTGACGCTTGACATTGGCATCAACATTGATCATCTGAATTCCCAAATAGGCACGGCTCACTTTACCTGTCTGGATTATCTGTTTGGAAATACGCTGAGCAGTCTCAATGGGAATTGAAAAGCCTAAACCCTGAGCGCCTTGAATAATCGCTGTATTTACACCAACTACTTCACCATTTTGGTTGAGCAATGGACCACCAGAATTTCCAGGATTGATCGCCGCATCGGTTTGAATGAAGCTAACCCGCTTATCGGCTACACCAATCTGTCCACTATTTCTACCGATCGCACTAACAATACCCGCAGTAACGGTGTTATCTAGACCAAGAGGATTGCCGATCGCGATCGCCCAGTCTCCTGGCTGCAAACTTTCTGAGCTACCAAGGCTAACGACTGGCAGATTGTCCGCTTTGACTTGGACTACAGCAATATCTGTTAGCTCATCACTACCAAGTACCTTACCCTCAATTTGGCGACCATCCTTAAGAATCACCGTTACCTTATCAGCTCCACTAACAACGTGAGCATTGGTGATAATGTCCCCTTCCTTATTGATGATAAATCCCGATCCAGTACCACGCTCCACTCTTTCTCTAGGCATCCGTCTCAGTTGATCGCCAAAAAACTGACGAAACATAGGATCTTCTAGAAGAGCTTCAGGTATCTGTTGATTAGAGGAAACAGTGCGCGAGGCATTAATCCTGACTACGGCAGGACCAGTGCGATTAACAGCATCAACAACATAATTGCGTGGAACTGCTACAGACTTGCTACGATCATCCTGTGCAATCGCAGGTGATATTGATGCTACTTGTGGCAGAGGTGTAATGGCAGTTACATTTGGTGACCTGACTCCAGACACAACCGCCCAAGCACCTAAGATCACTCCTAAAAGGAGCATTGATGCATAGATCAAAGGTTGCTTATAACGAGATTTTTTGTTCGAGTCTCTCATAGTTATTTTTACGACCACTTACTACTTAAATTCTACAAAAAATTTTGGTGTTTTAAGGCTTTACAAATTGACGGTTTTCCGAAAGTCAAAAACTATTGGTGCGGGCTTCGCCCGCACCAATAGTTTTTGACTTTTTACGCTACTTGGTGACCATTGACTTAGGCAAAGGTACTAGCGGCTCTTCCATCGCAATTAAAATAGGCTCTTCAGCTATTGGTGCTGTAGGTCTAATGTTATTAGTCACAGGGCTAAACTGCGGACTAGTATTAATAGTAAAGATAGATCCAAATATCCCAACTACAGTCGCAGCGGCTAGACCGATACCAGCCATTTTCCATTTACGTCGTTGCGATCGCTTATCAATTTCTGCAAAAACGCGATTGACCATTACCTCAGTTTCCGCTTTTACCGATGAGTTGGCGGCTACGGGCACAGGCAGTTCAATTAAAAGTTGACGCAGCTTTAATTGCTGTTGATAAAGGCGACGAAAATTAACATCATCAGACAGCCATTTCTCAACTAGCTCCTCTTCATCTCTTGTTACTTCACCGTCTATGTAAGCGCTCAACAGTTCAAAGCGCCCTTCGGGATTAGTCATATCATCTTCAAAAATTTTATCAGCACTCATAATTTGGATACCCTCTTGATTAATTATTAGCCAAATAGGGTTGTAATTGAGCTTGTAGCTTTAATCTTGCTCTAGCAATACGTGATTTTACTGTGCCGAGAGATACGCCTGTTAGTTCAGCGATTTCTTCGTAGGGTAGTCCCTGAATTTCCCTGAGCACAATTGTTTCGCGAAAACTAGCAGGTAAGTCCTGAATCGCAATACGGAGCTGCTCATAGAACTCCTGCGTAGACATAGTTTCAATCGGACTAGGCGCAGTACTGGGAAGATCCCATGTCATCTCATCTCCGTCCCCCGACATAAACGGTGCATCTAAAGAGACAGAGCTACCAACCCGCTTGCGCTTACGCAACTCGTCATAGAACAAATTGGTAGCAATACGGCTCAGCCATCCCCGAAATTTTTCAGGTTCTTGCAACCGCTTGATATTGCGATAAACACGTAACCAAACTTCCTGAGCTAAATCAGCTCTATCTTGCCAATCAGGAGCGAGCTTGTATAAAACTTGATCGACATAGGATTGATTACGTCTCATAAGCTCAGCGAACGCAGAACGATTGGTTTGCGCTTCGGCTTGGCACAACTGTACCAGTTCAACAATGGGGAGCTTATCAACGGACACGGAGTTGGAGGGCGTGTACCCTCCGATGCTGGTTGACCAAGATAGGCTATAACTCATCAACTACTCGCTCCTACTTGACTTAAATCGGCACATAAATCTAAAGACTATGCGTTTACTTTCAAGGGTTAGGACGATTAGGTAGAGAGGTTTGTTCCTATCAAAATAGAACTTTAATGGACTAAGGGCTAAGCCTTAACCTAGCAAAGCTTGATAATTCGGCTCCGCCGCGCTATCAAACTTTGTTAAATATTAATCTCAAAGAATTAATCTTAAAGATATTTCAAGAGGGATAATAGCAGTTAGTTTGTCTAATTAAAATTAACTTATGCAGCGATCGCAGTGGATATCGGTTTTTACAGGCATTGTTGCTGTAATTTTGGGCTTGGGGTATTTGATTTTGGTACAGGTGCTAGACTGGCGCGGCGGCGAAATGATACCTGCCCCCGTTGATTTATCGTTTCTTTTTTAGTAAATGTGTTGTGGGCGCTTCGCGCCCACAACACATTTACTTTTTTAAACACAGGCGGCGCATCGCGCCGCAAAAAATTATGAGAGTGAAGCTTCGCTTCACTCTCATAATTTCAATTAAGCGCAAAGCGCTGTAAATACATGAAATATGAAACTAACCAGAAAAGGTCATTACAGTGTGAAAGCAATGCTCGATCTGGTGGTTTGGGCAAAACGTAAGCCTGCTTCAGTTCGAGAAATTAGTGATCGCCAGTCTATACCTGCCCCATACTTAGAAAAGATCTTAATCTCTCTGCGCCATGCTGACTTGGTGGAGTCAGTGCGTGGTGTGCAGGGCGGATATAGATTAAAGCGATCGCCCAAAAATATCTCCCTCGGTGAAATACTCTCGGCTGTGGGAGAAGATACGCATCCCTTACCGAGGTTAACGCCCCAAGAAAAACAAGCCTCTGACTGGGTAACATTTGCCCTCTGGCAACGACTTGATCGCAAGTTTAAAGATGCACTAGATAGTATTTGCTTGGAAGATCTATATTACGATGCCCGCAGTTGGCAAGCTTCCCAAGGTCAGAGTGCGGGCTTTATTATTTAGCACGAATTTGGCGCATGAGATTAGCCATCTCGATCGCTCCCATGCCAAACTCCCATCCTTTATTACTTTTGATGCCAGCTCTCTCGAGAGCCTGCTGCATAGTGTCAGTGGTTAGCACCCCAAAAATGATCGGCACTCCTGTCTGATAAGAAGCCGCAGCTACCCCCTTAGAAACCTCATTAGCTACATAGTCAAAGTGGGGCGTATCACCACGAATGACAGCACCCAAACAAATAAGCGCATCATAGCGACCTGAAGCAGCGAGTTCTTTGGCAACCATCGGGATTTCTAAACTGCCTGGAACCCAAGCATAGTCAACTTGACTGCCGTTCTCAGAAACGTCAACCCCATGACGCAGCAAAGAATCTTGACAGCCTTGGAGGAGCTTCCCAACAATTAGATCATTAAATCGAGCCGTGACAATTGCAAATTTCAGGCTGTCGGTATTAGTAAAGCTACCTTCAAAAACGGACATGGGAATGTTTACCTTCAATTTATATTTGAGCAACAAAATTTAGTGGCAGTGCTTTGCGCCGCCACTAAATTATAGGATTTTGAAAGCGCTGCTTCTCAGCAGCACTAGGCAACAAAAGAATTCAAGATGCCAATGACGATGACAAAGGCTAACCAAATGAGTGAACCTAGAAATAGCAAAGGCTTAGATTGGTTCCAAGAACTAGGTGAGGCATAGGCAACAGGTACGCCGATCACCAGTACAAAAGAAAACAAAACGAAAGCTGCTAACAGTAGTTGGAATAGAATAGTCACTTTTATAAACTCCGCAATTCTAAATCAAGATATTAAAACAAAAACCTTTACACCAAGTTAGCAGAAAATGCGTCTCTCTTTAGAGCGCACCTGCGGCAGTGCGATCAAGCACTCCTTCTGATAAGTGGGTTGTTATATTGGCTGACTGCAAAATTGGTTTGCCCTGAGCGCCTTGAGGGTAATCGATGACACTCACGCCGCCATTACCCTGTTTAAATGTCCAAAATTTTTCTGGGGTGAAATCAAACAGTAAGCAAAGAATTGCCTTATTAACTGCATCATGGGCGACGACTAACGCAGTTTCGCCTTCGGGAATGGAATCAACAATTTTTTGCCAAACTATCTTCACCCGATCCCATACTTGCTGTAAATTTTCGCCTTCAGGCATTTGTACAGTTTCAGGCTGAGCCTGCCACAAAGCTAGTTGTCCTGGAAATTCTGCCTCAATTTCATGTTCAAATTTACCTTCCCACAGTCCATGGGAAATTTCCTTCAGCTCATCCAGTAGTTCCAGCTTGATCTGAGGATGCTTGCTCAAAATCTCCAGTGCTGTATCCTTGGGGCGCAGCATCGGGCTACTGATAGCTTTGTCGATCTGGATTTTTGCTAAGAACTCACTAGCCCGTCGAGCTTGAGCATGACCATTGTTATTTAGAGGTACGTCAATTTGCCCTTGAAAGCGTTTTTGACGATTCCACTCGGTTTCACCATGTCTTACCAATAGTAGGCGTGCTCCATTATGGTTTTTCCTAAGAGGTGGTAATGGTGAGCCAGAGATTTCGGCAAGGTGGGTGGTTAAGTTTACAGACTCAAGTTGTACGCCATCCTTGATGCTCGAACCTTGAAAGTTGAGGACACTGATCGCGCAGTTAGCTTGCTGAATATTGTGATATCGACTAATAGGAATCCCGATCGCTGAGCAGATCAATGCTCGATTGATGCCGCTATGGCCAACTAACAAAATGGTTCTGTGTTGATGTTTAGCTAAAATATCTGCCCAAAATGCCCTAGCTTGCTCAAACAATTCCACTATGGGATAGCGATCGCCTAATTGAAAATTTTCTGGTTCAAAATGCCAAAGTTGATACTGTTCAGGGAATTGGGCTTGAACATCAGTAGCAAGCATTGATTCCCATTCCCTGAGATCTATTTCTAGCAATCCCTCAGTTGTCAATAACTCAGGAGGTTGAGAATTTTCCGACAGGATTAACTTTGCTGTTTGCTGAGCGCGAACTAGGGGGCTAGCATAGGCTAGGTCAATAGTTAAATTAGTCAGAGCCTTACCAGCCAATCGAGCTTGCCGTTGACCTTTATCAGTTAAAACTGACTGCAACTCTGGGCGATCATAATTTCCCCTCCCTTGTATCTTGCTTAGGATATTGAAATTACTTTCACCATGACGAACAATAATTACTCGCGTACTCAGAAACTTATCCTCACCTTTATAAATTTTGATACCAGCCTTAGCTAGCTCTCAAATATGTTACTAACATTAAAACACTATTAAGAAATAGTTACCCTAGATGCTTTGAGCAATTTTTTTGTTAAAACACCAAAGTTAATTTTTTTCAGCCTTCTAAATATCAATGGACTTAAAAAATCAGTTCTTAAATATAAAGAGAATTGCCGCCTTGCTGCAATATAGTATTAATATAGGTTTATTCTAGTTGCTAGCTAAAATGCATCTAGTCACTGATTAACTAGGCTTACAAACCATAAACCATAAACTTGAATCATCAAGTACACTGTTTTATCTATAGGCTGAAAGCTAAAGATGAATGGTGTAAGCACCTTCTAGATAGTTTAAATAAGATCCAGTCTAAGAGACAACCTTAGCTTTTAACGAATTTCGCCAATTTTTCATAAACTACATTTTTACTCCATCATGGTGGGTATTGCTGTATCAGTGTTTTATCTATAGATTCTCTTAGACTTTTAGGATGAATTTAGGCGTACTTAGCTGATTCGCTTAATTCTGCTTATTCACTCTAAAACTTTAAGAAATGCTTTTACAAGATTTCTCACTATCGTAATGTCAGGGTAGACAGATTAATCCGTTACTAGCTCGTTACATGGCTAGGTTCCAGATTGTCGGTAAGGGGTAGCTTGTGATCGAAATTTTTTTTCTACTTTCGTTATTAGCTCGTTGGATTTTACAGGCTTCACTACAGCGTCTCTAAGCTGTTAGTTAAAGATGGTGAAGATATTTTTTATAAATTTAGGATAAAAAATATCTCAAAAATGCTTGTAGGTGGACTCTTGGACTGGCTCTTTTGAATCGAAGAAATTCTGAGGAAATTGAATGCCAAAGCAAATAATTATTGCCGAGCAGTATCGAATTGCTGCTGTATTTAGTGAAGATCAAATTGAGGAAATTGTAGTTGCCGCGGGTACTCACCAAGTTGGTGATGTGTATTTGGGCGTTGTCGAAAATGTTTTAACGAGTATTGATGCGGCTTTTGTAAATATTGGCGATGGCGATCGCAATGGGTTTATTCACATTACTGACCTTGGACCTCTAAAAATGCGGCGATCGTCTGGCTCGATCAGCGATCTGGTTGTACCGCAACAGCGTGTGTTAGTCCAAGTAATGAAGGAGCCAACGGGTAATAAGGGGCCTAGATTAACTGGAAATATTTCTTTACCAGGTCGTTATGTAGTGCTTTTGCCTTTTGGTCGGGGGGTTAATCTGTCCCGTCGCATTCGTAGCGAAGCTGAGCGCAATCGTCTCCGCGCCCTTGCGATTTTAGTTAAGCCTGCGGGTATGGGTATTTTGGTGCGGACTGAGGCTGATGGTATGCCTGAGGAGCAGATTATTGAGGATCTAGACAATCTACAGCGCCAATGGGAAACGATCCAGCAAGATGTTGCTACAACCCGCCAGCCTACTTTGCTAGATCGGGAACGGGACTTTGTGCAACGGGTACTCCGCGACCTTTATAGCAATGAGGTCAATCGGATTGTGACGGACTCGAATGATGGACTGCGCCGCATCAAGCAGCACTTACTAAATTGGGGAGATGGCAAAATTCCTAATGGGTTAATGCTAGATCACCACCGTGAGCGCACCCCAATTTTAGAATACTTTCGGGTCAACGCAGGTATCCGTGAAGCTTTAAAACCAAGGGTAGACCTACCTAGTGGCGGCTATATCATCATTGAGCCAACGGAAGCTTTGACGGTAATTGATGTCAACTCTGGTTCATTTACAAGGTCACAGACTTCCCGTGAAACAGTCCTATGGACAAACTGTGAAGCAGCCGTGGAAATCGCGCGTCAAATTCGGTTGCGAAATATTGCTGGTGTAATCGTCGTCGATTTCATTGATATGGATACGCGCCGCGATCAGATGCAGTTGTTAGAACATTTTAATAAGTCGTTGCGATCGGATAAATCTCGTCCGCAAATTGCTCAGCTTACGGAATTGGGATTAGTGGAGCTAACTCGTAAGCGTCAAGGACAGAGTATATATGAACTCTTTGGTCGTCCCTGTTCTACTTGTGGCGGTTTAGGGCATTTGATGCATCTTCCAGGGGAAGCGATCGGGCAGCCTGTGGATGCAACTGCCAGAACTTGGGAGTCGAAGCAATCTAATCAGCTTGACTTTACGTCTGAATATGAGGATGGCGATTCGGACTTGGGCGGTGGACTAGAGCCTAATTTGGTCAATCATCCTAGTTACCAAGAACGGGGCAATGTACGCCGCCGCGGTAAGCGAGCTATGCTGAAAGACTTGCGAGATCCGCGTGAGTCAGAGAAGACTACACCTGTAGTGGACTTGCGATCGCGAGTTGAGGCAAGGTTTGAGCCAAGAGTAGAAAGGGATGCCGTAGCTGAGCGGATTGTATCAAATAAGATATCTTTGCCCAGCGTTAGCCCAAATATTTTGCCTGTGGTTCCTGCTGTAGTAACGCCAGCGCCGATCGCTGATTTGACTGAAGACGAACCTGAAGTAGTTGCCCCAATAGTTGCTGAAGTTGTTCCTGAACGCCCCAATAAGCGCGAGATTCGCACCAAGGTGATTGAACCGCCAGAGCTAATTGTGGTGGAAATGACAGAGGAGGAACAGGATGTCTATTCATTAATTGGAGTTTCGCCTCTAGTCCTAATAGATCGTGAACCTAAAGATCCTCGTAATGTGATTGTAACTGTGGCTCTACCAGGGCAAGCGCCAAGGGCAGCCAATGCAATTACGCCAAGTATGCAGTCAGAGCGATATAATTCTGACCGTTATAACTCAGGCAAGCCTAATTCGGATCGGGATTTTGACGAACAAAGCGGCACCAAGATGGAGAAAGAGGTTGAGATTAATCTTCCAGAAACTGACTCAGATAGTGCGACTTCTTCTGGAGACGATCAAAATGAACAACCAAATGTCAGCTTGGAGAATGTGAGTGAGGCTCCCCCACGCTCTATTACGTCTAAAGGGGTAATCTTGAGAGTAAATCGTCAAACATCTCAGATGCCAAATGAGACAAGTAGCTTAGAACAAAATTCAGAAGCTAAGCCAGAACTATCAGATAGTTCTAAAGAATTTGTCCCGATTCAGTCTCCTGAAGCTTCGAGACGCAAGAGATCATCAGCATCTCAGTTGTAAGAATAAAAAAGCAGCGCAAGGCGCTGCTTTTTTGTTCTTTTGCTATGGATTTTTTACCAGACTTGTTAGAAACGAGTTGCGGCGCGGTGTGCCGCAACTTTTTAAAAGACTAGATCAATATCTAACTTTTTAAGATCGATCGCATACATCTTGTAACCCGCAACTTCAACGGTAGCGATCGCTAATAAATTAATGTCAATTGGCGCGATCGCTGTTACTTCTCCATCAATGATCAAATTACCAATGCCATTGCCCCGCAAATCCAATAGCATCAAAATAGTTTGATATTCGTTGTAACTGCCAGTCAAGGCATATCCCCAAGGGGTTGCTGTCATCATCGAAACTTCATAGGGCAAAGGAAGGCGGGAGAGTCGGTAGGGCTTGATGTCGAGTAGGTAGATATTGTGGCGGTTATCTGCTTCTAGAAGTAAAACGCGATCGCCCGTAAAGGTAGCAATACCCGAAGCAACCTGAATCGGCAGAGATAGCCGTTGCATAATATTGCATCGTCGCGAGATAACCACCACACGACTTTCTCTTGTTTCAGGTTTATTGGCGATCGCCAATAGGTGATGCCGATCAAAAGCAATGATGCAGCTTAAAGCCCTTGAGGAGAACTCCAGCCGCATGGCTCGCCCATGGATCAGATTGCGAATTTCCAATTGCTTACCTGTGGATATTGCCAACCAATCCCCTTGAGGAGAAACAGCCCAGTCAAAAGCCTTATCTGGAGGTGCTTGGTATAAAAACTTAGGCTTGCCCTGTATAAATTGATAGATCGAATGCTTGGTCAACACAAACAAGTTTTTACGAGCAAAAGCGATCGCTCTAATTTCATGTTCAGACTTTACAATCTGCTCTTCTTGGTCAAGGGTGAGGCTATGCCAATACAAGGTAGAGCTAGAGGTACTATAAAAACGGGATTTTTCAGTGCCGATAATCGCAATAATTTTATCTGACAAATTTTTCTGGGCAAATTGTTCAGATTTTTGAGCGAGAAAAAATGTGCAATGTTTTTCCTCATCTTTTCCCGTTTGAATCTTGCTAAAGTCATCTGACTGAAAAGCCTCAACTAGCTCTCTTCGCATCTCACTTGCCGAGCTGTAGCGACGTTTAGGTAACTTTTCGAGAGAGCGGGTGATGATCGCGGCTAGCGATCGCGGCAAAAAGTTAGGGATAACGACTCGATAATTGAGATGGGCATTCATTAGTTCTGTGGGCATTCCCGAAAAAGGACGCTTACCCACCAACAGCTCATACAAAATAATGCCAACTGCGTAAAGGTCAGACCCGACGGAAAATTGTCCGTAAAATCTTTCAGGAGCCATGTATCCAGGGGAGCCTGTGTTATTGCTGTCTGAGTCAATTTCTTGGCTTAACCGAGCAATCCCGAAATCAGAAATTTTGGCTTGCCATCCCTCAGATGTAACCTTTAATAAAACATTTTCGGGCTTGATATCACAATGAATAATACTGGAGTCATGGGCATGTTCTAGCCCAAGTAAAATGTCGTTAACCAGTGCAAAACACTGTTTTACCGTCAAAGACTCGCTATGGTTCATCAGATCGCGCAGAGTTCCCCCCTCGCAATACTCCATCACTAGGTAGCGATATTTTTGGTTATGAACGAGAGCCGTGCAAGCAACAATGTTGTGATGCTGCAAAGACAATAGAAATCGTAGCTCTCTAAGGAGCTTACTGGTGGGAAAGCGATTGTTTTCAAGTTCTTTAAGCGCTACCAATTTTCCCGTATCGCGCATTCGAGCACATAAAACTTTGCCAAATTGCCCTCTGCCAACTAAGCCCAAGATTCTATATTTAGAGAAGTTGGAAGATGATTTATCATTCATACAGTCAAAAAACTAGTCTCAAAAACTTCCACGCGAACCTAGCCTAAATATAACTGTAGCTAGACAAGTTAAGTCACAAAAGTGTACTCACACTTTTGTGACTTGGTATAAATATATTTTTTCAAATGGGGTTCTTAACATTTCGTAGCAATTCAACTCGCTAGAAGTTCAGAGATTGTCGATATCATGGTAAGCAGCAATATATATAGCTGTCGCCAGTTTTACAGAGCTTTGCGCTTTCCTAAAACTCAAGAAACTTTTTAAAAGGCTAGTTTAGCCAACTTTTTAAAATTTTTTTGTAATACACCAAGCCTCAACGGGCTGTAGGACTGGTACAAGTGACAATAGTCACAAAATGAAATATTTCTTAGATAAAGTTCTTAGTCAAATCCTATGAGTCAAGCTTCTGTACCCGCCGATGTCCCTAGCATGGGTCGTCGCCAATTTATGAACCTAATTTTAGGGGGTTCTGCTGCCGTAACATCTCTTGCTGCTCTCTACCCTGTAGCTGCCTATTTTGTCCCACCTTCTAAAGGTGGTGCTGGCGGTGGTGTAGCAGCTAAAGATGCCCTTGGTAAAGACATTATCGCTTCGGCATTTTTGGCAAACCATCAAGCAGGCGATCGCGAACTTGCTCAAGGGTTAAAGGGTGACCCCACATACATCGTGGTGACGGACACCAAAGAAATTGAATCCTATGGATTAAATGCCGTATGTACTCACCTTGGTTGTGTTGTACCTTGGAATGCTGCTGAAAATAAATTTATTTGTCCTTGCCACGGTTCGCAATACAACAATGAAGGCAAAGTAGTTCGTGGACCCGCACCATTGTCTTTAGCCCTTGCCCATGCCACGGTTGACGATGACATTGTGCAGTTCAGCACATGGACAGAAACTGATTTCCGCACCAACGACGCTCCTTGGTGGTCTTAATAAATTTTCTTTTGATGGCGTGGCATAGCCGTGCCATCAAAATCTACAATGCAATTTACATTTGAACTTATACATGAAAAAAGCTTTTTTACCAGTCAGTCGCTTGCTCCTAGGGTTTAGTCTATCCATCCTTACAAGCTTGACATTACTATTTGGATTGAATGTTCAATCAGCTCAAGCCTATCCCTACTACGCTCAGGAAGCTTATAAGACTCCTCGCGAAGCCACTGGCAAGATCGTTTGTGCCAACTGCCACCTTGCTCAAAAGGGGATTGAACTAGAGTTACCTCAAGCCGTTCTTCCTGATTCAGTATTTGAAGCAGTGGTTAAGCTGCCCTACGACCATAACTTACAGCAAGTTACTGCTGACGGTAGCAAGGCAGGCTTGAATGTCGGCGCGGTACTGGTGCTACCCGAAGGCTTCAAAATAGCTCCTGAAGATCGCTTATCCGAAGAGATGAAAGAAAAGACTAAGGATATTTACTACCAACCCTACAGTGATACCCAAGAAAATATTGTTTTGGTGGGTCCAATCTCTGGAGATGAGTATCCTGAAATTACTTTCCCCGTCCTCTCTCCCGATCCTGCTAAGGACAAAAACGTCCACTTTCTTAAGTATGCTGTCCATGCTGGCGGCAACCGTGGGCGCGGACAAGTATATCCAACTGGTGAAAAGAGCAATAATAATGAATACACCTCTTCAGTTGCTGGCTTAGTTACTCAAATTAGCCCCATCGAGCCTAATGAAGATGAAGGTATCTATGGTGGTTATCAGATCTCTGTGCAAACTACTGATGGCAGTATCGCCACCGAGTCAGTGCCTGCTGGTGCAACCTTGGTTGTCGAGCCTGGTAGTGAAGTAACGGTTGGTTCTGCCTTGACAACCAATCCTAACGTAGGTGGATTTGGACAACATGATGGTGAAATTGTGTTGCAAGATCCTCGCCGTATTCAGTGGTTGTTGGCATTCTTTGCTTCTGTAATTGTTACCCAAATCTTGTTGGTATTGAAGAAGAAGCAAGTCGAAAAAGTTCAAGCCGCAGAAATGAATTTCTAATCCCAAACAAAGAAATGGCGTAGCCATTTCTTTGTTTAGAAGCCCTTACTGGATTTGATTTTCCAAAAAAGACTAAAAGCTTTGCAAAGCTTTTAGTCTTTTTTAGTTTTATAGCAAAGCAATTTTAAATATTTAGAAGAGGCTTCGACTTCGCTCAGCCAACGTATAGCTGGACATAAAACCCAAATAGTGTGAGGCAGTGCTTCGCACCGCCTCACACTATTTGGGTTTTGATTTGTCCTGATACAAGTGCCTATGGCTATATAGTGCTGGCTGAGCGAAGCGATGCACTGAGCTTGTCGAAGCGTCGAAGCCCTAACTCTTATTTGAAACAGATATAGTGAAAATCGCTGCGATCGCCACGCTTTTTTGGTTATTTATTTCGTGGCAAGCGCAAAACCTTAGTTTTCGCAGAAAGTGGGCTGAGAATCTGGTTTAAAGCTCTTAGTTGCTCAGGTGTTCCCATCGAGATCAGCACGTCATCTTGCAGAATTTCCGTATCTCCGTCGGGACCCGCAATTAAGTGTCCATCAGCCCGCCGAATTGCTAATACTAATACGCCAGTTTGCGATCGCAGGCTGGCTTTTTTAAGCGATATGCCCACATAGGTAGGGTCATTAATGCGGTATTCCTCAATATAAAACGAACGATTGTCACCAGCGATGATGCCATCGACAAAATCCATTACCTGTGGGCGCAAGGCAACTGCCGCCATGCGTTTACCACCCGTGATATAAGGGGAAATCACTTCATCAGCACCGCCGCGCCGTAGTTTTTGCATTGATTCTTCAGTGCTTGCTCTTGCGATCGCCCTGATCTGCGGGTTCAGCGTTTTGGCAGATAAAACCGTGTAGAGGTTCTCGGCATCAGAAGGCAACGCCGCAACGATGCACAGAGCGCGTTCAATTCCTGCAAAAAGTAAGGTTTGATCAAGCGCTGCATCACCCTGCACGGCGAGATATCCAGACTGTTCAGCCTGAGTGATCATCTCAGAATCACTGTCAATAACTACAAAGTCAATATTGCCCTCGGCAGCAAACTCGGCAGTAACTTGCCGTCCTGTGCGCCCAAATCCGCAGACTATATAATGCTGATCTAGAGACTTCATCATTTTTCGTTGCCGTCTCGCCTGAAAGATGTTGTAAATATGCCCATTGGCGATCGCAGTCGTAAACTGGGTCACGATGTAACTAATACTAGCGACACCCATGATGATCAGGGTAATCGTAAATATACGCCCCTCAAGGTGCAAAGGATTCGTTTCTCCATAGCCAATTGTGGCAAGGGTGATCACGGTCATGTAAAGCGCATCAAACCAGCTCCAATTTTCGATGACGTGGTAGCCCAATGTTCCCACTGCCAGCAAAGCGGCTAGGAGGGCAACATTAGTAAACAGGATTTGCTTATATTGCTGTAACTCCCGCTCTAAAAAAAGTGGTTGCAACTGTTGATAGTTGTGGGATTTTTTAGAAGTCATAGACATTTAGAAGTTGGCAAGGGATCGCTCTTGGTCTATGTTGCGCGGCTACGCCGCACAACACTAATACCAATCCACAAAAGAGTGACTACACTTTTGTGGGTTAAAAACCAAACCCAGTAAGGGTTTTAAACAAAGAAATGGCTACGCCATTTCTTTATTTGATATAACTTATTCGTAACTTCTCAAACCACGATCGCAGCAGTTCTTGGCATTGCCTTTCTCTGATCCCTGCGATTACCTCCAGTCGATGAAAGGATACGGGGCTGTCGGGAAGATTAGTTACAGTGCGGATTGCACCAGTTTTAGGATCATCAGCGCCATAGACTAAGGTGCTAAGCCTTGATTGCAAAATTGCTCCTGCACACATTGGACAAGGCTCCAGAGTTACATAGAGTGTACAGCCCGTCAGATGCCAATCATGCAAGTTTTTAGTGGCTTCCCTAATGGCGATAACTTCGGCATGGGCTGTGGGATCTTGGGATCGTTCTTTATAATTTGCACCTAGCCCGATCGCATCACCTTGAGCGTTAACAATTACCGCACCCACAGGGATTTCTCCTGCCGCGCCAGCTAATTTTGCTAAAGCGATCGCCCGATCCATCCAAGTTTGATATATGGCTAAGTCTTTCATTGGCGCTTGCGCTAAAGTAAAACCAAAGTATCGAATCACGCCGCTAAGCGGCACGATTCGATGAAATAAGAATTTTTATGGAAATAATCAGGTACGAAGAAATCGACTCCACTAATAGTGAAGCATGGCGGCTAATTGATCAGGGAAAAGGCTCAGAGAATACAATTATCGTTGCTAAACGTCAAACTAAAGGGCGAGGACAACGCGGCAATATTTGGCGATCGCCCTTGGGCGGATTGTTTATGTCAATAATTTTGCAACCTAATTTAGAGGCAAGCAGAGCTAATCAAATTACGCTGTGGTCAGCTTGGGGCATCGCCAAGGCGTTGAATCAAACGGGAGCCAATGTGAAACTCAAATGGCTCAATGATCTACTAATTGATCGACGCAAACTAGGCGGAATTCTCACCGAGACGCGAATTGAGTCTGGGCGAATTAATTATGCAGTAGTGGGGATCGGCATTAACTGGACAAATGAAGTACCTGAAGGCGCGATCGCTTTAGGAGAATTGCCCACAACCCTATCAAGTATGGACGAACTAATTGACGTAGTAATTGGGGGACTGCGAATGGGACAGCAACTTTATGAGCAGGAAGGGCTTGACAAAATTTTGTCAGAATATTTGCAGATGCTTAGCGATCGCCATATCCGTAAAAATATCGATGGACAAGAACTTCAAGGACAAATCATCGATATTAGACCAACTTGTGAACTGGTAGTAAGATGGAGTGGCAAATGCCAAGACGAGATCTATCAGCCTCAAAATTTTTCTGTCGGCTATCAGTAGACTTAAAATATGCAAAAATCCACATTCTCCACCATTACTCTAGCAACATTGCTTTGCATCACCAGCAACAATTACCTTCTAGTTAGTTCTGCCTATGCCGCTTCTAAATCAGCAATCTCCCCAGATGTAATAGTTATCCAAAACTCTGCACCGATTCAACCTGCCCCCTTACCTGAAATAGCTCCCCCTCCCACATTACCGATCGCCAATGATCGTGAGCCAATTCAGGTAAATATTGAGTCTGCGGATACCGCCATAAAATTACCTGCTCAAAAAGAGAATGCTCCTGAACGCGCAACCGTAGCTGAAGCCCCTGAAGTTATCTTAGAAAATCGTACCAATGGTTGTAAGTTCAGCGCCAGCAGCTTACTGGAACGTGACCAAAATTCTTGCAATCCTCAAGTAGCTTCTAGATCCGTCCAAAGCCGCCAAGGTGAAAGCTACCAGAATGATAGCAGCGTTCTTTATGCCGCTGCCGCAGGAGAGACATCTTTGCAGGTGCGCCGCCTCACTGCCAAGGAAATTGCCGCCATGAGCTTGCCTAGCAATGGTGACAAGCAAATGCTATTTCCGCTAATTGTACCGACGATAATTAGTTCTCTATTTGGCGATCGCGTCCATCCGATTACAGGACAGGTTCGCTTTCATCAAGGTACTGACCTTGCCGCCCCAGAGGGTACACCCGTAGTTGCAGCCTTTAGTGGTACGGTCGAAATGGCTGGCTGGGCAGGTGGCTATGGCTTGATGGTCAGCATCACTCACGGCGACACCCACGAGACACGCTATGCTCACCTATCAGAAGTGCTGGTTAAGTCAGGTCAAAAAGTCAAGCAAGGAACAGTGATCGGGCTTGTCGGCAGTACTGGGATGTCCACGGGAGCACATTTGCACTTTGAGATTTGGCAACGCTTAAAAGATGGCATGGTAGCGATCGATCCCACGCCGCAACTAATCTTAGCTATGGACAATTTGCAGAAGTATCTCGCCCAGATTTCTAAGCCTTCCAACAAGGCATAAACAGTAAAGCGCGCACCAAGTGCGCGCTTTACTGTTTGAACATAACGAGTCAATAGCTTTACATTTGCAGCACAAAGATCATAAAAGCAATGTCACAAGAAGATTTTCAGCAACAAGTTCTACGTAGCTTTGAGGAAATTGACAAGCGGTTTCAAGAGTTTGATAGGAAATTCGATAAGCTTGACTTTGATATCAAAGAGGCAAATATCAGAATAGATGCTTACCAAAAGTCATCGGTACAAGTTGTTAATCTCGCTTTTGGACTAATTAGTGCTGCCGCCGCAGTGGTTATTCTTTCCCCAGAAGTTAAAGCTCTAACTGATTTTTTCTTGAGCCGCTAAAATTTACGAGAATCCTCATACAGCAATTGACGAGCAAATGAACTAGGAATAATTAAAAGCGTTGCTAAGCAACGCTTTTAATTATTCCTAGTTCGGGTTTGAGCGCAAAGCGCTATAGCTCAAACTACTTGCAGTGCTCTTTGTAGACGGGGCAATGCTAAGCCTTTACGATGGAGCAGAACAAAGGAGGGTAAAATCTCTGGCCCATGCAGATCGCCTGTGAGAGCCGCCCGCAAAGACTTCATGACCACACCTTTTTTGACACCTTGGGACTTAGTGACAGCTTTAATGATTTCCCCTGCTACATCAGCGTCTAGTTCAGGTAGATCTTGCAACGCTTCGATAAGCGCATTCATGATGCCTGCGATCGCCTCACCCTTAAGAGTTTCCTTGGCTTCGTCGGTGTAATCATCAAAATCCACAAAAAAGAACTTGCTAATCGTGGCGGCATCAGTCAGCACAGTTAAACTGGGGGCGATTAACTTAGTGAGATCGAGCAGCCATTGGCGATCTACAGTTTGCAAATCATAGCCAGCATCTTTTAGAAAAGGAGTCAGGCGATCGCATACATCTTCAGTGGGCAAAGAGTGTAAATACTGGCTATTGATCCAGTTGAGCTTATCCCAATCAAACTTTGCACCTGCCTTATTCACTCGCTCAAAGCTAAAAATTTGGGCAGCTTCTTGCAGTGTAAATAGTTCTTTGCCTTCATTGGGCGACCAGCCCAGCAGCGCCATGTAGTTATTAAAAGCTTCAGGGATGTAACCCATGTTCCGAAATTCCCAAACGGAGGTTGCCCCGTCACGCTTAGAAATTTTGGCTCCCTGCTGATTAAGAATCAAAGGTGTATGCCCAAACTGCGGTGGTGTTGCCCCTAAAGCTTCATAAATTAGGATTTGCTTAGCAGTATTAGCAATGTGATCTTCCCCACGAATTACCTGAGTAATTTGCATATCTATGTCATCGACAACGACAGCAAAATTATACAAAGGTAAGCCAATCTTGCCCTGCTCATCCACACGGGCAATCACCATATCGCCACCAAGGTCGCTGCTACTCCAAGATACTGTGCCGCGCACAAGATCGTTCCAAGCGATCGTGCGGGGTTCCTCGATCACAAAGCGAATGACGGGGCGACGACCCTCACTTTCAAAAGCTTGACGCTGTTCGTCCGTGAGGTGGCGATGGCGATTATCATAACGGGGAGCTTGTTTGTTGGCTTTCTGAGCCTCACGCATTTCCTCTAGTTCAGCTTCGGTGCAGTAGCAAAAATATGCTTTTTTCTCGACCAACAATTTTTCTACCGCTGCCACATAGCGATCAGTGCGCTGAGTTTGAAAAAATGGGCCTTCATCAAAATTAATCCCCAGCCAAGCCAAACCTTCCAAGATATTTTGAGTATATTCATCCTTAGATCTCTCGCGATCAGTATCTTCGACTCTAAGGATAAATGTCCCCCCGTGACGACGGGCATATAACCAATTGAATACAGCGGTACGGGCTGTGCCTATATGCAGATTACCCGTTGGACTTGGAGCAATACGAACTCGAACAGACATGAATTTGTAAACGTTATAAAATTCAATTATCCTCTATCCAGCGCTTTGCATTCAAACCCAAACTAATAAAAAATTTGAAAGCGTTGCAAGGTATCGCTTTCAAATTTTTTATTGGTTTACTAAGGATTAATAGAACAGCGCTTAGCCTAACTAGCCAAAGACATAGATGGCGGCGCTTTGCGCCGCCATCTATGTCTTGAGATAACCTCCTATTAATATTGATGGTTTATTATTAAGGTTTTGGAAAATTCATCAGTTTTAGCGCGGAATAAAGAATGCAATCGCTTGCTCTTACTATCAATAGCAATTTACTTGAGCTAGATATCAAGGTTAATGTCACTGTCAGGCAAAAGCGCAAGGAACTGCATATCTTACTGGAATCCACCTATTTTGGCGATCGCCAACTGCTGATCGAAGCGATCGCCAATTGCTGTCGAGAGTTCTACAGTAAAGGCTACAAAGTGGCAAAGATCTATGCCTTTTTGTATGGTCAACCTCTACCAGAATGGATGGATAAGGTAGAACTTGAAAAAGGCTATATTGATAGTAAACAGATAGAAACTAAAGTTGATAGCTCCAAGGTTGATAAGTCAAAAATTGATCAAGAAGATATTGCACTTAGTGCAAATTTATCCACAAGTCCGATTAGCGATCGCTTTATAGTCTGTGGCTTGGGCAGCCTTGGACAGCATTCTGTTTTCAACTTAAAGAAATTTGCTTATAAAGAATATGAAGTAAAAATTTGTGCAATTGATAGAGTCTCTCCTGAGATTATGGAATTTGACGACTTCACAAATTTTCTAGATCAGCCCATAATTATTGGCGATTGCCGACGTTCAGAAATCCTAATGGAAGCAGGAATCCTTGACTGTCGCGCAATTTTATTGGTGACGAGCAATGAGAATGTCAATATCGAAGCGGCAATCTCGGCAAGACGCTTAAATCCCAATGTGCATATTGTCGTACGTTCATCGCGCCAAAATCTCAATCAATTATTGAAGGAACAGTTAGGGAACTTCGTGGCTCTTGATCCTGTAGAATTACCAGCCGCTTCCTTTGCAGTGGCAGGCTTAGGCGAGGGAACTTTGGGGCTATTTCAAATAGGCGATCGCAAGTTGCGTGTGGTCGAAACTTACGTACAGCCTGATGATTATCGCTTTTTAAGAACTTCTGCATATCTACTGCATAAAAAGCACTCAAGGCTGTTAAGTCTTCCTGAAATTAATCCAGATCGCCTATTCTTCCAGTGGCAAGCTGACACTTTAGTTCAGGTCGGCGATAAAATCGTATATATCGAATCTGTCGAGAATGACTTCGCCACTCGTAAATTCTATCGGCAAGGCTACTATGATGAAATTCCCATTCATCAAGTGTATATTTCCCCTTTAGCAAAAATCCGTCAACAACTGCGGAAGATCACTAATTCCAAATTTTGGAAAAGTAAGTGGTATCAAACTATTTCTTGGTTTCGTGCAGCGCGATCGCGTCGTTTAGCACTATGGGGAGCGATCACCGCCGTGATCTTGATGGTGATTAGTTCCATCGTCATGTATGTCAATGTGCCAAACATCTCATTACAGAAAGCCATTTCCATTAGTATGATCCTGCTGCTAGGTGGCTATGGAGACATATTTGGGGGGCTAGAAGAAGACTCTGTTCCTGCTTGGGTAACAGCTTTCTGTCTATCAATTACGTTAATTAGCCTGATGTTTTTGCTAGGCGTAGTCGGGCTAATTGCCGATAGTATTCTTAGTTCTAAATTCGATTTTTTTAAACGTACTTTACCTTTACCCAAGCGCGATCACATTATCCTTATTGGCTTTGGTAGACTCGGACAAAGAATTGCTGATCTTCTATTTAAGCTAAAGCTTCCATTTGTCATTGTCAGCGAAAATCCTCACGACTGCGATCTTGCTGACAAGGTACCTTGGTTTACAGGCAATATCATTGAGGAACTATCAAAAACAAACCTTAGTTCAGCAAAGAGCATCCTCTCTGTCACCGATGACCAAATGCTCAACCTCGAAGCCTCTTTACTAGCCCGTGATGCTTCCCAGAAAGTAAACCGTCAAGTCAATCTTGCCATTCGCACCTACGATCGCTACTTTAGTGAGAACCTCGCTGAGCTACTGCCCAACTCCCAGTCTTTTTGTGCCTATGCTCTGTCTGCTGAAGCTTTTGCAGGAGCAGCTTTTGGCGAAAATATGTTGAGTCTATTTCGGCTCAATCAACGGACTGTACTGGTGGCGGAGTACACCATCACCCACGACGATACGCTAGTGGACAAGAACCTCTCCCAAATCGCCTATGGCTATACAGTTGTGCCAATTTATCTAAAAAAATATAGTCCCAAAGCCGATGGACATACCGATTTTTATATGCCTTCCGATGATGAAGTGATGAAAGTCGGCGATCGCTTAATTTTGTTAGCCTCAATTTCAGGATTACGGCGCATTGAGCTAGGTAACTTGCATCTCCCCAAACGTTGGCAACTGAGAGCAAAACCACCACTCAACTCTAGCGTACTCCTCGATGCAGGCAATAAGCTCAAAAACATCTCAGGCTGTGATCTTGAACTTGCAAGGCGATTTATGGAAAGCTTACCTGCGGCGATCGAGTTGCCAATGTATGACATTCAGGCATACCGCCTTGGACAAGCCTTAGTAAGACTGCTGCCCATCAAAATTTATCCCTTATAAATCAAGAAATGGCATAGCCATTTCTTGATTTACAGCACTTTGTCCCCAAACCCTAACCAAGAATAGTTGTGAAAGCGTTGCTTAGCAATGCTTTCACAACTATCTTAGGTTCTGAATAAATGAGTGGCGGCGCGAAGCGCCGCCACTCATTTATTCGGCAAAGCACTGTAATTAAAAATTAGTCGTATTTTTTAGCCAACTAAGGCTACACTATTGGACTAAATTAGCTTTTTTACAAACTACCTAGAGTTGCCGCATTGGTATGTCGCTATCATTGCCACCTAGAAACAGATCCTTACCACCACAGCCTGATGTAGACAATGCATCAGTAATGGTGATGAAAGATCTCAAAGATCTACTCAGACGGATGAGTCAAGATCAAAATAAGATCCATGAGCTGCTTAGCTTTTTGGGTTACGCTCTCCGCAGCTTTAGCAATCTCAATCAGTTTTTAGAGCTAATTCCTCTCATTGCCAGCCGCGTCACTGACTCCGATGGTGGAGCTTTGATCTTGTTTAAGGCAAGTGGACAAATGCGCCTAGAGTCTCTCCATTGCCCTGAGCGCAATCAAGGCGGCATGAAAGCCCAACAGGTCAGAACCGCCATCGAAAGAGCAATTCAGCAAGTTTTAACAGGTAGTCCCACGGCTCTAGATGAAATGGTTAGCCGTTACCTTGGCGCAGACGTACATTTGTTTGGGACATCAGTATTAGTTAAAAATGCGGTGCGCGGTCGCCTCTATATCTTTAGCCGCAAGCCCGATTATGCATGGACAGACAACAAGCGTACTTTAATGCGCCTTGTCGCCGATCAAACCTCAGTTGGCTTAGAAAATCATGAACTCACGACCGAATTGATCAAAAAAGAGCGTCAAGATCGGGAAATGGAGATTGGTTCCGAAATCCAAAGGCAATTATTACCTCGTCATTGTCCTAAGATTCAAGGAATTGAAGTGGCGGCAAGATGCTCTACAGCTAGTCGCGTAGGTGGTGATTATTACGATTTTATTCCTGTACAAAAGGGCGATCGCTGGAGTTTTGTGATCGGCGATGTCATGGGCAAGGGTGTTCCTGCAGGATTGATTATGACCATGACTCGCGGGATGCTCCGCGCTGAGGTCTTAAATAACCATTCGCCCAGCAAGATCTTGGAACATCTCAATGAAGTGATGTATGAGGATCTGGAAAAGTCTCACCGCTTTGTGACTATGTTTTATTCTGAGTATGATCCTACTACTCAAACATTAGCTTTTAGTAATGCGGCGCATACCCCAGCCCTCCATTGGCGATCGCAGACTGGCACTGTCCATGCTCTCGATACGATGGGAGCCTTGATCGGTCTAGAGGCAGGCTCTCGGTATGAAGAGCGCAGCACTAAGCTCAGTGCAGGCGATGTCGTAATCTACTACACCGATGGCTTTACCGAAGCCGCTAGTCCTGAAGGCGATCGCTTTGACGAAGAAAACCTTCGCAAAGCTCTAGACTGGGCTTGTCAGCATTGCTTTCCGCTCTCAGATGATGTCACTCGTCCACAGATGATCCTTGACTACATTTTCCAAGAAGTGCAAAACTTTATTGGAGAAGGGCATACTCATACTGATGACATGACCCTAGTGGTTTTGCATATAAAAGATAAGTCTCTAGTAAATTAATCCAATCCTAAAAAATATGATGCTCGAATTAGCTCAACTGGTAACTGGCTCCGATCTTACTGCTCACCTATCGACGATTAACTCTGCTAGTCATTTCCATATCGCTGATTTGTATTCCTATATCCATATGGATTTAGTTGCTCAACAATTTAATCAAGATGTGATGGGAGATCTCGCGAAGGGCTGGAATAATTTTGTTAAGTCAGGTCAAATTTGGGCGTTGATGATTGGTGTAGTAGTTGGTTATTTATTTAGAAGTATCACTAATGCTTGATTAATAAAAAATAGCTGTGCGTGGCTTCTCCACGCACAGCTACTAGTAATTATTGAAATAAAAAAGCAGCTTTGAAAGCTGCTTTTTTATATTAAGTATGGCGGAGGACGGATTTGAACCATCGACCTTCGGGTTATGAGCCCGACGAGCTACCAGGCTGCTCTACCCCGCGTCGCTTACCTATTTAATATAACACAGTTTGGTTTAAACACAAGCATTTTTGAAAAGAGTTTGTAAAAAATATAACTCTTTTCAAAAACGTTTGTGTTTCACCCCTCCGCAACGCCGTTTTACCTCAGTTGTTTGACCCGGTAAAACCAGGTGGAGCCGAAGCGCAACGCCTAACTTAAAGTTCCCAAATGCAAGTTTGGTATACTGCGGCGGAGACTGCGAAGACTCCTTAAAAACGATTATCGATCAAGACACATTATTGGTAGTCACGCACGCCACAGAGGAGCTTAATAAAATTATACATGAAGTCTCAATTAACACCTATGGTGCAAGTGCGTCATAGATGTTGGTATAACCCTTGAAAGGTTTGGTTTCTAAGCCACAAAAGTGTAGTTAAGCTTTTGCGAATTGGGTTTACATAATTAACTATTTGATGTTATCTGCTAGCCAGTAGACTAGGGGAGCGATCGCCAGAGCAGGTAAGAAAGAAGCTACCCGCACCTTGGCAAGCTCCAATAAGTTTAGCCCTAGCCCTAAGAGCATCAACCCACCTACGCCTGTGATGATCAGTACTGACTGGGCATTGGCTGGGTCGGGGAGACTTTGAGCTAGGCTTCCAGCTAGTAGTGACAAACTCCCTTGATAAATTGCCACAGGCAGAGCCGAAAAGCCCACGCCAATTCCATAGGTGCTAGCAAATACAATTGAAATGAAACCATCTAAAGCTGATTTAAGAGCTAAGAGGTTATCATCACCCCTTAACCCATTATTGAGACTGCCAATAATAGCCATCGGTCCAATACAAAATAGAAGGCTCGCCGCTACAAACCCCTCAGTAAATTTACCCTTGCCTTTAAATCTTGACTTTAGCCAGTCGCCAATATTTTCTAGTTTTTTTTCGACTTGTCCTAGTTCGCCAATTACACCACCAATAACCAACGAAATCAGCGACAGGATCACCCCATCAAGATCCCCCGCCTTCACCCTTAGCAAGCTATTTGCCATCGTAATGCTGACAAATATGGTGATGAGTCCAATCGCTTGCTTGAGGATTGGTAAAACCTGTGATAAAAAACGCCCCCGTAAAATCAGCCCTAGTAATGTCCCGAAGGTGATCGTCAAAACATTAATCCAAGTTCCGCTGGTCTTTGTCCAAAAATCTAGCATTTAATTACGATTGCCTTGCCATGTCACCCCAAATATATCAATTAGGGTTCCGCAATTTAGTAAAGAAGCAAATTTTGATGTTCGCCTCTTCTGTGGCAAACACCAAAACTATCTGTGATAACTGGGATTCCTGTAAACCTTTGCAACTTTTTGCCCCGACTCCTAGTTTTACTAAATATAGTAAAGAGAATTAACTTATCGATTGTTTTGCAATCAGATGCTTTTTAGGAGGGCAAAACATGGCTCTAGAGCCTTGCACAGAAGTTCCTGTCCAAACAAACAATCAAAAAAATATTACCGATCTCTCAGTCCTAAAAGAACGCGGTCAACGAGAGGTTTTTTGTGGTCTAACGGGTATCGTCTGGCTACATCGCAAAATGCAAGATGCATTTTTCTTAGTCGTCGGCTCCCGTACCTGCGCCCATTTGGTACAGTCGGCAGCGGGAGTGATGATCTTCGCGGAGCCGAGGTTTGGAACAGCAATTCTTGGTGAACGGGATTTGGCTGGGCTTGCCGACGCTAACGAAGAACTCGATCGCGTCGTTGATCAATTGTTGGAACGTCGCCCTGATATCGGCACATTATTTTTAGTGGGTTCATGTCCCTCCGAAGTAATCAAGCTTGATCTTGCCAAAGCTTCTGAAAGATTAAATCAGCGATTTTTTCCCAAGGTCAGAATCCTCAATTATTCGGGCAGTGGTATTGAAACCACGTTTACGCAGGGTGAAGATGCCTGCTTGGGGGCGATGGTTCCTGTGTTACCCCGCAGCTATGACGAGCCTAGCTTGATGGTAGTGGGTAGCCTCGCTGATGTGGTGGAAGACCAATTTCAGAGACTATTTGACAAGTTAGGCATTGGTCCTGTCTATTTCTTCCCACCGCGCCGCGCCGCTAACTTACCCCCCATTGGTAAGGGGACAAAATTATTGCTAGCACAGCCATTTCTCAGTGACACGGTGCGATCGCTAATTGCACGCGGCGCAACCCTATTACCATCGCCCTATCCCCTTGGCATCGAAGGTACAACCACATGGCTGAAAACGGCGGCTGATGCGTGGAATGTCAGTGATGAACAATTTGCACAGGCGATCGCGCCCTCTGTAAACCGATCAACGATCGCTCTAGAGCGCTATCGCCAAGCCCTAACTGGTCGCAAAGCATTCCTATTCCCTGACTCACAGTTAGAAATTCCTCTAGCAAGGTTTTTATCAAGAGAGTGCGGCATGGAGTTAGTCGAAGTCGGCACTCCCTATATTGATCGTCTGCTGATGGATCAAGAAATTAATCTTTTGCCAGTTGGTACAGCTTTGTCGGAAGGTCAGGATGTGGAAAAGCAGCTAGATCGCTGTCGAGAAGCTAAGCCTGATATTACAGTTTGCGGATTGGGACTAGCAAATCCCCTCGAAGCTGAAGGTATGGCAACAAAATGGTCAATTGAATTAGTGTTTTCACCAATTCAAGGCTATGACCAAGCTGCTGACCTTGCTGAATTATTCGCGCGTCCTCTTGAAAGACGCAGAAGATTGACTGTGTGATTTAGAGAGTGCTTTGCACTCTCTAAATCACTTTTTTTTGATATCACTATAATCAAATAACTTATGGAACTAACTCTCTGGACTTACGAAGGCCCTCCCCATGTTGGCGCAATGCGAGTTGCTACAGCCATGGAAGGTGTGCATTATGTGCTTCATGCCCCACAGGGTGATACCTATGCCGACTTGCTCTTTACAATGATCGAACGTCGCGATCGCCGCCCACCTGTCACCTATACGACTTTTCAAGCTCGCGATCTGGGTGGTGACACCGCCGAAATGGTCAAGACCTCCGTTAGAGATGCTTACGAAAGATTTAAGCCTCAAGTGATGCTAGTGGGCGAAAGCTGTACCGCTGAGCTAATTCAAGATCAACCTGGATCACTTGCTAAGGGCATGGGACTAACGATTCCCGTTGTTAGCTTAGAGTTACCCGCCTATTCCAAAAAAGAAAATTGGGGTGCAAGCGAAACTCTCTATCACTTAATTCGCACCTTACTTTTACCTGTCGTACTACCTCCTAATACCAAGCGTCCACCCAGAGACTCCCATATTCGCCCTAAGGCAAATATTATTGGTCCGACGGCTCTTGGGTTTAGATGTCGTGACGATATTCGGGAAGTGGTGAAATTACTTGCCGAAATTGGGGTTGATGTCAATGTGATCGCGCCGATGGGTGCAACCCCTGAGGATTTGATGCGAATTCCTGATGCCGATTTTAATATTTGCCTTTACCCCGAAATTGCACTGACAACCTGTACTTGGTTAAGTCGTAATTTTGCCCAGCCCATTATTAAAACTGTACCCATCGGCGTTGGTGCAACCCGTGATTTTATTGCAGAGATTGGTAAGGTTGCTGAAATTGATGTCAGCCAAGCCCTAGCGCGATCACAGTCCGACACTCTCGGCAACTGGGATGCTGCCCGTATTTCTTCGTCAGCCGAAGCTCATGCCTCTAGACTGCCTTGGTATTCGCGATCGGTTGACTCAACTTATCTCACTGGTAAGCGCGTGTTTATCTTCGGCGATGCAACTCACGCCTTAGCCGCCGCCCGCATTGCCACGGAAGAACTAGGCTTTACGCTGGTGGGTATCGGAACTTACAGCCGTGAATTTGCACGGGAAGTCCGCGAATTGGCAAAGAAACATGGTCTTGAAGCGGTCATCAGCGATGACTACTTAGCGGTAGAAGCAAAGGTTGCTGAAGCTGCTCCAGAACTGGTGCTTGGCACACAGATGGAGCGACATATTGCCAAACGCTTGGGTATCCCTTGCGCGGTAATTTCGGCTCCCATCCATGTCCAAGATGTGCCAGCCCGTTACTCACCCCAAATGGGTTGGGAAGGGGCAAATGTGATTTTTGACAGTTGGGTTCATCCTTTGATGATGGGACTAGAAGAACATTTGATTGGAATGTTCAAAGAGGACTTCGAGTTTGCGGAAGGTCATATGAGCCATTTGCATACTGCAACCTCACAGGAGACTCGCCGTGAAGCTAACTCTGAGCCAATAGTCATTAGTAACTCAGCAAGCCATTCTAATCAAGTAGTCATGACTCCCCTTGCCCAAGAAGTCGATGGCATCACTTGGAGTCTTGATGGCGAAGCGGAATTAAAGAAGATCCCCTTCTTTGTGCGCGGCAAAATCAAGCGCAATACCGAGAAATTTGCTAGCGATCGCGGTATTACTTCGATCACTTCAGATACTCTCTACGAAGCAAAAGCAGCGATCGGCAAGTAATTTAATTACCCTCACCCCCCATCCCCTTTCCCTTAATGGGAAAGGGGAAGAATAAAATCTATTTATATTTAGGAGTCTATTTTGGCAGTTTTAACAGCGCATCCACCATCAATTACAAAGTGCGAAGATGGCGAAGGTAGTGTTCAAGTGCATCAAGATCCAGGAATGGTAATTGAAGGTGCTTTGGTAATTGCGGTCTATGGTAAGGGCGGCATCGGCAAATCCACCACATCTTCCAATCTGTCAGCAGCATTCTCCCATCTTGGTAAACGTGTCCTCCAAATTGGTTGCGACCCCAAGCATGACAGCACTTTTACGCTCACCAAGAGAATGGTTCCCACCGTAATCGATGTTCTCGAAACCGTTGACTTCCATTCTGAAGAGTTACAAACTGAGGACTTCATGTTTGAGGGTTATAACGGCGTGATGTGTATTGAGGCAGGTGGTCCCCCCGCAGGTACGGGCTGTGGCGGCTATGTCACTGGTCAAACCGTCAAACTGCTCAAAGAACATCATCTACTGGAAGATACAGATGTCGTGATTTTTGATGTATTGGGAGATGTGGTCTGTGGCGGATTTGCTGCGCCTCTACAACATGCCCATTACTGCTTGATCGTAACTGCCAATGATTTTGACTCAATCTTTGCGATGAATCGGATTGTTGCGGCAATTCAATCAAAAGCGAAAAACTACCGTGTCCGTCTCGGTGGAATTATTGCCAATCGTAGCGAAGGAACGGATCAAATCGACAAGTTTAACGATCGCGTCGGTTTAAAAACCCTTGCCCATTTCCGCACTGTCGATGCCATTCGCCGCAGTCGTTTGAAGAAATGCACTGTGTTTGAAATGGATCCTGAGCCTGAAGTTCTAGAAGTTCAACAAGAATACCTGAAACTTGCCAAAGGTATGCTGGACAATGCGGAGCCTCTCTACGCCCAACCTCTAAAAGATCGCGAAATTTTTGACCTACTCGGTTTTGACTAATTAATCAAGAAGCCCTCGCTAAGCGAGGGCTTTTTTGTAAGTTATAATCCTCAATATATCAATCAGTATTCCAAATAAGCAGCATAAGCTATGATCGCGAACTCACAAATTCCTGCCACCGTTCTTACTGGCTTTCTTGGCGCAGGCAAAACCACCTTACTCAATCACATTCTCACGGCTGAGCATGGCAAAAAAGTTGCCGTAATCGTCAATGAATTTGGGGAAATTGGGATCGATCAGCAGTTGGTGATTGGTGCTGACGAAGAGATTTTTGAGATGAATAATGGTTGTATTTGCTGCACAGTGCGCGGTGATTTAATTCGGATTATTGGCAATCTCATGCGCCGCCGCAATAAGTTTGATCATTTATTAATCGAGACCACAGGTTTAGCCGACCCTGGCCCTGTGATTCAGACATTTTTTATGGATGAAGATATTCATAGGCAAGTGGAACTTGATGCGGTAGTAACAGTTGTTGATGCTAAGCACATTCAGCAACATTGGGGCGATCGCGAAGTGCTGGAACAAATCGGATTTGCAGATGTAATTTTGTTAAATAAAACTGACCTCGTTACGGAGTCAGAACTGGAAGAACTCGAAGCAAAAATCAAGCACCTCAATGTGTTGGCAAGAGTTGACCGCGTGCAGTTAAATCAAACTGACACTGAAAGTATTGGCGATAGCATTAACAAGGTTCTCAATGTCGGCGGCTTTGACCTAAATCGCATTTTAGAGAAGAATCCCGAATTTCTAGCGGCTCAAGTGGAAGAAGAACATGAACATGATCATTCTCATCACGATCATGATCATTCCCATCATGAGCACGAGCATCACGAACACCATGAGCATCGTCACCATGTCCATGATGAAGAAGTTGGTTCAGTCAGTATTTTGGAAACAGGAGAAGTCAATCCTTATAAGTTTCAAGCTTGGATTAGTGAGTTATTGAGAACTCAAGGACAAGATATTTTTCGCTCCAAGGGAATTATTAATCTCGCTGGATCTGATGAGCGTCTGGTGTTTCAAGGTGTGCATATGCAGTTTGACGCAACTCGCGATCGCAGTTGGAAAGAGAGTGAAACTCGCAGAAATCAACTGGTATTCATCGGTCGGCATCTCAAGCAAGAAGATCTACGCAAAGGTTTTATAGATTGTTTAGCGTAATCGAGATTGAGTGCGCTTCGCGCACTCAATCTCGGCATCTAATTACCAGAGCGATAGCGCTCAATTAAATTGGGAATATGGTCAAGCCCATCTACGCCAATTAGCGCAATAAACTGCGATCGCATTTGTTGCAGCAATTGCGAAAACCCTTCATTACCTAATTTTCCTTGCAAAATTGCCACTAAAGCTGCCGCCTGTTGCCACGTTTTACTATGGCGCTGCTCTAATAGATACATTCCCAAACAAGCATGGTAAGTTGCTAGTTCTAATTGTTCTAACTGATAGAGAGCCTCGCCCAAATAAGAATGACATAATGCTTGCAAATCGCGATCGCCAATTTTTTGAGTCATCAACAAGCCTTTTTCCAAAGCAATCTGGGCTTGCCTTGGTTGCGCGATCGCCACATAAGCAGTACCCAGCCCCACCCAACACAGGGCTTGATTGGGCAGATCATCCAATTTCTCGGATAACTTCTGCCCCCGTTCCAAATGATTGATCGGCGATTCCAGTTCTTCAGGCGTAATGACTTCCTGCTGACGCGCTAGCATTACTTCGCTGTAGCCTAAGTTGGCGAGGGCATTAGCTTCACCTTGGCGATCACCCACTTGTCGTGCCAAAATCACTGCTCTTTGAGCTTGAGATTCACTAGTTGAGAAGTTCTTCTGAATTAGGCTAATCCGACTAATGTGATTGAGGTTGGCAATCTCACAGCGTTGATCACCCACCTCACGGGCAAGGGTTAGCGCTTCCTGATGTAAGGCGATCGCCTGTGGATGATTGCCAATCCAAGTTTGGGAATGCCCTAAGATTGTGAGAATACGTGCTTTTTCTTGGGTATTTTCGGATTCTTTGAGCGGTTGATCAAGATAATTAATTGTTTCTCGGAAGCTTTCACCAGAAAATGAAGCAAACACTCCACCATAAAGGGGGAAGTTTTCGCGTTGAGCAAAGGTGCGTAAAATTTGCAAGCTAATCCGAAAGCAAAGCTTCGCTAGAGATTGGCGATCGCTAGGGGATAACTGTTGCGCTTTTTGAAATCCGCCACTAATTTCTGACCAAATCATCGCAAAGGCAACATAGGTTGTTCCCGCCATATGGATTCCTGCATTGGCATCGTAGGGCTGCCGATCAAACCAAAGCACTAAGTTCCTCTGTAAATACCGCAATAAAACGATTAGCTCCACCCAAGCACTCAGATCAATGTTAGTCACAGCTTGGGCAATGGCGGCAGCGGATTGATTATTGGCTTGAGTGCTAAATAAATCCTTGGGCAAGGGGCTAGAAATCTGTTGTGACCAAATCTGCCAAGGGCCCGCAACTCGCGATCGCTCAAATCCCACCTGTCGCTGCGCCTCGTATAGCCAACTTACTAATGAACCTTCCAGTTGGTCAAAGGATGCCAGACCACGCAGCAAACCAGTTGCCATCTGGCGCAATGCAAAAGCTTCAGATTCTTCCGATTCAGCAGCTTTTTGTAAAAGTTCTGCTAGTTGCTGAATATGCGGACGTTCAAAAACATTCGCTTGATTAGGATCAAGCACTTGCACAAGTACAGATAGTTTCTCTTCTGAATCAGCCGCAAGGATGGCTTGCAACCCTCTAGTACAGGCATCTTGAAGTTGATAGTTTTCTTGCCACTGCGCCCAAGCATCCTTCAAAATCTTCATAGCCCGCAGCTTTTGAGTTGCCTTGGCTTGCTTTACTTCGTCAGTTTGTGCGTCAAAGTTAGCTTGCAATAATTGGGAATATTCCTCTAGCGATCGCTCAAATATCTCTCCCGTTCCTGATTCCAAACTGTCACAAAGAATCCGATAGATATGTTCTTTGGACAGTAATTTCCCATTTTCAATGTTGAGAATAATTCTCTCAACAAAGATAAGATAACGTTCGTAGGTGGTAAGCGGCTTGCTAGAGGGTTCCGTTGACATAATGTTTTTAAGATTTTTGGGTTGATCGACAATTGCTGTGATGGATTTTGGTGGTACGGCGAAGCCGCGCCACCAAAATCTAATTTTTTTATTTTGAAAGCGTCGCGAAGCGACGCTTTCAAAATAGTTCTTGTGGTTCGTTTTAGCGCATAGCAATCTAACTAAATTAGCAATGACCCAGCACTGTACATTCCCGAGGAGATCTTCCGATTAACAGAAGAATTTGCTCCGACTAGAGTTTGTGATGGAATATGAGCATTTTTGCCAATCGAGGCAAAATCACCGATAAAGCAAGGAGCCTCTAAAATCGCATCTTCCGCAACAGTGGCACTTTTAGCAATCCAAATTCCCTCACCTCTCTTTTCAGCGCGATCGCCAAAATCAAACTCCACTTTCTCTTCCAAAACATCCACTTGAGCTTGAAAGTACTTTTCAGGAGTTCCCATATCCATCCAATAGCCTTCTGACACAAAGCCCATCATCTTTAAGCCTCGTTCTAGCACATCAGGAAAAACGCGGCGTTCAAAGCTCAATGGCTCCCCCGTGGGATAGACATCAAAAATACTTGGCTCTAATACATAGGTTCCTGCATTGATCGTGTCAATTCCCTGCGCTAAAAACTCTACTGCCTGTGAAGCATTGGGCTTTTCTCGAAACGCTTTAACTTGGCATTGTTCATTGATTTCCACCAAGCCAAATGGCGTAATATCAGGCACTCTCGTCAAGGTCAAAGTCGCGTCAGCTTGAGATTCCTTGTGAAACTTTATCAAGGCTTTCAAGTCTAAGCTAGTGAGAATATCGGCGTTGAACACAATCAGTGACTCACCCGTAAAATATGGCTCTGCAAGCTTAATTGCACCTGCTGTATCGAGTGGGGTTGACTCCTCGATATAGCGAATTTTCACACCGAAGCGTTCTCCATCTCCAAAATAATCAATCACTTGTCGCGCTTGATACTGCACGTTTAGCAAAATGTCGCTCACACTAGCTTTACGACAGCGGTCAATCATCCATTCTAAAAATGGACGGTCCACCAAGGGTAGCATTGGCTTAGGACATCCATAGGTCAAGGGTCTCAAGCGCGTTCCTTTTCCACCAGCAATAATTACAGCTTGCATAGAGTTGTTGACTTGCGGTATATGTTGTTTGTTGAGCATTATAGAAGTACGGAGTAGTGTGTGAGCAATAGACCGATAACTGCATCCAAAATTCGGTCAGCCGATACCACCAGTCAGGCTGATTTGCCCACTATTTGCGTACAACCGATGGCAACTGATTTAGTCCAATCCACTGTCAAATCAATCAAACGTATTCCTTTTGCCAAGATTGGCTTTACCCTATCTTTACTAGTCTCAGTCGGATCAGGAGCTTTTTTAGGGCGGATCATTCCGATCAATGCTTTGGATTGGGGTGGGCTGATATCAGGTCGTAAACCTCAAGAAGTTCTGATCGAAGGGCTAGGACGCAAGCTGGATCAGCCGTATCAGATTTTGGTGATGGGAGTAGATCGAGTTCTGGATGCGCCTCTGGGTTCGCCTGAGTCATTTAACGGTCGCAGCGATAGTATGCTGCTGATTCGTCTTGATCCTGTGAGTCGTGCTGTAAATATCCTCTCTATACCCCGTGACACTCAAGTACCTATTCCTGACTATGGCATAACTAAAATAAATGCCGCCAATGTCTATGGTGGAGCCAAGCTTGCCCAAGAAGTGGTCTCTGAAAAGCTTAATGGAGTGCAAATTGATCGCTATGTGCGGGTTGATACTCAAGGCTTAGCAGCGCTAGTAGATGCCCTTGGAGGGATTGAGATCGAAGTGCCTAAGCGCATGAAGTATGAAGATAAAACCCAGAAATTAAATATTGACCTTTACGCAGGAATGCAAACTCTGAATGGGGAACAAGCTGAAGGATTTTCTAGGTTTCGTTATGACGAAGAGGGGGATATTGGCAGGATTGCCAGACAACAGTTGGTGTTGAGAGCGATTAAGGACAAGATCGCCAACCCTTCAGTAGTGCTTCATCTTCCCGATCTGATTAACGTCATGCAGCGTCATGTGGACTCTGATCTTAGCTTTGATGAGATGACGGCGATCGCGACCTTTGCAATGACCCTTAAGCCCGATCAGATTCAGACAAGCAGTCTACAGGGTAGACCTAGCGATCCTGAGGAATTTCGGTTTAGCTATTGGATTGTTAGCCCTGAAGATGTTGATCAGGCATTGTCCAATGTATTTGTTACAAAATAAAAAAGCATCACTTAGTATTGATTTACCAAGTGATGCTTTTTCATTTATTTTGGACGGGCCAGGAGGGATTCGAACCCCCGACACCGTGGTCCGTAGCCACGTGCTCTAGTCCACTGAGCTACAAGCCCTTAACTCGCGAATCTAATAATAACACAATGTGCAATTTATGATCAAATTTGCGATCAAAAAACAAAACTTAGTTTTTGAGAGCTAGCCTTCGGCTGTAACGTTTAGTGGAAGAGCGAAGCAGCGCTATTAAGCATCTGATTTTTATTGAACTAAGAGGGTAAATACCCCACCGCTCTGCGGTGTGAGTAAATTCTAGTAAAAAAGAATTTGATACCCCGTCCGCTTGCGGCGGGGTTATTCATTTTCGGCACAGCATCTAGATCTCAAAAATTTGTTTTTAGCTGTCGCTCCCCAGAAGAAATGGTTACGCCATTTCTTCATTTAAAAACCCTTACTGGGTTTAGTTTTTTGATTCACAAAATTGTGACTACACTTTTGTGAATTGGGATAATTACGGTGCAATTATCCTTTGGTGTTTGCACGTAAAGCGCTATAGATCCAAGCTAAAGTATATGTGGCAACGTTGTTTAGTTGGTTTCTGTGCAAGAAGATTTTCGCTTAATTGTTGATTTAGTAACCGTTCTCGCCGCCGCTTCCTTTGGTGGTTTGTTTGCCGCAGCACTGCGATTACCAGTTTTATTAGGCTACATTTTTGGCGGTATTGTAGTTGGGCCCACAGGGCTAGGGCTAATTAAAGAGCTAATTCAGGTAGAAACTTTAGCCCAGTTTGGGGTTGCTTTTTTACTATTTGCCCTTGGTGTTGAGTTTTCACTTAAGCAACTAAACAAAGTGAAGGCGATCGCCCTTGGTGGTGGCACATTACAAGTCTTACTGACCATTGCACTTACCACGGCGCTATCCGTATTTGTGGGATGGGTCGAGACACCCACACAGGGAATTTTCTTGGGTGGTATTTTGTCACTCTCATCCACCGCCGTAGTCCTGCGAAGCTTGATGGAGAACAATGAAACCGAGTCCGCACAGGGACAGGTGACATTAGGGATGTTGATTATTCAAGATTTGGCTCTGGGATTGATGCTAGCGGTTTTGCCTGCGCTGGATCATCCTGAGTCTGTGGGCATTGAAGTAATTAAGGCTCTATCGGTAACGGCTCTATTTGCAGGTGGCGCGATCGCCGCAGGGATATGGATAATTCCGCCATTTTTAAGATGGGTGGCGAGTACTGAGAGCCGCGAATTATTTTTGCTAAGCGTGATTGTATTGTGTTTGGGGATTGCATTGCTCACGGAACAGTTGGGGCTGTCCATTGAAATGGGTGCTTTCGTCGCTGGTTTGATGATTTCGGAGGTGGAATATGCCGATCAAGCACTTACCTATGTTGAACCGCTGCGCGATGTGTTCGCGACACTATTTTTTGCAGCGATCGGGATGTTGATCGATCCTGTATTTTTGATCCAAAACTGGGAATTAATTCTCAGCTTAGTTGCGATCGTGATGCTGGGTAAGTTTTTAATTGTGGTGCCATTAGTGA
The DNA here is from genome assembly GCA_003249015.1 of Pseudanabaena sp. Classification (GTDB taxonomy): domain Bacteria; phylum Cyanobacteriota; class Cyanobacteriia; order Pseudanabaenales; family Pseudanabaenaceae; genus Pseudanabaena. The sequence continues at coordinate 9,385 of QBLS01000010.1, read as the reverse complement.
GCATCTTCGGATATCCCCTGCGAATCGCTATCTTTGCAGGGCTTGGCTTGGCGCAAATTGGAGAATTTTCTTTTGTGCTAGCCAGTGAAGGACAAAAATTAGGATTAGTTTCGCGCCGAGTTTACCTATTAATTTTAGGAACAACGGCTGTAACCTTAATGGTTACGCCATTTTTACTCAAGGCAACTCCCAAGATTTTAGAGCTGCTAGAAAAAGTACCGTTCTTACAATCATGGATGAATAAGCTGGATATGCCCCAAGAGCTATCAGCTAATGCAGAGTTACAAGATCACGTAGTTGTCTGTGGCTATGGGCGGATCGGACAAGGCATCGTCTCACTTTTGCTGTCTAAAGGCTACAGGGTTTTAGTGATTGAGGCAGCGGAGTCAAAACTGGAAATGCTGCGATCGCAAAATATTCCTTACTTATATGGCAATTGCGCCAGCCCATTTGTGCTCGAAAAAGCCGAAATTGATCATGCACGTTCGATGCTGATTGCCATATCTGACCCCGCCGCCACTAGACTGGCAGTACAAAGGGCAGTCTCGATCGCTCCAAATATAGACATCGTAGTTAGGGCTAAGAAAGATGCCGACATCGATACCCTCTATCAACTAGGCGCGAAAGAAGTCGTCCATCCTACCTTTGAGGCAAGTTTAGAGCTAACAACTCACCTTTTAATCTGTCTTGGTGAAGATGAGCAAGCTATTCAGTCAGAAATTATGGAAGCACGTCGCAGTCGTTATGTAAACTTTAGACCTAAGGCACCTTATATCTTGCCTACTACTGCCCCCTTGTCCCCGACTTTACCGAGCTTAGTCGAGACTGAAAGTAAGGCTTCTTAGGAATAATGACCGTATGAGTGCAGAATTTAGAAAATTTTTGATCGTTATTTTCCTCGGGATAGTTGCATCCTCCACCTTGGGTTGCCAAGGCTCAAATATTGGTAGTTCCCTAGAAAATGCGATCGCCCCTGTTACCCCTCCACCTGAAAAAACTTCTCTCGATCAGCCGACAAAACCAACGACCGAACCAAGCCCAGAGCCGATCTCGAAAAATACGCTTACAGATTCTAATAATCTCACCAAGCCTGACGAAAGTTCATCTCAACAAGTCGCCACGATCCCCTTACCATCGTCATCAAATAGCCCTTCCTTAAAAACTTCCCTCCAAAATATTTTTGCTATAAAGTTTGACTTTAAGACTGCCACAGCTCAGAGCCAAGACCTGACCAAGGAATTTAGCGATATCAGTCAAGCGCCAGCCCCGCTTAGAGATTGGATTAAAGATCTCTACCAGTTAGGAACGATCACCCCCAAAACAGGACAAGAGTTTAGACCGAATATTTTGGTTTCACGCCGCGAATATGCCAGATGGCTACTAGAAACCAATAATCGCCTCTATGCCGATCAACCCAGTCGTCAAATTCGCCTTGCCCAGACCAATGACGCGCGAAGTTTTCCCGATATTCCTAGCAATCACCCTGATTTTGCAATTATTCAAGGGCTAGCCAATGCAGGGCTAATCGGTGGCACAGGCGATCGCTTTTTACCAGACGATCCCCTCTCCCGTGAAGAGATGGTGCAGTGGAAGATTCCCCTTGATTTGAGAAAGCCTTTACCCAATGCCACTGCTGACAGTATTCGCCAGTCATGGGGCTTTCGAGATAGCGATCGCATCAGTAAGTCGGCTCTAAGTGCAATTTTTGCTGACTCACAGTTAGGAGATCTGTCTAATATTCGGCGTAGTTTTGGGTTTACGACTCTATTGCAACCACAAAAGCCAATCACTCGCGCTGAAGCAGCCGCTTCGTTATGGTATTTCGGCACAGCCGCTGATGGTTTGTCTGCCAGAAAAGTACTGGATCTAAGCACACCAAAGAATTAGGCGCGAGAGTAAAAATAAAATATCAATATGCCTTAAGATCTCATCATTTTAGGATGAGTTAGGGATTGAGCCACCGCTTTGATATCTAAAGCGCATCACATTCTAGAAAATAGTCGTAAGCATTAGTATCAAAATCTTGTTCGAGATATTGCTGAAAATATTTAACTTGCTCAGTTGTAAGCTCGTAAGTGAAAAACATAGGTGAGTCAGAGGGCTCACTTAATAACTTTTGTAAATCGGATAATGATATGCCTTTGAGGACTCTTTCACCAATCAGGGAATTGCCTACTTTTTCATACCATCTGATTAAACGCTCAACCTTATATCCGTTGATAAACTCCGCAGACTTTTTGAGATTATTGTTTTTTTTGCCTTGTCTATACTTGGATTTAACAAAAAAGAGCGCAGAAGTTTTTAACCTTAGAAAATTCTTGAGTTGTGCCATAGGTTAAATTTCAATTTTGCGCTTAGGGTTAGCTGGTTTTGTCTGTTTGCCTGTTGTAGGGTCGAACTCGCCCAGATGTCTACCATTTTTATCATACTTTTCAATAGTGCCATGTTGGTAGTCCCACTCATAAAATCTATTGTCTAATGTCTGCCAGCGTCTCCGTTTTTGGTTAGAACCTTGAATTGGTGTTTTGCTCTTAACTATGACTGCATCAGGGAAGGCTGTTAATACTTTGGGTGGTGGAATGTGGGACATTGAGGGATAGTAGGACTAGGCTAGAGCATTGTATCTGATCGCTTTGCAGCTAAAGGCGATCATGCAGCAGGGCATTGTGACGGATGCTATAGCAAAGCAAGTTTTGCTATAAAATCTCGTCATTTCTAAGATGAGTTCAGGGTTGAGCCGCCGTTTTAAGAGAGGTTAATTTTATACAAGTTGCGATCGCGACAAAAAGCTCTCTCTATAAGCATGACTACTAAGTAGCTAGGAATAAGTAACCCTAAAACCAAAAAGGTTGTTCCACCCGCGCAGTGAGCGGAACAACCTCTAGTTTTAGGGTTTAATTATGTTGATCTACCTATTTACTAAATGAAATCTTCAATAACTTCTCAAATTATTTCACCTTCAAACTTTCCAATTGACCAGTTACCAGCATTAAGTACCGAAGACTGCCAAAAACTTAAAGACCACGGCATCATAACCACTCTAGCTTTGCTGCAAAAGGCAGGTCGTAACAAAGCTCAAAAGGAAGAACTGGCGATCGCACTTGGGGTGAGATTTCAGCTATTAACAAAATGGTTAGCTTTTGCAGATTTGGCGCGTATCCCTGCGGTGGGTTGTCAGTATTGCGGTGCGATCGTGCATAGTGGCATCGTTTCGGTGGAACAACTTGCTCAAACACCCCTCGATAAACTACACAAACAAATTATGCGTTTACAGGTACAAAATTTTAACCGTGCTGATTTATGTCCTGATATTGGGGAGATGTCGATCTGGATCAACCAAGCTCAACAACTTATGGCTAAGAAAATTAATAAGCCTTGAGCCTATAGCTTTTATAGCTGTTTCAAATATTCACATAAGAGTTAAGGCTTCGACTTCGCTCAGCCAGCAGTATACGTTGGCTGAGCGAAGCGATTCACTGAGCTTGTCGAAGCGTCGAAGCCTCTTCTAAATATTTAAAATTGCTATAGCTTTTATCTCTAGTGAAGTATGGGTTTGTTTCCCCGCCGAAGGCGGGGAAACAAACCTTTATAACTTGCAGAGAGAATAAGAATTCCAAATCCCGACTTATATGGTCGGGTATATTTGACGACAGTTTGTCAGCGTGTTAAGGTTCGTGACAATACAAATAAAAAAGTACTTAAAACCTAGCAAGGTAGCTAATTCAGGCAACCAAGAGGCAAGCAAAAACATGACTGCAACGATTGTTTCTCCTTACACCAGTGATCGCGTTGACACTTTCAGTAATCTCAAATGCAAAGAGTGCGGTGCAGAATACGAAGCCAAGGCGATGCACGTGTGCGAATTATGCTTTGGTCCCTTAGAAGTTGCTTATAACTACGATGCGATCGCGGCTAGAGTCAGCCGTGAGACGATTCAGGCTGGACCTCTGTCAATTTGGCGCTACCGCGATTTCTTGCCCGTCAAGACTGATAATTATATCGACGTGTCAACAGGGATGACTCCCCTACTCAAGGCAAACCGCCTTGCTAAGCGCCTCGGCATCAAAAATCTCTACATCAAAAATGATGCTGTGAATATGCCCACCTTAAGCTTCAAGGATCGGGTCGTATCGGTTGCTCTCAGCCGCGCCCGTGAACTAGGCTTCACCACTGTTGCTTGTGCTAGTACTGGTAACTTAGCTAACTCCACGGCTGCGATCGCTGCCCATGCAGGCTTAGAGTGTTGTGTGTTCATCCCTTCCGACCTCGAAGCAGGTAAGGTATTAGGTACAACCATCTATAATCCTAAAGTTTTCTCGGTTCACGGCAATTATGACCAAGTAAATCGACTGTGTTCTGAAGTTGCCAATACCCATGGTTGGGGCTTTGTCAATATCAACTTGCGTCCTTACTATTCCGAAGGTTCTAAGACCCTTGGTTACGAAGTAATTGAACAATTGGGCTGGAAACTTCCTGACCATATTGTGGCTCCCTTAGCCTCTGGTTCTCTATTCACCAAAATCTACAAAGGATTTAATGAATTTGTGAAGGTTGGTTTAGTTGAAGGAAAGCCCGTCAGATTTAGTGGTGCACAAGCTGAAGGTTGCTCACCAATTGCTTCGGCTTACAAAGAAGGAAGAGATTTCATTACCCCCGTTAAACCTAAGACGATCGCTAAGAGCCTCGCCATTGGCAACCCTGCGGATGGTATCTATGCGATCGACATTGCTCACAAGACCAATGGCAACATAGAATCTGTCAATGATGATGAAATCATCCAAGCAATGAAGCTACTAGCCGAAACTGAAGGTATCTTCACAGAAACGGCTGGCGGAACTACAATCGCAGTTCTGAAGAAGCTCGTAGAAGCTGGCAAAATTGACCCTGAAGAAACTACCGTTGTCTACATCACAGGTAACGGATTGAAGACTCAAGAAGCAGTTCAAGGCTACGTTGGTGAGCCGTTCTTAATTGAGCCAAAGCTTGACAGTTTTGAACGCGCTCTAGAGCGTTCTCATACGTTAGATACTTTAGAGTGGCAGACCGTATCGGTCTAAAAGCAAAAGAGAGTCGCGTTGCGACTCTCTTTTGCTTTTATTCGTTAGGTGGTGCAGCCACCTCAAACTTGGTACGCGGCAACGCCGCCACGATCGCATCCAGCACCTTGCTAACTTGAATGACTTCCATTCCATAATCTTGCATCACCTGCATTGATGGAATAATTGCTCGTTTAAATCCTAGCTTCGCCGCCTCCTTTAAACGTAAATCTAATTGCGAAACTGGTCGCACCTGTCCACCTAAACCAACTTCACCGATCATGACTGTGCGAGGATCAACGGTGCGATCGCGAAAACTTGCCGCCACTGCGATCGCTACACCTAAATCCACCGCAGGTTCAGCAACATTCAATCCACCCGCCGCCGCGACATAGGCATCAAGTTTTGATAAAGGAATCCCAATCCGCTTCTCGAGAACAGCCAGAATTTGCAGAAACCGATTAGTCTCTACTCCTGTTGTCGTGCGGCGTGGTGATGAATAACTGGTGGGACTGACGAGGGCTTGCAACTCCACCACAATCGGGCGCGTTCCTTCACAGGCGACAATCGTGGCAGTTCCTGAGACAGATTCATCACGATTACCCAGAAATAATTCCGAAGGATTAGAAACCTCACGCAAGCCGCGATCAATCATTTCAAATACACCGATTTCCTGTGTTGCACCAAATCGATTCTTGACCGATCGCAATAGTCTATGGGTAGCAAAGCGATCACCTTCAAAATAGAGAACCGTATCCACCATATGTTCTAAAACTTTCGGCCCCGCGATCGAGCCTTCTTTCGTTACATGACCAACGATAAATAGCGAGATATTCTCGCGCTTAGCCACTCGCATTAGCGCCGCCGTACATTCCCGCACTTGCGAAACAGAACCAGGGGCAGCATTTAAGTTAGAGAAGTATAGGGCTTGAATACTATCGATGACAGCAACCTTGGGACGGAGAGATTGTAATTCTCTGAGGACTGTTTCTAAGTCTGTTTCTGCTAATAAATAAAGATCATCAGAATTCTCTTCTAAGATTCCCAATCTCTGCGATCGCAGTTTTACCTGTTGCGCTGACTCCTCGGCACAGACATAGAGCGTAGGATAGCGGCTCATCAGTTTTTGCGCCATGCCCAATAACAGCGTACTTTTGCCAATTCCTGGTTCACCACCAATCAACACAAGGGAACCTGCAACAATGCCTCCACCCAATACGCGATCGAGTTCCTCGTAACCAGAAGGCGATCGCGCTTGGTCGTTGTCAGTGATTTGCGAGAGGGTTAAGGATTCTCTAGGTTTTGCCTTGCCTGTGGATTTGGCTGTACCAAGATGCGAGAATGTGGCGATCGCATTAGAATTAGCTGACACGACAGGAATTATTTCCTCTTGCAACGTTCCCCAATTAGAACAGGCGGGACATTTTCCATACATCTGCGGGAAGTCTTCACCGCAGTTATTACATACATATCGACTTTTTGCTTTTGCCATTATTCAAAATCGAGGGGATTAAAAGTGATTGAAGATTGAGCGCTATGACGTATATAAAGAATATGTACAGTATCTTCTCTAATAGCAAAAACAACTCGATACTTATTTCTTGATTTACCATAAAGAATCTGTCTAATTTCTTCAGAAGTAGAATGATTTTCCTTGATTAATAAGCATCGTCTAGGCTTATCTTGTAACGTAGCGATTAAATTCATTAATCCTCTGAACCACTGATCTGCGTATTCAGGATTACGCTCCTTTATCCATAGATAAATTGACTCTATCTGTTGTTCTGAAGAGCGAGTTAACTTAACTTGAAATTCCATGTTTCTTTTGCATTTCTTCAACAAATTGGTTCAAGGGTCTGGTATGACCTTGTGCCAAGTCTTCTAATCCTTTTTTAATTCCAATTATGGTTTCTAGTTCTTCAATTGTATTAAGCAATTGTTGATAGGATGTGGCATCTTGTACGACTAATTCTGCTTTCCCATTGATGGTTAAGACTATAGGATGCCCAGTATTTCTCATTTGGGTGATGAGTTCATTGGTATTACGCTTGAAAGTGGATAGGGGTTGAATATCTTGGCTGAGGTTAATCATAGGATTACCGCACTAAATTTGCATTTAATTTAATGATATCACAAAGCAGTAACATTGGAATTCGCAGACATGACAGAAATCATTTCCTCTTGCAAGGTTCCCCTACTAGAGCAAGCAGGACATTTACCATACATTTGCGGGAAGTCTCACTGTGGTTATTACATACATATCAAGATTTTGCTTTTGACATCATTTAGTGAGTATATAATAAGCCAAGTAAGATTTTAGGGTAAAGCATTCACGTCATCACTACCTTACTTTTCCTGATATCTTTTTATTTCAGTATAATCTTCAACATTTCTATTGCCACAATCATTATCCTAATGTTGTACATTGTTATTAGGCACAACTTATGGCAGATAGATTTGTCTTTAAAAACTTTGTATTGAGAATGTTTCAGAGATAACGAAAAAAGTAATATCAATACTTATATTCTCTCAAATACTTGTTATAATTTTGGTTTTACATAGGTCTTCTCTGTGCGGTAATAGTAATGCTTGACCTGTACTCCTCTATTCATCAACTTCAAAGATGGTAGAGCAATTTGGATAGTGAAACCGAGGAAGCAACTAAGCTGCATAATAAATGATATCGTTAGGGAGCTATACCATTTCTGTAATAAGGTAGAGTTTTTGTTATATCTATCCGAAAACAGGGTTTTAGATAGAATTTTTCTATATTTTAGATCCCGTATAAGTCGATTAGTCGGAAACATTGACTTTCGGTCTATTTGCATTATAGTTAGATTAGCCAGAATTTTTCTGTCTAGGACATAGTTTAAGAGGTCCTCTTCTGCAAAGCTATTATTCGTATCCTTTATGCTATAAACATTCGTTTACCTCATCCCCAAACAAACATTCACCAAAAAGTTTCTGATTGTAAGTCCTTTTAAGACTCAGAAAACTACTAGTTCTCACAAAACACTAGAATTTAGAAAATTAAGCAACGAACTAATGAAGATAAAGAGGCTTACAGCGACTGAAGTGCATGGTCACCTACCCATTAATGTGGAGTTTTTCGATGATATTACTTTCTTGACTGGACTCAATGGGTCTGGTAAGACAACTGCCTTACGTCTAGCAATAGCCCTTCTCACACCTAATCTAGATGAACTGGGCTCTATCACATATTCGCGTGCTTCAGTATTGGTTATCACAGATAATCACGAAGAAATCGTAGTTAGCTCATCTCGCATACATGATGATGCAATTACTCTATCAATATCAAGTCTTAATGACGAGCTACGTATTAATAGTGTCGAGCTTGAACTACTTCAGGAAGCAAAGCGTCGTGAAGAACAAAGATCTCCTGTAGTAGCTCAGTTTGTATCAAGCGAAATCTATCAGGCTATACGCCAAATGTCTACGCCAATGTTTCTCGGAATTGATCGTAGGTTTATGATGCCCGTATCTGGATATGACGATACATATGATGCTAAGAGACGCGAATATATTCTTGCAAGGCGATACTGGCCAGATGCTCAAGACTCTAGAAAAATCCCTCCAACAACTGGTTTAATTGAAGTGAATTTCCTAGTAGTCACTCGTATGCAAGAAATACGTGCAGAGCAAGAGCAGTTAGATGAACGGCTGCGTACCAAATTTTTTGCTAAGGCGTTTGAGTATAAACCAAGTGCATTTATGGGAAAAGATAAACAGCTACCTTCTAGACGAGAACTCAATACTTACCGAAAACAACTAGCCAAAATAGAACTTGCCGCAGAGGGTGTAAAAATACCAATTCCCGAAATTCAAGCCGCACTTATAGAGTTTTTTGAGCGAATGAGCAAAGTTGTTGAGTCCCTAGATAAATCAACTGACATACAATTAAGTAAAAGAAGAAGTGGAAAACGTGATACAAGCAAACAACAACCCAAAAATGAGTTAAGTGATGTTTATTTTGATTGGATTATCAATAGACCTCAGGCAGATAGGATCGTAGAACACTTGTCGATGCTTGAAGAGTATATTGAGAATCGGGCTTTGCTACATGAGCCTATTTCAAGATTTTTGAACCTTGTCAATTCATTCTTTGCACAAACCAAGAAAAAAGTTGATGTTACAAGTAGTGGTCAGTTGACTGTATCTATCTCTGGAAGCATTGAAGAGCAAGCAATTAGCGCTTTGTCTTCTGGAGAAAGGCAGCTATTAGTTATGCTAGCGCACTTATCCCTAAATCCTAGTCTGACAGGAAGCGGTGTTTGGTCATGTTACAAAGTTGTTGAACAGATTAAATCAGAGAAGAATAGGAAACTCAT